>JANQKV010000010.1 GCA_028280945.1 Opitutaceae bacterium
CCGAATGGGGGTTCAAATCATTCACGGAGTTCGTACAAGAGACTCAACGACGGCATTCTACGCCTAACGGAGTCAGTTGTTTGAAACTGATGCACTGGAATCTACTGGAGTCTCTAGAACGTCTGAGGCACGAAAACGATTTGGACTCATGCGTATCGGACCGAGAAGTGTTGGAGCGCTTTTTCCCAGAGGTCCGTTTCATTTTCATTACTCGCTGCAACAAAATGCGACAGGCGATATCCATGATGCGGGCCATTCAATCGGACCAGTGGATCATGACAGCCCGAAGCAAAGGGGAAATGCTTTCCAAGCAATCACTCCATTTTGATTGGCACGACTTTCACCGGCAACTCCATGCGGTTAATTTAGAGGACGATCGTTGGTTGGATTTCTTCAGTCGTAACGGGATAATACCCTTTCTTGTCCCCTACGAACGCTTGCAGGTTGCCCATCGTGAGGTGTTGGCAGAGGTCTTGAGGTTTCTGAACCTGCCTGTGACTGAGTCCGTTGGAAGTATTACTCCCAAGATCCGGCGCCAAGCGACAATCCAAAACCGATTATGGGAAATCCAAGCTATAGTTATCCATCGTTTACTTCTTTTTGCCGCGGCGATCGGGCTCCGCAAATCGCGTCCAAGCCCACTGCAAAGGAGTTTGGCTGAATACCGTGTTCGGTTAAGGAGCTGATGCCCCTTGGGGCTTTGGGCTCCTTTGTAGATACATCTAAAATCGGCTAAGCCAGAAACTACTACTCGGGCATCTCGTGTTGCTCGGCGTAGGCCAGCACGGTGCGCAGCCGGCGGGTGTCGGGAGCGATGGCGGCGGCGATCATGTCCCCCACCTTTTCCGGAGTGAGAGCGTCGAGAGCCGCCAGCGTGGCGTCTTGGCGATCCCATTCCATGTCGTGTTGAAAGGCCCGGGTGAAGTAGCTTGCAGCTCGTTCGGCGATGGACTTGTCCTTCTCCGCCACTTCGGATTTCGCCGCCTCCACCAAGGTCTGGAACTGCTCGGCGGAGACTTCGGACCACAGTTGGGGGAAAGTATGAATGAAGGTCTCGGCCCGGTCCTGCAATTCGCCCGGATCGTAGTCCGCTGATTGGATGACAAACCCGGCGTGAATGAGGTCCTCCCGGCGGGTGGTGAAGGCCCATACGATGTAGCCCAATTGTTGGCGGGTCCGCATCTCGGTGTAGAACGGGGAGGAGACGAAGTTGCGGATGACGATCGATGCCGCCCGCAAGTCGGGACTGTCGGCGCCCATGATGTATTCCTGCCAGTAGGTGGAGTTGTTCACGATCAGTTTGGTGGGAAGCATCTGGTCGTTCCCCGGCGAAGGTGCCCGGGCCGACAACGAGAACAATGTCGTGCCCTCCGGTAAGTCCGTGGCGAGCTTCTCCTGCACCATGAGGGCCGCATCTACGGCCTGGCGCTCGGTGAGGTTGCCGTGCATCACACTCTCGATCTTCCCGGTTTTGAAGAGTTTGGCCCCGAAGGACTTCACATCGTCATAGGTCACGTTCTCAGCGACGGAGAGAATTTCCGGAGGCGTGTAATACTTGTTCAGACCGGATTTCCGATGCAGTTGGACTGCCTGCATGTAGGCGTCCTGTCGGTTGAAGCTGGCAAGGGAGCGCAGTTGCAAATCCATGATTGCCTGGAAGCGCTCGACCGGAAGATCGAGTTTGGGCAGGTGCGTGACAATGTAGTCGAGGAGCTCGCGGGCGGATTGACCGTAGCCATCCACGGACAAGCTGATGCCCTCCAGGTCCTGGGTCAGGCTGAAGTTGAGACCGGCGAGTCGCGCGGCGTAGGTCACTTCATTCATCATCTCGTTGACCGCCTGCACGTAGAGGTCCTTGAGCACGGCTGATTCAAGGTCGGTCATGGACTCGGGCTGGCGAATTCGGAAGACGTAAGCGGCCCGCGGGCGTTCGAATTCCTGGTCCTGCGAGTAGAACAGCTGCAGGCCGGGTTCGTTGATGAGCAGGGCCGGGCGCTGGGAAATCAAAGTGGCGTCCTTGGGGATGAACTGATTAGAGGCCGGCACCTTCAACCCGGCGACGGGCTGGGCGTTGAGCAGCCGGTCGTAGAGTTCATCGGTGCGTTCGTGGAAGCTGTATTCAGCGTCAAAATACGGCTCCACGGAGTCGGTTGGAACATCCTGGCCGATGATCAGGGCGAGCATGTTGGCCGGCCGGAGATAATCGAGAATCTCAAAGTAACCCGCTTCGTCGGGTTCGGCCCAAATGTAGGCGACCCGTTCCGCGTCTTCGAGGGGGAAGTTAAGGGCGGCATTGGCGAGTTCCACGGCGCGATTGGCGCCTTCGCCCTTGTCGGTATAGAGCTCGTTGAGCCGGGCCATGTAGCCTTGCTCCTCAAAAAGGTGCATGGGGTAGGGCGAGTTCCGTAGCAGCTCAAAGTAACCGTAGAACAGTTCCAGCACCCGTTCATAGTTTTCGATGCCCTTGGGTGTCAGGGACGCACCGGTATAGAGGATGCCAAAGTCGTCGGAGGTGTAGTTGGGCGAGGCGTAGGCCTGGGTCGCCAGGCCCTCTTCCTTGAGCTTGGACAAGAGGCTGCCTTCGCCCTCGTAACCCAGCACATAAGACAGGAGCTCACCGGCCTTGCCCGCGTAGCGGTGGCGCTTCGAGGGGATGTTGAAGGTCATCCACAAGTCCTGCATGTCCTGCACCGGCTTGATGAACGCGACGCGCGCGGATTCGCCCTCGGGCAGGAAACGTTCGGCGAACGTGATGCGTTCCACGTTCTTGTTTTCAATCGGGCTGAAATACTCGCGGGCCCACGCCTCCATCTGGTCAAGGCTCGCCGTGCCGGTCATGGAAAGCGCCATCTGATTGGCGCTGTAGTGGCGGTCGAAGAAATCCATGAACTCGCTGCGTTCGATGCCGGTGAGCGTGTTGAGGTTGCCGATGGCGAAATTGCTGTAGGGGTGGGACGGGTCCGAAAGATGGCGGCGGAGTCGTTGGTTGCGCCAGACGTCGCGTTGCAGGTTGGCTTCGTATTCCGAGTCGACCGCATTCATCTCGCGCTCGGTGAACTCCTCCAGAAAGAGGGGGGCGATGAAGAACTGCGCCATGCGATCGACGGCACCCTCGAAGGCGTGGTGAGCGACTTCAAAATGGTAGTTGGTGAGTTCGAGACTGGTGTAGGCGTTGCTGTAACCGCCGTTGCTGCGCAGATACTCGCCGTATTCGCCTTCTTCGGGATATTTCTCGGTGCCGAGAAACAGCATGTGCTCGAGAAAGTGGGCGAGGCCCTGGCGCTCCTTGGGATCTCCCATCGATCCCACCTTCACCGCCACGGAAGCGGAAGACATGTTGAGATTGGGATCGGAAAGCAGGATCACATCCAAGCCATTTTCCAAGGTGAACTTGCGATACTCGGATTTGTCGGTGGAGGCCTTGGCCGGCAGGTCGTCGATCGGGCCGGCAAATCCGAATGCGGCCAACAAGGCCGCCATAACGGGCAAAAGAAGGATCTTGGTTTTCATAGATTTGTGAGGAGTAGGAGGTAGGGAAAAGTCCCCCGGTAAAAAGGCAGTCATGTTACCGGGACGTTTCGGCAAGGGTTGGCCAGTCTCGCGGAAAGAAAGCTCGTGGCAAGACGACGGGTGATTTTCGAGCAAGCCGAAACCGGCACCCGTTCTCGACCAAGGATCACGCAGGAGCGCGGATTTTTCTTCGGTATCGCGCCGGCGATAACTTGTGACTGTGTTTAAATGCCCGCGACAGCGAGGAAGCGTCGGAGTAACCCATCGCTTCGGCGATCTGTTCGAGGCTGAGGTCAGAGTAGGCGAGCAAGTCGGCGACGTGGCGAATGCGGATTGTGGACAACCGGTTCATGGGACTCTGGCCGTAGGCGCTGTGGCACAAGCGCCGCAGGTGCTCTTCGCTGACGTTGGCGATTTGTGCCATCCGGCGGCAGTCCCAACGTTGCGACAGATCTTCCTGAACTCTCAGCCACAGGCGGCGAAGCCGAGGATCCAGGTCATCTCCCGCCAGCGCGCGGCGGATGTAGGCATGGGCGAGTTGCGCCCAGGATTGCATCATCAACTCATCCTGACGGTGGATGGATTCGTTGTGGAGTCCCTGCAGGGGGTAGGAGAGGAGATTGGGGTCCACTTGTGCCGTGTAGGGGACTTCATGGTCCAAAAACAACTTGATGTCAGTGGGTCCAAAATCGCGGTAGATTACCCACGAAAACTCCCAACAGGTGCCGGGGGGAGCGAGGTAGGCATGCGGTTTTCCCATCGGGGTAACGTATGCCGTGCCGGGGGGAAGCTCGACCCAGACATCATCCACCAATCCATAGCCCAGGCCTCCGCAACTTACCAACACCTGGCTGAACTCGGATGGCAGCCGGGCAAAATGGTTGCCGGATCGAACCAGGGTGTGGCCGGCCATGATGATGCCAAACCGATCCAGCAGGAACGAGAAATCGTGGCTCGACGTGATCTTGGGCGCGGTGTCAGGACCCGGGTCGTGGGCTGCGGACAAGTCGGAAGGATTGGGGAAGGTGAAGTCGTTCACAGGCATGGAGCGGAGGATTTTCGATCGGAACGTGGGGGTAATGGATGTGGATTAAAATATGTGCGACTGTAGATCTACAGAGGTAAAACTCTTCTTAAAGAAACAAGAATGTGTGTTTGGGTCAATTTTACGTGTGACTGAACAATAGACGTCCTGCGCATGGGTTGATAGTCTCGATGCATCGTCGGGCCCGTGTTGCCGGCGAATACCCCCCCACCCATACCCCATGAACCATTCGGACGGATATCGTCGTTTGATCCATCCGAGTTCGGTGCCTTTCGACGCCGAACGATGACCCACCTCAACCCAATCCCATGAACGCAAACCTCCCTGCCGCTCAGGGTTTCTTTTCCCTGAGTAAGACTGTCATGGCCGGACTTACGCTGGCCATTTTACCTTTCTCTTTTGCCCAGTTGGCTTCCGACGATGAGGAGGAAATTTACGAGCTCAGCCCCTTCACGGTGGATGCCAGCGATGACCAAGGTTATCGTGCAACCTCCACCTTGGCAGGCACCCGGCTGAAGACGCCTTTGCGTGATGTCGGCGCTGCGATTTCGGTGATGACGTCGGAATTCTTCGACGACACCGGAGCGACGGACTCGCAAACCCTGCTCTCCTACGCCCTCAATACGGAGACGTCGGGTGCCCACGGTAATTTTGCCGGTGGCAATGGAGCGATCGCCGGAGGCCAGCGCGTCGACTTGGCCGACGAGCGGACCAATCCTCAGAATGGCCAACGGGTGCGGGGCTTGGCCACCGCCCAGTTGACCCGCAACTATTTCGAAACCGATATCGCGTTCGACAGCTACAACACCGATCGGGTTACCATTAATCGTGGTCCCAACTCGTTGCTCTTCGGTATCGGCAGTGCCGGAGGAGTGATCAACAACGCCACGCTGCGCCCTTCCTTGACCGGCAACTTTGGCGAATTCAGCGTGCGGCTCGGCGAACGCTCAAGTCACCGCGAGACCTTTGACTACAATGCCGTGCTCGTGGACGACCGGCTGGGGGTGCGGCTCGCGGGAGTTTACGACAAGTTCAACTACCAGCAGCGCCCGACCTTCGAGGAGAAGGAACGTTTTTATGCGACGGTGGAAGGTGTGTTATTTGAAAACGAAGGCAGTGACTTCCTTGGCAAGACCGTGATCCGGGCCAATTACGAGTCCGGTGAAATCACCACCAATCCCCCTCAGGTGACACCGCCGGGAGATGGCGTGTCGAGTTGGTTTTCCATACCTGACCCAGGACCATTGGAAGCCATCACGGGCACAAATTTCCCGGCGTTTTTCCGCGACGGCAGTTTTGTGCCCAAATACACCATTGACCAGCGTCGTCCCGGCCTGACCCGAGGAAACATCAATGGTGTCGCGGCGTTGCCGAATTTTATCCAGATTTCGCTGATTTACGAACAACCCACCGGAAGCACCGGACTCAGCGGCACCGATCTTGACGCCAGCGTGATGCGGGCCGTTCGTGGTTTTGGCGGGCGACCCTACCGGACATGGGACTACTTTGTGAACAGTTCACTCTATCACGAAGGATACCTGCCCAACTTTGTGACGGCTTCTCTCCCGTTGCATGTCTTCGACAACGAAAACATGGCCTTGTCCGGCACGACTAACCTGGCGATTCAGGACTTCGATGCTTCGAACGTCATGCTGGAGCAGACCTTTCTGAATGGAAAGGCGGGCTTCGAGATCAACTACGATCAGCAGGAATACAGCACCTTCCGTCGCTTCCCCTTCAACAGCGGTGGCTTCCAGGTGAGTTTCAACGACGTGGTGGTGGACATAAATGAATACCGCAACGATGAGACGCCGAACCCCAACGTGGGCCGCCTGATGGCCTTCACCTCGGGCAACCGCCAAGCCAGCATCTTGGGGCACGAGACGAGTTTTACCGAGCGCGAAGCAGCTCGTTTGACCGCCTTCTACGATTTGGATTTCACCGGCAAGGATGGATTGAAGTGGTTGGGCCGCCACGTCTTCACCGGCGTAATCAGCAACCAAAGACGCGACATCATGGATCAAGGCATCGGGGCGGCTTGGGTCTCAGAAGACATCGATCTCGGCGGTAGTGATTACCACTTCGGTAACCTCAACATCGGTCGTCGCCAGGTGGTCTCTCAGGTTTATCTGACTCCGCCATTGCACAACGATGCGAGCATCCAGTCCTTTGATGATGTCCGGATCACGAACTACATTGATATCGACCTACCGGCCAACGCCAGTGTATACAACGCGAAGACCTACAACCGCACCGACGACACGTTCTTTGTCGGGGAGATGGCCACTCGCCATTACCTCAACAGTTTCACCCGCACCCGTCGCGAAATCGAAACCGAAGTCATCGCCGTGCAGAGCTACCTGTTGGACAGCCACTTGGTGGGCCTGCTGGGTTTCCGTACCGACACCCAGACCAACTGGCGCAACAAGGCGCTGGTGCGCAACGCCAACGGCGAGGTGAACTTCGACGAATCCAATGTGCTCGATCGCCTGCGTGACCCGATCACCAGCGACATCTTGCCGCCCGAAGAGGGTGACACTGTGACCTGGAGTTTGGTTGGCCACGTGCCCGACGAGTGGATGCGCAAACTGGGCCTGCCCGGCAATCCCCGCCTGAGTTTCCATTACAACGATTCGGAGAACTTCAACCCGGTTGGTGTCCGCACCGACATCGAAGGTTTCCAGATCGCTTCCCCTGCCGGTGACACCGAGGAATACGGCTTCAGTGTCGAGCTGTTGGATAACAAGATGTCCCTGCGGTTCAATTGGTTTGAGACCAACATCATTAACGACACCGCCGAGGTGGATGCCAAGATCCACAGCCGGATCGGCAACTGGTTGAGCCGTTGGAACGACGCGGAGAATGCCGGGTTCACGATCGAGGAGGCTCTCGCCGTCACCCCGGGTAATCCTGCCGCCGGCCTCTGGAGCTCCTATGAGGAAGCCTACGCTGACATCGTGGCTCTGCTCCCCGCCAACATTCAGGCGATTTACAACTACCGGATCGAGAACGGTGACAACGAGGACGATCTCGATCAGATCGCCAATCCGTCCGCGACCCGCGAGTTCACCTCCAAGGGATTCGAGATCGATCTGGTGGCCAACATCACGCCCAACTGGCGTTTGATGCTCAATGTTGGGCAGCAGGAGACGGTGCAGAACAACATCGCTCCCAAGGTGGCCGCCGTGGCCTCGCAGATTAATGCCAACATTCTCGCCTCGCCGTTTGCCGATGTGTGGGATGCGCCGATTCTCGCGGAGAGCTTCACCTTCACGACACGTTGGCAAAACGAGAACTTCAACTCCCTGCTGGCCACGCTCTCGCAGGAGGGCACGGTCTCCCTTGAGCAGCGTGAATGGCGCGCGAATCTGGTCACCAACTACAACTTCCCCGAAGGTCCATTCGCCGGATTCTCCGTGGGTGGCGCGGTGCGGTGGCAGAGCAAGGCCGCCACTGGCTATCCGTTGGTGTTGGACGCTGCCGGCATTCCGTTGCCCGACCTCGCCAATCCATTCTGGGGGCCTGACCAACTCAACGGTGACGTTTGGGTCGGCTACGAGCGCAAGCTCTTTGGCGACAAGTTGAACTGGCGAATCCAGCTCAATGTTCGCAACGCCTTTGGCGACGACGACGTCATTCCCGTCGTCACCAACCCGGACGGTCAATTGGCGGTTTTCCGTAACTCACTGCCCACGGAATTCTTCCTCACCAACACATTCCGGTTCTAGGATAGTTCGTTCGTTTGTTAGGAAGCGTCCTCGCGAGCTGTGAGGGCGTTTCCCTTTTCTCCTCCGCGCCATCCCGATGTCTTCGACTCCCCTGCACCAGCCGATCGTCTCCACCAAGGAGAAACTGGGTTACGGCTTCGGTGGCGTCGCGACCAACTTCATGAACAATGCCGCCACGCGGCTCATGAATCTGGTGTTTGTGGCGACCCTTCATGTCAGCCCCAGCCTGATGGGCACGGCCATGCTGGTGTTCCGCATTTGGGACGCGATTTCGGATCCGTTGTTGGGATTCATTTCCGACAACACCCGCAGCCGCTGGGGCCGGCGCAAACCCTACATGGTAGTGGGTGCCACCGCGGCCGGAATCATCTTCGGGATCATGTGGTTCATCCCGTGGGATCTGACCGAGTCGGGTCTGTTTTGGTGGTGGTTGATCACGGCACTGCTGTTTTTCACGGCCTCGACGATCTACATCGTGCCCTACTTTGCGTTGGGCAAGGAGCTGACGCCCGACTACCACGAACGCACGGTGGTCGCCGCCTTTCGCGCGGCGGGTGAGAAGATCTCCGGGCCGATCAACCAGGGCATGCCGTGGCTGGCGGCCAAACTCGGGGTGGTGTTTTTTGCGGGGGGCACGGTTGAGGTGGTCAATGCCCAGGGCGTCCCTCTTGACACGGCCACGCTTTGGGGAGCCCGGGCGCTGGGTATCATCGTGGGCGCGGCCATTCTGATCTCCGGTTTGTTCGCCGCCTTTTCGGGCAAGGAGCGGTTCTTCAATATCGCGAAGAAAGAGGGCAAGTCGTCGCTGCGCATGATGCTGTTCGAGACCGCAAAGAACCGGCCGTTCCTGATGCTCATGTGCACGCATACCCTGTTTTGGTTCGGCATCGCGCTGGTCGATTTCCTCGGATTCTTCCTCAATGTCTACTACATTGCGGATGGCGACAAACTGGTGGGCAGCGGTTATCAGTTCGTCTACGGCATCGGGCAGCACATGGTGGCGTTGTCAATGACGCCGGTGGTGGCGCAGTTGTCCAAACGCATCGGCAAGCATGCCACTGTCAACCTCGGCCTGCTTACCGTATCTTTCGCCAGCTTTCTCAAGTATTTCTGCTACACGCCGGACGGATGGTATTACCAATTGATTGTGGCGGCATTCATGGGCCCGGGACAGTCCTGTCTCATCATTGTGATGCAGTCGATGATGGCCGACGTCTGCGACCACGATGAGCTCCATACGGGCAAACGCCGGGAGGGAATCTATGGGGCGGCACTGACGTTTACCTTGAAATTCGGCATCGGTATCGCCGGAGCCCTGAATCTCTTCCTGCTTTCGATGGCCGGGTTCGACTCCACCCTGGGGGGCGGTCAATCAGCCGCCACCTTCGCGGGCATGCGCTGGAGCTTCACCCTGGCACCGATTGCGGCTTGTGTAATCGCCTACTTCATCTTCCGCAGATATCCCCTCGACGAGAAGGTCTGCGCGGGCATTCGGGCCGAGTTGGAGGCCCGCCGCGGCCCGGTCAACTAGTCCGCCCCGTTTACGGCTATGTCCGACGCTCCAAACATTCTTCTCGTTTGCACCGACTCCCTGCGGTGTGACGCGTTGCGGTGCATGGGCAATGCATCTGCCTATTCGCCAAACGCGGATCGTTTGGCCGGAGAGGGTGTGATGTTCACCCAAGCCCATACTGCCAGTCCGGTTTGTTCGCCGGCGCGGACGAGCCTGCTGACCGGGCTCCATGCTCCGGCCCACGGTTGTCTGGAGAATGGCATGGGGCGTGATCCTCAGCTGGCCACTCTGGTCGATCCGCTGCGCGAGCGAGGTTACCATACCATCATGGCGGGAAAGCAGCACTTCGGTCCCTGTCCCGGGTTCGATGTTGTAGTCCAGCCCTCCGACGAGGAACTCAGGCAACTCGCCGCGACCGGAGAATTCGCTGAAGATCGCAGTTTTGCTGATGTCGGGCAGGTAGTGCGGGACGCTGTTGTTGTGGACCAGTGTCAGCGGGCCATGCGAGCGGCCATGGCGCGCGGTGAACGTTTTTTCGCGTTCTGCTCGCTGGAGGCACCTCACGTGCCGCTGCACCCGCCGGCGAGATGTGTCGAGCAGGTCTCGGACATGCTCCTGCCCGAGTTAAATCTGACGGCGGGAGAACCGGACCGGTTGACCGCGTCCCACCAGGACCTGCTGGGTCTCCTCGGGCCCAAACAGGAGTTCGACGGATTGGCGCCGAGTGACCCGGCGTATTGGGTGGAAGCCGTCGGCCGGCGTTATGACCCGGAACAGGCGGGAGCCATCGATGATTGGCGCCGCCTTTACTACGCCTACGCGGTCTACGCCGACGAACTGTTGGGGCGGATGTTGACGTTTTTGGATGATCAAGGCGTGGCGGCGAATACGCTGGTGATCTTCACGTCGGATCACGGCCAGCAATACTTTGATCACGGTTTTAACGACAAGCATTGCTGGTATGACGAATCCTGGCGTGTGCCGCTGCTGCTGCGTTGGCCCGGAGTGTTGCCTGCCGGAGAGACGCGCAAGTGCGCCAGCTGGCTGGACATCACGGCCACCGTGATCGCAACGGCGGGTGCCCACTGGCCCGACGTGCAGGGATTTGACCTGATCGAGCCCTTGCGAAATGGGAAGGCATCGCCCCGTACCTGTGCAGCGGGCACCCTGTTCAAAAGCTGTGCCTTGGTCACGGCCGACTGGAAACTCGAGTATCACCTCGAGGAGCAAACGGGGCGACTATATGATCGAATCCGCGATCCAGCTGAACAAAACGACCTGTGGAACTCAGCGGTGCACCGGCCGTTGAGAGATGCCCTCACGATCGCGTTGCTGAGCTGGCGCGGCGATGTCGAATGCACCGGTCGGCACCGCCGCCGTTTGGTGGCCCGGTCTTCCGTTGCCCCCGGCGAAGCCGAGCTTGTTGCCCAGCGGGTGGCCCGTCGGGTGGAAGGGTGGACGGGCCGTGAAATTGAACTCCGTTTGCAGGCTGCGGCCGGCCGGGCGGTCGAAGCCGCTCCTTTTGTTTCTCTCCCAACCGATAACTGATCGCCATGAGTTCCCGCCCGCGTGCCGTCATTCTCATCACCACGGATGAACAACGTATCGATACTTTGGGTGCGTATGGTTGTAAGGGGATACAGACGCCCCACATCGACAGTATCGGACAGCGGGGAACGCGGTTTGATAATATGTTCACGGTCAGTCCCTGGTGCATGCCCAGCCGTTGCGCGATGCTGACCGGCTGCTATCCGCATCGCAACGGGGCTTACAGCAATTTCAAATGTCCGCCCCTCAATCCGGATCTGCCCAATCTTTATTCGGTGGCCCGGTCCCAGGGCTATACCTCCGCCCATTTTGGCAAGTGCCACTATTCTTCGGTGGAGTATGGATCGTTTGCGCCGGATGCCACGACGTCGGTCCCGTCGGTGCGAGAACATTACCTGAGTCTTGGCCTCGATCACCTCGCCTTGCAGGACGACAAAAATGTCTCGGTTTGGCAGTATGATGATTACAGTCGGGAACTGGAGGCAGCGGGCCATTTGAAGGACTACCGGGAAGCAGCCTGGCACCGGTCAAACGGCGGCGTGTTCAGTTTCCCGGGGCCGAAAGAATGGCATCCCGACGCGTGGGTGGGAAGGAAGGCAGCCGAATACATCGAGTCACGATCGTCCGCCCAGCCGTTGTTCGCGTGGGTTTCATTTTCCGGGCCGCATTATCCAATCGATCCGCCGGAGGAATATCTGGAGCGAGTGGATGCCAGCAAACTGCCGCCCATGCCGAGGCGTGAAGGACTTTGGCAGGATGCGTCTCGCATCCATCACGAAAGTTATCACGGGAGTGACGGCAACGGCATCGATGGCTGCGGTTATGCCCGCAATCGCGCCTGTGCCAATTTCAATGCTGCTTATTGGGAACGCATGCGACACCACTATCTGGCCAACATGGCTCTTATCGATGATCAGGTTGGTGAAGTGCTGGCGGCGGTCCGACGCACTTATGGCGGCGACGCGCTGATTGTGTTCACCTCCGACCACGGTGATATGCTGGGAACCCACGGTTTGTGGGGAAAACACAACTGCGGCTATGATGATGTTTTGCGCGTTCCGTTCCTGATGCAGGCGCCCCGGGGAACGGATGCCGGACAGATCAATGACACGCGTCGCCAGACCATCGATATTTTCCCGACGCTGGCCGCTGCGATGGGGGCCGAGCCAATGCCGGTTGATGGCCGTCTGCTCAGCGATGAGGGCTACGAGTTCACGCTCGCAGAGGGCGGGGGGTTTTACTGCATAGGGAACGAGCAACACCGGTTGATTCGGGCGGCGGTCCCGGGCCGCACCGAGCCAAGTTTCGAGTTCTTTGATCTGACCCGTGATCCGGTCTGCTTTGAAAATCGCTATACCGACCCGGACTATGCGGACGTGGTCCGGGAGTTGAAGGGGCGCGTCGAAAACGATCCCGCCATGCGAGTGATATTATGAACGTTTGGACCATTGAACAAAGCCACCGTTGGTTTGACCAACAGCCCTATCGGCTGGGGGCCAACTTCTTGCCCAGCACCGCCATCAACCAGTTGGAAATGTGGCAGGCGGAGACGTTTGATCCGGAGACCATTGATCGGGAATTGAGTTGGGCGGCGGGTATCGGCATGAACGCGATGCGGGTCTACTTGCATGACTTGCTGTGGGAGGCGGATGCGGCCGGTTTTGCCGACCGCATCGACCGCTATCTCGAAATCGCCGCGTCGCACGGCATCGACACCATGTTCGTGTTGTTCGACGATTGTTGGAATCGGGAGTTTGCACTGGGGCCGCAGCCCGCGCCCAAGCCCTCCACCCATAACTCCGGATGGGTGCAATCACCGGGAGTACACGTGGTGAACGATCCGTCGCAATGGGATCGCCTGGAGCGCTACACCACGGGACTGATGGCTCGCTACGCCACGGACGAGCGCGTGTTTGCCTGGGACCTCTACAATGAGCCTGGCAACGGCGAGGCGGGTGATGATGCCTTCACCAAGGATCTGCAGATCGATCGGTCGCTGCCGCTGCTGGAGGCGGTTTTCGACTGGGCTCGCTCCGTCGAGAGCATAACCCAGCCGTTGACCTGCGGGCTGTGGAACTTCGACGACAAGTTTGCGAACCTGAATCGGTTCCAGATGGAAAACTCCGACATCACGTCTTTTCACTGTTACCTGCCACCCCAGCCGATGATCGAGCGTTTGCTCACCGTGGCGCGGCCCGGACGTCCCCTGATTTGCACCGAATACATGGCGCGCGGCCACGGCAGCACGTTTGCCTACTCCCTGCCACTGCTAAAGAAGTTCAACGTGGGAGCAATCAACTGGGGGCTGGTTTCCGGCAAGTCCCAGACGATTTATCCGTGGGGCTGGACCCCGGCCAAGGGGAAGCCGGAAGTGCTCTTCCATGACGTTTTTCATCCGGACGGCAGTTTCCTGTATCCAATGGAAAAATACGTATTCGATGCCTTGAAAGTAGACCCATGAATCTTGCCCATACCACTGCCATCGTGACCGGGGCCAGCGCTGGGATCGGCCGGCAAACAGCCCTGCGGTTGGCCCGGGCCGGCGCGCGGGTCGGATTGGCCGCCCGCTCGGAAGACAAGCTCCGTTTTTTGCAGGAGGAGATTCATGCCGCGGGCGGCTCTGCGGTGGCATTGCCGGTGGATATCCGGTCCGCCGCATCGACCCGGTCCGCCGCTGCCAAAGCCGAAAATGAACTTGGTCCGGTGAACCTGCTGGTGAACAACGCCGGGGCGTTCAACGCCATTGGTCCCTTTTGGGAGGTCGATCCCGAGACGTGGTGGAACGATGTCTCCACCAATCTGCAGGGCGCGTTTCTCTGCTGCCGTGCGTTTGTGCCGGCGATGATGGAGCGCCAAACCGGGCGCATCGTGAACGTGGTGGGCGGCGGCACCGGGGTGCCGTTTCCCATGGGATCTGCCTATGGCTCGAGCAAGGCAGCCCTGATGCGCTTCACCGAATCGATTGCGGCGGAACTTGAAGGCACCGGGGTCAAGGTTATCGCGCTCTTTCCCGGACTCGTTCGCACCGCAATGACCGAGCTTCAGCTCGAATCCCCGGCGGGGCAAAAATGGCTGCCTCGCATCCGGGAACTGTTTGCCGAAGGGGCCGACGTGCCGCCCACGGCAGCAGCGGAGTTGGTGGCTGAAATCGCCGCTGGACGTTGGGATGCGCTGGCCGGTCGTGCCACGGATGTGCGGTTTGACCATGTCCGCATCAAGGAGAACATCGCTGTGATCAAAGACCAGGACCTGCTCACGCTCCGACTGACTGGTGAACAGTTTCTGGAAGGTTGGACCCAGCGCCGGGACGCGATCCGCTCTGAGCCGAACGATTGAAATTTCAATCAAGGTTTAGCACCAAATCGCGTGACCTTAACTTGAACCCCTGAGTGGGTGACGTAGTTTCCGGCGTCATGAAGCCCCTTGATGTTGCTGCTGCCCCCCGCACCGAAGTGGATGGATACTTTCTGCCGGATGCTGATCCGGAGACGATCAAGTCGTTTTATGCGCAGAACGGATATTTGGTCATGCAACAGGCATTCGATCCTGCCGAAGTGAAGGCCCTGTGCAATGAAGCCATCGAGATTTGCCGCGGCAAACGGGGTGCGATCAAGAATGCCGAACCGTTGCCGGAGGATATAAACGATGATGAAGTCCTGCGCCGGTTCCTTTGCATCCATTTTCCCCACAAGTGTTCGGATCCTGTTCGCGATACGCTGTTTAACCCTGCGACCCTCAAGGTGCTGACCAGTGTGATCGGCCCCAACGTTCGTTGCATGCAGTCAATGTTGTTTATCAAATCGGCGGGTAAACCCGGCCAGGCTTGGCATCAGGATGAGGATTACATTCCCACGCGTGATCGTTCTCTGACGGGCGGTTGGATTGCATTGGACAACGCCACCGTGGAGAACGGCTGCCTGTGGGTCATCCCCGGCTCGCACCGTCCCGGAGTATTGTGGGAGCAGGAATGGCATGGCGACCGCCGGTTCGATTGCTCCGAGGAAAGCGTGGGTTTCCCCTACAACGATGATGATGCGATTCCGGTCGAAGTGGAGGCGGGTTCAGTCGTGTTCTTTAATGGCTACCTGCTGCACCGCTCACTCCCCAACAACGCCCCGGAGGGCACCTATCGGCGGGCGTTGGTCAATCACTTCATGAGCTGTGAATCGCACCTTGCCTGGGGGCCTCAGCCTGAGGGAGTGACGTCGGCCAAATGGGACAGTCGCGACGTGGTGGTGGTGGCCGGCGAGGATCCGTATTCCCATCGTGGATACGCTGACGAGCATGAGGTCATCTTGCGCCCCGACGGCCGTAGCGGCTGCATGGACTGGGGCACATCCGAGCCGCGCGTTTACAAGGACGAGGCCGAAGTGGCGTCGCCTAAGGCCAACGCTTAAGCCATTCGATTCGACCGCGCCGGGGTCTACGCTTAGTCCGCAGTCCGGGCATATTCGTAGCGTTCGCGTCCGGCGCCGGCCTTGGGGTGGCCGTGATACAGATAAAGGGCTCCGTAGGTCCAGCCCTTCAGTCCGGGGTAATTGGCACGATCCATGGTGAGCGCGATGTAGGGCGCCGGATAGCCGTCGGGCAAGGGAATCACGTTGGGCCAGCAGCGGGTGTTTTCACCGTCGCGCCAGGGAGGCTGGATCATGTCGAGATGACCGAGGGGCTTTAGTTCCGGATACGAGTAGACGTAGAATTTGCGATCCTTGCTGCCGAACATTGCATAATAGCGGGAACCAATTTTTTGCAGCAGGCAGCCGGTCCCGTTTACTTCGGCCGGACCTGCGATGATCTTGTAAGGACCATCCCAACGGTCGGATTCATACAACGTGGCGGGAAAGCCGGGTCCTCCCCGGGTGCAGACCAGGACACGCCATTTGCGGGCGTCGGCATCGTAAATGACATGCGGGTCTTCCGCTGCTCCCGGCATCTCCACATCTTTTGCCGCCATGATCGAGAAGCCAAAGCGGGGGTCGCGTTCGGATGAGACGGCCCACAACTGTTTGGGAATGTTTTTTTCCGGATCACCGGCGGCGGAGAATCCGACCGTGAGTCCCCGCCACTCCTGACCTCTCCGATCGTAGAAAATGTGGGAGGCAATTTCATTTCGCAGCAGGCCATCGTCTCTGTCGAAAACGATGATGCCCTCGAACCGTACATCGAACACGGAGGGATTCATGCTGAACACGCCTTGCAGCGGATGCGGCAGCCGCCGACCGCGCACCGACATGGTGAACCAGAGTCGCCCCTGATCCAGATAGGGTGCTCCGTCTTCGTAGGTGATCGCACAGACGTCGGCCTGGCCCACTCCTGTCGTCAAAGCCGCCTCGACTGATTTCACGGCAATCTCCTCGCCGGCCTGCAGTCGGGTGAGCAATCGGAAATCGAAGGACCGGATGTGCTCTTTGCGACGGAGGTCAATGTGGTGGGAAAACTCATGAATGCTGACCACCCGGTTGATTCCATTTTCGACGACATAGATGTTTAAACCCGTCCCCAAGACCTGGATCCGGAGTTTGAACGGTCCTCGGATGGGTTCCCGCAGATCGATGGTTTCCATCTGGCGCCGAACACCGTCGATGCGAACACTCCAGTGCAGTGACCGACACTGCCCTTCGACAAAGCGGGCAACGATGGAGATCCGGTTTTGATTGTCGGGCGATGCGAACTCGATCCCGGCATCACCCGATTGTGACGCACTTTGGGGGAACGATACGTCGTAGGTGGCGAAGGGATTAAAACCTCCGATCCACAATGCCGATTCCACCGGCTGCCCGGCCGTGGCTCTCAGTCGACCTGCATCGACGGTGTATTCAGTTTCCGCATTCAAGCCAGAGACGACAGGGTGCTGGGTCCCCAGGTTGATGATCTCGGTGGGCCGCAGACTGGAGAGATGAATGGCCTGGTTTTCGTCAAAGACCAGCCGGCGCACCCCCTCTCGCTTGAACTGAATATCCAGGGGCGTGATGTCGGCGGCGGCTTCGTTGCTGCCCGCGCCAATGGCAGTCCAGCAAACGGCAAGCATCAAAACGCGTCGCAGGTGAGTCATGACAGTGTGCTCGATTTCAGTTGGATTTGAAGGGGAAGACCTTGCCTCCCTCCGGATTCGACAGCCCGCGGGTTTCATGGGGCCAGCCTTCTTCGGTAATCGCGCGGAAATACCTCATGGCCCGGTCGGCGTCGGCGCGCCAGTCCCATTGGCCGGACGGCACCGGCTCGGGATAGCTCTTCAGGAGGGAGGCCAGCGCAACAATGTCGGCAAGGCCTTGCTGGGTTGTGGTATGAACGAATTCGGTATGATTCTCGGGTCCCAGGCACCAAAGCCGAAAACCGAAATAGGCCGCCGCCACCGCGCGGTGCAAACGGGCGGTCAACAGGGTGCGCTCGAAGAGCTGGTGCAGCTCCGCGTAGTGCTCCGGCCTGAGAACCGGCCTGGCCCTTTCGATATCCGCCAAAGCCGCTCGGGCCTGGTCCAGGCCGTGGTCCTTTTCCGTGAGGATGAGCCGCAAATGCCCGACCGTCATCTGATCCTGCGGTCGAATCCAACCCGCCGCGCGGACCTCGGGCACTTCCTCCCAGAGCGGATTTTGCATGTCCTTCACGTAGGCCGGAGCCAGGTAGTCCACCACGTCACGCCAGAAGTGGAATTCCCGGTTGAGGCCGTTACGGATGAAAATGACAGGAGGGTCCATCCACTTGCCGGAGACGTGCCGGACATAACTTGAGGTGTGGGTGTCATAGTTCAGACGAGAGTGGCGGTTGCCGGTGTCGGTTCCCAAGGTGTAGAGGGAGGCGGAAACGATCTCGAACGATCGGCGCAAGGCGGCTTTCACGTCGGGCACCGCGCGTTCGCCGTAACGCTTGCTGATAAATTCATCGTAGACCTGCTCGGCCGTGACATGGCGGTCGTGGGCGGCACGATGCAGGGCGTGCAGATTGATCTCGGCGGCCCGGCCCACAATTTGAGTGTCTCCGTAACGGTCGGTGCGGGCCACGTAACCAACGACGTTGGGACGATTGCCGAGTTCCCTCCAGCGGTGCATCAGCAACTCGGGCACGGCGGAAGCGATCACGGCTTGGCCGAAATATTCACCGGCGGCGTCGAACTCGATCAGGGTTGGGCGGTTGATGCTGCCGACGGCGGCATTGGGCGGATGGTGGAGGAAAAAATCGTGCGGTGTCTCCTTCATCATGACCTTCACTTCCGGTCGCTCGATCAGTTCCACGGCAGCGAGCACATCGGCGAATTCTTCCCGGGTATAGGAGAAGGTCCGGGCATAGAGGGCCAGGCCACGCTCACCGATGATCACATCAGCCACCGCGTTGACCACGGCGGCCAGTCGTTCGGCTTCGGTTTTCATTTTGACCGAATGCTGGTCTTCGGCGTGTGCTCCGGTCTCGATAAACGTCAGGATGATCCCGTCGATCGCGGGAACCTGGTCCAGCATGCGCCGATAGTCCGCCTTGAGCCAGGCCCAGAATTCCGGGTTGTCCAGGTCGATGGTGCCGTCCGGACCGGTGCGAAAGCGCTCCGGGTAGTAATCGAGTGGATACAGGGCGTGATCCCACAGGGCAACCTCCTCGATTCCGGCCTTGTGGGCGGTGTCGACCAGCCGATTGACCAGATCGCGGGTGGCCGGTTCGTCCACTTCATAGAGGTCGTGGATGATTCTGTGCGAGATTTGCAGGTGGTTGATGTCGTATTCGGCCGCGGCTGCGATCGCCTTGCGCGCAAGGGTTTCGTTTTCCGAAAGCAACATCCAACCGCGCACGGGCTCATCGGGAGCCAGCGGGGCGGCATCACTTTGCGTCAGGGGGCCGAGGGACAGCCAGAGAGCGATCACCTGACTGCACAAAATCAGTTTCCGGTATGAACCGGACAGGGAGGGAAGGGGGGATCGGGGCACGATTGGCGGAAGGGTGGGTTGAGCGAGATGGAGCCAAGCTTGTCCGGCCCTTGCCAGCTGGCCACCAGATCCCCGCGCAACTGTTTCACCTTCGATGTGAATCCAGCCGACGATCGCACCAATAAAGCGTTGCGCGAGGGGAAGCGTTTCCGCTTAGGTCGACCCTTACGTCATCATGAAGCGCACCCATCACTGTGCCCAACTCACTCCTACCGACATCGGCGCGACTGCGACGTTGACTGGTTGGGTGGACACAATCCGCGACCAAGGCGGTATCATCTTTGTCGACCTGCGTGACCGCAAAGGCATCACGCAGATTAAGCTGGAGCCGCATGATAATGCCAATTTGGCCGACCAGTTGAAGCACCTGAAGCTCGAGTCGGTCATCAGCATTTCCGGACTGGTTTCGCAGCGTCCCGAGGGCACGGAGAATCCCGACCTTCCGACCGGCCAGGTCGAGGTTGTGGCCAGCGCACTGGAGATTCACAATCTGTCCGAAACTCCACCGTTTCCGCTCGATGACGAAGGCGGCGACAAGGTCAACGACGACCTTCGCCTGACTTACCGTTATCTCGATCTGCGCCGCCCGCGCATGCGCCGCAACCTGCGGATGCGGCACACCGTCTCCAAGTCGATTCGCGACTACTTCGACAGTGAAGAGTTTATCGAAGTGGAAACGCCGTGTTTGTTCAAAAGCACTCCGGAGGGGGCTCGCGAATATCTCGTGCCGTCACGCATTCACGCGGGTGAATTCTATGCGTTGTCGCAGTCTCCCCAGCAGTATAAGCAGATCCTGATGGTTGCCGGGGTGGAGCGGTATTTCCAGATTGCCCGCTGCTTCCGCGACGAGGACTTGCGCGCCGACCGGCAGATGGAATTCACCCAGGTCGACGTCGAGGCTTCGTTTGTCGATCGCGAGGACATCTACGCCCTGTTTGAAGGCATGGTGAAAAAGGTCTGGCAGGATGCGTTGGGGATCGAGATTTCCACTCCGATTCCACGCATGTCGTTCCACGAGGCGATGAATCGGTTCGGGGTCGACAAACCGGATATGCGTTTTGGTCTCGAGCTCGTTGATCTTTCCGAAACCTTCGCTGAATCCTCTTTTAAGGTTTTCTCCGGCACGGTGAAAAACGGCGGGGCGGTGAAGGCGCTCAACGCCAAGGGACTGGCCGACATCACGCAGGGTGAGCTCAAGGGACTCGAGGATGCCGCCAAATCCCTTGGAGCCAAGGGCCTTGCGTTCATCAAGGTCGAAGGCGGCGAGTGGAAGTCGCCCATCGTAAAGTTCTTTTCCGACGAAGAAAAAGCCGCCCTTACCGATAAGCTCGCCATTGAGGAGGGAGACATCATCTTCTTCGCGGCGGCTGAATGGGAACGTGCCTGCGCCATTCTCGGGCGCATCCGGCTCGATTCCGCCGCCCTGTTGCAGAAACGCGGCAAGGTTGAACTACGGCCGGATGACTGGAGATTCCTCTGGGTGATTGAGTTTCCCCTCATGACCTATGACGAAGAGCAGGGCCGCTACGTCGCTTCACACCACCCGTTCACGGCCCCGGTGCCGGAAGACATCGAACTCCTCGATTCGGATCCGAAAGCCGTTCGTGGCCAGCACTATGACCTCGTGCTCAACGGGATGGAATTGGGCGGCGGCTCCATTCGTATCCATCAGCCCGAGCTCCAGCAAAAGGTCTTTCAGGACGTCCTGCAGATTCCGGAAGACGTGGTGGAGAGCCGTTTCGGCTACATGCTCAAGGCCTTTAAGTATGGCGCACCTCCCCATGGAGGGATCGCGTTTGGCCTCGACCGCATGGTCGCATTGCTCTGTGGCACGACGAGCATCCGCGATGTCATTGCGTTTCCCAAGACTCAGAAAGGGCAGGACCTCATGGCGCAGAGCCCGACTCCGGTCGCAGAGCGCCAGTTGAAAGAGCTTCATATCCAGACGGATCTGCCGCCTGCCGACTAAATTCGGTCACTTACTCAACTTCTGAAGAAGAGCCGGAGCCAAGTGCTCCGGCTTTTTTGCACCTGTATTACAGGGAGGTGGCGGCGGTATGAAAAAAATTCAGAAACATTCCCGATATTGGCACAACCCGTGCTTTTTCGGCTCCGGTTTCGCCCTTCGGCGGAGCGTCCAACGTCTAAACCACTACTCGATACCCAATATAAAACTATGAAGCTACGGTCCCAGCACCTGTCCAGCTGGCTCAAGGTCCCCGTGATCTTCGCGCTGCTGGCCGCGTTCTCGCCACTCTTCGGCCAAGATGAGGCTCCGCCTTACGAATCTTATGAGGCCTTTGCAGAGTCCGGCGGATTCGCGCTTTTCACCGTCAACAACCTCTGGCTCCTTATCTCGGCCGCCCTCGTGTTCATCATGCACCTGGGCTTCTCGTGTGTGGAGACCGGCCTGACTCAGTCCAAGAACACGGTCAACATCCTCTTCAAGAACGTGTTCATCATCTCTGCCGGTATTCTCGGCTATGCTCTTTACGGGTTCAATGCCATGTATCCATCGGGGGATACCTTCAACAACTTCTTCGCGTTCGGGTCCTGGTTTGGGGTCGACAACGAGGATGTTACGATGGTGACCGATGCTTACAACAACTACACATGGTGGACGGACTTCATCTTCCAAGCCATGTTCGCTGCGACCGCCGCCACCATCGTTTCCGGTGCCGTGGCTGAGCGTATCAAGCTCGGTAGCTTCATGATCTACGCTGCGCTCTTGGTGACCTTCATTTACCCGATCACCGGTTCCTGGGAGTGGGGTTACGGCTGGCTCGATGACCGCGGATTCGTTGACTTTGCGGGATCGTCTCTTGTCCACGGTTTTGGTGGTTTCGCCGCGTTGGCCGCCGTTATTGTGCTTGGCCCCCGTGCCGGCAAATACCTCGCCGGCGGCAAAATCAAGCCGATCCTTGGCCACTCCATGCCTCTCGCCGCCATCGGTGTTTTCCTGCTTTGGATGGGCTGGTATGGCTTTAACGGTGGTTCGGTTCTCAGTGCTGATCCCCGTGGCGTGTCCTACGTCTTTGTGACCACGAGCTTGGCCGCCGCGTCCGGTGCCCTTGGTGCCATGTTCACTTCTTGGGCTCTGCTCAAGAAACCGGATCTTTCGATGGCCCTGAACGGCATTTTGGCCGGTCTCGTTGGTATCACGGCAGGTGCCGACGTGATTGGCATGGCCGGTTCGATTGTGGTCGGTCTCATCGCCGGTGCCTTGGTGGTGTTCTCCATCATCTTCTTCGACAAGATCAAGATCGACGATCCGGTCGGCGCCATCTCCGTGCACGGGGTGTGCGGTATCTGGGGCACGGTTGCGGTGGCCATCTTCTCGGATGCGGCTCCGCTTGGCATCCAGATCATTGGCACGCTGTCGATCTCCGCCTTCGCTTTTCTCGCCTCGTTTGTACTGGCGACGATCATCAAGGTGACCATCGGGTTCCGTGTCAGTGCCGACGAAGAGGCCGAGGGCCTCGACATTGGCGAGCACGGTGCAGAGGCCTACCCGGACTTCACCCCGGCGCACAAGGGATGATCAAACTCCCGCACGATCGGCGCAAGCCGCAGGCTTGCGCCGCCACGGCGGGAAACCTATAAAACACAGAAATCTTAATCATTTTATCGCATGAAACTGATCATCGCCATCATCAAGCCGTTCAAACTGGAAGAGGTTAAAGAAGCTCTCTCCGAGATCGGTGTCGAAGGTATGACCGTTACCGAGGTCAAGGGCTTCGGTCGTCAAAAGGGCCATACTGAAATCTACCGCGGCAGCGAATACACCGTCGATTTTCTCCCGAAGGTGAAGATCGAGATCGTCGTTCCCGACGACGTTGTCGGCAAAGCTGTCGACACGGTTGTGGGTGCCGCCAAGACCGGCAAAATCGGCGACGGCAAGGTGTTTGTGGTTGGCCTCGAGGAGGCCGTCCGCATCCGCACCGACGAGCGCGGCGAGACCGCCATCTGATCTGCCTGCCCGTTTGAAAAACTTCAACGGCCACCCCGCGCGGGGTGGCCGTTTTTCTTGGGGCTAGGTCGCCGAAGTTCGGTCGGAACTCCGGGAGGGTTTGTTTTTATTCAGCAACCAAATAGACTTCGACCAGGACCACGCCGTTCTGTGAATCAGGTGCGGTCACCCGGGCGGTATACGCACCTGGGAGCAGGGTGGTGAGGAGCGCGGCATCGGCGCTAGAATTATTCAGGGGGAAGGCACCGACTTCCCGGGAGGTTTCGATGATGCTCGCATTGCCGGCCCAGTCATCGTTGCCGGCCTGGGTCGTCTGGCCCCGGAGCAGGGTCAGTTCGGGGTCAGGGAGGGCGCCGGTCACGCCGAACTCCTCCAAGCCGGGGCCCACTGCGCGCACGAGCAGGGTGCGTGAGGTTGTGCCCGCGAGCACAAAACCGACGGTCACCGCTCCGTTGGCTTCAACGCGGGTCCGGGCGGAGAGGTTGACGAGGCGGGACGAGAGGTCGTCGGTATTGGCGTCGTAGATCTCAACCAAGGCCACCCCGGGATCGGTATTGACGGTGGCGGGCAGGACTTGGGCGGTGAAGGCCCCGGCATCAAAATCGCGGCGCACGACGCTGTCGTCGCTGCCATCGGGCAGGACAAACGCGCCCAGTTCACGGCCGTCGCCGGAGGTGCTGGTCCAGCCACGGTTGGTTTCCAGCGGGTTTACCGTATCGCTGGCGGAGAAAACCTGCAGCTCCGTCGCCTCGACGTTCCCGGCGACGCCAAAATCCGCCAAGGTGGGGCCGATTCCCCGCACCACGAGTTCCTTGCCTGATTCACCTTCCAAAACAAAACCGGCGATCAGGGCTCCGGTCCCGCGCACCGTGCGGTTCCGCACCGAGAGATTCACCAAGCGGCCCGGGTTATTCGGATCGGGATCGATCTGGGGAATGGTGGCTTCGACGGTCGCCCTCCCGAGGTTTTCGGGTCCTTCGCGATACTGCGGCCAAGGATAGCGCTCGCTGACCTCTGCCGGACCCAATCCGCCGAGGTCAAACGCGTAGATCTTGCCGTCGCCATTGCCGACATAGATGCGGCCGTTGGCCAGGACCGGTGAGCTGCGGAACCAGTTGCCGGCTGACCACGCCCGGATGAGTTGGCCATCGCGATCGAAGTGAAAGAGCTTGTTGGCGTAACTGCCCACTACGATGGAGCCGTCGGCGGCAATCGCCGGGGAGCTGGCCCGGGCCTGGGCTTCGATGGAGGAGCGCCAGACCTGATTGCCATTGGCCTGATCCAAAGCATAGAGGTAACCGCCGTAACTTGCGAAGTAGGCCCGCCCGTCGCCGAGCGCGAGGGACGAGGAAACGTTTTCGCCCGGTTCAGGCGTGCGGAAGACCCAGCGCAGCTCACCGTTCGAATTCACGGAAAACACGGTGCCGTTGAGGGTGGAGGCGTAGATGTTGCCCGCGCCGTCGATGGCAGGGGAGGTAAATATACCGCTGGTATCATCGGAGCCATCCTCGCGTTGCGCGGCGTAGCGCCAGATGCGACTGCCCTGGGGGGAAACCGCATGCAGCGCACCGTCGTTGGCCGGGAAGATGATGGAGCCATCCAATCGCACGACGGGTCCGGAGTAGCTTGGCTCGCCAGTGACGGCATATGTCCAAAGCAGTTGGCCGTCAGCCGTATGCGCGCGCAGCAAACCTTCATCCTGTTTGAAGTAAACCGTGCCGTCCGCCGCCACGGCCGGTCCCGCGAAATAAGCTGATGAACCGGCGCTGGACGTCCAACGTTCGGAACCCGTCTCCGCATTGAGGGCGTAGGCGACACCTTGATTGGTGCCGAAGTAAAGCGTGCCATCGGGGGAAAGCGCGGCCCCGTTGGAATCCATGTTGCCCTGGGTTTGCACCCGCCACTTGAGATTGCCCTCGGGTGTGAGCGCGTAGAAAAACCCATCCGAACTGCTGGCGTAGATCACGCCATCCGGGCCGACGGTGGGCGCGTTGGTGATCGTCGGGCGTCGGGCTGAAACGTCGGCGCGGTCGCCCGTGGCGTATTGCCAGAGGGCATCCGTGATCGAGAGGGTCAGTTCTCCTTCCTCCGCGCCGAGAGAATCCACCGCGATGTAGTAAATCGTGTCTTCAACCGCGGAGAAATCGACCAGCGAGTTGAGATTGTTGTTGGCGAAACCGGAGTCGTCGCTGGCTCCGATCAGAGTCAGGTTGTCCACTGCCGAACCCGTGTAGACGGCCACGGCGGTGTCGACGGATTGGGAGTAGACGCTGACTTGATGGCGGCCGGATTGCGGCGCTTCCCAGCTATACCAGAGGGACCGGCGGTTGGCCCCCGAGACGTGGAGCGGTTCACCGGGTTCGCTGGTGGCGCTGGAGTTTGTGGTGGTGATGAGGGGTGCGTCGCCGTCAAGGGGCTGGGCTGAAGCGAAGGCATCATTGGCGAGCGCGGTGGTGATGTTGAGCATGGCCAGGCCCGCCGCGGTGCTGTCGATCGCGATGTGGTAGGTGGCGCCGACCTGCGCGTTGAAAGCCACCCGCGATGAGAGGAATCCGGCGGATTCGTTGTCGTTGTCAATGATGCGCGTCAGCGAGTTGAGGGAGTTTCCGGTGTAAACCGCGATGGTGGTGTCTCCTTCGGATCCACGGGTGTCCATGGAAACCTCCCCGGATGCCGAGGCGGTCCAGGTATACCAAAGAGAGCGGCTCAATCGACCGGCGTGGGCCGGTTCGCCGGATTCGGTGGTGGCGTGGGCGGTGCTGGACTTTGCCTTGACGATATTGCCGGAAAGCACGGCGCGGTCGTCGAAATCGTCGTGAAACGGACGGATGTCCGTTGTGGTCAAGGCGTCGGCCACATGCAGTCTGCCTCCCGTGATCGAGTGGCCCACAAAATCATCGGATTCGCGGGTGCCGCGCAGCAGTCGGTTGATGGTTGCCCGGTAATCATCCTGGGGGAATTGGGCTTTCAGCAGCGCGACGGCGCCCGCCACCATGGGCGAAGCCATCGAGGTTCCCGACCGCGAAACGGTGGAAGTGTTGTCGGAAGCAGACGTGGAGACAATCTCGCTGCCCGGGGCGAAAAGATCCACCGCGCCCGAGCCGGTGTTGGAGGATCCCGCGCGGTCGTCGAGCCGGGTCGAATTGCCGACTGCGAGAAGGTTGTCGATTTCGTAAGAAGCGGGGTAGGCCCGGGACAAGTCGAGGTTCAGGGACTCATTGCCGGAGGCGGCGACAAAAACGATGCCGGCATCCCGGGCCCGGCGGATGGCCTGCAGTTGGGATTGGCTGAAACCGCCTTCGACGCCGAGGGCACCATAGGAGGCGTTGATCACGTCGGCCCCCATATCGATGGCGTAGTTGATGCACTCGATCTCGTCGGAGGTGGAACCGGAGCCGTTGGGCCCGCCCAGGAACCTCAGGGGCATCAACTGAACCTGCCAGGCGACACCGGATCCCCCGACGCCATTGTTGCCGGCGGCTCCGACAATGCCGGAAACGTGGGTGCCGTGACCTTCCGCCGGTGGGTCGGTCGGATCGCCGGAGCCGTCGCGGGCATTGATGCCGTGCACATCGTCAACATAGCCATTGCGGTCGTCATCGCGGCCGTTACCGGCGATTTCACCCGAATTCACCCACAGATTGGGGGCAATGTCCTGATGGGTAAGGCGGGCGCCTGAATCGATGACCGCGACGATGACGTTGTCAGCGGAGGTGCGAATATCCCAGGCGTTCACCGAACCGATGTCCGCCCCGGCGGTGCCGCCGCTTTGGCCGGTGTTTTGGTGATGCCATTGTGAACCGTCGGCAAAATCGGGATCGTTGGGCGTGGCGATCGTCTGCTTGATGTAGTCGTATTCAACGAATCGATACAGTCCGGTCGCGGTGAGTTGAGCGCGGGCGTCGGCCACCCCCATGCTGGCCGGGACGTTGAGCACCCGCAGGCCGTCGATGCGGTCAAATTCACGATCGAGTGCGAAGCCGGCCGCCGATTCCGCGTTTTGCAAATCCGTGCTGGCGGCACCGGCTGCCGGGAGGGCGAGGATTTTGCGATCGGAGTAGCCCTGGGCCATTTCCTTGGCGGTGAACGGCGTTTCGATGTTTTCGCCCGCATCGTCCGGAGCGGCGAACCCGCTGGTCGTGAAAAGGACACCAAGGATGGCGGTGCAAATTCGCGAGCGAAGACCAAAGAAAGCGCAGGGCATGAGGGGCAAAGACCTGCGGAGGCGGGAGGTGTTCGAAAAAACTCTCATGAGAGTTCGGCGAGCAGGTAGCGCAGGGTTCGTTGATGGGTCGTGATTCCCGGGTCCTCCGAAGTGTCGAGCAGGGTTCCCATGGCCAGCTGCAACGCCTCCTTGTGTCGACCCTGATCATGCCGTACGAGGGCCAAAAAGGCGGCGAATTCCGGCTGCTCCGGAAACTGGCGTTGGCCGGACTCCAAGGTATGGGCAGCCCGGTCGAGTTCCCCTTGGGTTCGCAGGGCTGCCCCCAACCCGATGAGGGCGCCGCTCTGTTCGTTGGGAGGCAGGCCGAGTGCGATGGCCCGTTCGTAGTGGGGCAGCGCTTTGGCGGTTTTGCCGAGCGAGTCCAAAGTCCATGCGAGTTGGTAGGCGATCTCAGCGACGTGGGGATAGGCTTCTGCCAAGTCTTCAATCTGCCCGAGGACCCCCGTCGTCTGTCCGCCATGTCGGGAACCGGTTATCGCATCCAGGGTGGGTTTCCACGGGGGAATCGACTCGTCCATGACTGCCAACGAGAAATAGCTCGGAGGGGAGTGCAAGGGAACTTGACCGGAAAACTGATCGATCGGTTGCGAAGACAATTGCAGCCTATACCTATATCCCTCCCGGAAACGAGCCGGAGTGTTCCGGCCCGTTGTTCCTCTCCCCATCCCATCCTTCAATTCAGATGAAAAAACTGCTTCCCCTCCTCCTTGCCACCGCCGCCCTTCTGGCCGGCCCGCTTTCCCTGTCGGCCGCACACCACAAGGGTGACAAGAAAATGAAAACCGCCCCGGACACACTGATCCATGTGGTCACCGTTTCCTGGAAGGACGGTACGACCGAAGAACAGATCCAAGCCGCCTTGGACGGCGTGCACACGCTTGCCAAGGAATTCGACGGCATCACGCGGGTGTGGACCAAGACCTACAAGGCCCAAGGTGAACGCAGCCATGCCTTTGTCATGGAGTTCAAGAGCGTCGAAGCGCTCAAGGAGTATGCGGAAAGCGATGCCCAGCAAAAGTGGTATGAGGTCTACATTCCGATCCGGCATCGCAGCACCACGTTCGACATCATCAACTGATTCACAGGCTGCCGCCAAGTGTTCCGAACCGGCCTCGTTTGAGGCCGGTTTTTTGTGCAACTCTTGACCGGTTTGGCGGACCCCGCGAGTGACTCAACGATCAGCGTTGGCGCGTTGGCGGTTGATCCCAAATGAGACGGAATCCGAATTCATGACTCCCCGTATTTCATTCATGACCGCCAACTTCGTTGCCCGCGAAATCGGTTACCACATGTCCGATGGTTGGGCTCAAGGTGAGAACGCCACCAAGGAGGCCTTCAGCCCGATAGCGACCTTTGAGGAGCGGTTCGAAACCATGTTGGTCGAGATCAAGGAACTGGGATTTTCGGCGATCGATTTATGGGCGGCCCACCTGCATTGGCACTGGGCGACCTTGGAACATATCGCGACGGCCAAGCGCCTCTTGGCTAAGCATGAAATTGAGGTTCGCGCCTATGCCGGCTGGGTTGGGGGGGATCTGGATGACCTGCGCGGTGCGTGTCGTTTCTGCCGGGAAATGGGAATTACCTACGTGAGTGGTTTCATGGCGGCGGTGGAGGATGCGGCCACCCGCGATGAAGCCGTGGCCATCCTGCGGGAGTTCGCCGTGCGTTACGGCATCGAGAACCATCCGGAAAAAAGCGTGGAGGAACTGGCGGCTCGGTTGGGCGAGGGCGCTGAAGATGTCGTGGGCATTGCCTTTGACACCGGCTGGGCGGCGACCGGGGGATGGGATGCTCTCGACGGCATGAAGGTGCTGCAGGACCGCTTGTTTGCCGTTCACCTGAAAGAGGTGAAGGCCCCGCGGAGCGAAAAGACGGGCTTTCAGTTTATCGACATGGGTCATGAAACCTGTCGGATGGGAGACGGGATTGTCGGCCTGGAAGCCATCGTGAAATGGCTGAGTGAAATTGGGTTTCGTGGCCCGCTGTGTGTCGAGCACGAGCCGGAAGAGTTTGATCCGCGGGAAGACTGCAAGGAAGGGCTCAAGCAGGCGCTCCAATGGTGGGAAGAAGGAACTCCCGCCCCGGCCCATGAACCTTTGCGCGTGGCCGTGGTGGGCTGTGGCAACATCGCGGATGCCTACGGCGCGGCGTTGAGTGGGCGGCCGGAGATTTCGGTTTTGGGAGCCACTGATCTGGACCTCGAGCGTGCCAAGGCATGGGTGGATCAGTTTGGCGGCCAAGCCTACGACTCCCTCGAAGCGCTCTTGGCGGATCCGCAGATTGAAGTTGTCGTGAATCTGACCATCCAGCACGCCCACGTCGAAGTGGTCACCAAGGCCCTGCAAGCAGGCAAGCACGTGCACTCGGAGAAGCCCTTGGCCCCGACCTTTGCCGAGGCCCGGACGCTGACGGCTTTGGCCGCGGAAAAGGGACTGCGCCTCAGTTGTGCACCCGTCACCTGGTTAGGTGAGGCGCAGCAGACCGCCTGGAAGATGGTGCGCGATGGCAAATTGGGAGCACCTCGCGCAGTCTACGCCGCAGTGGACTGGGCTCGTATTGAAACGTGGCATCCCAATCCCGGACCGTTTTATGCGACGGGTCCGGTCGGCGACGTCGGCGTTTATCCGATCAGCCTGTTGACGGCGTGGTTTGGCCCCGTGACCTCGGTGACGGCGGCGGGCGCAGTCGTGCTGCCAAACCGGAAGACATCGGATGGGAAACCGTTCGAGGTCACCATGACAGACTTTGCGGTCGCGGTGTTGGAGTTCGGCAACGGATTGCTCGTGCGTCTCAGCGCGAATTTTTACGTCGGTGCTCCGGCAGACCGGAGGGCCGGGCTGGAAATCCACGGCGACGATGGTTCGATTCGCACCGAGTGGTTCGCTGCCAACGCCCCGCTGGAGTTTGGCAGGGTCAACGAAAGCTACCAGCCGGTCTTTCCCGCCCGTGATTCCGCCGGAGCCGGGGCGTGGTATGTCGATTGGAGTGCCGGAGTTGTTGAGCTTTGGCGTGCGTTGCGTGAAGGCCATGCCCATCCCACCAGCGGTGAACAAGCGGCCCACGTGGTCGAGGTCATCGAAGCGGTGGAGACGGCCGTGCAGACCGGTCAAAAGGTCACGCTCACCAGCACGTTCGCCGCACCTCCGCCGCTGGCTTGGGCGGAGTAGGCCAGGACCTCATCGATTCGCTGCGGCTACGAGTTGTCCTTGTTCGGCAGGGAGCGGCTGGTGATTTCTTCTTGCACGCGGGCCAGATAGTCGGCGAAGGGCTGGGTGCCTTCGTCGCCGCGGGCACGCGACCGAACGGACACAGCCTGCGTTTCCGCCTCCTTGGCCCCGAGAATCAGCACATGAGGAATCTTTTCCAACTCGGCCCGACGAATCTTGGCGCCAAGTTTGTCCTGATGCTTGTCCAACTCCGCCCGGACGCCGGCGGCTCGTAGCTTCGTCAGCAGGTCGTTTCCATAGTCCATCAACTTCTCGCTGATCGGCAGCAGGCGCACCTGTTCCGGGGCGAGCCACAAGGGAAAGTCGCCATTGAAGTGCTCGATCAGCACGCCGCAGAAACGTTCCAATGAGCCAAAGGGCGCACGGTGAATCATCACGGGACGGTGCGACTTGTTGTCCGCGCCGATGTAGGTCAGATCAAACCGGACGGGGAGGCTGTAATCGACCTGCACGGTGCCCAGCTGCCATTCACGGCCGATCACATCTTTGACTACGAAGTCAATTTTGGGACCGTAGAAGGCGGCCTCGCCCGGTTCTTCGGTGAAGGGGACTCCCAGGGTTTTGGCTGCGTTGCGGCAGGCTTCCTCGGCCTTGTCCCAATCCGCAGCATCGCCGGTATATTTGTCCGAGTCAGGATCGCGGAGTCCCACACGCACCCGGTAGTCGATCATACCGAGAGTGGAGAGCACAATCTTCACGAGTGACAAACAACCAATGACTTCGTCAGCCAATTGTTCTTCGGTGCAGAAAATATGGGCATCATCTTGGGTGAAACCACGGACTCGAGTCATGCCATTCAGCTCACCGGACTGCTCCCAGCGATAGACGGTGCCAAATTCTGCGATTCGCACCGGCAGATCCCGGTAGGAGTGTGGCTCGGACGAGTATAGCTTAATATGGTGGGGGCAGTTCATTGGAGCCAACATGAACCCGTCCAAGATCTGGGTCGGGTCCATGGTGCGATCCGCCGGAATGGTTTCCTGCCCCGTGCGCCCGTTGATCTCGGCGGCGAGTTGGGGGGAAGTGGCCTCCATGCGAGCCGTCAAATCAGCGCAGGAACCGCCTTCTTCGGCAAAGCGTTTGAGATCATTAGGATCAGCGATGGCCGGGAACTGCGAGTCCTTGTAGTAAGGGAAGTGTCCGGAAACCTTGTAGAGGTCGAGTTTACCGATGTGAGGCGTGAAGACCTGAGCATAACCCTGTTTGCGAAGCTCTTCGCCGATGAAATTCTGCAACTCTTGGCGAAGGATCGAACCCTTGGCCGTCCACAGTACCAATCCTTGCCCCACATCTTCGTCGATGACGAACAGCTTGAGGTCCTTACCGAGTCTGCGGTGGTCACGGGCGCGCGCCTGTTCGAGCTGCTCGAGGTATTCGGCGAGTTCGTCCTTGGTGGGGAAGGCAGTGCCGTAGATGCGCTGGAGTTGTTTGTTCTTCTCGTCGCCCCTATGGTAGGCACCGGCGACGGACAGCAGTTTGAAGGCTTTGATTTTCTTGGTGTAGCGCACGTGTGTGCCGGCGCAAAGGTCCATGAATTCCCCGTTTTCGTAAAACGAGACTTCCTCGCCTTCGGGAATGTCGGCGAGCCGACCCAGTTTGTAACGCTCCTGGCCTCGTGATTTGATGATCTCGATCGCCTCGTCGCGGGAAACCTCTTGGCGGCGAAACGCCTGGTTTTCTTTGATGACTTTGGCCATCTCGGCCTCGATCTTCTCGAGGTCCTCGGCGGTGAATTTGTGATCCAGATCGAAATCGTAATAGAAACCGGTGTCGGTCGGCGGCCCGATATCGAGCTTGGTCTCGGGGAAAAGACGCAGGACAGCGGTGGCCAGCACATGGGAACACGAGTGACGCAGTTCTTCGAGCGGAGTCATGGAGGACATGGCAGTATTTTGTTGTGGTCCGGCCTACGGACGCCGGCCCGATATGAAGTGAAACGGTGGTTAAACCACGAAGGGTAAGACCGACGCACGAACTTTTTTTGGTTCCGACTGCGGTCAGCTCAGCCCGCGGGCTCCAGATCGTAACCATCCTTGCGGTCCTTCATGGTCCAGCCGGCGGCTTGGATCTCACCTCGCAGGGCATCGGCCGTCGGCCAATCCTTGGCCTGCTTGGCAGCCCAACGCTTTTCGGCGAGGGCGGTGACCTCGGCCGGAGCCTCGGAGACCGCCTGCTCGGGTTCGGTCAGATCGAAACCAAACGCGAACATCACCCGGTCGAAGGTTTCGGCGTCCACCCCATCCGGACCACGATTTACGATGCTGAAGAGTGCGCCCAGCGCGCCGGGTATATTTAAGTCATCGTGCAACGCGGCGAAAACGGGATCGAATAATGCGGTGTCGCCAGACTGATTCCCCAACTTTGCTCGGAATTGGCGAAGGTTTGCGAGGGCCTTCGCTGCGGCATGGAGCGAATCGAGCGTGAAGTTGAGCTGCTTTCGCGGATGCCCTGCGAGCAGGGCGTAGCGCACCGCCATCGGCGCATGACCCATCTCCGTGAGTTCGTCGAGGGTGTAGAGGTTGCCTAGCGACTTGCTCATCTTCTTACCATCCACCAGCAGGTGCTCACTGTGATACCAGTGACGGACGAACTTCACGCCATTGCAGCATTCACTCTGGGCGATCTCGTTTTCGTGGTGGGGGAACAGCAGATCCACGCCGCCTGTGTGGAGGTCGAGGGTCAAACCGAGGTGTTTCCTGCTCATCGCGCTGCACTCGATGTGCCAGCCCGGACGACCCGGATCCTGGCCCTGAGGTCCCTCCCACTTGACCGCGCCGTCCTCGGGTTTCCAGGCCTTCCAGAGGGCGAAATCAGTGCCGTCTTCCTTTTCGTCAGCGTCGACACTCGCGGTGTCTTTTCCGGTGTTTCCTGCTGCGAGAGCGGAGCCTGGTTTCAACTCGCGTTCCTTTAATCGGGAGAGTCGGCCATATTCTGGGAACGAATCGACTTTGAAATAAACAGATCCATCCGCGGCGCGGTAGGCATGTCCCTTGTCCATGAGTACCTCGATCATGTTGATCTGCTCGGGGATGTGGTCGGTGGCGGCGGGTTCGACATGGGGTTCGAGGCAGCCCAAGGCCCGGCAATCGGCGGAGAACTTGTTCCACCACTTTTGCGTGATTTCGCGCAGGGGGCGCTGCTCGAGCTTCGCCTGCCGAATGGTCTTGTCGTCAACGTCGGTGACGTTCCGCACATAGCGCACTTTGTCCGAACCGAATTGTAGTTCTAGCACGCGGCGAATCGTGTCGTTGATGATGAAGGTGCGGAAATTACCGATGTGGGCGGCCGCGTAGACGGTGGGGCCGCAATTATAGTAGCGCACCACCCCGTCGGGTTGGGCGGCGGTGATGGGCCGGAGGGTTCGGGTGAAGGAGTCGTAGAGCTGCAGCGCCATAAACGGAAGGACACCAAGGTGAACGGTTCTTCCCTCGAAAATCCAACCTCAATCTTTCCCTCTCGGGCTCCACCTCGTCATAATGTCACCATTATGGTGACATCATGAGTGGGCCCTACGGACAGTTTTCGGGGTGGCAGTTTGAACCGCGGCGTGTAGAGGTGTCGGGCTATGTCCTTTGATCGGCCTCTTGATTTGGTGGAACGTCCTCGGCGTTTGCGGTGTTCGGCGAGTGTGCGTGCCATGGTGCGTGAGACGGTGCTCACCCCGGCAGATTTCATTGCCCCTCTTTTTGTCATCGACGGCAAAGGCGCTCCGCAGCCGATCAAATCGATGCCGGGAGTCTCACGGCTCAACATCAAGGATCTCGTCAAGGAATGTCGTGCGTTGCACAAACTGGGCGTCCCAGCGGTGGCCCTGTTTCCCAAACTGGCGGCGCGTTACAAGGACGCTGATGGCACCCGGGCGCTGGATGAGAACGGACTTGTGTTGCGGGCGGTGCAAGCTGTGAAGTTCGCGGTGCCTGAGCTGACGGTGATCACGGATGTAGCCCTCGACCCTTACACCAATCATGGGCACGACGGCGTGCTTACAACAGACGGAGACGATGTGGCCAATGACCGCACGGTGGCGATTCTCAGTGAAATGGCGGTGCTGCAGGCACAGGCGGGGGTCGATATTGTGGCCCCCTCGGACATGATGGACGGGCGGGTTGCCGCGATCCGTGAGGCCCTCGATGAGGCCGGGCAGGAGCGCACGGCCATCATGGCCTACTCGGCCAAATTCAACTCGGCCTTCTATGGTCCATTCCGCGATGCCGTGGGCAGCGCCAGCGCCGCAGGCACCCGTTTGCTCAGCAAAGCAACTTACCAGCTCGATCCGGCCAACCGTCGCCAAGCCTTGAACGAAGCAGCGTTGGACGAGGACGAGGGGGCGGACTTCATCATGGTCAAGCCTGCCGGGGCCTATCTGGACATCATTCGTGACGTGCGCGAACAGACGGGCAAACCGGTCGCGGCGTATCAGGTTTCCGGTGAGTATGCGCAGATCCAAGCCGCGGCAAAGTTGGGCTGGCTCGACCTTGAGCAGTGCCGGGACGAATCGTTGCTCGCGATCAAGCGTGCGGGCGCCGACATGATTCTGACCTATTTTGCCAAGGACATGGCGAAAAAACTGGGTTGAGCGTAGGCTGTCGCGAGATGCGACCGGCGCAGTGGAAACTCCTCATTTTCGTGCCCATCCTCATGCTGGTGGGGGCGGGAGTCACGTATTGGATCCAATGGTCCAAGCTTCGAGCGAAGTGGGCGGAATGGGTGCCGGAACGCCCCCCGGAATTGACCGAAACGAACGAGGAATTGGCCGATTGGGAGGAACAGATTCGAACAGGGGATTGGTCGGTGCTTCCAACGTTGGCGGGGTGGTATCGGGCCCAGGGGCAACCGACAGCGGCTTTGGCGGCGTTCGAGACCTTGCGGGAGTTGGACGGTGACAACGGCGCCTGGTGGCTGGCGACAGCGGGACTGAATGCGCAGCAGGGCGAGCGACGGCTGGCGGGAAGCCAGCTCCAACGCGCGAGGGAACTGGGTTTGCCCGATGGCAGGTCCCATGCCGAGGCGGGACGCCTTTCCGAGGTGCTGGGCGACCAGGTGGAGGCGAAGGAGGACTATCGCAATGCCGTGGCGCAGAATCCCGCCCTGGTGCCCGTCTGGATGCGGTTGATCGCTTTGTATCGAGCCATTGGAGACAACCGGGCGGCCCGCGAAGCGTTTGAAACCGCCCTCCGGGAGAATCCGGGAGCCCCGGCGTTGCTGCTCGACCGGGCCCGCCGGTTTCGGGAACGCCGGAACTGGCGGCAGGCACTGTTGGATTTCGAGCGGGTAAGGGAATCACATCCGGAACTTCCGGAACCTTGGTATGCCTCGGCCCAAGCCCTCTTTGAATTGGACCGCTACGAAGAAGGACGGGAACTCCTGGCGGCAAGACTGGCGATCGATCCGCAAGACCGCACGGCCCTCATGTTGCTCTGCGTAGAAGCCATCGCCAAGCAAGACCGGGCGGAGTCGGACCGGTTGATTCAGCAAATGCGCGACGTGGTTTCCATTTCGCCGCGAGAGTGGGCTCGGCTCGAAGCGGCTTACCGGCAGACTTTTAATGAGGCCCCGCCGGAAACCTGACCTAAAAGGCTGAGCGATCGATCTGCAGGGAGTCTCCGGGCAGGAGCCTGGGGTCTTCGCTCGGGTTACGTTGGGCGAGTTTGGCGTCGAGCGTATAGGCTTGCTGATCACGGACCACGTTTACGGCGCTTTCCCGTGCGTAAATGGTGAAGCCTCCGGCAGCTTGGATCGCTTTGGTCATGGTCAAATCGGGGGTCCACTCGATGCGGCCCGGGCGTTGAACCTCTCCGCCGACATAGACGTAGCGCTCGGTTACCGTGACTGATACATCGATGGCCCGATAGAAATCGCGATCCAGATAGGTTTTCCGAATCAAGCCGGAAAGCTCGGAGGTTGTCAGTCCGGCGGCGGTAATGCTGCCAATGAAGGGCAGGGAGATCAGTCCCTCATCGTCGATTTGCACATCGTGCTGGCTGGGATCAGGGATGCCTTGGAGAGCGACCCCAAGGGAATCTCCAGGTCTGAGCTGGGCGGCAGAGGCGCCTTCCGGGAGTTTCGGATTCTCGTCCAGTCCACCGCTCCCAACCGCCGGGGTCTCACAGCCGGTGCTCAGTAAGCAGAGTCCCGTCACCACGAGCAGGGCAAAACGACGAATCCGGTGATTCCACATGAGCGCTCAGTTCAGCGACTCATCGCGGGGACGAAAGCAAAAAGCGCGGCCCTGTTGAAGGGCCGCGCTGGAAATATGGCGGGAGAGGGGATCGAACTAGCGTTCGTTATCTTCGTCCTCTTCCTCCTCGTCTTCGTCTTCGTCCTCATCCCACTTCAAGGAAGCATCGCCCTTGAGCGACTTTTCGTCTTCCTCGTCGATATCGGGGAGGTCTTCGTCGTCGATATCCTCTTCATCACTGGACCCGGCGTCTTCGTCATCGGTGTCGAAACCGGCCGGGGTGTAATCCAGGATGGCTCCCAGTTCTTCGAAGGCATGAATGGCACTGCCTTCCATGAAGCTCTGGTTTTGCTCCTCCCGAATCTCGTCTTCCACCTCGTCCACCGTGAGGTCCGACTCGAAATCGATGACATCGTTGAGCAGTTTGACACGGCAGCGAGTCAGGTGATCGAGAACGTCGGCGTATGGGCCGTTCTCGTCGTCAACGATGTCGGGCAGACCAAAGAGTTTTTCGTCGGTATCGAAGAAGGATTCTTTAACCCGTTTGAGGCGGACCCGACCGTCGCCGAGGTCTTTTTCGATGCGGAAAGGGATGAAGGCGACGTCGAGAATATCCTCATCGAAACCGTAGTCACGAAGGGGTTCAACCGCGTCGATGAGGTGGTCGACCTGCCGGGGATCGACGATGCTGAGGCCATCGACGTCCCAGCGCACCGGATCGCTGACTTCGACGACCCACCAGTTGTGGTCTTCGCCCAGACGAACAATGCACCAGTCGAGAGTTGTGGAGGAGTTTGCCATATACAAAAGTGCTCGGTCGCCCGCAGGAAAAAGGGCGGTAATCGCGCGAGTCAAACCACGAAAAACACTTTCGGGTGACTTTTCTTGGCCAGCGCCGTGCCGGGGGCGAACTCAGCGGAAGGCCCGTCGAGGGAGTCGCTTGCGTTTTGAGGGGCGGCCGCCACTGTCCGCGAGCGATGGATTTCGTGTATGAGAAGGTCATTCGTCCCCGTCTATTTAGGCGTGATTCAGAGGCGGCGCACGAGTTGGGGGTGACCGCCATGGCATTGCTTGGCCGGTTGGGGCCGTTGCGCAAGGCTTGGGAGGTATGGCATCGCCTGCCGGCACGTCGATTTCGGCCCGTGGAGGCTTTTGGGCTCGAATTTCCTAATACGGTGGGCTTGGCGGCAGGTTTTGACAAAAATGCAGAAGCTTGGCCGGCGGCGGCGGCGATGGGGTTTGGCCATGTGGAAATTGGCACGGTCACGGCATTGGCCCAGCCGGGCAATGACAAGCCCCGGATGTTTCGGTTTCCCGAGGAGGAGGCGGTGATCAATCGGATGGGCTTCAACAATGAGGGGGCCGAGGCCGTCGCTTCGCGCCTAGCCAGGCAGGCTCCGCGCGGCCAGCGTCCCATCCCGCTTGGTATCAATCTGGGCAAATCAAAGATCACTCCGCTGGACGAAGCGGTTGCCGATTACCTGAAGAGTTTTGCGCTGCTTGCCGATCATGCGGATTACTTGGTGCTGAATGTCTCCAGTCCCAACACGCCGGGGCTTCGGGAGTTGCAGGATGAATCCCGGCTTCGCGAACTCCTGTCGGCGGTGACGACCGCTAATCGTGATCGCGGTGAAAATCGGCGGCCGTTGCTGCTCAAAATCGCGCCGGATCTCACCTATCGGCAAATCGACGACGTGTTGCAGGTGATCGAGGATTATGGCTTTGATGGCATCATTGCGACCAATACGACTTTGGCCCGACCGGGACGATTTACTGACGTGAACGAGACGGGAGGTCTGAGTGGTCGCCCGTTGCAGCAGCGCTCAACCCAGATCATCAATTACATCGCCCGTGCCACTGACGGTCGTTTGCCGATCATTGGGGTGGGAGGAATCAGCGATACGGCCGATGCCGGAGAGAAACTCGATGCCGGCGCCAAGCTTGTGCAGGTTTACACGGGGATGATTTATCGGGGGCCGTTTTTTGCAGCAGAGCTTGCCAAGGCACTGCGGGAACGACAACGGCGGTAAGCCGACCTCAATTTGGCTCAGTCGGAGGCCTGACCTCGTTGATCCACGCGATCGCTTTGGACTCATTGCGGAATACCTTTACGGTTTCCGCTGAGTTTCCGGCTATGCCGGAATACATTCGTCCAATGCCATACTGCAGGTTCGCGGGTGCAACGACTGCGGTGGGGGAAAACTGAACTCCATGTCTCCTCATGGCATCTTCGGAGATCTGCGCCACCTTCATGAGTCCTTGACTGGTGGCTTGGGCAAAATCGGCTTGGGTGAGATCCACAAGTTCGGGATATCCAGGAATCCAGAAGTCGCTTGAATAGAGCTCTTGGTAGGCCTTCTCCTGAACCTTGTCAGTGATCATGCCGGTGAACACGCTGCGCACGATTTTGTTTTCACTGTCCATGGAAAACGAAATTGGCATGCCGAACACCTAAAGTTCTCAGCAGGATTGGCAACTTCCTTGGAAGGTAACTGAACTCGAGTTCTTACTTTCGTCCGAAACTACTATCACCCGTCAAATGGTGCAGTTTTCACATCACTTGTTTTCCCGACCTCCAAGTACCGAGTGACCTCAGATCATCCAGTCGTCAGCGGTCGGTTTCTCGGCGTCGGACGACCGTTTCCGGTCACGTTGGTTTTTGACCACTGAAGTGCCTTCGCCTTCGTAGTAGACGATGCTGTCGGCGGGGATCGATTTCATCAGCCAAACATTGGATCCAATGATTGACCCCCGGCCGATCACGGTGTTTCCGCCGAGAATGGTGGCACTGGGATAGACCGTCACATGGTCCTCGATATCGGGATGGCGTTTCACGCCCTTCACCGGATTGCCATCTTCATCCAACTCGAAGGACTTTGCCCCCAGGGTCACGTTTTGATAAATCTTTACGTGGTTTCCGATGCGAGTGGTTTCACCGATGACCACACCCGTGCAGTGGTCGATAAAGAAGTGGGTCCCAATCTGCGCGCCGGGGTGAATGTCGGTGCCCGTGCGTTCGTGGGCATACTCTGTGAGCATGCGCGGAAGGAGCGGAACGTTGAGTTTGTAGAGTTGGTGCGCGAGCCGCTGAATTGAGATGACGAGCACGCAGGGGTAGGCAAGGATGATCTCCTCCACACTACGGGCGGCAGGATCACCTTCGTAGGCGGCTTGGACATCGGTTTGGCAAATGTCGCGGATGGCGGGAAGCTGGGCAAGGAGCTCGCAGGCCAGATCCTCGGCATGTTCCGACGGGGCATGGTCTCCCACGAAATTTAAGCTCTTGGTGATTTCTTCCTCGAGCCGGGTGCGAACAGCCTGCAGACGGGCCGCTGTCACGGCCGGGACACTGCTTTTAGTGAGGGGTTTGTGTTCGAAGTAGCCGGGGAAAAGGAGGTGCATCAATTCGGCGGCCAGCCAATTGACTGACTCATCGCTGGGCAGGTTTTTGCCGTCGATGTGATTGATGCCGCCTTGGTGGTCGTAGGAGGCGAGCAGGGCACGCTGAATTTCGGCGGGCGACATGGTATAGGACTTAAACGGTAGGAAAAGGGGACGAGAAAAGATAGACCCTTAGAATTTAGAAATGGAATTTCAGGGCTTTACAAGGTGCGGAGCATCTTACTTAGTCCGCGTTCCCCTCTTGGAATGCTCAGGTGGTGGAATTGGTAGACACGCACGCTTGAGGGGCGTGTGCCGCGAGGCGTAAGGGTTCGAGTCCCTTCCTGAGCACCATTTCAATTTCGGATTTTGGATTTACGATTGCGGATTTTTTCGGGGAGCAGAGAGCGCGAAGTGGGGGCTTGGGACCTTTAAATTGAACCACTCAACTTGCCGAAAATCTCGAGCTATCCTGGACAATGAACTCGCAGTCGGAGCTGACTCTGGCTGGCGTGGTATGTCCCCCGCACAACGTTGGCGGGGATCTCAAAATGGAAAAGAATCCCTCCGAAATCGACTCTCAGCCATCTTCCGTGTCCTCGTTTGACGATATCCGTTGGTTTCATCGTATCGACCTTGGCGATGGGAAAATCACCCCCGGTATCGACGATACCGCGGCCAAACTGGAGCGCATCAGGTTACCCGATGATTTGGCGGGTCGGTCCGTTTTGGATGTCGGTTCATGGGATGGCTTTTTTGCTTTTGAGTGCGAACGTCGCGGAGCACAGCGAGTCTGTGCAGTGGATTCCTACTGCTGGGGTGAAGACGGATGGGCCGATAAATCAGGCTTTGATTATGCCAAGCGAAAGTTGGGATCAAAGGTCGAGGAACGGTATTGTGAAGTGGTGGATTTGGATCCGGAGAGCCTGGGGGTTTATGACCTTACTCTTTTTCTTGGCGTTCTTTATCACTTGGAGGATCCGATCAAGGCCCTGCGCCAAATTTCAGCGGTCACGCGTGATCACCTTATACTCGAAACCAAGGTCGATTTGTTGGAGTGCCGTCGGCCTGCGTGGAGTTATTATGGGGGTAGTGAACTCAATCGAGACCCGACGAACTGGTGGGCGCCCAATCCGCCAGCCCTGTGTGCAGCCCTGGCTTCCGTGGGCTTTCGACGGATCGAAGTGGTCTCTGGTCCCAAACCATTCTGGCAAAGATTGATGCGGAGACCAACTCGAGAAAGATCTTGGTGGCGCGAATTCCAGTGCTGCCGAATGGCAGTGCATGCTTGGAAATCCTGAGTGGATTTTCGCCAGTGGAATCGTGCTTGCGTGTGCAAGGGTGGGCCTAAAACTCCCAGGCGAGTATCCCTACTCGAAACCGACGACCTACCAACACCACCTTTAGCACGGGCCGCGCGCCCGTTTTTTCCGTATGGAAGACAAGCCGACTCCCGAAGAACCGAAGAAAGACTTCAACAAACTCGATCTTACCCAGCTCGAGGGTTTCAGCTTCGGCACCGAATGGACCAAGGACGCTCCCCAACCAGACACCGGTCCTTCCCGCCGACGTGACGACCGTCCGCGTCGTGATGGTGGGCGGGATGATCGTCGCGATCGCCGGGGTTTCAAACGTTCCTCTGGTCCGGTTTCCGGTGGCGGGGGCAACCGTGACCGCCGTGGTGGCGGTGGTGGTTCGGATCGAGCCGATCGGGGGGGCGATCGTGGACGCCGGATGGGTGGCCCCAAGGGGGATCGCCGCGGTGGAGGGAACCAAGGGCCACAACCGCCCTATGTCAGCCCCTATTTTGATGTCACGTTTTACCCGGAAGACGTTAGTTTCGCCGCCCTTGCAAAAACGATTCGATCGTCCGCGCGCACGTTTGAACTCTTCGACATCGCCAAGACGGTGATTGGGAAAAATGATCGATTTGTCGTGGTCGTCGAACGCAAGCCCGATCAAAAAACCGACCCTGACGAGAAAAAGCCGTTCCACGTCTGTCTGCTCGATGGCATGCCTTTCGAGTCCGAGGATGCGGTGATGAACCACGTGGTGCAGCACCACCTCGAGCGTTTCTTCACGATTTCAGAAGAAGAAACCGAGCCGCCCAAGGGTTCGTTCCAAGTCATCAATAAATGCGGTGTGACAGGTGAGTTATTGGGACCGCCCAACTATCACCGTTACAACCAGATCGTGCAGCAACACCATGCGACCCGACTCTCGCGAATGGATTTCGAGCGCTTTTCCAGTCGCATCGAGTCGGTGCGTGACGAAGAGGTCGTGCAGCAATGGTTGGACAGCATGAAGAAGGTTACGAGATTCACTTGGTGTGGAGATGGCAACGTGCCGGTTGACCTGACGGCCAAGAAAGCCGAGTCGGAATCGAGTCCGTCCCAAACTGCTCCGGTGGCAGAGGAAACACCGGCTGAGCCGCCTCCGGATACACCGGCCGAAACGGCTTCGACGGTTGTTGAGACATCCGAAACGGCTGAGTCCGGCACGGAACCCGCGCCCGTGGAGAACGAAGCCCCCGACTCCTCCGGCGTTTCGGACTCCACGGCCGAGCCGGGGCCGGTGTTCGATTCAACGACGGACGCAAAGGTTCACCTTATCACCCACGCACGCGACAAGGTGGTGCGCACCTACGAGCATTCCCGCTTCCACGGTCGGATCCTCGACAACATGCCGGATGGGGAAATCAAGCGGTCCGTCATCGGTGCTCTCGAACGCCAGCGTCGGTTTCCTCTCGATACGGCCAACGCGCTGCGTGGCCGACTCCGTCGCGAGGGATTTACAATTTTCAAGAAAGGGTCGAAAGGGATCAGCTACGTGTCCGCGGTGAAGCGGAAGTTCCGTGTCGCCGGTCAGACTTTTGCCGACTCGATCAACGATCTTATCAATTTCATCGAGCAACACCCGATGGTGAAGGTGAGTGAGCTGACGGAGAAGTTTCTCGGCATCACGCCTCCCGAATCTCCCGCCAAGAGTGGGGACGCGCCGACGGCCACCACTCCGGGCACCGTCTCACCGTTCGGTGAAGCCGATCAACCTCGCATCAAACGCATGCAGGTCGACCTTCGGTGGTTGGTGACCGAAGGTTACGTCACCGAGTTCATCGACGGTTCGCTCTTTGCGGCTGCGCCGATGCCTGCTCCGAAGCCCAAGCCTGCCGCCAAGGAGACTGCGCCAACCAAGCCTGCAACGGTCGAGACGGCTGCGCCCGCCGCTAACGAAAATCCGGCGGCGGGGAGTGCTCCGGAAGTGGCTGAGGCGACGACAGCTCCGGTTTCGGCTTCGGAACCTGCGCCTGAGCCGACTCCGGATCTGCCCGCCGAGGCGGCGGAACCGGCGGAACAGGAGAGCCTCGAGCCCGTTGCTGAGCCGCAGATTTCCGAACCCGAGGTGGGGGACACCCAGACGACTGAATCTTCGGTTGTCGAGGCTCCGTCGCCTGAGACTCCACCATCGAAGGCTGAGGCCCCGGCTGAATCCAATCCCGAACCTCTGGAGCAGACCCCTGCGCCGAAGGCTGAGGTTGAGGATGAGTCAACATCTCCCGACACACCCAAGTCGGACTCGGATACGCAGGACAAACCCACCGCTTAAGCGGATCCCCTGAGGGAAATACGGTGCTCCCCCTCGGCGGCGATGCTGAGGTCGAGGTGCCAGGTCCCATGGGGAAGCCAGTCGGCAATTCGCTCCGGCCACTCAATGGCGGCAACCCAGGGACTGATGAGGAAGTCTTCCAACATCAGAGCCTCGACTTGGTTCGCTCCTTCCAAGCGGTAGGCGTCCAAGTGAAGCAACCGGCCTCCCGGCCCGGAGTGGAGGGTGTAGAGATTGAAGGTGGGACTCGTAACAGGGTCCTGGATACCAAGCCCCCGGGCCAATCCTTGGACGAAGGTAGTTTTGCCGACGCCGAGATCTCCATGCAGCGCCAGCACACAATCAGGGGGTAATTCCCCGGCGAGTCGGTCCGCCAGACTTCTGGTTTGCTCCGCCGAAGAGGTGGTTACCCCGGCGCTAAGCTCCGCGCAGATGTTCGAAGCCATGGTAGGGGGAGAGATCGATTTCGTCGGCAAAGGGCGAGACGGCACGGGTTTTCACGAAGCGGCCGATGCACGTAAGGGGCAGGGCAAATTTTCGCTGCCAGCTGCGGATGAACGCTTCGGGTTTGGTGCGCCCCGCCACCGCGAACAAAAGCTCGTAATCCTCCCCGTCGGTCAATCCATGTTCGAGGGGGGGGCGTCCGGTCGTTTCGCTCAAATGATGGGCCGATCGGCTGATCGGAATCTGATTGGCGCTGAGCGCAATCCGGGTCCCCTTGGGGCAAAGGGCGTGGAGATCCCGGGCCAGGCCATCGCTCACATCCATCATCGCATGGACCTCCGGCCTGGCGCCCAGCCACTGACCTTCTTCAAGCCGAGGGGTGAATTTCCAATGCCACTCCAATCGGCTCCCACCGAGCTTGCCGGTCACAAAAATCCAATCTCCAGATTTCGCGCCGCTGCGGGTGAGCACGCGATCCTTGGTGGCTTCTCCAATCATCGTGAGGGAGGCGTTGAAGCCTTCCTCCTGATGGGCGATGTCACCGCCGATCAGGGGCACGCGGTGCCGTCGGGCCAAGTTTCCCAAACTGCGGTAAAACTCGCGCAGCCACTCGATCTTGGTGCCGTTGCACAGTGCCAGGGCAATCACGGCGGCGCGCGGCCTGCCGCCCATCGCCGCGATGTCGCTGAGGTTGCGATTGAAAAGTTTGGCGCCTACTCCGCGAGGTGGAATGCGGTCGTCGAAATGTTCGCCGTAGATCACGGGATCAACCGTGATCAGCTGTTCCCGGGGAGTGCCGGCCAAGACAGCGCAATCATCGCCGATACCATGGGGGGATTTCGGCGTGGCACTGCCCAGCCACCGGCCGATTTCAGTAATCAACTTGGTTTCGCCGAGGGCGACTACGGAACGGGAGCGTTGGCGCGTAAACGGGGTCATGGTGCAGCGGACTATCGACGCTGAAAAATCACTCAGACTTCGACCCCGGCTAGCAAGAGCACAACCGTGTTTAAATTAAACAAACCGTGGGCAATGATCGGCACCGCAATGCGCCCCGTGCGTTCGTAAGCCACGGCGAACGCCACCCCCAGGACGAACAGCGGGCCAAAAGCGACCAGATTGCCGTGCAGCAGGGCAAAAATCAGCGCTGGCAAGGTATAGGCCAACCAGTCCGGGCATCGCGTCCGCAGGTAGCGAAACATCCCGGCTCGGAAGATGATTTCCTCGGTCATGGGGGCGATGATCACGGCCAGGGAAGTCAGACCCAGGATGGCGACCGGGCTTTCCGCTTCGGCAAATACGAAGACCAGCTCCTGCCGGGTGGTGTCGAAGCCGAGGGCATCAAGCGCCAACGTCCAGGCCACATTCACACCGGTCAATATCGGCAACACGGCGAGCAGGGTGATCAGGCCGGCGAGCCAAATGTTGAGCGGGCGGCGGGACGGGCGGACTTCGGTAACGCCCGCCGCGATCATTCGTTGCTTCATCGCCGCGGCCGCCACCCCGGCTCCGGCAAGCAAACCGACTTGAAAACCCGCCCCGAGAATCATGGCTTGGATTTCTTCGGAGACATTAATCGAACCCACGAGCACCTGGGCCCCGAGTTGGCCGGCGACGCCTGCGGCGATGACGATAAAAACGGCATACCCGAAGTCCCACCCGGTGATCTGCCAATGCGTGAGGGGACTGGGTTGTCGGCGCGCCTCCCGACCTCTCTGGCTGAATCCGATCCGCCACAGGACAAAAATCCCCGTCAGCAGCAGCACCAACTGGATCGTGAGGGCGACAATCAAGGGAGTGTCGAGTTCTTCCAAAGTCATGGCCAGCGGGACAACGACAAGGCGGTGTTGCCGGAGAAATGATCAGCGACGACGGATTCTCTTACCATCGAAGATGACCTTGCCGTCCACGATCGTCGTCTTCACCCGACCCCGGAGTTGTTCACCATCCCACGGACTGTTGGAGGACTTGGAGTATCCGGCTTTCGCATCGTAGGTCCAAGTCTCACGGGGATCGAAGAGACAAATGTCCGCGGCTGCGCCAACGGAGAGGGTGCCCGCCGGCAGGTCGAGGATGTCGGCGGGTTTGCGGGTCATCAGGTCGATCACTTTGCTGAGTTTAAATCGATTCTGCCGCACGAGCACCCCGAGGGTTACGGGCAGCGCGGTTTCCAAACCGATGATGCCGTTGGGGGCGTAATCAAACTCCTTGTCCTTTTCGTAGTCGGTGTGCGGTGCATGATCCGTTGCGATGATGTCGATCGTGCCATCCTTCAGGCCCGCGATAAGCTCTGCCTGGTCCTCCGCCGTGCGCAGGGGTGGATTCATTTTGAACTTCGGATCGTAGCCTTCGATGCAGGCGTCGGTCAGTGCCAGATGGTGTGGTGTGGCTTCGGCCGTGATCTTTACTCCGCGAGCCTTGGCGCGCCGGATGATCTCCACCGCGTTGCGCGAGGAAATGTGCTGCAAGTGGATGTGCGCGCCGGTGTAGGTGGAAAGAATCGCGTTGCGCGCGACGATGAGGTCCTCCGCGGCATTCGGCCAACCCCGCAGTCCCAATCGAGTGGATACGACGCCTTCGTTCATGACCGCTCCCTGGGTCATGGAATGGTCCTGGCAATGGTCCATCAGCGGGAGGTCGAACATCTTAGCGTATTCGCAGGCCCGGCGCATGAGCTCATTGCTTTGCACACAATCGCCGTCGTCGGTGATGGCGATGACACCGGCGCGGGCCAGCGATCCGATCGGGGCCAGCTTTTCGCCCTTCATGTCGGCGGTGATGCAGCCCGTGGGCAGCACCTTCACCACGGCGTCGCGCTCAATCACGTCCTTGATGTATTGGATCGTGCCGGTGTTGCTGGCGGGAGGTGCGGTGTTGGGCATGCAAACAACGGTGGTGAACCCCCCGGCGGCCGCACAATGGGTGCCGGTGGCGATGTTCTCCTTGTGGGTCTGGCCGGGCTCGCGGAAATGCACATGGATATCAACGAGGCCCGGGCAGGCCACCAGGCCGGCGGCATCGATGATCTTGGCTTTTTTCTTATCGGCTGTGGAAAGGGATTCGACGATTACGCCGTTCTTGACGAAGAGGTCGCCGTCACCTTCGCGCTTGTTGGCGGGGTCGATGACACGGGCGTTTTTGATCCAAAGGAAGGGCATGCTCTGAAAAACTGGGCCGGGGTGGCGTGAGGGCTGAAGTTGGGTCAGGGAGTTGGGGTAACGTATTCGGGCTGGCCGCCGGCGCAGAGGTAAAGGACCGCCATGCGCACCGCGATGCCGTTGGTGACCTGCTCGAGAATCACACTGCGTTTGCCGTCGGCGAGTTCGCTATCGATCTCGACCCCGCGATTGATGGGGCCGGGGTGCATGATGATCGCATCGGGATGCAGCCATTTGGCGCGATCCTTGTTGAGGCCAAACATCGAGGTATACTCGCCAATCGAAGGGAACATGCCGACGTTTTGGCGCTCGTGTTGTATTCTCAGCAGCATGACCACCTCGGCGTCGGCAAGGGCCTCTCGCAGATTGTGGGACACCTTGACACCCAGGCTTTCGAAGGGGGGCGGCACCAGAGTCGAGGGTCCGACCACGGTAACGTCGGCTTCGAGCTTGCGCAGGGCCTGAATGTTGGAACGGGCGACCCGGCTGTAGAGAATGTCGCCGAGGATCACAACTCGCCGGCCTTTCATTTCTCCCAGTCGCTCCCGCATTGTGAAGGTGTCGAGCAAACCTTGGGTGGGGTGTTCGTGCGCACCGTCGCCGGCATTGATCACAGGAATGTCGAGAATTCGGGACAGATAGAGGGGTGATCCCGGAGCGGCGTGTCGCATCACGATCATGTCCGCCTGCAGGGCGGCGATGTTTTCCGCCGTGTCCCGCAGCGATTCGCCCTTCGTGGTGGAGGACGATTTGGCGTCGAGGGAAATCACGTCGGCCGAGAGACGCTTGGCTGCCATGTCGAAGGCCATGCGGGTGCGGGTGCTGGGCTCCAGGAAGAGATTGACGATGGTTTTGCCCCGCAGGGCAGGGACCTTTTTGACGCTGCGGGTGAGGATCTTTTTAAACCCGGCGGCAGTGGTGTGGATTTGATCGAGCTCCCCGCGGGTGAGCTCCTCCAAGGTCAGAAGATGGCGGCGGTTCCAGGGCATGAAAAATGGATGAGTCGGGCGGGTATCAGGCTGACGGAGTGAGCACCTCCGCCCGATCGTTTTCGGGGGCGGTGGGGTCGAGATGCACCTTCACTTTTTGCCGGGCAGTGGTGTCGAGACGGAGTCCGCAATAATCGGCGGCGAAGGGGAGTTTGCGGCCGCCTCGATCGATTAACACGGCCAACTCCACCGCTGCCGGGCGTCCGTGATCAAACAGCTCGTTCAGGGCGGCGTTGAGGGTGCGGCCGGAGTGCAGCACGTCGTCAACCAGCACGACGGTTTTGCCGGTGACATCAAACGGGATGATGGTCGGACGGGACTCCTTGGGAATGGGATTGCGCCCGATGTCATCGCGGTAAAACGACGTATCAAGTTCACCGGTCGGCACGGTTGGATCGACTCGCCGGGCAATCCGGCGATTGAGTTCCAGGCCTCCGTTGGCGATGCCAATAAAGCACAATCCCTGTGTGGTGGAGTGGCGGGATCGAAGGGCTTCCACCATGGAATCGATGGCGGCGTGGAGTTTGGGAGCGTCGAGAGTCAGCGGCGCGGGCACAAACGCGGGTTTTGAAGGCGCACCGCCGCAGGGTAAAGGGGGAAGTTCAATATTGACCCTCCTCCCTCACTCTCGGCTGAACTTGAAACGATCACGGAGGGACGTGCAGGGCAGCTCGAACCCACGATAAACCAGCGCGCTGAACCCAATGGTGAAGCCCCAGAACAGGAAAAATGCGATCCAGCCGACCACCGGGTCGCTGCTGTAACCGGGCAGCCAACGCTCCGTCAGGAAACGCAGCACCAGCATGTGGCTGAGATACATGGCGTAGGACCAGTGCGCCAGATTGCGCGTCGCCGTATCGATGGGGGCAGCGCCCAGGGTGGCGTGGTGGCGACCCCAGGGGAGCAGCAGCCCGAAGCCGAGTGAGACGAGATTGAATCGCAAGGTGCCGGCGAAAATCTGTCCCTGCTCGGCTTCCGGCGCGAAGAGTCCGATGTAGGCCCAGCCCAAAACGACCAGACCGATCAGGGCCAACGGATGGCGGAAGCGGGCGAACCCCTCAGGGAAACGCAGCGACCACCAGGCTGCAAAAATCCCGACCATCATCGCATCAAATCGCGCGAGGGTGACCACTCGAGGTTCTACCTCCCATGACACCGCGGGATTGCCGTTTAGGTGCCAACGGAAAGCCGTGGATACCACATAGAACAGAAATCCGGCGCTCAGAAAGGCGACGTCCGAACGCCAGCGCAGACGGAGCAACAAGAAGATCGCGGCGGGAAACAGCAGGTAAAACCATTCCTCCACCGCCAGGCTCCAGGACTCGGGAAAAAAGAATACGCCGTAGTCCATGAAATTTTGGGTGAACACCAGGTAACCGGCGAACCTGCCCCACGGCACGTCCTGGGGAAACACCCACAGGATCACGGCTAGGTTCAAGAAAAGGAAAAGAAAGTAGGCAGGGAGGGTGCGAAACCATCGCCGCGACCAGAAGCGGAATAGCTCAGTTGGCTGCCCCAGCGCTTCACCGGAGCGCAGGAGAATGCGTCCTATCAGGAATCCGCTCAGGACAAAAAACAACTCCACCCCGTAGAACCCGCCGTGGCCCAAGTAACCGAGGAGAAATGTCCAGCCGCCCAGATCGATCGGTGGCACGTGTGGATAGAGAAACACCAGACTGTGAGCACCCAGGACTCCGAAGATCGCGGCGCAGCGCAGCACATCGAGGCCAATGATGCGGGAGGATGATGCACTCATGAGTCACGCGGTCTTCCTCTCCAAAGCGGCGAGGCAATCAAACCGAACGAGCAGGATGATTTGCCCCCCAAGCTGAGCAAGCCCCAACCCCGGCGCCCGGACTGCTCCTCGACGACACCTGCTGATTCCTCCAGTCATGGGATCCGACGTTTGTCACTTATTACGTGGCAAACTCGCCGTGGAGTCGCCGTGCGCAATCGTGCCGGAAAAGATGCCACCCCGCCAGCGAGGGCGGGGTGGCCAGATCCGCTAACAGACTCGACCCAGTGTGTCAGGGAACCTCATAGATCTCGGCGAGAGCCTCACCGTCATTGGTGTCGGCGGGGGTGATTTGGATGGTGTAGTTGCCGGGATCAAGGAGGGACAGGGTGGCGGAATCTCCGGTGCCAGCGCCCAACGCGAAGGCGCCCACGAATTCTGTAGCCTGCAGCAGTTCGAAGACGAAGTCGGCGTTGCTCCAATCACCGTTGGATAGCACGGAGCGCTGGTCGCTGTCGAAGATCGCGAGCTGCGGATCGGGGATAGCGCCGGATACACCGAAGTTGGCCAATGTGGGGCCCACGCCCCGCACGAGCAGGGTGCGTTTGCCGGTGCCCTGCAGGCTCATGCCCATGATCAATGCATCCGCGCCTTCGGAGGCGGTGGTGCGCACGGAGACGTTTACGAGTTTGGAAGTCGGGTTCGTGTCCGCATCGTAAACTTCCAACAGCATGATGCCTCCCTGGCTGTCGGCGCCGGTGACCTGGGCAGTGTAGGCGGCGTTGGCCGGCAGGTCGATCAGCAAGGCGGCATCACGGCTGCCGGGTTCGATCGCGAAGGCACCGACGGTGGCGAAAGCAGGGGCGAGGGCGGCGTCCCAGTCGTCGTTGGTTGCGACCACATTTTGGTTGGAGTCAAAAACCGTGACCTTCGGATTCGGCATGGTTCCGGTGACCCCGTAGGGCTCCAGGCCCGGTCCCACGGCGCGGATAAGCACCTGTTTGGAACCGCTGCCACGGATCACGAAGCCGGGGGTGACGATCTGTCCGCTGGCGGCGTTGGTGCGCACTGAGATGTTGCGTAGAGTGGAGGCGGTCGGACTGAGCGAAACGGTGGCGGGATTGGACGTAATCGTGCCGTCGTCGTTGGTCACGCGGACGGTGTATTGTCCTGCGTCGCCGGCGTTGGCGGTGTTGCGCAGCAGAATGGACCCGGTCTCCCCGACCAGGATGCTGCCGTTAAGCAACCATTGGTAGCTCAGGCCTGAACCCACGGCCGAGGTGGCGAGTGCGAAAGTGCCTCCCGGGGCGACGACTTTGTCGAAGGGTTGCAGGGTGAACACCGGAGCACCCGGGCCATTCACGGTGACAGTGCCGGCATTGATTGTGATCGAGCCCACGACGTTCGTGACCTCGACCGTGTAGGTGCCGGCAAATGCGCCGGTAACTTGGTCAATTACATAGGTGTTGGATGTCGCTCCGGGAATAAGGATGCCGTTCAAATACCACTGGTAGGCAAAAGGACCGATGCCGTCGATCTGCACCGGGATGACCAGGCGCTGGCCGAGGGCGGGGGTGAAATTGCCGGCGACGAACGTCGTTGCCACGGTGGGGGCACTGGTGGCGACTTGGCCCACCACAACATTGGAAGCGTCCGCGAAAGAGTAGGATCCACCCCAGCTGCCCCAGGCACGCGAGGTCACTCCGTTGGCGGAACTGGCGGTGTAGGCGGCTTGGCCCGGGAGAATGTTGATTGTGACCTCGGCGGTCTGCCCCGGGGCCACCACCCCGGCATGCACCGCGGCGGCTGCCACGGAGCTGTCATCGGTGTAAACTCCGGTTCCCCACACGCTGCCGAGAGTTGAGCCGGTCACGGAAAATTGGAGGGACTGGCCCGCGCGATTGCGGTAGCCTACGAGATTATTGGGTGCGGCAATCACATCGGCTGATATCGAGCCGGTTGATCCGGTATCGTTGCCGGCCTCACCCACGGCACCGCCTCCCGCGAGCGTGGAGACTTCGGCGTCGGAAAGGGCACGATTGTAAATCCGGATCTCATCGAAGTCGCCGGCAAAAAGGTCGAGCCCGTTGTCCGAACCGGCGACGGAAAGCATGGCGCTGGAGAACGACTGGAGCGGTTGAGCGTCCTCGCTGAGGACCTCGTTGCCGTCCAAATAGAGACGCAGCGTGCTTCCGTCGTGCGTCATGGTCACGTGCCGCCAGGCGGTGCCCGCGCCTGTTTCGATCATGGCGGAGGCGGGAGAGTAGTCGATTTCTCCGCGGTTGGCTTCATAGTAGCTGGCGAAGCGGCGGGGCGTGGTGCTGGCCCCGTCGATGAACGTGCCGTAATAGTGGCGGGACTGGCCGGGAAACTGGATCGCAACCATGCGCGGGTTCCAGTTGCCCGCGCCCGTGGGTCGCACAAAATACGAGATGGTGACCGCTTCGGAACTGAAGCTTTGGTTCACAAGGGCCCGCATTCGCACGTTGTCCGTGGAGAGGGCGCCGTTAACGGCACCGTTCGCCAGCGGGCTGACCACACCCCCAACGGCGGTGAGGTCGACTCCGCGATCCGAGTCGTCCTTCAGGAGGTCATTGGGATTATCAAACGAGTAGTAGGCGAGCAGGTCGCCGGAACTCCCACCGTTGCCCCCGCCGCCCGAACCCCCGCCTCCTGATCCGCCGCCGCCCCCGGATCCCCCACTGGATGCGGTGAACCCCGTGCTGGGATTGATGCGGTAGCGCGTGGTATTATTGGCGACCAGTGCGCCGTATTCGGAGCTCAACACGCCGTTCGCGATCGTCGCCGTGGTGATCCCCAGTTCGGCCAGGCTCGGACCGCCGGTGAAGGTGACATTGCCTTGGGCGTCAACCGTGCCGGTGAGGATGCCATTGAAGTTGATTGAGCCGTCGGTTTCCACATCGGCGAAATAAACGCCGAAACCGGACTCGAGGGCGAAGCCCCCCGCGCTGACAGAGGTGTTCATGGTGCCAACGTAGCGGCCGGCAAACTCGGCCTGCGCGTGTATCGTGGAGGTGGCCGCAAACGCGGCAGCCAAACCAATTGCGGCCGTGTGGAAGATGGGTCGAAGAGAAAGATTCATGATTAGGATGGGTCGGAATCGCCCCGTTCAAGGGCTTTGCCATCCTATTGCGGGAAGCGTTTTGCCTCCATACGCACACTTGCGTAGCACCCCCGCAAAGGGGAGTTTAGCTGTCGTGGTTTAACCAGTCTTCCAACGCATCGTCGTCCGGAAGATGCCGGCCGAATTGATACTCAGGTGCGAGCCAACGGGCGTAGGCCGGGTCGATGAATCGAACACAGTGCAACAACACCCTTGTGCGTTGGCCGGGTGCTCGAATCAAACGCCCCAGTCCTTGGTTGACCTTTTGCAGGCCCGGCTGGCGATACACGCGGTCGAAGGCCGCTTCGCGGTCCGCATCCTGTCTCAGCAGTTCGTCATGCCAGGCGCGTTGGCGGGCATTTACTTCGGGCAGGGCAGGGCCTACCACCATCGCATGGGAAACCTTGCCGCCCAAAAGATCGATGCCCTCAGCAAAACTGCTGCCCAGCACCAAAAACAGAACGTCCGTTAACGCGATCGATTGTTCAACCCAAGCGGCCTGTGCGGCCAAGTCGGGCAAGCGAGGCTGCAGCGCGACTCGGACCTCCGGATAATCCGCCTGAAGAAGTTGTTCGATGTTTTCGGCATACCGGTAGCTGGGGAAAAACACTGCGACGGCTTGGGTGGATGCCTCGGACAACCTCGCGATGGTTTTGGCGGTCGTGGGGCCATGCCGGTCACGGTGGTGGAATCGGGTGTCCACGCGCAGATCAACGGCGACATCGTAGGCTCCATCTCGCCAGGGCGTAAGCGCGGCGAGAGGGTGTGGCGGGGTATTGGAAAGACCCCAAGTCTGCGCGGCCGTGGTCATCGGACCAATTGTGGCACTTGCCAGGATCACTCGTCCGAATTCCCGCAGGGTGGCGCCAATCGCCGGTGCCGCGTCGAGGCAGGTGAATTCGATTCGAGCGTCGGTTGGTGCCCAAACCAGCCGGCTGAGGGTGTGATTGCCCAGCCAGGCGGCCAACTCGGCGGGTCTCCACAGCACCTCGGTCAAATCAGGCCCGAGAGAGGCGTAGTCGAGGGGATTCTCGGCTACGGCTTCGGATACGGCCGACAGGGCTGAAGCCAGGTCTTCCTCGGTGGGCAGATCGATCGCCTCGGTCGCGCGGGTGCCGACTACCAACAGCGTGAGGGACTCCCACAGTCGTAACAGTGCCTTGGGGGCACGAGTCTGATCGAGCGCAGCCAGCACCGCCCGCAGCTCGCGTTCGTCGAGCGTGGCGGAGTGAACATCAGCCACACGACCGGCCAAGTTATGGGCCTCGTCGACAATCAAAAAGGTGCGTGCCGGATTCCATCCGGGTTGTTGGGAGAAGAGTGAGCGGTTGCGCGGGGCGAAGACGTAGTTGAAATCACCGATCCAGACATCCTGGAATGCCAGTGCGGTGCGAGTGATCTCATAAGGGCAAATGGAAGCTGCGCGTCCTGCGTTTCTCAGTTCGGCCACCTCCGGGGTGGGCTGTGGAAACAGATGAAAACGGTCCAGGCCGCTCGCCGGCCAACGTGATTCGACGTCCTGGATGAATCGACAGGTTTCGCGGGTGCAGTGAAACACATCGTTCACGCAATGCTCCCGCTTGTTGCGCACATGCCAAACCGCCAATTGTTCACTGTTAAGATTCTTGTTATCAGAAGGATAAGAGATATTGTCACTTATTAAGTGACACTCGGCCGTGTCCCGCGAAGGGGGAGCGGTCATGTGGGCGAGGGTGGAGACGACTTGGAGTTGGCCGGTGGATTTGCTCGTGAGATAAACGAGGCGATCACATTGGCCGGATTGGAGCGCGCGCAGCGCCGTCTCCAGCATGACCCCCGTCTTGCCGAAACCGGTAGGCGCTTCGAACGCCACGATCGGGTGGCGGGACAGGGCGGCTTCGAGGCGTTCGCGGGTATCCGCCTGGCCGGGGCGAGGATTGGCAAACGCGGGGGTGATCTTCAGGCGGGAGCGCCGGTCGCGGGCGCGCTGATGTTGGCCGAGAAACTGCACCAGGCGAGCGAGCCGGACCTGAAACAGGTTTTCGTCCTCGCGGGAAAACACAATGGTTTGGGAGAGACCGGTGGCAGTCTCCACAAACACCAATTCACCGCGCAGCGGCGCATCCGGATCATGGATACGGCGAAGCGACAGGTAGATGGCCAGTTGCGCAAAGTAGGCGGGATATTCAGCCCTGAGTTCACTTTCAGGCAGCGGCACCGGACGGGTGAGGGTTTTTATCTCCCGCAACACCGTGGTGCTGCCGTCTGGCACCACCTGGTCAATACGCCCCGTAATGGTGATGGTCCAACCGGCTTCGAATACCTCACCGGCTACCGACACTTCGAAGGCGGCGTTTTCCGTCTCGGAGCGAGTTTGAGTTTCCATCTCGCGATGCCAATGCGAGCCCAACCTGGCCCGCCAGATGCCAGTGGGGCCGTCGCCGCCATCACGTGGCCCCACGGCAAAATCCGCCAACTCACCCACGCTCAGGGCTGCCGTGCGTTGGTGGAGATCAAATTCCATGGGAGGTTAGAGGAACAGACCAGGGGCTGGTTTAATCCACCAAAATGTCGGAATGCCCGCGCAAATAATCGGTCAGTTTACGCTGCAATCGTTCGACGACCGGAGACGCGGTGGTTTGCTCGGACAGGGGCCGGTTCAGGAGTTGACTTACCGCGGTGCGGTCTTCGCGCAAAAGGGTTGGAAACCAGTGTTCCTTCACGGGGTAACCCTCATCGCGGGCAAAGCAGTAGAGGCTTTTGAAGCCAACGATGTCGGGACGGTTGGTCGAAGCAAAAGCCCGAAGGGCGGTCTGAAGCAGTTGGTAAACCGAGGCACGGCTCTCCTCATGCACGGGGTTGCGGGCGATCAGACTGGTAAAGTTCACCGCATGCTGCAGCCGTCGATAATTTCCGCCGATACCGGCAAAACGTTCGATTAACCGCGCCTCATGCACAAACCAGGTGCCGGCTGACCCGGCTCGCAGAATGACTCCCACGTGGTCGAAAAGATCGAGAGTCTGGTGACCCGGAGTCGGCTTGCGGATGATTCGCTGGAGGATCCGCAGGTTGCCGTGCTCAGCACAGTAGGCGGTAAACGGCTGAAAGGACTCGCGGGGGCTCTGGCGCTCCAGGATGAAAACCTCGGTCTGCTGGGTGGGTCCCGCCACGTCCTCAGTCTTTGGATACGATGGATCTGGCGTCGCCGGTTTTGTCAGGAGCGGCGGGCGTTTCCGTGAGCGCAGGGTTTTCCGAGGGCCAGGGCGGCACGACCGATCCGCCGGAAATGATGAGTTTCATGGCCTCGCTCACCGCCATGTCCATTTCGATGACGCGTTTCTTCGGGTAGAAAATGAGAAAACCTGAGGTGGGATTGGGCGTGGTCGGCACAAACACCGTCCACATCTCGCTGTCGGAGCGGCCCTGCACCTCGCCATTGGCTCGGTTGGTGAGGAAACCCAGCACATAGGAGTGGGGGGCAGGGTATTCCACCATGACCACCTTTTCAAAGACGTTGCGCTTCTGGGCACTGAAGGTGTCGACGATTTGTTTTACCGTGCGGTAAACAGCGCCGATGCCCGGGATGTTGTTGATGAACCTCTCGCCCAGTTGGGCGAAGTAGCGCGTCAAAACGTAGCGCGAGACAAACCCCAGGATGGCAATCAGCAGGACGACGACGAACGTCGCGGTAATGTTCCACGCGAGATCAAAACTCTCCTGGCGGAGGAACTCTGGCAAGAATACCGAGATCAGCGGTCGGAAGGTGCCGCCCACCCGATCGACCAACCACGAGAAGACGATCCAGGTCACGGCTAACGGCGCCAAAAGCACCAAGCCGGAGAGAAAGGCGTTGCGAAAGGAGGAAAACTTGGTCGGCGTAGCCATCAGTCACCGCAAGGTGTGGCCAACACCGTTCGGTGCAAGTGGAAGGTTGGCGCGGGAGCGTTCGCGATCAATTTTTGAGGGTGAACAGCAAAGCGGGACCACTGGTTCCCAAAATTCCCATCGCGCGTTTTTCGGCGGCGCGCATGCGGCGCTTCTTGGTGGGCTCAAGGTCGTCGTAGCCGGCGAGATGGAGCCAGCCGTGGACCACATAGAGCATCAGTTCGGTGCTGAAATCGTGATGGTGCTTCGCCGCAAAATCCCGGGCCGTGTCGGCAGAAACGCAGACTTCGCCCGCCGTGCCGAATGCGGGTTCGCCGGAGAACGTGATGACATCCGTGGAAGAATCGTCATCCAGGAAATTGGCGTGCAACCGGGTGAGCTCCGAGTCGGTGAGGAAAACCACCGAGAGCTCCCCCGGCGGAGGCCCCTCCATGAATCGAGCGGCAGCTTGGTCCAGCGCATGGAGGGCCTGCCGCAAGGCTCTTCGATCGATGCGCAATCGGGGGTGTTGATTGGAGATGGCGATCGTGCGGGGCATGAATCGGTGTTCCGCGGCCAGGCATCGGCGCGTTGACGGTGTTCCGGTTAGGCTTCGGAAGCGTTTGACGTTTTGTTTTCCTTATCGCCGGCCGGATAAGCGACGCGGGAGTGGAGCATGTTGAGCAGGGTGAAATTGAAGCTGCTCTTGATGCGGGTGATCTCAGCAAAGGTCAGCGGGGACTCATCCAGCTGACCATCGGCGATGTGGTCACCCACCACTTTGTCAATGAGTTCGGCGAGACCCTGCGGACTCACTTTTTTGAGCGAACGCGAGGCGGCCTCGCAACTATCGGCCAGCAGGATGATGGCCGATTCCTTGAACTGCGGGCGGGGGCCGTCGTAGCGGTAAGTCGTCTCGCTCACCGGCACGGGGTCCAACCCGGGCAGGGGCGGGGTGGAGCGGCCTTGTTCGATTGGAGGATTGGAGTCGGCTTGGATTTTCGTAGCACCAATCGCCTGGTAGAAGAAGTAGCGGATCAACGCCGTACCGTGGTGCTGGCGGATGACATTGATGACGACCCGCGGCAGGTGATGTTGGAGCGCCAGGTCGACCCCTTCCTTCACGTGGCTTTTGATAATCAGAGCTGACAGCGAAGGGTTGTTGAAGTCGTGGGGATTGACGTCTTCGCGTTGGTTTTCGGTGAAGTATTCGGGCTTCACCATCTTGCCGATATCGTGAAACAGCGAACACACCCGCGCGCGCAGCGCGCTTGCCCCAATTGCGTCGGCGGCATTTTCGGCCAACTGCGCCACCACGAGGGAGTGGTGATAGGTGCCGGGCGCCTCGATTTGCATGCGGCGGAGAAGGGGATGGTTGTAGTCGGTCAGTTCGAGCAAGGTGATGTCCGTGGTGCGTTTGAACATCGATTCGAGCAGGGGAAGGAACCCAACAACCACAACACCGGTGAGCGTGCCGGTCACCAGTCCAGCGCTCATCTGCTGGATGACGCTGATGGGAGGGAGGCGATCCACCACGCCGATCAGCAAAGCAAAGGTGGCGACCACAACGCCGCCCCACGTTGTCGCCCGCACGATCGCTCCGCGCTTGCGGGTTTGGCGGCCACTGTAAATCGCAACCATCGACGCAAGGAATGTCAGCACCAGCAGGTCGAGCCGGTTGCCATAGATCACACCGGTAAAAATGGAAATCAGCAGGGCCATGAAGACGGCCGAGCCGGAATCGATCAGCAGGGCTACAATGACTGGTGCCAGCATCGTCGGTGCAATGTAGGGCAACACGGCGGCGAGTTCCGAATGCTCAATAAAGAAGGGCAACGAGGCCAATTCATAGGAGACACGCACGGCGGTGAGATTGGTCACCACAACCAGTGCCAGCAGGCCCAAGCGGCTGTTGCTGTTAAGGGTTTCCAGATCCTTCATCCGGATGTAGATCGTGCAGGCCAGCACCATGGCGAGCACCAGGATGACGCGCCCAAAGAGTTGGAGCCGGGCGTCGGCCTGCGCCGCCCCCGATTGGAGCACGTAGTTTCGATGCGCAACCAGCATCTCATACTGCTCCGTCGTGACGCGGGTCCCGGGTTCGATGATGGTTTGGCCGCTTTCCACCGTGACGATGACCGGGCCGAGGTTGGCGATCGCCGATTGCTGCAGGGCCGTGGTGGCGTCCTGGTCGAACACAAGGTTGGGGGTCACACCGTTGCGGAAGATGCGGAAAAGCGAAAGGGTCGTGGGTCGCCCGATGCCTTCGGCATTCAGGTTAATCCGCAGCAGCGTAAGGGCATTTTCGAGTGATTCGACGGCTTGGTTGGATACCTCGTCCGCCTTGGCGATTTGGAAAACGGTCACGTCGCCCTGGGTTCTGGCGGCCAGGTTGGTATTGTCGTGAACACCCTGGGCATAAATTTCCCGAAGTACGAGCAAGGCGTTTTCGGTGACGGCAAAACGTTGGTCGGCATCGCCTAGGAAAAGCAAGGCGCGGAGGTCATCGGGATTGGTGCGATATGGTCCCTTTGCGTTGAAACCGGCCGTGATCTCGGCGAGCCGGGCGTCGGCTTCCGGCGAGGAAGCGGCATCGGCCGGAAAAGCTTCTTCGAACGCAACCAACTCGGCCAGCAAGTCCGCCATGTCGGCCTCAAATTGGCGCAGCGGTTCAAATTCGAGCCGGTAAACGGGAGGCAGGCGGTCGCGGATCTGCTCGCGTTGCTGGCGGGTGAGCTCGGCACTTTCGTAGACGAAGTTTTCGTTGGCCACGATGCGTGTGCTGGCCGTTTGGTTCGGCAGCACCGGGGTGTCCAACGAGCGCACCCCCACAAAACTGATCAACACGATGGCGGCGACCGTTGCAAAGAAGATCAGGGCGGCGATGGCCCGGCTGCTCTCCATGAACTGGATAAGCCCCGGCGGGGCCTCGCGCTTGCGCTTGCGCCGGGGGGTGCCGCCGCGCAGCAGCTTGAGTTTTGGTAGAAGGGACACGGGTCGAGTCTGATTTCGGGGGTCTAGGCGTCAGACGCATCAACCCCGTCAGCGTTCATGGGATGACGGAAACGGTCGTAGGCTGCAATGATACGTTGCACGATGGGATGACGCACCACATCGGCCCCACTGAACTCATGAAAGGCGATGCCGGCGACGCCGTGGAGCACCCGCCGGGCCTCCAGAAGACCCGAAATCTTGGCTCGCGGGAGGTCCACTTGCGTGGTGTCTCCTGTCACCACCATGCGGGAGTTTTCCCCCAAGCGGGTCAAAAACATCATCATTTGCTCCGAGGTCGTGTTTTGAGCCTCATCGAGAATGATGAACGCGTTTGAGAGGGTGCGACCGCGCATGTAAGCAAGCGGAGCGATTTCGATGATGCCACGCTCCGAGAGCTTCACCACCTCGTCGCGGGGCAGCATGTCTGCCATGGCATCGTGGAGCGGGCGCAGGTAGGGAAGGATCTTTTCCTGCAGGTCGCCGGGGAGGAAACCAAGTGCCTCACCGGCCTCGACCGCAGGGCGGGTCAGCACCACTCGCTCCACTTCTTGATTCAGGAGGGCCGAGATGGCTTGGGCCACTGCCAGATAGGTCTTGCCGGTCCCGGCGGGGCCGGTGCCAAAAACGATCGGACAGCGCTGCATCGACTGCAGGTAGAGCTTTTGCCCGAGGGTCTTGGGTACAATGGACTTCCGCTTGGTTTTGATGGCAACGGGTTCATCAAACAGCGCCTGCAGGTCGCTCGCCCGGCCGGATGCCACAAGATCGGTGAAGCGGTGGAAATCCGGCGGCCGGATCAAGACGCCTTGTTCGCGAGCCTTCTCCAAGTAACTGAAAAGCGATTCACCGCGCTCGATGGCCGCGGCTTCGCCATCAAGACGAAGCCAATCCTCACGCGTCGTGATTTTGAGATCCAACTCCTCTTCAGCGCGGGTGAGATTGTTCGCTTCGCCGGCGTAAAGCTGGCTCAGGTGGCGGGGGTTGGAGAAATAGAGGGTCTTGGTGGCCATGGGCTGCCGAGTACCGATCGAATCGGTCGGGGGCTCGCAAATGGAATCAGGATGCGTAGCGCATTTCGGATGCCGTGGTGGAGAGAATTTCCCAGGTCGACTCCAGGGCTTGGGGGAGTGTGCGCGTCTGTCCGAGCACCGGCATGAAGTTGGTGTCTCCGTTCCACCGCGGCACGATGTGGCCGTGGAGGTGGGGAATACTGCCGCCAGCGGCGGAGCCGAGATTAAAGCCGATGTTGAAGCCGTCGGGCTTGAGTGCGACCTGGAGGACCCGTTTGCCGAAGGTGAGTAACGCCATGAGGTCCGCCGATTCATCGGGATTAAGCTCATCCACGTCATCCACTTCGCGAAACGGAATGGCGAGAAGATGGCCGGGGTTATACGGGAAGCGATTGAGCATCAGGTAACTGAGCTTGGACCGGTGCACGATGAATGCCGCCCGGTCGTCATTGAGGGCGGGGAGTTCACTGAAGGGACGGTCGGTCTCGGGAAATCGCGGTGACGCGATATATTCCATCCGCCAATAGGCATGCAGTTGATCCATAATGAAAAAAGGACGCAGATTGAAGGCGGTGGGGAGAAGGTTGTCAAAACCCCGAAATTGGTGATCTCGCTTCCGAAGCAGGCGTAGGGGCCAGAGGATTCGGGGCTGACAAGCTGCGATGAATGACTCACGGGTGTCCCTCAGTCTATGAAAACTCCGCAATCAAATCGCCGTGTCGTGGTAACTGGCTTGGGCGCCGTGACCCCCCTGGGGCTGAGCGCCAGTGCCACGTGGGAAGCGTTGGCCGCCGGACGATCCGGCATCGGCCCAATCACGCGTTTCGATGCTTCGGCTTGTCCGGTGCAGATCGCTGGCGAGGTCAAAGGCTTCGATCCGGGGGCGGCGCTGGTTAAGCCGCTGCGACCTTTTGGTGACGAACGGCCGGAAATCACCCAGATCTTTAACGGCAAGGACGTAAAGAAGTTCGGCCGCTTCACCCACCTGGGGGTTGCGGCGGCGATTGAAGCCTATGGGGACGCGGGCCTGGACACCAACCGCGACCAAGTTGATGCCGATCGGATGGGGGTGAACCTGGGCGTGGGAATCGGGGGGCTGCCTGAAATCGAGGCCACACAGGATACCTGGCGAGAGCAGGGATTTCGAAAGATCTCGCCGTTCTTCATCATCCAAATCGCGCCCAACCTGCTCGCGGGCCAAGTGAGCTTGTTGCTCAATCTACGCGGTCCCAACATGGCCATTGCATCCGCCTGTGCCACATCGGGCCATACCTTGGGTGAAGCAGCCGAGGCCATAGCGCGGGGCCAAGCCGACGTGATGGTGGCGGGTGGTGCGGAATCGACTGTCACGCCATTGGCAGTGGGCGCCTTTGCGCGAATGCGGGCTCTCTCCACGCGCAACGACGACCCGGCGGGCGCCTCCCGACCTTATGACGCGAATCGTGACGGTTTTGTCCTATCCGAAGGGGCGGTGGTTTTTGTGCTCGAGGAACGCGAACACGCGATGGCCCGGGGGGCGCGAATCTACGCTGAAGTGGCGGGCTACGGCGCATCGGCCGATGCATTCCACCTTTCTTCGCTGTCTCCCGGAGGTGAGGGATCCCAACGCGCGATGCGAGCAGCCTTGGCATCGGCCGAGATGGTGCCTGAAGAAATCGACATGGTTTCGGCACACGCCACTTCCACCCCCGGTGGGGATGGCGAAGAGGCGGCTGCCATTGCGGGCGTCTTTGCCGGCAATCTGGGCGGTCTCAACGTGACAGGCGTAAAGTCCATGACCGGCCACCTGCTTGGAGCGGCCGGGGCCATGGGCGCCTTTGCGGCCGTCAAAGGCATTGAGCAAGGCGTGGTTTCTCCGACGATCAATTTGCAAGACCTCGATCCCGCGGTTGAAGCAACCGGGCTGAATGTGACGCCAAACACCGCGGTGAAGAAACCCGTCCGTGGTGCCTTGGCCAACAGCTTTGGTTTTGGCGGCACCAATGCCTCGCTGGTCTTCCGGGCAGTCTAATCCCGCCACGGTGTCTGCGGTGTGCGATGGGGCGATAAATTTTAACTGGCGAGTGGCGTGACAGGCGCAACAGGCTGTGGGTTTGGTATGATCAAAACGCACTGGCATCGCACGGTTGAAACCCTGACGCTTCCGTTCCTGCTCGCGTTGCTGTTGGCCGGGGGATTCATGGTGTTCACCGCGTGGGATCATTCCCATTGGTGGGCGAATCGCGAGGATTACGGTTTTGGTTGGCTGGTGCCGGCTTTTGTTGCGTATGTGGTGCACGACCGGTGGTCGCGGATCACCGCTCAGATTGAAGCCTGTGCGGCGCCGGATTCTCCCCGCGTGCGCGGCTGGCAGTCATGGCTGCTCAATTTCATCATGTATAGCGCGATGCTGGGCGGCGCGCTGATGTTTTTGCTCGGAGCTTTTTATCGTGCAGGCGCGGGTCCGTCCCATCCCGGATCGTGGGCCCTCTCATTGGGAACCGGGGCAATTGTGCTGACGTTGCTGTGGGTCAACGCTCCAGATACACCGGCGGCCAAACCGGTCGGCTCTCTTTTTGCGGATGCGCGCGTGCAGCTGGCGATGTTGTTTGTTTTTCCGGCGCTGGTCTGGCTCGTGTCGGCTCCGATGGTATCGGTGATCGAAAACCAACTCAGCCTGTTTTTACTCAATCAAGTGATGACAGTGGTGTTTTTCACCTTCGATTCCTTGGGACTGCCGCTGCAGCAGGAGGGCAATGTGCTGGTGCTGCCGCCCCTGGCGGATGGCACGCCGAATCGCGTGGGTGTCGAACAGGCTTGTTCCGGAATTCGGTCCCTGACGGGGTGCTTGTTTGCCGGTTCGTTTTTAGCGGCAGTGTTTCTGGACAAGTTATGGAAAAAGACCGCGTTGGTTGCGGCGGCGATGGTGTTCGCCTTTCTGACCAACCTGCTGCGCAGCCTGTTTTTGACGTCCTGGGCTTACAATTTTGGGCATGAAGCCATCGAAGGCATGGTGCATGACCTCGCCGGATATTCAGTTCTGGGGCTCACCGTGGTGGGCCTGCTGCTGCTTTTGCCCCTGTTTCAAATCGAGTGGTCATTCGGCTCGGAAGATGACAGGGAGGTCCCCGAGTGATCCATTGGGTGCGACGAAACTGGTGGTGGATTGCAGCTGCGTTCCTGGCCGCCTACAAACTGTCGCTCCTGCAAAGTCAGCACATCTACGCAATCGGCAACGCCCATCATGACGATGCGCTGTTCATGAAACTGGCCGGACACATCGCTCGTGGCGAGTGGTTGGGCCCCTATGATCAATTCACCCTGGCCAAGGGCCCGGCCTACTCGGTCTTCATCGCGGCCAATTTTTGGACGGGCCTGCCCTTGGGGCTTTCCCAGCAGTTGGTATATTTGCTCGCCTGTGTCATGACCGTTTGGGCGTTGGCCCCGGCGCTGACAGCAGGTTGGGCGCGTTTGTTGGCTTTCGCGTTTTTATTCTACAATCCGCTCACTTACGAAGGTGAAACCATGACCCGGATTTTGCGCCAGCATCTCACGGTGCCGATGGCGATGATGGTGGCCGCCGGCTTGGTGGCCATTTGTCTGCGGGGGGATCGCAAACCATCGGAACAAGCCGTCTGGGCGTGCTTGGCAGGGCTGGCTGGGGGCATTTTCATGATCACCCGCGAGGAGGGGGTTTGGATCCTGCCGATGGCGGTCGCTTGCTGGGTCGGTTGGCTGGTCCGAGGATGGTTGAAACGCGAGTCCAACTGGGCTCGGCGATGGCTCGCCGCGGTGGTTTTTCTCGTTGCCGGCATGGTGCCCTACGTGACGGTCGCTTCCCTCAATGCTCGACACTACGGCTGGTTCGGAGTGGTCGATTTCAAGAGTGCTGCCTTCGAAAACCTGATTGGTGCGCTCACCCGGATCGAGGTGGGGCCGGAGCGGCATCAAGTGCAAGTTAACCGCGAGGCGAGGGAAGCCGCTTATCTCGTCAGTCCCGCCTTTGCCGAGATTCGACCGTTTCTGGAGGAAGGCCCGATTGCGTTGAAGTGGATGGAGAAGGAAAAACACGCGTATGAAGAGCGCCAATACATGGCGGGTTGGTTCAATTGGGCGCTGCGAGACGCCATCGCCGCGGCGGGATATGTGGAAAGCCCGGTGACGTTCCTGGCTTACTGCTCACGGGTGGCGGATGAAATCAATATGGCCTGCGATGACGGTCGTCTCCCCGCCGCCGGCCCGCGCTCCAGTCTGATGCCAAAGTGGCAAACGACTTACACGGAGGGGATCAAGAACGGCTGGTGGGATTATCTGGATCAGGCGATGCGGTTGACGAGGTTCGAAACGATTGTTCCGGAAAGCGTGGGTTCGGATGACGAAATTCGTGATTTCGTCGATTTGAGCTGGGACAGTATCAGCCCGGCGCCTCGCGCCACCTATTTTCACAAACCCAATCAAATTGAATCGAACCGGGTGAAGATAGATGCACTGCGAGGACTCGCTGATACTTGGCGGGCAAAATTTGAAGACTTGTTTTGGGTGTCCGCCGCGCTGCTTTTGCTCCGGCCGATTGAACTGATTGTTCGACGCCGATGGTCATGGTTGACGTGGTTGGGAGTGGCCGTTTTTGCGGCCGTCGTAGCCCAGTTGGCCTTAAATCTCTTGGTGCATGTAGTGGCATTCGACAACTTCTACCCTGCGGCATGGGCTCCGGCTTACCCCCTCATGCAATTGGTGGTGATTCTCATGCTGACTGATGCAGCTCGTCACTGGGTGATTCCCGGGGCACGCAGGGGTTGGGAGAACTGGAAAACCCGCCGGACGCGGGAAGCTCCGGCGGACTGATGTCGGAATCGAGTCTATGCCTGTCGGTTATTCAGGCTGAGAAATGACTTGGAAGGCTTGGTTGTCGTTGAGGTAGCGGGCGGCCAAGTCGTTGATCTCCTCCACCGTGATCGACTCGTTGTCGGAATACCGCGAACGCGCCCAATCGAGGCGTTGAGGCTGCTCCTGGGCTCGGGACAGAACGGCACTCAGCCAGTAGCCGTTGGTGCGTTCGCTTTCCCGCAGATTGGTCAAGATAGGCTGAATGGCCCGGCGTAACTCGTCGTTGTCGGTGCCTTGGCGCGCCAAGGCATTGGCGAGATCGCGCACCACTTTGGCGACCCGCTTGGCGTCCTCAGGGTCGACAGTCACCGTTGCCTGAATCCAGCCGTAATCGGGATAGGTCGTGGACGTGGAGCTGCCCGCTCGGGGACTGTAGGAATCACCCAGCTCTTCCCGGACGGTTTCGCGAAGCCGGTCGTCGAGAATATTGGCCAACACCCGCAGCCGGCGGTCGATTTGCACGTCCATCCCGTCGTCGGTTGGCCAATAAAGTGCGACCACGGCTTTCGGGATTTCGGTGGGCACGCGGTATTCGCGCGAGAACGGGCGGTCGGGAAAGGACACTTGTCGTCGCTCGGGGAAGTTGCGTTTGGCTCTGCGCGGAGGCAAAGCCCCGAAAGTTTGCGCAACTGCCGCGACAGCCGCCTCGACGTCGAGGTCTCCCACGAGTCCGATTTCAATGGCCCCGGTGGAGAGCAGCGGCCCCAACCACGCTTGGGACTCAGCCAAGGTGCGTTGATCAAGCACGTCTTCGGAGGGCAGACCAAAACGTGGGTCGCCATTGGCGAGCAGACGAGGAACCTCGATTTGCAAAGGACCTTCGGGGATGTGGGCCAGACGATCGTAGTATTGAGTGATGGCCTTGCGCATCTGCCGGTCGGCTTCCGGGCGGAAACCCGGGTCTGTGAGATGGGCGGCGGCGAGTTGAAGTTGCAGCAACAAGTCATCAGGGGTCGTGCCTCCGCTCAGCAAGAAGGCTTCTTCGCCGACACTGAAACCAAGGCCCACGTTGCGGCCCGCCATGATGCGACGCAGCTCGTCGGACGAATGCCGGCCTAGTCCTCCCAAGGTAAAGGTATTGGACGCGTATACGCCCAATGCCCCTTGATCCGCTGGCTCCGTAAGCAAACCGCTGTCTATCCGAATCGAGAGTCCGATACTCTCGGCCGAGAAATCGGTCTTTTTGATATTCAGTCGCACTCGGTTGGAAAATTCGATCCGTGTCAGATCAAGATCTTCGACATACTCACGAGCGTAAATGTCCCCGGCGGGTCCAAAGTCAGTATAAGCCCAGGGGGCCTCCCTGATCTCCGGAGGCGGGTCCAGGGCCACAGCCCGGGCAGTGGAGAATATGTTGGCGATGAGTGCTTCCGGGTCGGTGGTAACAGAGTCGGCGGTATTGCCGATCACGGTTACGTAGCGATGGTCTGCGGCCCACGCTTCCCGGAACGCGGCGTTACAGGCTTCGAGGGTGATCTCATCCAATGCCGGCATCGTCAGGTCGTAGTTGGTTTGGGGATGCGTGAACACGCGCTCGTCGGCGATGCTGGAAAGAAGTCCCATGGCCATGCCGAATGAGCGACGGGTCGGCGCCCGCCGGACGGATTGCTCCAGGCCGTTGCGCATGCCGGCGATGACTTCCCTGAGTTCAGCGCCTTGAAAGCCGTATTGGAGGGCGCGCCGGAGTTCATTTTCCGCCAAAGCCAAGGCCTCGGGCCAGCGATTGGTCTGGGAGGTAAGTTCAAGCGACACGGACTCCGAAACTTTGTAGAATGTGCCGGCCCCGCCGCCGCCGCCGATAAAGGGCGCATTCTCCTGTTTGGCCAGTTCGGATATCCGACGGTTGAGCATGGCGAACGCCAGATTGCGCGGGAGGTCCTTGATCCGATTTGCGGCAGTATCAGGCTCCTCGACATAGCTGCCAATCGCTTGGATACCGACCACAACGTTGCCCGCCTCGGGTTCGGCATGGTGCAGGATATGAGTGCCCGGTTGAGCCAGAAACGAATCGTTGGGCGGATCGTTGCGAGCTGGACCTTGGGCAGAAAAGCTGGAGAAGCGTTCGATAATCTTTCCCTCCACCGCATCGACGTCGAAGTCGCCCACGGCCACGATCGCCATGCGCTCCGGTCGATACCAGGTGGTGTAGTAGTCCAGAAATTCGTCGCGGCCGGCGGTCGACAAAACCTCCTCCTTTCCAATGGGAAGCCGATGTGCGATCCGGGTATCGCCGTAGAGGAAGTCCAGCTCGGCAAGAAATGATCTCCAATCCACCGAATCCCGGGCGCGCTTTTCGCTTAGCACGATGCCGCGTTCGCGCTCGATCTCCTCTTCGAGAAGCAACATGCCGTCGGCGTAGTCACGGAAGACCTGCAGGCCTTCCCGAAGGTTGTCGTCCGTCGACTGAGGAAGATCGATCATGTAGACCGTGCGGTCGAAGCTGGTGAACGCGTTGGTGTCGGCTCCGAAGCTCATGCCCATGCGCTGGAAAAACTCGATCAACGTGCCGGGCGGGTAGTTTTTGGTGCCATTAAAGGCCATGTGCTCGAGGAAATGAGCGAGTCCGAGCTGGGTTTCGGATTCCTGCAGGGAACCGGCCTCGACCAGCAGCCGCAGGGCGGTGCGTTCACGCGGTTCCTGGTTCGTCTTGATGGCGTAACGCAGGCCATTCGGCAACACGCCGAACCGCACCGACTCGTCCACCGGGATGTCACTCGTCTCGTGAGTGAACGCAGGTTGAGCCGTGAGGGTGGCTGCGAACAGAGACAGGATTGCGAGACAGGATCGACAACGATAGGTCATGGGAGAAATCAGCAAGGAATGGGAGAAGGGGATGCGGCGCAATGCTCCGCAAGGTGCGAGGTGGGGGTTAGTCGGCGGGTTTACGTTCGAGCTCGGCGGCCAGAGCACGGGCGAATTCATCGCTCAAGAATTTGGGCAGCTTGTGTTTGGCAACGGCCCGGTGCCACCGGCGCAGATAACGTTTGGTGAGTTGGTCCGGGCTCATTGAGCTGGTCCGGGCTTTGTCGAAATCAATCAGCATCAGGCTTTGATCAGGCTCGACCAATACATTGCCGGGATGAAGATCAACGTGGTGAAACCGGCGGTGGATGAGTCGGGCCACCAGAGGCGCGACTTGCGGCACCAGCGTTGCAGCCTGTTCGGGGTTTTCCCGGGCAAGTGCGGTCAGGGGGACGGTGTTCGGTTCCTCTCGCATGATCAGCCAGCAATGAATCCAACAGCCGCCCCGTTCGGCCCAGGCCAAGGGTTCCGGCGTTCGCAGGCCGGCAGCTCGCATGTCGTGCAAAATCTCAAACTCGCGCCGACTGCGGGACCGCGGATTCCAAAGATGGCCTCGTTCGACGATGAGACTGAGCAATCCGCCCCGCAGGTAGTGCTTCACAAAGACATTGCCGAGCCCCGGGATCTCGCTCCGGTGATTGCCGCCGCGACCGTCCAAGGGAAGCCTCTCTCGTCCGGGATCATGCTGCAACGCCTTCGCCAAGGCTGCCAATTGGTCATTGGGCAACTGGCGAAGAGAGCCGAAGCGCAGACGGCCGTGTTGTTGCAGAACCATGAAACGGAGAAGGGCAGAGGAGCGTGAGGAAGCGGAAGCCATGAGATGCGTTTCGTTGTCGGTTGCAAGAAGCGACGAGGAGTGGCCCCGGTGCTAAAGGATTGTGGTGCGCGGGAATCTGCGTTTCGCACAAGGCCGCGAATGTTCATCTGGATCTATCGGTTATGCTTTCTTCCCGCGCTACTGATCATTGCGCCGGTGATGCTGTGGAAGAATCGCCATCGGGAGGGGCACTGGCAGGCGGTTCGTCTGCGCCTGAGCGGCAAGCCGGAAATTCCTCCCCGGCGTAGGGGGATCAAACGGGTATGGCTGCAAGCCGTGAGCGTGGGAGAGGTTTTGGCGGTGGAACCGGTTCTGGCCGAGCTTACCTCCCGGGGCGACGTGGAGGTCGTTCTTACCACAACGACGAGCACAGGATATCGTCTTGCCCGGGAGAAGTATGCCGATCGGGTATCCGCGATATCATATTTTCCGATCGATGCTTGGTGGGCGGTGGCGAAGACGTGGCGGCGGGTGCGGCCGGATCTTTTTGTGCTGATGGAAGGTGAACGCTGGCCGGAGCATCTCCATGCGGCGGTGCGGCACAACGTGCCTGTTGTGGTGATCAACGCCCGGTTAAGCGATCGAAGCTTTCGCCGTATGCGGGCGCTGGGTAGCTTGGGGCGCGGCCTGTTTCGAGGCATTACTCGGGTGATGGCAGCGGCCCCACAGGATGCGGAGCGGTTTGCCGAGTTCGGCATCGCCCGCGAGGCCATTTCAGTCACCGGCAACCTAAAACTGGATACGCAGCTGCCGGAGTTGACGGATGCGGAAAAAGCCGCGCTGAGGAGCGAACTGGGTTTCCAGACAAGAGATCGGATTGTGGTGGGAGCCTCGACCTGGCCGGGCGAGGAAAAAGCGCTGCTGCGGGCCTGCTGTCCCTACTGGCAGGCGGGCGAAGATTCCACTCCCGTTAAACTGCTCTTGGTGCCGCGCCACGCCGAACGGCGTGCTGAAGTGGTAAGTGAACTTAAATCGGCAAAGGTCACTTACCATGTTCGCAGCCGGGGGGTGGCCAAGGGGGAGGTACAGGTGTCCCTGGCTGACACCACGGGCGAGCTCGCCCGGTTGGTACAACTAGGCGACATTGTGTGGATCGGAAAGAGTCTGCCACCGCACACGGAGGGTCAGACCCCGGTCGAAGCAGCCCGATTGGGTCGACCCGTTTTGTTTGGTCCCAGCCTGAGCAATTTTCGGCGTATTGCGGAAACGTTAAGGGAGCGGGGGGCGGCCCGCGCAGTGCCCGATGCAGCGGGCATGGCGTCTGCGTTGCGAGAACTGTTGGCGAGTGATTCGAGCCGGGCGAAGATGGGGGCCGCCGGTCGGGCCTGGCATGAGACCAATCGGGGGGCGAACGAGCGGACCTTGCAAGGGCTGCTAAACATGCTCGAGGCCCTCGAACCCAAAGGATGATTCACGTGCGAGGGTCATGGCTTGTATGGTTTGCTGCGATGCTGTTGGTAGAGTTTGCGCATGACTGAAGCCGCCTCGTTCGAAGCCCCTCACGTTCCGGCCGACTCCCTGGCCGCGGCGATTGGCCGGCATGCCTTGCGGGTGCTGCCCAGCCTCGGGGTGAAGCCCGGCTGGCTTTATGAACTGCCTCCGGTCGAGGATCAGCCGAGCGAGAGGCCGGTCACGGAGATCGAGGTGGTGAGCCACTGTTGGAATTACGCCCATCTGCTTCAGTATCAGCTAAGCTCGTTGGTATTGGCGCCCCCGCAGACGGTGGATGTGCGGATGACAGTTTGTTTTTGCCCGGCGGATCAACGCACGGCTGAACTCCTGGCTTTTTTTTCCGCTCAAACGGTGCCGCGCGTATCGTGGAATTGGATACCCTTGGCTCGTGAGGCGCTGCTCCGGCGGGTGGTCGGGCGTAATGTGGCGGCCAAGCGGTCGCGGGCGGACTGGGTTTGGTTCACCGACTGCGACGTGGTGTTTGCGGACTGTTGTTTTGACACGATGGCTTCGCGGTTGGCGGGGCGCGCCGACCGGTTGATCTATCCGCAAGAAGAGCGGACCACCCGAATGTTGGCGGCGGATGATCCGGTATTGACGGTGAGTCGGGAAAACTTGGCCGTGCGCGGCGTCGATTTCGAAAGGTTTATGGTTCAGCGGCCCCGGCAGGCAACCGGACCGCTCCAGATCACTCGGGGAGATGTGGCGCGGCGATGGGGCTATTGCGACAGGGTGAGCTGTTACCAACGCACGACTGACCGTTGGCGAAAGACCTACGAGGACCGGGTGTTTCGGTGGTTGCTCGGCACCCCCGGCGTGCCACTCGACCTTCCCGGCATCTACCGCATCAAGCATGTCGAGAAGGGGCGCTACCAAAAAGGCTGGTGGAGCCGACTTCGCTCCCAGATCCGTCGACACAAGGAGGCAGCCGACGAAGAGGCGTCTCCGTAGTCGCTTTTCCCCCAAAACTCCCGAAGCTCCTCCCCGCAATGAACCCCGGCGATTTCACTTTTGGTCAACGATGCAAACATCTCGCGGCTTGGGTCATGCACCGGATAGCGGGCAAGGACTATGAACTGTCCGTCGAGTTGTTTGGGGAACCGGCGACATTTGTGGTGGCCTCCCGGCGGGAGTTGAAGCGGGTGAGCGATGTATCTTACGAGGGCAGTTTCCTCGGGCGCATTCTCAGTCATTTGCAGGAGGGAGACGTGTTCTTCGACGTCGGCGCCAACATCGGATTGGTCAGTGTAATTGTTGGGCGGCGCCCCGAGCTGGCGTCGGGCAAAATCTTCTCATTTGAGCCCGAACCGCAGAACCTTGCGCATTTACGTCGCAATCTTGAAGCAAATGGCTTCGGGGACCGGGCGGAGGCGCACGGCGTGGCGCTGGGCGCCGAAACCGGGCTGGCGTCGCTGCATGTTCGAGGAACGGTCGGTGATGGCCGGCACTCGCTGGTCGCTTCCCAAAAGGCCACGGGTTCGATCGAGGTCGAGGTGTGCCCGATGTCAGATTTCTGCCAGCGGATGGGAGCCCAACCGGACGTGGTCAAAATCGATGTGGAAGGTGCCGAGGGCGTAGTCGTGGCGGGCATGACCGACCTTCTGGAGACGGGACGGCCGCGGGAACTGTTCATGGAAATCCACAACAAAGGCGGTGAGGACAAGATGCCCGACGGTCAGGTCATTGACGATCATCTGGCGGGGTTTGGCTATGCGTTGGTTTGGAAGGAGCGTCGGGGGCACGGCGAGCATCGGCATTTCCAACGCACGGCTCCGGAGTCGGGGTAAAACTTCCCGACTGGGCGGTTAAATTGTGTCGCAAGTTGCTGATCAAAAGCGACTAAATGTATTTGAGAGAAAGGGGTTGCCGGAGGCGGGATGGCCTCTACGATCTGCCTTTTTTCTTGGATGCAATCGCACGGCCCAAAGCGAGTATATACCCCAAAATCCCTCGAATTCTGGTTCGGAAAACTCTCGGAAGAGTGGGAGAACAACTTCTCCCCGACTCAGCTCGACCAAGGCCATCGGCTCTATCGGGATGGAGACGTCCGGGAGCTGGAACTGACCGATGCAGATGCGATCATCCATCACCGCGTGGAGAAAAAAGATGAATATGCGGTGATCGAATGGGAGGGCGATCGCATGAGTGTGCGTTCCTCGTCCACGGACCAGGAGGTGGCGCGTTCACTGGCGGTTGCCGGACTGCATGAAATCGAAGAATTGGTTGCCGACGAGATTTCACCTTTGCCGGTGGAAACCGCAGATGAACCTGCGCCCGAGGACAACGGCAGTGCCCAGAATAATGGCTCGAATCCACCGCTGGACCTCAATGCCCGCCGCAATCGTCGGCCGACCCCCAAAACGGCCAAGGGGGCTTCGCGCACCCTGGTATTGGTGTTTAAAACGCGGGTCACGGGACTGAGCTTCAAGGCGTTTTGGCAAACGAAGGATAAAAAGCGTGACGCGGCCCTGGGAGAGACGGCCCATGCCGACGGCAATGGCCACGTGACTTCGAGCGAGCGCGCCAAATTGATCGGACTCGCGGCCTACGCCCGCAAAGCTCACTTCCAATTCGACAACAAAACCGGCGTTTACCTGCTCACGAACGTGGCGGAAATCCCGACGTTTCTCCGCGGCACATTGGCGAGTTGGAGGCGACTCTTCACCGTCGAGCTGGACAACAATGTGGCCAAACTGGTGGAGGCCAAAAAATCCATCCACGTGGAAGCCGTGGCCGGACGAAAAGCGCCGCTTGAAGGCAGTTCCGGTGATGGGCGAGAGGGCGGGGCGCTCGACCTGCGCTGGATTTTTAAAGCCGGTGAACAGCTTCTCACCGACAAGGAAGTGCGGTCGCTCCTCAAACGCGGGAAATCGCCGACCATTCTGCCCAGTGTCGGTATCGTTGAACTTCCCCGTGAGCAGATCCAAGCCATCGAGTCTTGGCGCCGCAACGTGGAGGAAACTCACGGCGAGACTGAACTCTCCCCCTATCTGATCTTTTCGCTCTTCCACGATGATCGGTTTAAACTGACGGTTTCACCTGAGCTGCAGGCGTGGCGGGATGAGGTTGTGACACCCGCAGTGGTGGATGTGACACTTCCCGAGCTCTTGCGTCCCTACCAAAGTCGCGGAGTCCAATGGCTGCACCACTTGGCGGATGTAGGCTGTCATGGCCTGTTGGCCGACGAGATGGGGTTGGGCAAAACGCTGCAGGTGATCTCCCTGCTGGCGGCCCGACCGCTGGCTGATCGCCCGCACCTGATTGTCTGTCCTGCCTCCGTGGTTCCCGTATGGCGGGAGGAAATCGACCGGCATTTTCCGCAGATCAAAACCGATGTGTTGAAAACCGGCCACGATTTTACCGAGACGAGTGATGCGTTGGTGTGGTTGGCGAGCTATACGCAGCTGCGCAAACACCGGGATCTGCTGGCCAAGACTGAGTTTGGCTACGCCGTGTTGGATGAAGGGCAGTTCATCAAAAATCCCGACGCCAAGGTCACCCAGGCGACCTATGCGGTGCGGGCCCGCCACCGGATTGTGTTGACCGGCACGCCGTTGGAAAATCGCCAGTTGGACCTGTGGTCGATCTTTCGGTTTCTCATGCCCAGTCTGCTGGGCTCCCGGCAGAGTTTTGAAACGCAGTTGAACGCGGACCGCGTTGGCACGATGGGCCGGCTGCGAGCCCAACTCGCTCCCTTTATTCTGCGCCGCACCAAGAGCGAAGTGGCCAAGGAACTGCCGCCCAAGGTGGAGATGGAACTGCATTGCCCGATGACCGAGGTGCAGCGGGCCGAGTATGCGCATATCTGTTCCGAGGGACTGCAACGACTGGGCGACGACGTAGGGGCGGCGATGCGCGAAAAATCATTTGGGTTTCTGGCCCTGCTCACGCGCCTGCGACAGGTCTGTTGCGATCCCGACATGTTGCCTTGGCGGAAGTCGCCGCTTGGCGACTCCGGCAAAATTGGCCTGTTGATTGAAAAGCTCACGGAAGTGATCGAGAGCGGGCACAAGGTGGTGATCTTCTCGCAGTTTGTGATGTTGCTCGACCGGGTGAAGGAGGCGTTGGAGGAACACTATCCGGACTTGCGGCGGTTCGAGCTCACGGGCATGACCCTCGATCGCCAGAAGCCCGTGCAGGATTTCCAGACGTGTGAGGAGCCGGCGGCGATGTTGGTTTCACTGAAGGCAGCTGGCACCGGCATCACGTTACATGCGGCCGATTATGTATTCCTGCTGGACCCGTGGTGGAACCCAGCGGTGGAAGCCCAGGCGGTTGACCGGGTGCACCGTATTGGTCAAACGAATACAGTATTCGTGTATCGCATGGTCACGGCGGGCACCATTGAAGAACGCATCCAGGAGCTCAAGCAGTCCAAGCGTGAGTTGTTTGATCGATTGGTCGGAGGCCTCGGCGGCGACTTTGATCTGGGGCAGCATTTCACGTCGCTGCAGGACCTTGTGACGCTCACCCAGGCGACAACGGAGAAAGATTCCGACAGCCCCGAAAATGGCCACTGATTGGCGATAGTTCGGTGGTGAGTCACATGAATGTAACCTATGTTACGGCGTGATTGCGTGCCCGTAACAAGTTAGCGTCGCCGTAACAATCGGTTTGAAGGGCGGCCTCGCGGTATGGCGTCGTCGCAATCATCATGTTAGCTGAAACAAGCCGCACCGGCGGCCAACCTTGGGTTAGATTGATTGCGGGAGCGTTTATGGCGCTGCTGCTTGCCGTTCCCGGCCGTGCCCAAGAAGGAGTCACCGGTGGGGTTGCGGGGCGCATTTTGGATGAATCCTCCGGATTCGGAGTCAACGGGGCCACAATCACGGTTGTTGAGACCGGGGATGTCACTACCACGGATCTTCGGGGCAGCTACTCGCTACGGAACATTCCGGCGGGAACCGTCACCCTGTCGGTTACAAAGAGCGAAGAATATCAGCCGACCACGATTACGGGGGTGAACATCCCAGCTGGGGGAATAGAGACCCTGGACGTGCCGCTTCAGGCCCTGGGTGGGCCGGTCATCAGGATGGAGGCCTTCACGGTTGCCGCCGACATCGTGCAATCCTCTGACATCGGTCTGCTTGTTGAACGCCAGAGAGCGTCTTCCATCAGCGACGCGATCAGTTCCGATCAGTTCAGCCGGCTGGGTGCCGGCGATGCCGCCGAGGCGCTCAGCAAGGTTACGGGTGCCAGCGTAGTGGATGGCAAATATGTGCTTATCCGCGGTCTCGGTGACCGGTATTCGAACACGCTGATGAACGGAATCTCGGTGCCGAGTGCCGACCCGGATCGCCGAGCGGTGCAAATGGACCAGTTTCCGGCAGATTTGATCGAAAGTGTGGTCACGACCAAGTCCTTTACGCCAGACCAACCCGGTGCCTTCTCGGGCGGCAGCGTCAATCTCAAGACCAAGCCTTTCCCGGAGACGTCTTTCTTTTCCTTCAGTGGATCGGTCGGCTTCAACGAACAAGTTCAGGGCAAGGACATACTCGCCGCCCCCGGCAATGCGGGGCCGGCGCCGGATTTGCCGCAGGAGATTCCCAACCGCATCGAGGCCGAGTTGCAGGCGGAGTTTTTTGGCAACTTCGAGCCCGCTCGCGAAGTGGACGCGGCCTCCCGCGCTTTTGGCATCGTGGGACTTTCCCCGCGCCAGAAATCGGGTCCGTGGAATACCGGATTTACGATGGCGGCGGGTCACCGCATTGAGTTTGGCAACGAGGGCCTGTTTGGCATCACCGCCAGCTTCAACGCGAGCCGTGATGCCTCGGCTTACTCGGAAGGCGAAGAAGGGCGTTTTAGCGGCACTCCCGATGACCCCTTGGTTGACCTGATTTATACGGCCAACGAAGACCTGCTCAGCTACGACCGAGCGTCAGTTCCTGCCGACACACCGGCCTTCGGTGTCACTTCGGGCACGCTGTCTGATTCACTCGGTGGTCTGCTCAAGTTGGCTGTTCGGCCCTCGATCGACCACGAGGTCAGCCTGGATCTCATCTACAACGAAAGCACCGATGATACCGTTCGCCGTGGTGTGGGCGAGGAGATCGCCAATTACGAGGGCGCAATCTACGAAGTTTACGACCTTTTGCGCACGGAGCGTTCGGTCAGTTCCGCGCAGTTGGCGGGCAAAAGCCTGTTTGTTGGACTGAATGAACTGGAAGTCGAGTGGCGCCTCTCGCAGTCGGAAAGCACGCAAGACCAACCCGACTACCGCACGATGGCCGGGGTCTACGATGTGACGGGTTTCCCCGTGAATGCGACGGGAGTGCAGCCCAATCGTTATTTCCGTGAGCTCGAAGAGGAGGCTCTCGAGGGCGGTCTCGATTTCACTTTGCCGCTATGGTTCAACGATCGGGAGCACCGGTTGAAGTTCGGTGGAATGGCCTCGTCCAACGAGCGCGACTACGACGAACAACGCTTTCAATATTTCTCGGTTCCTCGCACCCGGGAGGAGATCGATACGTTCCCCGGCCAGGTTGGCATTATCGAAGAGACTGCTGACGGAGTGGTTTTCGGTAATACGATCAATCGCCTGCTGGAGCCCAACCGTTACGAAGCCACCCAGGATATTGCGGCATTCTACGCGATGGTCGACTTCGCCATTAACGACCGGTGGCGCAGCATCTTTGGAGCACGTTATGAGAGCACCGAGATGCTCACGACTCCGGTCGAAATTCCCGGCTTGAATCCCCGTTTGGGCGAAATCGACGACTCAGAGATCCTCCCGGCGCTTAATTTGGTCTTCGCGCAGAATGACAGAATGAACTGGCGGTTCGCTTTTGGACGCACCATCGCGCGCCCGACTTACAAGGAGCTGTCGGACATCCGCTACGAGGATGTCTTCACCAACGACGTTTACATCGGAAACCCGGATTTGGAGCTCACTGTGATTGATAACTTCGACGTGCGCTGGGAGTGGTTTCCGGCCAAGGGGGAAACTGTGGCGGTAAGTGCGTTCTACAAGGACATGAGCAACCCAATCGAGGTGTTGTTCGAGCCCGGGGTAGGGTCCATCCAGCCGCAAAATGTTGATTCCGGTGAGGTCTACGGTGTCGAGTTCGAGTTCCGTCGCAACTTGGCCTTCATCTCTCCGGCGATGGAGCGGTGGTCGCTGGGGGGCAACCTTACTTTCATCGAATCCGAGGTTACGATTCCGGATTCCGAACTGGCCATTTTGCAGGCGTTTGATCCGAGTGCGTCCGATACCCGCGAACTCCTCGGCCAGTCTCCCTACGTCTTGAACGCGGACATCAACTACTCCAACGACAATTGGGGAAGTTCAGCCACCTTGTCCTACAATGTGGTGGGCGAGCGCCTCGACCTCGTGGTCTTTGGCCCGCTCGGTGATGTTTTTGAGCAGCCGGCTCCGGACCTCACGTTCGTTTGGTCTCAGCGACTCGGCTTGAACTGGCGCCTGAAGTTCAGTGCCAAGAACCTGCTCAACCCCGACCGCGAGAAGACCATTTCCATTCCGGGCGGTGACGACCTCATCTACAGCCGCTACACGTCCGGCCGTTCCTTCAGCCTCTCGATGACCTACATGTTCGAGTAGGTCCTGCTTCAACTTTCTTCCGTGTCAGTAAACACAACTAGGAAAAACACCCAAATGAAACTGAGAACCCTAATTGCTGCGGCACTCGCTACTGCCGCGGCTTCCCTCCAAGCTGCGATCGTAAATGTGAGCGGCTCTATCACTGCCGACACCACGTGGACGGCGGACAATGAATACGTGCTCGCCGGTTATGTCTTTGTAACCGAAGGAGCCACCCTCACAATCAACCCTGGCACCGTGATCAAGGGCGAGGTCAGCACCGGTGCTGGTGCGGCTGCACTTGTCATTACGACGGGCTCCAAGATCATGGCCGAAGGCACCGCCGATGAACCCATCATCTTTACTTCCGTGCTCGATCCGCTCGACGGGTCCCTTGGTTCCGATCGCAAGAGCCTGTGGGGTGGACTCGTGGTTTTGGGCAACGCTTCGATCAACTCCCGTTCCGACGGCGAAGCTCCCGCGACGCCCGCCGTGGACCAAGTCGAAGGATTCTCGGTCAGCAGCGAACAGATTCCCCTGATCACCTTTGGCGGCACCAACGACGCCGATGATTCCGGAGTAATCCGCTACGTTTCCATCCGCCACGGCGGCGCCGTTATCGGTACCGGTAATGAAATCAACGGCCTCACCATGGGTGGTGTTGGTTCCGGCACCGAAGTCTCCTACGTCGAGGTTTTCGCCAACCAGGACGACGGTTTTGAATTCTTCGGTGGCACGGTCGATGCCGACCACCTCGTCGCCGCCTTCTGCGGTGATGACAGCTTCGACTTCGACCAAGGCTACCGCGGCAGCCTCCAGTATCTCTTTACCATCCAAATCCAAGACCAGGAGCCGGGTGACAAGGCGATCGAATGGGACGGCGCCACTTCGCCGCTTCTCGCGACTCCGGTTTCCAACGTGACGGTTTCCAACCTTACCGCCATCGGTCTCGGCACCTCCGGCACCGGTGATGGCTCCAACGCCCCGATCAACCCGCGCGACAACGCCACGGTCAATCTACACAACTCCGTCTTTGTGAACTACGAGCGCGGTATCGAAATCGAGAGCGACATCGGTGATGTTGCCCCGTCCATCTCCAGCAACATCTGGTGGAGCCACGTGGCGGCCAACAACACCGCTGCCAATTGGGGCACCTCCCAAGGTTCCTCCAGCGACCAGGACGCCACCTCCTACTTCACCAACGCTGCTCTCAACAATTCCATTGTTGATCCGATGATGATTGGGATCTCCTACACCGCCGGTTCCACCGAGCTCGATCCTCGTCCTTCCAGCACCGAATCCCCGATTTGGACCCTGACGACCGCCGATGTTTCCGGTGCCGGCCTCACCAATCCTGATTACGTGGGCGCCTTCGGCAATGACCTCTGGATTCGTGGTTGGACCAATCTGGCTATCGCAGGTTACCTGACGCTGACTGATATCACGGACCCAATTATCTCCATCCCCGATGACTTCGAATCCCCCGTGATCCCAAATTCGGCCTCCAAGCCGGTTAATCTCTCCTCCCGCTCGGACGTCACCGCCTCCAGCCCGATTACCGTCGGTTTTGTGGTGGGTGGCACCCAGGCTCAGACGGTTCTGATCCGCGGTGTTGGTCCTTCCCTGGTAAACTTCGGTGTGCCGAATCCGCTCTCCAACGTGCGTCTGCAGGTCTTCAATGCCGGTGAGGACGAGCCGTTCCTCACCAGTGAAGTGGTGACGACTCAATCCGTCACCGTCGGAACTCAAGTTGGTGCGTTCGCTCTGGACGCTGGTTCCGAGGACGCCACCGTGGTGCTCTCACTTACCCCGGGTGTTTACACCGCAGTCGTGTCCGGCGTGGATGGTGCTCTTGGTAACGCCATCGTCGAGATCTACGAAGTAGACTGAGCGAGCCTTCCGCTTACTCATTTAATTCCCAGGGGGGCGAATCTTTGGATTCGCCCCCTTTGTTTCCAGTTGTGGGAAGAGTGGCTTGCGGGGACGCCGTTACGACACTGTTGCGCGCTAGGGTTTGCACAAACCCACTTGCACCTGCATTTGTTCTCCTGATTCAGATGACGTTGATGCGAAAAACCGTAGCTAAATGGCACTTGCTTGCACTGATGGTGCTGGCCGGCCCCACTTTGCTCTTGGCGGAGCGCATCGTGATCAAGGGATCCGATACCCTTGGGGCCAAATTAATTCCTATCCTAGCGGAAGAGTTCAAAGCCGCCTACCCGGATGTTTCGTTCGAGATTGCTGCGGAAGGCTCCACCACGGGCATTGCGGCCATCATCAATGGCAATGCGGACATCGGGATGTCGTCGCGCAATATCTCGGATCGAGAGAAGGCGGAAGCGAAGCGAAGGGGAGTGGACATCGAACAACTCGTGATCGCCTACGATGGCGTGGCGGTAATCGTAAATGAGGCGAATCCCGTCGCCGAGCTGAGCCGCCGCCAACTCGAGCAGATCTTTTCCGGCCAAGTGACCGATTGGTCAGCCGTGGGAGGCGATCCGGGGCGCATTTCCGTTTACATCCGCAATACCGCTTCTGGCACAAACTCGGATTTCAAACAGTTCATCATGCGTCGGCGTGACTACTCGCGGAATGCTCAGGTGCTGGCGGGCAATGAGCAGATCGCGGCTGAAGTGGGGGACAATAAGCGCGGCATTGGATACGTCGGCTTGGTTTATTCCGAATCCGAAGGGGTGAAGGCGATCGCCGTCGATGGTCAACTTCCCAAGGTGTTCACGTCACTCGAAAGCGATTATCCGTTATCCCGTCCCACCTACCTTTACGTACGGGCAGATGCTCAAGGTGCGCTGGCGGAGTTTCTCGATTTCGCGATGAGCCGAATGGGGCAGACGATTGTTGCTCGCGAAGGCTTTGTGGCGGCAAAATAAGTGAATTGATGAACTAAATGGCGCGGCTTTTCCGCCCTCCGGATCTATCGCGGGTTGCCTTGGCTGATGACCGCACCTGTGCTTTGCGGTCTGTTGTCGCCACCTCCCGGTGGTGGTCCCCTGAATCCATCTCCTGACTTTCCACATGAGTGAGCCTGATACTCGTCGTCCCTTTGCCGTCACCTCGCGTTATGGCGGGGAGCGCAAGGTAGTGGGAGAGCGAATGATTCAGTTGTTTTTTGGCGGCAATGCCTTTGTCGCCGTACTCATTTTGGGGCTCATCATGATCTTCCTTGCTCGCGAAGGGTTGGGTTTCTTCCAACTTAATCGCGCCAATCTGGAAGTATATCGCAAAGCGGGGTTGGAGTTTGTTGAACCGCTGCGATTGCAGGAGAATCAACACAATCAGTTGGTTCGTCGCATGTTTGACCTGCGTGTCGAAAGCGCCCGGGCATTGGGCCGAAATACGGAGCTCGATCGCGAGGCCATCAATGCCAGACTCCGCCCGTTGGATGATTTTATCCTCGCCTTTGAGGATGCGGCTGAGCCTCTGATCCATGCCAGCATGAACCTCAGCGATCTGGCGGCGGAAATCAAAATGGCCGCCATCGAATGGGAGGAAACGGAGGAGTATCGTGGAGGGCTGAAGCCGGATTTCGATTACGAGACGGCCCGCGAATCACTGGTGGCCTTCTTGGGCACGCAAGAGCGACTCAATGAAATGGTCGCGGCAAACCTGCGCCGGGTCGTAAATCAAGGTAATCAACTGGAATGGGCCAACACTGCCTTGGCCCGGGCATTCGCCGAGTTGCGAAACGAGGCATTGGCGTTTGCGACGGATTTGCCCGGAGCCTACCACGAGATGTCGACCTGGGACCCGAATGAACCGGTACCAACCTGGAAGGCGTGGTCGGTTTTCCTGACGGGCAGCCAGTGGCTCACCGCGAGTTTCTGGCAGGACTGGTATGGTGTATTGCCGTTGCTGACGGGTTCACTGCTGGTGTCTTTCATCGCCCTGGCTTTCGCGGTGCCGCTCGGGATTGGTGCGGCCGTTTATGTCAATCAGATCGCCACCCGGCGGGAGCAAAATCTCATCAAACCGGCGATCGAGTTCATCGCGGCCATCCCTTCCGTGGTGCTCGGGTTTTTCGGCATCATTGTATTGGGTGAGTTGTTACGCCAGTTTTCCGAAATCGGTTGGATGAGCTGGTGGCCGGGCTTTCCGGTGGCCGAGCGGCTCAACGCTTTGACGGCCGGCATCATGTTGGCGCTGGTGGCCGTGCCGACGATTTTCACTTTGGCGGAAGACGCTTTGCAAAATGTGCCCAAGACCTACCGCGAAGCTTCTCTGGCGCTGGGCGCTACGAGGATGCAAACGGTGTGGAAAGTGATCTTGCCGGCGGCGATGTCGGGCATTGTCTCGGCGGTTCTGCTCGGGTTTGGCCGCGTGGTGGGCGAAACGATGATCGTGCTGTTGTGCGCCGGCAACCGCATCGCGATTCCGGATTTCACCCGTGGCTTGGAAGTCTTCACCCAGCCGGTGCACACCATGACCGGCATCATTGCCCAACAGATGGGCGAGGTGGTGGAGGGCGGCATCCATTACCGCGCGCTGTTTATGGTCGGTCTGCTGCTTTTTGTGCTGACTCTAACAATCAACTACCTGGCCCAGCGGGCGGTGCGCCGCCTCCGGTTGCCCACGATCTAGCCCCATGGCGACTCCAGCTGAGCAGTTCCGACGGCAGTCCACGGCGATCCAGCGCCGGGAGAAGGTCATTGTGTTTTTCCTGCGGGCCTCGGCTTGGATCATCCTCCTGGCCGGAGCCACGGTGTTGGGCACGATCGCGTGGAAAGGGGCCGGCACACTGCTTCAACCGAACTTCCCTTTCATCAACATAACGTTTCTCGCGGAAGCTCCCCAGACCCTGCACGTGTTTGAACTCGATGGGGAGACAGTGGAGATGAGCGACCAGGATTTTCGCGAGTTTCGCGCCAAACTGGCGGAGGAGGCCGCTGCATCGGGCGAATCTGCGATTGTGCCCGACTCCACGAGTTACGTTTACGCCGCCGGCGGGATTTTCCCCAACATCGTGGGCACGCTGCTTCTCGTCGCGGGATCGATGTCGATCGCCTTGGGACTCGGGATCGCCACCGCGATCTATCTCAGCGAGTATGCCCGCCAGGGCTCCACGGTGCGGTTCATCCGCCTGGCCATCCTTAATCTCGCGGGCGTTCCTTCCGTTGTTTTTGGCCTCTTTGGATTCGGAATGTTTGTGCTGTTTTTCGGTTGGAATGTTTCTTTGATCGCCGGCTGGTTCACTTTGGCGTTCATGGTTTTGCCGGTGGTGATCACCGCTTCGGAAGAAGCCCTTAGAGCCGTTCCGCAGGGATTCCGGGAGGGGGCCTTGGCATTGGGGGCAACCCGCTGGCAGACGATCAGACGGGCGGTTATCCCTCACGCCCTGCCGGGAATTCTGACCTCTTCCATCCTGGGTATTGCCCGGGTGGCGGGCGAGACCGCGCCGATCATGTTCACTGCTGCGTTCATCATGCGCGACAAGCTGCCTTGGGAGGTGGATCGGTGGTTTGATTTCTTTTTTCAGGGAGTCATGGCACTGCCTTACCACATCTATGTGGTAAGTTCCAAAATCCCCCAGAATGAGTATTCCGCCCGGGTGCAATTCGGCACCGCGCTGGTATTTGTTTTGCTCGTGGCTGTCATCGCTTCAGCTTCACTTTTTTTGCGCCACCGCATTCGGGCGCGGCAACGTTGGTAATTTGGCATGGATCCCACCACCACAGAATCTCCTTCTCCCACCACGCCGGCGGCGGCGTCCGCCGATGCTGGGCGACCGGCGATCATCGAGGTGGAAGATTTGGATTTTTATTACGGCGAGAATCGCGCCCTCGATGGGGTTTCCCTGGCCATTCCTTCCCACCAAGTCACGGCTCTGATTGGTCCCTCCGGGTGCGGCAAATCGACTTTGCTGCGGTGCTTCAACCGCATGAACGATCTTATTGAAGGTGCCGAGCGCACCCGGGGCACGGTGCGTATTCGCGGAGTGGATATCTTTGGTCCCGAGGTGAACGTAATGGAACTGCGCAAACGCGTGGGCATGGTGTTTCAAAAAACCAATCCCTTTCCCAATTCCATTTACGAGAACATTACCTTTGGGCTGCAGTTGCAGGGGGTTCGCTCCAAGACGCGTCTCGATGAAGCGGTGGAACGATCGCTGCGAGCCGCCGCCCTGTGGGATGAGGTAAAAGACCGGTTGCACGAAAGCGGACTCAGTCTTTCGGGCGGCCAGCAGCAACGCTTGTGCATTGCCCGCGCCATCGCGGTGGAACCGGAAATTATTCTGATGGACGAACCTTGCTCGGCCCTCGATCCGGTTGCCACGGCGCGAGTGGAGGAACTGATCCATAAGTTGAAGCAGGAGTTCACCATTGTGATCGTGACCCACAACATGCAGCAAGCAGCCCGGTGTTCGGATCGGACCGCGTTTCTTTATTTGGGAAAGCTGATTGAATACGCCGACACCCAGACTATCTTCATCAATCCGTCCGACTCCCAGACCGAAGCCTACGTTTCGGGCCGATTCGGATAATCTCTACTGAAGTCTGATGAAACGCTTTTTTGACACCGAATTGGAGACCTTTCGCTCCGACCTTGTCTTGATGGGAGAGACCGCGGTGCGCCAGGTCCGGCAGGTTTTGGAAGCGTTGATTGAATCCGACGTCAATTTGGCCCAGCAAGTGGTCACAGCCGACGATGAATTGGATCAGCTTGAGCTAAAGATCGACGAGGAGGCCATTCGTTACATGAGCTTGCGTTCGCCGGTCGCCACGGAGCTTCGTCTGGTCATTGTGGGCATGAAGGCGAGCCACGATCTCGAGCGCGTGGGTGACGAGGCGACCAACATCGCTCGCCGCATCCCCCGTTTGACCGCCGAACCACCGCTCAAGCCTTATGTCGATTTGCCCAAGATGGCGGCGATCGCCGTGGAGATGCTTCGCGACGCCTTGGACTGTTTTTTGCAAGTCGACGCGGAAAAGGCGCTGGCGGTCTGCCAACGGGACAAGGATGTCGACGAGATCAACCGGCAGCTTTATCGGGAGTTGTCGAGTTACATGATCGAGCGGCCGGAAACAACCAGCCGGGCTTTGGAGCTGATGTTCATTTCCAAGTCCATCGAACGCATCGCCGACCATGCCTCCAACATTGCCGAAGAAATGATCTACTTGGCGAAAGGGGAGGATATCCGGCACACGGAACATACCCGTAATCCTTCAGCCCGCTGAAATCTCCCCTCCGCTTCAAACGAGGGATTGACAGGCGAGAACCGGGCGGGGATTTTTCCCGACCCTTACGGCGACCATAGCTCAGTTGGTTAGAGCACTAGATTGTGATTCTAGGGGTCGCGGGTTCGAATCCCGTTGGTCGCCCCATTTCTAGGGTCTACACCCAAAAGTGGGGGATTGCTGCGGAGAGGCATTTTTAGGGAGGGAGGTTAACCGCATTGGGCGATGACGCGGATGCGGTAGTTGGGTTTGCGCTTGTCCATCGGTCGGTTGACGGAAGAGGCCGCCCGACTTTATGGGTCGCAGAAATAGCCGCGTAGAACGCGAACGTGAGAATAATTGTTCAATCTCGGGTGGAACCGGGTCTTCCGGTTGACGGGGTTCCCTCACCTGATTACCGGCTCGACTGATTTGTGATTGGCAATGTAGCATATCATTCGCATTCCCATCACTGTTTTGGATTCCAGCCCTCCCTCCCCGTTTGAAGTCAATGCTTTGAGCCACGCGGATTCCCGTGCGGCGTCGGATGATTTGTTTCAGAGTGTGTATGAGGAGTTGAAAAAGCTGGCCCGCCTCAAGGTTTCCAGCGAAGGAGCCGGCAGTTCGTTAAGCGCCACGTCCCTGGTTCACGAAGCCTTCCTGCGGCTGTCCGCCGACCCCGAGCGGATGCGTTGTTTTCGTAATCGCGCGCATCTTTTTTCCACCGCCGCCGAGGTCATGCGGTGGATTTTGGTCGATCGGGCCCGGGCGCGTAAACAGCTCAAACGGGGAGGGGACATGGTCCGGTCTTCCTTGTCAGACGCAGAGATTCTCTCTCCGGCCAGCGATGATCTGCTGCTTTCCATCAACGACGTCCTCTCCAAATTGCAAGTCGTCGATCCGGACAGCGCGGATCTGGTGAAAATGAGATTCTTTTCCGGTTTCTCGTTCCAGGAGATCGCCGATGCCACCGGCGTTTCCTACCGGACGGTTTCACGGCGCTGGGCCTACGCCAAGTCCTGGCTGAAGAAGGAATTGAAGACCGGGGCGCTCTAGGAGTGAGTGGGTCCGCAGGCAGTTCGGCGGAGGGTTAACGCTCCATCCCTTCGCGGCTGAGCATCACCCCGGCGGTCGCGTCCCAGACCATCAATGTGCCATCACGGCTGACCGAGGACAGCCGGCGCCCGCCAAGATCCCAGGCCAGGCCGGTGACCGGGTCGCCATGGCCATGCAGTTCCAGCACGGGTTCGCCGTTGGCCCAGTCCCAAATCACGATGGTGCCGGACTCCCCGCCTCCCGAAGCCAGACGATTTCCGTGGGGGTGCCAGGCCAGCACGTCTGCCGTGCCGCGCAGCCGTTGAAACTCCTCCACTTGGTCCTGCCCCGCCACCGACCATAGGGAAATCTGTCCTTCCCCGCGGGAGACCGCGAAGTATTGACCGGCCGGATGCCAGGCATGGGTGATGGTGGACGGACGGGAGGCTCCGGAGCCGGGCGATTGGAGGATCACCTCACCGGTGACCGTGGACACCAGCCACAATTGGCCGCTCCCGGCACTGGCCAAAACAAACGCTCCATCCGGACTCACCGAGATCTTCGCCCAAGCATCCTCTGACTCTCCTGCTGGATTCCATAAGCGTTGAACGGTTGGCTCTGACCCACGCGCGATGCGGAAGATTCCGCCGTTTCTTTCGGACAGGATAATCTCCTTTTCCCCGGACCAGATCATCTCAGCGGGGTTGATCGATCCGAGTTCGATTCGCTGCATGTGCTCACCGTCCTCCAGATCAATGATGCGAAGCAGGTGACCTGATTCGTTGAGCGACACGACGGCGACGGCCTGCCCGTCGGAACTCCAGGCCCAAGGTTCGAGTGAAACCGATTCCAACTCGGTCGATCGCAATTCCTGTCCGTCCGCCGAAATCAAGGACATGAATTTCCCGGATTCGCTGCGAACCGCCATTTCCATGCCATCCGCATTCCATCGCACCGCTGTCAAAGGTTCTTCTCCTTCCCACAGCACTCGGGAAGCGGCGGGCAGTCCCTGGCGCAGGATGATTATGTCTCCATCGGTATTGCCGCCGACAACGGAGTGAGTCTCCGCGCTCCACGCTGCCGCTGAGATGGTTCCTCCGAAATCCTGGAAGTCATCGTTCAGATTCAGGGTGAAATCCAGCAGCATGAGCGCCTCTTGCCCCGTGATCGTGTGGAGTAGGCGGAGACCATCCGGATCCCAAACCAAGTTGGTGATGGGTCCATCCCAATAGCCGTTCATTCCACTGCTGGCGATCCTTCGTCCACCGGGAACGCCCCATATTCGAAGGGCCCCATCAACCGCGCCGGTCGCCAGCCAGGAACTGTCGTGCATCCACGCCAGCTCGCACAGGTTGGTATTATGGCCCTGATAAATTTCCAAGGGACTGCCAGGGCTTTCGATGTCCCAGACAAAAACATCGTGGGACTGGCCGACACCGGCGATGTAGCGCCCGTTGGGACTCCACGCGATTTGTTCCAGCTCGGCGGGGGGGGGAATAAGCTCTCCCCACTGCCGTGGAGTGTTTTCGTTGGTCCATATCCCGATGGTGCCATCCGCTCCCAAGACAGCGAGGCGTTGCCCGGCCGGTCCCCACGAGACCGATCGGGCGGGTTCGGGCAATGCCGCGAGCAGTTCCGCGGTCTTCGGTGCCCAGAGGTTGACCCGGCCCGATTTCCCCAGGGTGACGATGGTCCCGTCATCCGGACTCCAACCGGAGTAGGTGTGCTCCTCGCCATCCATGAAGCGCCGGGCCGATACCCGATTGAGGGAATCGAACATGATGGTTCCCGTGGGATTGCTCAGGAGAAAGGACTCACCAAAGGGCGAAAAATTGAGTGAATTGACCGGGCCTTGCCGACTGAACTCGATGAGGGGAAGGTGGAGATCGCCGTAGGCGTAAAACCATTCCCATCCCCGAAAGTCGTCTTCCGCGGGGGAGGGGCGCAGGGCATTCAACATGGATTGGGTGGCAAGGGTCGGCGTGGTGCCCAGATGCGCGGCCATCGTGATCAGACGCATGTTGGAGGCATAGGCCAGGCGGCGATTGGCCTGAGCCTGCTTTTGGGCAAACTCGGCCGCGGCCACCGCTTCCGCTTGAGCGCTTTCGGCATTCTCTCGCAGCGCAGCTTGCCGCAGCGCCACCAAGGGGCCGCCCACCCCAAAGGACCCGAACAAAAGCAGCAACGACCCCAGCAAAGCGGCGTGCACCGGCTTTCGTTTAATCCACCTTAAGGCCCGTTGAGCGGAAGTCTGGGCCACGATCGAGATGGGCCGGTGGTCCAGCCAGGCTTCCAGGTCGTCGGCCAACCGCCCGGCGGACACATACCGATCGGCGGGGTTTTTCTCGAGGCACTTGGCCACAATGGTTTCCAGGTCGCGATCGATGGTGGCGTCCACCGATCGCAACCGGGGAGGAGGGGTCTCCACCAGGAGGCGCAACGCGGTCATGAACGAACTCGCTTCGATGATCGGTCGACCCGTCAGCAATTCAAACAACATGGCGCCCATGCTGTAGATGTCCGTCTGGGCGGATGTGGTGTAGCCGGACTCCATTGCCTGCTCCGGCGCCATGTATTGAGGCGTGCCCAGAATCTGCCCGGTGAGGGTGAGGCCGTTGCTCTGGCGCAGATCGTAGGCGAGACCGAAATCACTGATGAACGGTTCCTGCTGATCCCCCAGCAGGATGTTATCGGGCTTTAAATCCCGATGAAAAATGCCGCGATTGTGGGCTTCCTGCATGGTGTGGGCCACCTTGGCGACCAGACGGACCATCGCCCGTCGGTCCTGGCGGAGTTCCTTGAGATGGTCACCCAGCGTGCCGCCGGGGAAGTAGGTCATGCTGTAGAAGTCGTGCCCATCGATGTGGCCAATCTCGTGCACGGGCACGATGTGCTGGTGTTGCAGATTGGCGGCGGCTTCGGCCTCCATGCGGAAACGTTGCCGGCCCGCCGCCGTCATCCAGGTCGAACCCAGGATCACTTTGACGGCGACCTCCCGGTTCAGGCTGACCTGCCGGGCGCGATAAACGACCCCGGTCGCTCCGCGGCCCACCTCCTCGATCAATTCGTAATCCCCGAGCCGGATGATGGTGTCGCCCAGGTTGGCGATGAAACGTGATTCCTTCTCGATATCCTCGGCCAGCGCGCTGAGTTCTTCCTCGGCGGCGGGAAACTTCTCCGCGTCCAGGAAGTGGCCCGTATCT
>JANQKV010000026.1 GCA_028280945.1 Opitutaceae bacterium
CGGGGCGTTGGGAGCCACGTCGTCGACCACCGTGACGCTCAGTTGCTTCGCAAAGTCGTCGGTGCCGTCGTTGGTGTTCACCCGGATGTTGTAGCTGCCTGCCGAGAGCGCGGAGTTGGTGCGCAGGGTCGCACCGCTGATGTTAAACGAGCCGTTGTCCGTGTCGCCCGTGCCGCTGACCAGCGTGTAGGTGTGGCTGTCGCCACTGTCGCTGTCCGTGGTGGACAACGTGCCCACCGTCGCGTTGGTGCCCGTGGCCGACTGGTTGATCGACGTTGGACTTAAACCGATGTCCGTCGGGACTGAGTTGGGCGGGGTGTAAGTGTGCGTATGGGCCGGCAAGTTGGTCACGGCAAGAGGCACATTTTCGTTACCCCAGGTGCTGCCGAGGGCTCGGTTCGTCAGGCCCGCGCCCTGACCGCTCGAGGTATTGGTCCTACCGCGCAGGTCGGGAACTCCCATGGTAGTGGTCCCGTCACCTCCGAAGCTGGTCCCCAGCAGGCTGAAGAGATCCGTATTGCTGGCGATGGGCAGAAGCTGTCCATCGGTTTCCGTCCAACCGGTGGGCAGACTTCCCGCCGCGTAGGGGAAGAACCGGACCTCGCCGAGTCCCGGGGAGCTCAGAGATCCGATGGCTTGAAGCGTTCCGGCGGTGGCAATGGCACCGGTCAAGCCCAGATAGGGCTGACGAGAGTCGATAGCGGTTGATCCTCCCGTAGATCCGGTGGTGCCTCCGGTGTAGGAGTGCGTGTGGGCTGGCATCTGGTTTTCGGCCATCACAAAGGTCTCGGCTCCTCCGGACTGGCCGAGGGTCACCGCTGACAGTCCCGTCCCGGTGCCAACGCCGACGATGGTTCGCCCCCGGAGGTCCGGCAGACCAAAGGTGGTGGAGCCATTGCCGCCGAAGGTCGTGCCGAGCTTGGCGAAGAGGCCCGGATAAGAGCCGGTGCTCAGGGTAGCTCCATCAGCGAATGCAGTATCTGCCGGCGCAAAATTCCCGGCGAAGAACCGGATCATGCCAAGGCTGTCACTCGAACCCGTTATTTGAACGAGGGCATTGATAGTCCGGCTGGGTTGGGTGTTATCAACCGCAGTTCCACTGCCGGTCGAGTTGGTGCTGCCACCAGTAATGGTATGTTGGTGCCCGGGTAGATTTGAGATCGACAGGGCGGTGGTTTCGGAACCAAACGAGCTTCCCAAGGTTCGATTGTTCAGCCCGGAGCCTTGGCCCTCATGGATGATAACGCGGCCCCGCAGGTCCGGCACGCCAAAGGTCGTGATCCCGTTTCCGCCATAAATTGTGCCCACCAGGGAGTAGAGCGCCGGGTAGCTGTTGATGCTGTATAACTGCCCGTCGCATTCAAAAAAGCCCGTCGGCAAGCTGGCGTTCCAAGCGATGGCCCGGACCTCGGCGATCATAACGTCTTCGGTCCCACTGCCGTTTCGCGACGGATATATGCCATTTGCGGCTATCACCCAGCGCAGCGCCGTGGTCGGCTGGGTATTATCGAACGCGGTGCTGTCGCCGGTGCTGCCTGTGGTTTGGGCATGCAGCGCCGGGGTGCCGCAACAAAGGCTGACAAAAACTCCGATCGCAGTAGCGAGGAGCGGAAAAACCCGAGTAGCGGGCGCGGAGTGGGAATGCGCAGGCCGGCGGGCCTGCAGGGTGTGATTAGGCATTTTGAGTGGAGTGGTGGAGGCGATCGGGGTAACCGAGTCGCTTGAAAGTTCTAGGGTGATTACCCTGAATGGCAAGTTTTGAGAAAAGCCCTTTTCCGGTTCCGACCCATTCCCAGGGAGCCAACATTTTTGCCCGATCGAATTGGCGCACCACTCGCCTTGGCGTGGTCGCCGTCGCCTGGTCTGGCGCAAAAAAAACCGAGGCTTTGGATGGCCTCGGCTGTCAGGAGCGTGCGTGTGTGCGGGACTCAGTTACCGTCGAGCATGCGGCCCAAGCCGCCAAGGACGGAGCCTTCGCCTTTTTGGCTGCCGCCGGCGCTCGGGGCAGCGGCGATGATGCGATCGGCGAGACGGGAGAAGGGCAGGGATTGCAACCAGACTTTACCCGGGCCACGCAGGGTGGCAAAGAACAGCCCTTCACCGCCAAACAGCGCGGACTTCACGCCGCCCACAAACTTGATGTCGTAGTCCACCGAGGGCTGGAAACCGACGATGCAGCCGGTATCGACGCGCAGGGTTTCGCCGGGAGTGAGGGTGCGTTCGTAAAGCGTGCCGCCGGCATGCATGAAGGCCCAGCCGTCACCGGTAAGACGTTGCATGATGAAACCCTCTCCGCCGAACAGGCCGGCGCCGATGCGCTTGTTGAAGGCAATGCCGACGGCGACACCCTTGGCGGCGCACAGGAAGGAATCTTTTTGGGCGAGAAATTCACCTCCGAGCTCGGCCAGATGCACCGGCACGATCTTGCCCGGATAGGGCGCGCCAAACGCAACGCGCCGTTTGTCGTATCCCTGGTTGAGAAATACCGTCATGAACAGCGATTCGCCGGTGAGCAGGCGTTTGCCGGCTCCGAGCAGCGAACCAACAAAGCCGGAGTTTTGTTGGGAGCCGTCGCCGAAGATCGTTTCCATCGCAATGCCGTCTTCCATATACATCATGCCTCCCGCTTCGGCCACGACGGCTTCGTTGGGGTCGAGTTCGACGATGACGAACTGCATGTCGTCACCTTCGATGCGATAGTCGATTTCGTGCATGGAATTCATAGGGAGTGAAGTGTGCCGGCGGCGGCGGGGTTTGGGAATTACGAAACGGTGGGAATTTTGTTACGCGGCATGGGGCGCGGAAAAGAAAACGCCCGCAGCACGAAGTCTGCGGGCGGTTGCAATCTTGGTGGATCAGGCGGCAAGCGGATGGCGCTCCGTGCGCTTGGCGTCGGCCGTGACCAGCATGTAGTCGGAATGGGTTTTGCCGTAATCGTTCAGGGCGATGGAGCTGAGGCCGAGAACCGCGGTGACACCGAAGGCGACGGGCGCGGCAACGCCGGCGAGGATGGTGGCGGGCGCGGCGAGCGCGATGGTGAGGAGGACGAGGGTGGTTTTCATTTTTGAAGTCATTAGATTGATGGTTGGAATTTGAAATTCGGCTTACGGGACAGAGCACCCCGGGGCGGTTGGAGAAGTTGCAGAAAAACGAAAATATTTTTCCGGAAGGCCTCGCGAGGGCCGGTGAATCACGTGTTGCCGGAAATGACGCGAGGCCGGACGCGCGGTTACAGAAAACCGCCAAAAGGCCATGCGTAACCATAAAGTGGATACGAATTTAGGAAGGCCCGTTGGGCGCGAGGCTCCTGCGCCGCCGCCGCCGTTTCCTTTTCGAGGGCTCCGGCTTTGAGTCCGCCGGCTGCTACTTCAAATCCACGAGCGTGGCGCCCCAGCCGCCGCTGGTTTGGTCGCCCATCTGGTAGCCGGCCACGTGTTGCGGCAGGCGTTGCAACAGGGTGTGCACGGTGGTGCGCAGGGTGCCGGTGCCTTTGCCGTGGATGATGCGCACGCGCCGAAATCCTTTTGCGCGAGCAGCCTCGAGGTAGGCGGGAATCAGTTCACCCAAATCGGACGGACGAAAGGTGTGCAGGTCCAATTCGTCGGTGATGGGAAACTCGACCGGTTCCGGTTCCTCCATTTTGGTGGTCAGTTCTCCGGGGGAGGCTTTGGGGGTGGGGACGGAGTCTTGGTCGGCGGTGTTTCACCGGCGGGTGAATCGGGAACGTTTTCACCACTGCCGATCGCGGGCGGGGGGGGCACGCGCGGCTCGGGCATAGGCGTCTCGCCGGGATTGGCCGGGGCTGCAGTGGATCGCGGGCGTCGCACGGGTGGCCGCCGGGAGGGCGTATGGTCCAGGTCCATGGCCTTGCGAATTTCGTCCTCCACTCCCGAGGCCGCCTTGCGGAATTCGCGGATGGACTTGCCCAATCCCTTGGCGACTTCGGGCAGGCGTTTGCCGCCAAAGAGCATCAGCGCCAATACGAAGATCACAAGCATCTCCATGCCACCAAGGCCGTCAAAGATCGCTAAGTTGGGAGAAGGATTAACCACGAGAAAGACTAGTTAACCACGAATGAATACGAATGGACACGAATAAACACGAATATTGATCAAAAGCGGAGGGACACGACGAAGCGCGTCAGCGCGGAGATGGCGAACCCGGAGGGTGAGTCCTTGCGAAGCAAGGATGCCGAGGAGGGTGCCCCGGAAGGGGCGGACGAGGCACAATAAACACGAATATTGATCAAAAGCGGAAAGACACGACGAAGCGCGTCAGCGCGGAGATGGCCCCGGCCGGCCCTACCCGATGGCAACACCGACCGTGAACTGACCGGTCTCGCCGGGCGCGACCCATTCGAGGCCACGACGATGTTCGGGGCCATTGGGTGGTCCCATCCAAGGCTCCACGCAGTAGTAGGGCGCATCCGGATCTGAGGTCCAGGTCACCATGGCGCGGTCGGGCTTGGGGCGGGCGGAGGTACCGATGCTGACATCCACATGTTCGGACTCGTCGGCCGGACCGAAGCGGAAGCGGTTTTCGGCAAGGTTGATATGAATGGAATCGACCAGCGCGGGATGCGAAAGCGGAGTTCGGGAAGGCAGTTTGGGGCCGGGAATCAGTGCACCTACTTCGTCTTGTCGCACGGTCCGGGCCGCCGGGCGCTGCAGGACATAGTCGTCGCGGGTGTGACCGTCCGTCCATGGCGCGGCAAAATAGAAGTGATGACCGGCCGACCAGGGAATGGGTTGGTGGCCGAGATTTTGCAGGGCCAACTCGCAGGTAAGGGCCAAGGCCTCGAACCGGTAGGTCACGCTGAATTCGTAGTCGAAGGGGTAGCTGATTTGATTGTCGGCGGAAGGGACCAGAACAGCGCGAAAACCGCGGTGGTCGATGCGTTCCACCTTAAACGTTCCCTGGCGCGCGAAGCCGTGCATGGGCATGGGGCGGCGCTGGCCATCGTCGGCGCGCCAGTAGTGAATCTCGCCCCGGTCGAACGTGCGGGCGCTGAAGGGAAACAGGATGGGATTGCCGCCGCGAATTTTGGCGATGGGGGTGTCCATCTGGTTCAGCTCGGGCCAATGAATGATTTCACGCACGGTGCCGTCGACACGCGCGTGGTTCCAGTGCATGAGCCGCGCCCCCGCTTCGGGCCAGGCGAGGAAGGTGGATTCGCCCAGTTGCCAGCGGCTGATCGAATGGTCGAGGTAGGGAATGGTGTCCAACATGGGAAAGACTGCGGCGACTGAATCTGCTCAAGGGCCGGCTTCCAAAGCATAGCCGGTTCCGTTTCGGGGCAAGAAACGAAGCGTGCTTTGAGCCGGGCATTCGAAACAATCCTCGGAAATGTAAGGACCCGACGCTTGCGGTCATGACCGGGGTGGTTCTCTTTCAGGGAGTTACCAATGACTTTCTCGCGTTCACACCGATTTGCCTTCGCCTGCCTGGCCATGGGGCTTGTGGCTCTGGGCGGAGCGCGTGCGTTGGAGGAAGTGCCGCCGCCGGGCTCCAAGGAGGAAGCTCCCCGATCTTCCCGGGCTGAGCCGATCGAAATCCTTCCTATCGAGCTTGAGGAGCGTGATGCCGCTGAGGGACCGGCCAGGGTGGTTGTCATTCCCGTGCAGGACCAGATTGCCAAACCCATCCTCTACGTGCTGCGGCGCGGCCTCAAGGAAGCGATCGAAGATGGGGCGGATCTGGTGATCCTCGACATGAAGACCCCGGGCGGAAGTCTGGGGGTGACCTTCGAGATCATGGAGGCGCTGGAGAAATTTGACGGCGCGACGGCCACGTTTATCAACGATGAGGCCATCTCGGCCGGAGCTTTCATTTCGGCGGTGACGGACGACATCTATTTTGCGCGGGATGGGGTCATCGGCGCGGCGGCTCCGGTCATGTCCACAGGGGGCGAAATCGACGAGTCGATGAAGCAGAAAATCGTCAGTTACCTGCGCGCCCGTATTCGGGCGATCTCCGAAGGCCACCCGTATCGTGGCGAAGTCATCTCGGCGATGATTGACGCGGACTATGTGCTGGAAATCGAGGGCGAGGTGCTGAAGCCGGCGGGCGAATTGCTGTCGTTGACGGCTTCGGAAGCGGCCAAGACCTACGGCGATCCTCCCATGCCCCTGCTCGCGGCCGGGGTGGCGGACTCCGTCGAGGATATTTTGGATGCACGCTTTGGCGAGGAAGGCTATGAAGTTGTGAAATTGGTCACGACTTGGTCGGAGGACCTGGCGGCAATTCTCAACGCCATTTCTCCCATATTGTTGGGACTGGGTTTTCTCGGTCTGTTCATCGAATTCAAGACACCGGGGTTTGGGATCTTTGGTGTCATCGGCGGCATATTCGTGTTGATCGTATTTTTTGGCCACAATGTCGCGGGCCTCTCGGGGCACGAACCGATCCTCTTCTTTTTCCTCGGGGTGGTGCTGGTGCTGGTCGAGCTGTTGTTTTTTCCCGGCGTGCTGGTGGTCGCTTTGAGCGGTGCCCTGCTGATGCTCGGTTCGCTTGTCTGGTCCATGGCCGACATCTGGCCCAACGAGCCGATCGAGTTTTCCGGCGATTTTCTCGTGACTCCGCTGATGAATGTCGCAATGGCCCTGGTTGTCGCCGTGGTTGGCGGTGTAGCCATTTTGCGGTTCCTGCCCAAGGGATGGGTGTGGGACAAAATCGTTCTGGGCACAGCGGTGGGTGACAGTGCACAGGCAGAACTCACGGCCGAGACGGAAAAGGAAGAGGAATTACACGGGCAGATCGGCGAGGCGGCCACGGACCTTTTTCCCAGTGGACAAGTCGCCATCAACGGCAAGTGGTATGAGGCCAAGGTCGCCGTCGGCACGGTGGAGAAAGGAACGCCTGTGCGCGTGACCGGGCGTGATGGTTTCAGCCTGCTTGTGAAACCGGTCGAAGAGGACGAATCATGACATTGATCGCGGTATTGTTTGTTGTGGGTGTGATCCTGTTGGGGTTCGAGGTCTTCGTTCCCGGGGGAGTGCTGGGGGTCCTGGCCGGGCTTTCGTTACTGGCGGGATCTGCCGTGGCGTTCATCGACTACGGGGTCAGCGGAGGGCTGCTGGCGTTTGGCATCGCGGCGGCGATGGTCGGCAGCGTGCTTTATTTCGAGTTTAGAATTTTGCCCAGGACGGCATGGGGACAGCGCTTGTTTTTAAAAGCCGAGATCGACGGCACGTCCGCGCCGGATCGCGAGCGCGACTACACGGGCAGCGAAGGCGTCGCGGTGACCGACATGGGACCGAGCGGCTACATCGAAATCGACGGCAAACGCCTCGAGGCTTTTTCACGCTCGGGATTTTTGGAAGCCGGCGCCCCCGTGAAGGTCGTCGGCACGGACAACTTTAGATTAATCGTAACCTCAAACTCAGAATAGTTCTGTCATGGATATCACCCTCGTCTTTATCATCGCGGCGGCGATTGCCGGACTCGTTGTCTTCGGCATCGTCATTTCATTCTTCAGCGTGTGGCTGCGGGCTTGGTTGGCCGGCGCCTACGTTGGATTCGCCAGCCTGGTTGCCATGCGACTGCGGCAGGTCCCCTACGGCTTGATTGTGGATGCCCGCATCACCGCCAAGAAGGCCGGTTTGGACATCACCATTGATGACCTCGAGGCCCACTTCCTCGCCGGCGGCAACGTCGTGCCGACCGTGCATGCCCTGATCGCCGCCCAGAAGGCCAAGATCGAGCTCGATTGGAATCGTTCCTGTGCCATTGACCTCGCGACGAAAGGATCGGGGAAAAGCGTAGTCGAGGCGGTCCGCACCTCGGTCGACCCCAAGGTCATTGATTGCCCCAACCCGGAGGCTGGCCGCAACACCATCGACGGTGTCGCCAAGGACGGCATCCAGGTAAAGGTCCGCGCCCGTGTGACGGTGCGCACCAATCTCGACCGCTTTGTCGGTGGCGCGAAGGAAGAGACCATCATCGCCCGCGTGGGTGAAGGCATCGTCACCACCATCGGTTCAGCCGACACCTACAAGTTCGTGCTCGAGAGTCCGGACGCCATCTCGAAGGTCGTGCTTGATCGCGGTCTCGATGTCGGCTCGGCATTTGAAATCCTTTCGATCGACATCGCCGACGTGGACGTGGGCGACAACGTGGGTGCGAAACTGCAGGAAGCCCAGGCGGAAGCCAACAAGTCCATTGCCCAGGCCCAGGCGGAAATCCGTCGTGCCGCGGCGGTTGCGGTCGAGCAGGAGATGAAGGCCAAGGTCGAGGAGATGCGCGCGAAGGTGGTGGAAGCCGAAGCCCAAGTCCCGCTCGCGATGGCCGAAGCCTTCCGCAAGGGCAACCTCGGTGTCATGGATTACTACAAGATGGAGAACATCAAGGCCGACACCGACATGCGCAGCTCGATCGGCGAGTCGGACGACGACGGCAAGCCCACCACCTAGAACATCCTGACGCCTTTTTTGCGTGAGTTGGATTTTTGAAAACATCCAGATAATCATCATCGTCGGGTCGACCATCGCCTGGTGGTTGACCCAACGGAATCAGGACAGCGGAGACACGCCGCCGCCCATGGATCGTCCGGGGCGGGAAAAAATCGATGTCGAGCAACTGGAGCGCACCCGCCGTCTGCGCGAAGAGATTCGTCGCAAGCGCGAAGCGCGCCGCAGTGGTGAGGTTGCGGAACCGGTCCCGCAAATGCGCGAGGCACCCCAGCCCGAGCCGCCGCAGATACCGCGCGAGGTGACCGAGCAGATGCCGCCGGTGTTGCGGGACCTCATGGGGATTCCGGAGCCTGAACCACCGCCTCCCGTGCCGCCGCCGATCCCCGAGGTCAACCCGGTCGCCGAGCGCCAACGGCGCCTGGAGGCCGAGATGGCCGAACTCGAGGCCAAGCGACGCGAGGCGGAAGCCGTGGCTGCCAACGTCAAGGTGGCCCCCGGAGCCAAGCGTCCCCGTCGTCGCCGAACCAGCAGCGCAACTTCGCTGGATGATCGCGATTTTCTCGCCACGCTGCGCGATCCGGCCCAGGCCCGCCGGGCCATCGTGCTGCGCGATATTCTGAGCAAGCCGGTTGGGTTGCGGTGATCTTCGTGGAGATCGACGAATAAGCAAATAACAGCCGGGTCGCCTCCGCTTCCCGCGGCCAAGCACGTTGCCGTTCCGGGGTGGTTTTGGGGGCTTGGCGGTTAGGAACCGGGGCAAACCCGCCGGGGAACGGAGCCGCTCGCGCTCCGCTACTGGATCCGGATGCGGTCCCGGCCGGTCAGGCCGGTGGGGTAGCGTTCGCCGTTGATCTCGACCTCGACACTTTCGATGGGGTCGGCGGTGAGCAGCATCGAGTCGGTCTTGGGGAACGCTCGACTGCCGCCTTGCGAAATGGCGCCTTGGAAAAGCTCTTCGCCGGTCGTCTCGTCGACCATCTTGATGCGCACATCGGCCAACGCATGGATGACCACGTCGTTCGTCAAAACCGGGATGGTTTCAGCGGCGGTTTCGGCCGTGGGCTCGGTTTCGTCGTCGCTGCCGCTGAAGGCGCGCACGGCAAACACAATGATCAGGACCACGGCGATCAAGGCGGCCAGGGCGATGAGTCCGCGGATGACGAGAGCCTTGTCGAGGTAGGGCATGCTGCTCGCGGTCTTCGGCGCGAAGGTGGCCGGGTTGTCGTCGCCTGCCTGCCGCTCGGCTTCGAGGTCTTCCTCGTCCGCCGGCTCCGGAGCGTGATCGCGGGTTGTCGTGCTGGAGGTGATGTCCATGCGACCGTAGATCTCCCGGCTCATCGGCTTCGACTTGGGTTTGCCGTGTCCGAGGGCATTGTAGTCGTTGACGGTCTTCTCGGGGGAAAGTCCGAGGTAGATTGCGTAGTTGCGCAGGAACCCGCGGACGTAGATGTCAGGCAGATTGATGTCGAACTGGTTGCTCTCGAACTTGTGGAGGTAATCGCCTCGCACTTTCGTGGCTTCGGCCGCTTCGCGAATGGAGATTCCTTTGCTTTTCCGTGCCTCTTCCAGTCGTTCGCCGATGTTCTGCATGGGGTTAAATTAGAACCGAGAAATCGAAACTAGGAAGCGAGAAAATGAGGGGAGCGCGGTCCCGCGGTGTTTTTAACCGCAGACAGGCACGGATTAACGCGGTTGGGCTGACTCAAAGGCTGTCGAGATCAACCAGAATCTCGCGGGGACTCGACCCATTCTCCGGGCCGACTATGCCGTTGTCCTCGAGCAAATCGATGATCCGGGCGGCGCGGTTGTAGCCGATGCGCAGGCGGCGCTGGATGTTGGAGGTGGAGGCGCGCTTGCTCGCCTTGAGCACCTCAATGGCCTGTTGGTAGAGTTCCTCGTCGTCGCCGAGATCGCCGTCGCTTCCGCCGCCTCCGCCATCACCATCCTCGCCGGCGCGATCGATCTGGGCCTGCACGTCGGAGGCGTATTGGGGTGGCCCGTTGGTCTGCATGAACTCGACCAGCTCCATGACTTCTTCGTCGGAGCAGAACGCACCCTGGGCCCGCACCAGCCGCGCCGTGCCGGGCGGTGAAAAGAGCATGTCGCCACGACCAATGAGGTTGTCGGCCCCCTTGGTGTCGAGGATCGTGCGGGAGTCGACCTGGGAAGCGACTTGGAAGGCGATGCGCGAGGGCAGGTTGGCCTTGATGACACCGGTGATCACGTTCACGGACGGTCGCTGGGTCGCGATGATGAGATGGATGCCGGCGGCCCGGGCCAGCTGGGCGAGCCGGGCAATCGAGGTCTCGATTTCGGCGGGGGCCACCATCATGAGGTCGGCCAACTCGTCGATGATGGCGACGATGTAGGGCAGGTGGTCCGGCAGTTCGATCTCGTCGTCGAGAGCGGGATCCACTCCCGGCAGGCCGGTCTGTTCGCCATCGACGGGCGGCGGCAGGTCCGGCTTGGCGCTGCGTTTTTTACGACCGTTGAAGCCGACAATGTTCCGGACATTGCATTTGGCGAACATCTGGTAGCGCTGCTCCATTTCGGCGAGCAGCCACTTGAGCGCCCCGGGCACTTTCTTCGGCTCGGTGACCACGGGAATGAGCATGTGCGGCAGGCTATTGAACACCTTCAGCTCAACCACCTTCGGGTCGACCATCAGCAAGCGCACGTCATGCGGGCTCTTGGAGTAGAGAATGGAGGAAACGATGGAGTTGATGCAGACCGACTTGCCCGAGCCGGTGGCGCCCGCGATGAGCAGGTGGGGCATCTTCGCCAGGTCGGAAACCAGCGGTTTGCCCGAAACGTCCTTGCCGAGAGCGATGGGAAGTTCCGCTTTGTGGGAAGCCCAGTCCTGCGACTCCAGGATCTCGCGCATGCCCACCGGGGTCGGATGCTTGTTGGGCACTTCCACCCCCACGGCGGCTTTACCCGGAATGGGGGCGAGGATGCGCACGGATTGGGCACGCATGCCCAGGGCGATATTCTTGTCGAGGTTGGAGATCTTTTCGACCCGCACCCCGGCGGCGGGTACAACCTCGTAGCGGGTAATGACGGGGCCCACGTGGATTTCGCCGATGGAGACCTTGACGCCAAACTCGCCGAGGATGCGCAGCAGGTTTTCCGCGTTGTTCTGGTGCTCCTCTTCCGTGTTGTCGACGTGGGGTGTCGCCGGCTCGTTGAGCAGGGTCAGCGGCGGGAAGCGGTAATCGCCGACCACCTTGGGCGAGTTGATGCCGCGGGCCTTTTTGGTTTGCTCGGCCTTGACGATATTGAGCTCCATCTTGCCGCCTGCTTCCGAGGCAGCCGTTGTGGGCTCGGATTCGGAGGGCGGGTTTTTGGATTTGCCTCCCGGTTTTCCGAGGGAGAGGCCGATGACCTTGGGTGGTTCGGGAGCAGGCTCGGGTTCGGGTTCCGGCGGCGGTGGTTTCAGCGGAGCCATGGTCTCGGACGGATCGACCGGCTTGGAAACAGGCAGCGAGGAGAGGGGATCATCGCCGCCGGCCAGTTTCAGGCCCTTGCCGGCTTTTTTACCCGCTTTCTTGGCCTCCTTCGCGGCGGCCTTTTCATTGGCGATGCGTTCCTTTTCCGCCAGCCGGGCGGCCTTGGCCGCGGCTTTTTCCTCCGCTTTGCGCCGGGCGCGTTCTTCCTTGGCCAGGCGCTTTTGTTCGGCCCGCTCGGCGGCGGCCTCGGCGCGGCGTTGGCGCCAGTCCCGCAGGTTGGCGATGACCTGGTCGAACAGGCTACCGATGTCGCGGGTGAGGATGAAGATCCAAGCGAACACCAAAACGGTCGCCAACAACGAGGCGGAGCCGAACACCCCAACCGTGTCCACCAGCAGGGTATCGTAAATCCAAGCTCCAATGTGGCCGCCCAGCCGGCCTTCGGGGAAATACTGGCTGTCAGCGAACGACTCGAGCTGGAACATGGCTGCGAGACCGCAGGCCGCCATCAAGGCGCAGGCCATGGCAATGAAGCGGGCCAGGGCGAGGCGGCGGGCGTTGCGGATCGCGACCCATAGCGACCAGAACGAAAACACGGGAATCAACCAGGCGCCGAGTCCCATCCAGACGAAGCTCATGCGCGCCACATCGGCGCCTGCCTTGCCCACCAGGTTTTTATCGGTCGCAGCGGTGGAATTGCTGGTAAAAAACCCTTCCTGCCAAGGGCTGTAGTCGAGATAAGCGACGGTCAGCCAGAGACCCAGCAACAAGCAGATTACGGCCACCAGCCAGCGGGGCCGGTAGCGTGGTGGAGCGAATCCGGTCTTCCCGGTCTTTGAGTTTGAAGTCTTGGACTTGGCCATGGAGGTTGAGTGACGGACCGACAAGAACGGGCCCGCGAACCAGATGGATGGATTTCATCCCTGCCAACTAGTCGGTCAAATGTAAACCCGCCTCCCGGGGAAATCACTTTTTACGAATATTTGAAGATGAACCATATTATCCGTTTTTCACCCATTTATCAGGATCGCGTTTGGGGCGGTCGCGTGCTCGAAAGTGGCTTGAGCCGGACGCTCCCACGCGAGGGGCCGATCGGCGAAAGCTGGGAGGTGGTGGATCGCCCGGAAGCTCAGTCGGTCTGCGCCGGCGGCGCGGTCGAGGGGTTGAGCATTCGCGCAGCGATCGAGCAACACGGCGCGGCCATCATGGGCCCGGCCTGGCCGGTTGATCGACCGTTTCCCATTTTGATCAAGTGGCTCGATTGCCGGGAGCGCCTGAGCCTGCAGGTCCATCCTCCGGCAGAGATTGCTCCCGCCATGGGGGGGGAGCCAAAAACCGAGAACTGGTTCATTGCCGAGACTTCCGGTGAAGCGGGTTTGATCGTAGGCCTCAAAAAAGGAACAACTCGCGGGCAATTCGCCGATGCGTTGGTGCAAACCAAACTCGAAGAGTGTGTGCACCGCTTCCCGGTGCAGGCCGGTGATTCCATTTTGGTCGAGAGCGGCACCGTGCATGCCATCGATGGTGGCAATCTCATCCTCGAGATTCAGCAAAACTCCGACACGACCTATCGGGTTTACGATTGGGGCCGCGTGGGACTGGATGGTTCGCCCCGCCAGCTGCACATCGCCGAATCACTCGCGTCGATCGACTGGGACTTTTTTGAACCCGAACCTATTCGGGCCGCCGCGGAGGACGCGATCATCGCCGACAGCAGTGAGTTCCGGATTCGTCGCCTGCCGCTTGCGGCCGGTGAAGCCCTGTCGTTCGCGGCCGGTGAAGAGGCGAGATTGGTGAGCGTCGTGGCCGGGACCCTGAGCGTAAACGGGAACGCTGAAGATACAATCACGCGCGGCGACAACGTGCTGTTGCCGTTCGCCGGTGAATTCAAACTTACGGCGGGATCCGATGGCGCGTTGGTCCTGATCACGGATCGGTTCAGCCAATGAGCGTTCGGCGCGGGACAGGATCACAGAGTCAACGAGGCGGGTTCCTATTCGGACTCCTGGTTGCGTTGGCGGTCATCGCCGCGCTGGCAGTGTTGGCTTGGATTGTCCTGCTGCCACGAGTGGTCACGACTGCGGTCGAACAGGCGACCGGATTGTCGTGCGATATCCAACGGCTGGCGGCGAATCCCTTCTCGGGGCATTTTAAGGCCGAGGGCGTTCGCGTCGGTAATCCTGAAGGCTGGGGCGATGAAGCGATGGCGGAGCTTGTGCGACTGGAAGGGACCTTGGATCTGCTCTCATTGCGGGAATCGACCTTGGTCGTCAAACGGCTGGAAGCAGATGTTGCGCGCTTCGTGATTGTGGTCGATGCGGACGGCCGCACGAACTTGGAAGGCGTTGCCGCGGGTTGGCCGCCAACCTCGCCATCGACGCGACTCCCGCTTGCTTTGGCGGCCGCGAGCCCATCCGCCTCCGCAAAGCTGCCAAATGAGGTCCTGGTGCGGCAATTGGACCTGCACCTGATGCGCCTGGAGGTGGTGGATCGGGGAGCCGTGCCTGCCCGTCGAATCGGCGATGACCTCGACTACCATGAGACCTACCAGAACCTGAGAGATACGCGGGAGCTGCTTTCCCCGACCATGATGGCGCGACTGGCTCGCTCTCCGATTTTATTTAACGTGTTGTTATCCAGTCGCTTGCTTGATGGTCAAGCCAGCGAGGAAAGTGGCCTGCGCCGGCTGCTCGATCGGGCGGGGGATGCGGTGAATTCATTTTTGCAGGGGCTTGAACAAACGCCAAAGCCGTAGATTACTTGTCCCTTTGCAATGAACGATACTGCGTCCAAAACCGACTCAACCGACAACGAAGTGCCGATTTCCGCTGCCGAGGCCGAAGCGACTGCTGCTGCGTCCGAAGAGCAAGCGACGACTGCAACGGCCGAAAACGAAGCGACCGAAGCGAAGGAGGAAGCCAAGGAGCTCACGCTTGAGGAACAGCTCGACGTGGCGCGCCAAGAGGCGGCCTCCGCCAAGGAAGCGCACCTGCGTTCCGTGGCCGATCTGGAAAACTTCCGTCGGCGCACCGCCCGCGAAAAAGACGACCTCCGCGCCTTCGCGGCCGCCAATGTGGTGGAGGAGCTTTTGCCAGTGCTTGATAACCTGGGCTTCGCGCTGACTGCGGCCAAGGCCGACAATGCCGAGCTAAAGTCCCTCACCGATGGCGTCGAAATGGTGAGCACCCAGTTTAAATCCGCATTGGGCAACCACGGGCTCAAGGAAATCAACCCTGTCGCGGAAGCGTTTGACCCCAACGTCCACGAAGCGATGTCCCAAGAGGCCAGCGACGAGGTGGAGGAGGGCAAGGTCGTCCGCGTCATCCGCGTCGGCTATAAGCTCAACGGACGCCTCCTGCGCCCCGCCTCCGTGATTGTCTCCGGGGGGCCGGCCACGGCGGACGAAGCCAAGAAAGGCTAAGCTTTAACCCGGACCCAATCCTACCATGGCGAAGGAAGACTATTACGATTTGCTGGGCGTCGGCCGCGATGCCTCGGAGGCCGAACTCAAAAAGGCCTACCGCAAGCAGGCGGTGAAGTATCACCCCGATAAAAATCCCGGTGACGCGGCGGCAGAGGAAAAGTTCAAGGAAATCTCCCACGCTTACGAAGTCCTCAAAGATCCGGAAAAGCGGGCGGCCTACGACCGCTATGGCCATGCTGCCTTCGAAGGTGGCGGCGGTCGCGGTCCGGGCGGCATGGGGGGATTCGGTGGAGGCGGTGGGTTCCACGATCCGTTCGATATTTTCCGCGAAGTGTTTGGCGGCAGTGGCGGCGGCGGAAGCTTTGGCGGGGGAGGTATCTTCGACGAGATGTTCGGTGGCGGCGGTGGCCGCGGCGGAGCCCGGGATGGTTCCGACCTGCGCTACGATCTCGAGATCTCGTTGGAAGACGCCGCCCGGGGGGTCGAGAAGGAACTCTCGTTTCGCAAGAACGTGACCTGCAGCCGCTGCAACGGATCGGGCGCCGAACCGGGTTCACGAAAAGTCACCTGCCCCACGTGCGGTGGCACGGGCCAAGTCGAGCGGGGCCTTGGCAATATCCGTTTCCGCCAACCGTGCCCGACCTGTGGGGGCGCGGGCCAGAAAATCGACCAACCCTGCAGCCGGTGCCGGGGCGAAGGCCGCGAATCGCAGACTGCCAAAGTCAAGGTGCGCATCCCGGCCGGGGTCGACACCGGCTCGCGTCTGCGCTCCGTGGGCAACGGCGAGGCCGGATTGGCCGGTGGCCAACCCGGCGACCTCTACGTGGTGCTCACCGTCAGGGAACACGAGATTTTCGAACGGCACGGCCAGGACTTGTTTTGCGAGATCCCGATCAAGTTCACCCTCGCGACGCTTGGCGGTTCCATCGAGGTGCCGACGTTGTTCGGCAAGGCGACCTTGAAGATTCCGGTGGGCACGCAAAGCGGCACCACTTTCCGGCTGCGCAGCAAAGGCATGCCGTCGCTGCGGGGAGGCTCACAGGGCGACCAGCTTGTGCGCGTGCACGTGGAGGTGCCCAAGAAGCTCACCGATGAGCAGCGCACGCTGCTGGAGGAGTTTGCGAAGGTCAGTGGCGACGCCGATCAACCCACCGAGGAGGGCTGGTTCGAGAAGGCCAAAAAATTCTTCTAGGCTGACTTTCCCGAAACTGAAATTTCATCGGCGCGTCCCGCGGGACGCGCTTTTTTTTGACCATGTGCGGACGCGGGTTGCACAGGGAAAAACGGGAGCCTAGTTAGGCCTCCACTCGACCCCGATTCCTCCCCATGGCTGCCCGCAAAAAATGGCGTATCGCCGGTATCAATTTTGACTTTCGACACATGGACCACCTGCTCGCGTGCGTGGCCCGGACTCCCCATGCCGAACTGGTTGGGATCGCCCATCACGATCGCGGAGAGATGGCCGATGTCATCGCGGCGCACGAGGTGCCAGATGATCGCGTATTCACAGACTGGAGACAGTGCATCGAGGCGACCCGGCCGGAGATCGTGATCCTGTGTCCGGCGAGCGGGGCGCATGCGGATTGGGTGGAGGACGTGGCCGCGTATGGCGTGCACGTGCTGATCGAAAAGCCGTTCGCCGCGAACCTGGCGCAGGCCGATCGCATGGTGAAAGCCATGCGGCGGGCGAAGCGCCGGCTGGCGATCAACTGGCCGCTGGCCTGGTATCCGCCCCACGTGACCGCCCACCGGTTGGTGTGGGCGGGGCGGATCGGGGAACTGCAGGAGGTGCATTTTTACGACGGCAACCGCAGTCCCATCTGGGATCGGGGCAATCCGCGGGCGGAACCCCCGACCACCGCGCAGAAACGGGCCAGTTGGTTTTACGACGCGAACGGCGGTGGCTCCCTTGTCGACTACCTCGGCTACGGTGCGACGCTCGCGACCTGGTTTTTTGACGGTCGCAAACCCACAGAGATTACTACCATGACCGGTGGAACCAAAGGACTGCGCGTCGACGAGCAGAGCGTGACCCTCGCGCGCTACGGCGAGTGGCTTTCCACCTTCCATACGCGTTGGGGCACGTTCAGCGATCCGTGGGAGCATCAGCCGCAGCCGCGTTGTGGTTTTGTGCTCAAGGGTTCGGCGGGGACCATCTCGAACTACGATTACCAGCCGACCATCACCGTGCAGACCAAACAACATCCCGCCGAGAAAACCATGGCCGTGGATCGTTTGAAGAAGCCGCGGGAGAACCCCGTGCAGTATTTTCTCCATGCCTTGGAGGCCGATGCTGAAATCACCGGCCCTCTTTCCATCAAGATGTCGCGAATCGGTCAGCAAATTGTGGATACAGCCGCGCGCAGTGCGCGGGAGAAACGTCCGCTCAAGCTCCTGACGAAATAGTTTTTTATGCGTGCTCCGAAACTAGATTACCTGCCCCGCGGCCCACGGCGTCGCCGCCGGCACCGGATCGGCCTCATCGGCTGCGGGGGGATTTCCTTTTACCATCTCACGGCCGCCAAGGCCCTGGGGGTCGAGGTGGTGGCGATGGCTGATGTCAATTTGGCGGCGGCGGAGGGGCGCCGGGACGAGTTTTATCCGCGAGCCGACGTCCACTCGGACCACCGCGAGCTTCTGGCCCGCGACGACATCAATGTCGTGGAGATCGCAACCCACACCGCGATTCGGGGACCTCAAATCCATGACGCACTCAAAGCCGGCAAACACGTGCTGAGCCAGAAGCCGTTCACGTTTGACCTGCGCGAGGGCAAACGACTCGCGGCCTACGCCAAGCGCCGCGGCCTGCGGCTGGGCATCAACCAAAACGGCCGTTGGTCGCCCCAGTTCGGGGCGCTCATCGCGGCGGTTCGACAGGGATTGCTGGGCGACATCCATTCCCTGGATTTTTCGCTGGCCTGGGACCACACGTGGATCCGCGGCACGGCGTTCGAGAAGCTCCACCACCTTATTCTCAACGACTTTGCCATTCACTGGCTCGATGCGACGGTTTGCGCTTTTGGGGACCGGAAACCGAAATCGGTTTTTGCCAACGCGGTCAAGGCGCCCGGCCAGAACATCAAGTCCCCGATGGTGGCGAACACGGTGGTGGACTTCGGCGACGGTCTGGCGACGCTGAGCTTCAGCGCCTACGAGAGCCACGACCCGCGCGAATACATGTGTTGTGTTGGCTCGAAGGGCACGTTGCGGGGCGCCGGCGACGTCAACAAGATCGATACGGTCGAGTATGCCAATGCGAAGGGCACCGTGAGGATTCCGTTGCAGGGGCAGTGGTTTCCCGACGGATTTCGCGGAACCCTGGGAGAGTTCTTGCGGGCGGTTGAGGAAGGGCGGGAGCCATCGATCAGTGCCGCCAACAACCTGCGCACCCTCGAGCTGTGTTTTGCGGTGGTGGAGAGTGCGGACACCGGCAAACCAATCAAACCTGGCACCGTAAAGGTTGGCCGACTCTGATGCCATGAAACTCACGCGAGCTCTCATTCCTGGTTTGTCGGCAATTGCGGCGGTCGGTTCGGCCGACGTCATCGACATCGGCGATCGACGCGAACTGTTCGTGGATCACCACGTGATTGCCGAGATGGACAACGTGTCGTTGCGCTTGCAGGAACCGCGTCGCGAAGGTGTGGCCCTGCGCTTCGACGAGCCGTGGGAAGGGCGATTCTCCGCCTATGCGACCGTCCTGAATGACGATGGCCTGTTCCGGATGTATTACCGCGGCCTGCCCTCGGCGTGGGATCCGGAGGTTGTCGCGGTCACGGCTTACGCGGAATCACGCGACGGGGTCCGTTGGACAAAACCCAAACTCGGACTCTTCGAATTCCACGGGTCCAGGAACAACAACATCGTGCTGGGCACAGAGGACTCCCATTCGCGTAATTTCAGTCCGTTTATCGACCATCGCCCCGGAGTGCCGGCGGACGAGCGATTTAAGGCCATTGCCGGCGTGGAGACCAAGGGACTTGCTGCGTTCGCGTCTGCCGATGGCATCCACTGGCGACCGTGGGGACAGGACGAGTTTATCTTCACCGACGGCATGTTTGATTCGCACAACGTCGTATTCTGGTCCGAACACGAGCAGGTCTATGTCTGTTATTTCCGCACGTGGACCGGAGAGGGATTTGAAGGTTACCGCACCATCTCCCGCACGACTTCGCCGGACTTGGTGACTTGGTCGAAACCCGTGGTGATGGATTTTGGCGATACGCCCATGGAGCATCTCTACACCAACGGCACCCAGCCCTACTTCCGGGCACCACACATTTACGTGGGATTGGCCAAGCGGTTTCTGGTCGAAAAGCCCGCCACCGATTTGAAGACTGCCGGTCGTCTCCATGCCGATCCCAACCGCGGCGGCGACACCAGCGACGCGGTGATGCTGACTTCCCGCGGGGGCGATCGCTACGACCGCACCTTCATGGAAGCCTTCGTGCGACCGGGCCCGTCGATTCGCGACTGGGTGGCCCGGGACAATACTCCGGCGCTCGGTTTGGTGCCCTCGCTTGATGGTCGCCGGATGTATTTCTACCGCATGTCGCACTACGGTCAGGCCAGTGCGCACCTGACGCGTTACTCGCTGCGGCTTGACGGTTTTGTCGCGGTCAGTGCGCCTTATGCGGGCGGTGAGCTTTTGACCAAACCGTTGCGATTTACCGGTGACGAATTGGTGCTCAACTACCAAAGCTCCGCCGCGGGTTCCGTGCAGGTCGAGCTGCTCGACGAAGCGGGTGAACCTTTTCCGGGTTTTGCGGCCGCCGACAGTGAATTGATTTTTGGTGACGAGATCGCGCGGGTCGTCCGCTGGCGGGCCGATCCCGATCTCGGTGTCTTGGCGGGGCGCGTGGTGCAGCTTCGGTTCATCATGGCTGATGCTGATTTGTTTTCGTTCCAATTTCGCTGAGAACGCGCTCAAGTCAGCGTTGCATGCGAGTTGTTATTCTAGGTTCCGGCACCGGCTCCAACGCCAGGGCCATCCTGCAGGCCCAACGTGATGGTCAATTGGGCCGAGCCGAAGTTGTGCAGATCATCGCTGATAAAACAGAGGCGGGCATTCTGCAGCACGGCCCGGATTTTGGAGTGCCGGCCCGGTATCTCGATCCGGCTCCGTTCAAGACCAAGCTCGAGGGGGCGGGGGAAGACCGTTACATCGAGTTTATCGAAGGACTGACCCCGGACCTTATCGTGCTCGCGGGATTCATGCGGGTGATCAAACCACGGTTCATCAACCGCTTTGCCGGCAAGATCATCAACCTGCACCCAAGTTTGCTGCCGAGTTTCCCTGGTTTGGATGGCATCGGCCAGGCGTGGCGGCGGGGGGTAAAGATTTCCGGCTGCACCGTCCATTACGTCACGGCCGAGGTGGACGGCGGACCGATCATTGATCAGGAACCGGTGCGTATCGAACCGGATGATACGTTGCCATCATTTGCCATGAAGATTCACGCCGCCGAACACCGTCTGCTGCCGCAGGTGATCGCCCGGTTGAGTGAGGCTTGCGGTGATTGAGCAATCGACCGCTTATTGAGGAACCATGGCGCACAAAGTTTTCATCGACGGTTCCGAAGGCACGACGGGCCTGCAGATTCATGAGCGTTTGACCGCGCGCGATGACCTGGAGCTGATCACGATTGATCCGGAGCACCGCAAGGATCCCGACGCCCGGGCCGCATGCCTCAATGCAGCCGATGTCGCCTTTCTCTGTTTGCCCGATGCCGCTGCGCGTGAGTCGGCCGCCCTGGTCACTCATCCCGACACCGTGGTGATTGACGCCAGCACCGCCCACCGCGTGGACCCCGACTGGGCGTATGGCCTGCCCGAGCTTTCGCCGACCTATCGCGAACGACTGACCTCCGCCAATCGGATCGCCAACATCGGCTGCCACGCCGGCGCATTTTTATTGGGAGTAAAACCACTCCTGTGGGCGGGATTGGTTCCGACTGAGACGCGGCTCTCGTGCTTTTCGCTGACCGGTTACAGCGGGGGCGGCAAAAAAATGATCGCCACCTACGAAGCCGCCGATCGCCCGGCCGCGCTATCAAGCCCCCGGCCCTATGCCCTGGGCCTTGCCCACAAGCACCTGCCGGAGATGCGCATGCACAGTGGGCTCGCGCACGCGCCTTTGTTCAACCCGGTTGTGGGGGCGTTTCGCCAGGGCCTCGCGGTCACGATCCCGCTCAGTTTGGTTGAATTGCCGAGTCACCCTTCGCCCACCACCATCCATGCGGCCCTGGCCGACGCTTATGCCGGCCAGACGTTCGTGCGGGTTTTGCCGCTGGGTGATGCCGCCAATCTCGACGAAGGTTTCCTCGATGTGCAGGCCTGCAACGGCACCAACCGGGCCGATGTCATGGTGTTCGGGCACGCCGAACAAGCGGTGGTTACCGTGCGCATCGACAACCTGGGCAAGGGGGCGTCCGGTTCCGCCGTGCAGTGCATGAACATCCGCCTGGGCCTGCCGGAGGAAACAGGCCTCAAACTCTGAGACGGGGAGCGGGAGTCCGCGCATGGCCAAACCGCTCATACTTATCGTCGAGGATGAGCCTTCCATTGCCGACTCGCTGAACTACGCCCTTTCGACGGAGGGCTTCGAGGCGCGGCACTGTCTGGATGGTGCGTCAGCGCGGACGGCTCTTCGGGAGCGAGAACCGGTGCTGGTGCTGCTCGATGTGGGACTGCCTGATGTGAACGGTTTTGTGTTGTGCCAGGAGATCCGCAAATTCAGCGAAGTCCCCATTGTCTTTCTTACGGCGCGCAGCGAGGAAGTGGATCGCGTTGTGGGATTGGAGATCGGGGCCGACGACTACATTGCCAAACCCTTTAGTCCACGCGAAGTGACGGCGCGGGTTCGCGCGATTCTTCGTCGAGGACGGATGCATTCGGCGCCCATGACTGCGGGGGCGACCGATATCGAAATCGATGAAGCAGGTTGCCGGGCCACCTTTTGCGGCAACGAACTCGAACTGACCCGATACGAGTTTCGTTTGTTGGCCGTTTTGGTGGCGAAACCGGGCCGAGTGTATTCCCGGTCCGACCTGATGAGTGCCGCGTGGGAAGACCCCGGATCGAGCATGGACCGCACCGTGGACGCCCACGTCAAATTGCTGCGAGCCAAACTCCGCGAGATCGATCCCGACCGAAACCCGATCAAGACTCACCGAGGTTTGGGCTACTCCTGGGAGAGTCGGGCGTGAAAGTCCGGACGGCAATTTTCCTGACCTACGTGGTTGCATCGGCCATTGGGTTGCTGGTGCTCATGCGATTTGTGCTCGCCGAGGTGCGACCACGTTATGTGAGTTCGATCGAGACCACTATGAGGGAATCGGCGCGTTTGATTGCCGGAACACTTGCCACCCAGGATCCGACAGAATGGCCGAGTATCCTCGAATCAGCGGACTCAGCTTCCGCGTCCTTTCAGCTGCGGGTTTACGACTCAGCGGAGGGCACGGTTTACGCCCAGGAGGTCGAGGTTGAGCCGGAGGCGTATCCAGGGAAGGATTTCCGCTCTTCCAAGGAACGGATCAGCCGATTTATCGACAACGAGCCTTTTCTAGACGATGGGCAGTTGGTGGTGACGGAGGACGTGCTGCATGGCGGCGTGATGGTCGGCCGCGTGGAACTATCGCGCCCGCTGCGCAGCATCAACTCGTTCATTTGGTCCGAGCGGCGCAAGCTCACGAGTGTGGCGCTGTTGATTGCCGCGGTGATGATCGTATTGGGCTGGTGGCTGGCACATAAACTGACCAACTCGTTGGGCAATCTCACTCGTTATGCGGTGGCGGTTCGTGATGGTCACAACGTGACGCCTCCCCAATCAAGCGCCGTCGAAATCAACGCTCTGAAGGACGCAGTCGAGGGCATGCGTCGCACCTTGGAAGGGCGGGATTTTGTGCATCACTACACGCAGAACCTGACGCATGAACTGAAGTCTCCGATTTCGGCGATCAGGGGCGCGGCAGAGCTACTGGGTGAAGCAGACATGCCGCCGTCAGACCGGGAGAAATTCCTGCGCAACATCCGAGCGGAGACGGATCGGCTTCAGCAGATCGTGGAGCGGGTGATGGAGTTGGCTGAGCTGGAGAATCGGGAGATCGCGGCAGCCACGACTCTCGTCCGACTGGGTGAACTGATTGCCGAAATCGCTGAGTCCGTGCGGTCGGACCGGGAGGCAAAATCGATTCGCTGGGAAACGGCGACCGATCTCGATTCGAGTGAGGTGCGAGGCGATCGATTTCTGCTTTACCATGCGCTGCTCAATCCCGTGATAAACGCCGTGGAGTTCACCCCGGTAGGGGGCTCGATCCGACTCAGTGCCGTCCGGGAGAGAAACCACATCAGGGTTACCATTGAGGACGATGGCCCGGGCATTCCGGACTATGCGTTATCAAGGGTGTTTGATCGGTTTTACTCGTTGCCTCGCCCGGACACGGGGCGGAAGAGCACGGGGCTTGGCTTGAGTTTCACCCGCGAGATTGTAGAGGTCCATGGCGGCGTGGTTTGGGCGGAAAATCGAGCGGGTGGCGGTGCCTTGATCGGTATCGAACTTCCAGCGTTGTGAGCGTTGGTTTTCATACGGAATTCATCCTCAGTTCAACATCACTTCATGCACGCTTGGCAGGCTGGAGGTGATGAACGAATCGAATCCTCCTCCGCTTCCCGCCCCGGCCCGCAACTCCCTCGGAAAACGCCTGGGCTACAAGTTACTCATTATCGCCTCCTGCATCGTGCTGCTGCAGATTCCGTTGTTTCTCGTGGAGTCCAAGCGAGAGGAGCGCGCCCAACGCCAAATCGATGTCGTGCGCGAAATCACCGGGGCCTGGGGTGAGGACCAATTGGTGCATGGGGCATTGCTGGCGGTGCCGGTGGCCAGTGAGGAACGTCAGGCGGAGCCCACCTTTCTCCACATTGCTCCGACGCAATTGGAGATCGAGGGTAAGCTTGATCCTCAGATTTTGCGGCGAGGGATTTATCGCGCCGAGGTGTATGATGCTGATCTGAAAATAGCGGGAGGGTTCACTGTTCCCAACCAAGCCTCGGAATGGGCGGATCGGCTTAGTTGGTCGGAGGCTCGACTGGTGCTGGTCTTGGGGGATGCCGCCGGCGTTTCCCTGGTTGAGCCGTTGAGATGGCAAGGCGAAGAAATCGAGATGGCGGGCCAATCGGAGTCGGAAACCGGTGTCCGTGGCATTGGTGCCCGGGTGGCGATCTCCGATGTGAGCGAACGTTTTGATTTTTCAGTCACCGTATCGATGAAGGGAAGCGAATCACTGCAGTTTGCGCCGTTGGGGCAAGAATCAGTCGTAACCTTGGTTTCCGCTGCGACCTCACCCAGTTTTGTTGGTGCAGTGCTGCCGGATTCGCGGGAGGTCACTGCGGAGGGATTCACCGCGCATTGGTCCGTGGGATCATTGGAACGCGCGCTGCCGCGAGTTTGGTGCTCCGCCGATGTGGGGAAGATGTTGGGGCGAGCGGGCGGGGAAGATCCGTTTGGCGTAGTGCTGCTTTCGGGAGTGACGGATTACCGAGCAGTTGAGCGAGCGCTCAAATATGGCATCCTGTTTCTGATTACGGTATTCGCGGGTTGTTTCCTGGGAGAGTTTCTCGGAGGAAGGCCGTTGCACGTGCTCAATTACCTTCTGGTTGGGGCGGCGCTGTGCTTGTTCTTCCTGGCGCTCTTGGCGCTGGCAGAGCTGGTGGGCTTCGGCGCTGCTTATGCTCTCGCGGCCCTGGCTTCGGTGGGATTGATCGTGACCTACGCCCGAGCGGTGATGCGGGAAGGCAAGGCGGTCGGCGCGCTGGCAATGGTGTTGGGTGGGATTTTTGGATACCTGTTTTTGGTGCTGCGAATGGAGGACCTGTCGCTGATTGCCGGAACGGTCCTGCTCTTTGTCCTGTTGGGTGCCATCATGTATGCCACGCGCCATTTGCGGTTTGAGGAGAATCAGAGCCTGGGCGGAGGTGCCGTGTGAAGGTTTATCATCTTCCCCGGCTGCGGTGCGCGATGCTGGGCCTGCTGCCACTCACGGCTCAGGAAGCGCAACGACGCTCTCAACGGCTAAAAGAATACCTGATTCGAATGCGCCGCGATGCGGAGGCCAAACGGAGGGGGGGTAAATGAACTCTTGGTTCGATGCCAACACCTTCATGGACCGGCTGCAGTTTTGGGCGATTTGCGGGATCATCTGTGCAGCGCCCAGCTTCATCATAGCTCATGACAATGACTTTGACAGGCGAGCCATGGCGGTGGGCACACTCAGCTACATTCTGTTGTTCGCCTTCGTTACGTCAGCACCGTGGTATAGAGCGCGCTTGGGAGGGAGCCGACTGGGGCGGCGACTGCGGTTGGCGACGTTGATTCGGACTGGGATCGCAGGAGTGGGTCTTCTGGGCATGGGGATGGCCGCCATAGGGATGAAGTTTCCCTTACCCATCGTGGTTGTAACTCTGGATGTAGCAACGGGAGCGGTCGCCGCGAATGTGACTGAGTTTGTCTCTGAGGCTGCGTTCGGCAGGGGCGCTTCACGTTCTTTTGGCTGGACGCTCTTCACGACACTGTTGCAGGGCGCGTTTGTCTCCATCCAACTCTTCATTCTGGCGGCCCTGTCGTTGGTGTTTCCCGAACGGAAGCCAGAATACCGTTTGCCCGAGGCCAATCGGATGGATGAAATCATGGGATGATATCTCAGCCTATTTACGGGTCCGATCAATTGCCGGCATTGTTGCTCCATCAGGAAGTCACGCTTCTCGCCTTGTCCGATGAGAAGGGCACGATCGAAACCGGAAGTTGGTATGCTTACGTGGCGGCGGGCGCCGTGTTGGCCGAGCTGATGCGCAATGACCGGGTTCGCATTCAATCGAAGGATGAGGCGAAGGCGCGGGGAACGTTGTTCAACCGAAAACCGAAGCTGCTGGTGACTGACCCCAAGCCCCTGGGGGAGGAGTTGGCCGACGAATGGTTGAGCACAATTCGCAGTTCCGAGAAGCAGCGTGACGTGGAGCACTGGTTGAGCGCGATCGCCAACTCCAAGAACCTGAAGGAACACATCGCCGATGGTTTGGTGGAGCTGGGTATTCTCCAACGTGTGGAGGACAAGGTTTTGTGGGTGTTCAATCGCGTGCGATTCCCGGAAGTGGCTTCAGCACCCGAGACGGCCATCCGCCAACGGCTCGAGGCCGCCATCTTTGAAGACTCCTTGGATGTTGAGGCGGGCACGGTAATCCTGCTCTCACTGGTCAAAGGCGGGGAGTTTCTCCCGAAGCTATTCGATAAAAAGAAGCTCAAGAATCGGAAGAAGCACATCGACCGGTTGATTAAAGGTGAACAGCTCGGCGCCGCCACGGCTCAGCTGATCGAAAGCATCCAGGTCATGATCATCGCGGTCGCCGCCGCGGGGGCTGCTGCCGCCGCGAGCTCTTGATTCCACCGTCCCGTCTTCTCCGATCCCCAGGTCGGAGTCACTGCGCCAAATGTTCGTAATACGAACATTAAACCCGGGGTCTTTGGGTCAACGGTATCGGCAGTTGTATTTCGTTGGTTCGGGGATTGAGGTGCGCGGATGAGTCTTTGGGAAGTAAAGGCGGCTTTGCCGGTGGAGCATGTTGATCGCGTGGATGACATGTTGCTCGAGCGGGGAGACGAGCGTTGGAGCGTGATGCATGATGTGCTGATTCCCGCGGCGTGGGTGGTGGGGCTTTTCACCGACGAGGTTGAGGCCCGGGCACAGTGGGATGAAATCGCCCGATTGGTGCCGGAGGCGGAGGAGGCGGCGTTTCAGGAGTTGGCGGATGAGGATTGGAAGGAGAGCTACAAACTGCATTTCCAAGCGTGGCGCTGCGGTCGTTTGCACTGGGTTCCGGTATGGGAGCGGGAAGGTTACCGGGTCAGCGCAGGCGACGTTGCGGTCTGGCTGGATCCCGGCATGGCCTTCGGCACGGGCAACCACGAGACCACTCGTTTGTGCTGCGAGCGTTTGGTGGAGTGGGCTGAAAACGCCCCCGGTGATGCGACCATCGTGGATGCGGGCTGCGGTTCCGGGATTCTTGCGATTTCCGCGGCAGCGCTCGGTTTCAAAAACGTGCGTGGCTTTGACAACGATGCCGAGGCGGTGCGGATCAGCGACGAAAATGCCGCGTTGAACGGCCTGTCCGACCGATTGGATTTTTTTGCCGGAGATCTCAACTCAGGCTTCGCCGGCGGTCCGGCGGATTTGGTCCTGGCCAACATCCTGGGTAACATCCTGGCGGAGCACGTGCCTCAACTTACCGCCGCCGTGAATCCGGGAGGCCAGCTGGTCCTGAGTGGAATCCTCGCGGTGGAGGTGCGCACGATTCAGGCGGCGTTTATGCGGGCGGTGCCGGACTGGTCAGTGGAATCCCGCGAGATGGGCGAGTGGTGTGACATCACACTGCGCCGGCCGGCTTAGGCTGGCGCCGCCGGGTTTTGCTCAGGGCTCCGGCTGGCTCGAGGCGACTGATCTGAAAAGCAACGCGGCTGCAATCGCTCCCGTGAAATTCGTCGCGACGTGAATGCCGAATTGGGATGCACTTTCAATGTTCATCAGCCAAAGACCCAGTCCGGTCGCGGCATTAAACGCGCCCCCCGAAATCGGGCCGACGGTTGCCGCCCCCCCCATCACCACCAGTCCGATGGCGAGACCGTAAAACGAGTTGCCCGCAGTGCCTTTGGCGACCGCGACGTTGAGGATCACCCAGACCAAGATGAAGGTCCAAACCGTCTCGGCCACCAACGATGGCACCATCTCACGCTCCTGCGGAACCATGGGCAATTCGAACAATCCCTGAATTACCATGGCGGCCAGTGTCGCGGCGGCGAGTTGTGCACCGATGTAGGGAGCGATGTCTCGAGCAGGGCTGCGCCCGTGCATGAACATGGCCAGGGTCACTCCCGGGTTAAAATGGGCCGCGGAGACATGACCACAGGCATATACCAGAGCCACCAGGGTGCCGCCGATGATGTAAGGGGCATATTCAGGATTGCCCAAGACGGAGGCCCCGATGGTGAACACCAGAAAGAAGGTGCCGATGAATTCGTAGAGGTATTTTTTCACGGGGAACCGGGCCGTCTGGTTGGCGAGGAAACGGACGTGGGGCCCGATGAGGCAAACTCGATTCCCGTCCCGTTTTGTGACAATTGGGTGACCCCTTGAGCGGCCCTGCGCGGATTTGAGGCTTTGAAGCCCGGCGCTGGTTGCGGTCCCCCCCTTGCGTTGAAGCCTCGCTGGACGTGGCCGTGAAAGTCGGGCCGATCTATTTCGCGTCGGCCACAGCTGTTGCCATGGCTTCGACGGGGACGGTGGCTCCTGACCAAATTTCCAAGGCGCGGACTCCCTGGTGCACCAGCATGGACAGTCCGTTGGCGGAGGGGATGCCCTGCGATCTGGCCGCAGCGAGAAGCTTCGTTTCAGCGGGATTGTAGATCATGTCGTAGACGCCGGCCGGCGGGGGCAGCGCGCTGATTTCGATGGGCAGCGGGTCATCGACATGGAGTCCGGCGCTGGTGGCATTGATGACCAACGCCTTCTCGGGGAGGTCATGGGGAGGCGCCGCCGGGTTAAACCCATGGAGGGGAATTTCGGGAGCGACCGCGGCAACTTGTTGCAGCAGTGCTTCACGATTGGCGGCGGTGCGGTTGGCCACAGACAGGCTCCGGCACCCTCGCTGCAGGCACTCCACCGCAGCGCCGCGCGCCGCGCCGCCGGCGCCCAGCAGGATGACGGGTGTATCAGTAATACCGATACGAAGGGTTTCGTCCACCGCCGTGGCCAGGCCGTAGCCATCGGTGTTAAAGCCCTCCCAACCCGAGACGGTGCGACGCAGCGTGTTCACCGCGCCAATCGGCATCGCGGCAGGGTCGACACGGTTGATCAGGTCGAAGGCCAGGACTTTGTGGGGAACCGTGAGATTGAGTCCAAAAAATCCAGCCGCATGCAGACGTTCGAGCGCGTTGGGCAGGTCGTCGGGCGGGACATCGAAGCGGAAGTAGCGCCAGGATGAAAACTTGGCTTCGGTCACGGCCATCCGGGCCAAGGCGGCATTGTGCATGAGGGGACTGATGGAGTGTTTAATGGGGTGGCCCAGCACCGCGAGCGCGGTGCCTTCGAAGGACCAGCTATCGAGATCGGCAAGCGTCAATACGGGCTCCATGCAGGGCGGAGTGCGAATCGGCTCCCGGCGAATGTCAAACCAGTGGCTCGCCGGGTCACCCGACAAAAAACCCCGCGCGAGATCTGCGCGGGGCTGGGGGGACGGAGCCGGGATTAAATCCGGTCAGGCGATGTCGAAGCGATCGAGGTTCATCACCTTGACCCAGGCAGCCACGAAATCCCGACGGAATTTTTCCTCACCATCGGCACAGGCGTAAACCTCGGCGATGGCCCGAAGCTCGGTGTTGGAGCCGAAGATCAAGTCAACGCGGGTGCCCGTCCATTTGACTTCGCCCGTAGCCCGGTCGCGGCCTTCAAAGCCGTGGGATCCCGGATCAACAGCCTTCCACGTGGTGCTCATGTCGAGCAGGTTGGCAAAGAAGTCGTTGGTCAGGGTCTCGGGCCGATCGGTGAATCGGCCGTGAGCCGAGCGATCGTAATTGGCATCGAGGACCCGGAGGCCACCAACCAATGCCGTCATCTCGGGTGCGGTCAGGGTGAGCAGCTGCGCCCGGTCGAGCAGCAGTTCCTCGGCGGAGATCGCGTAGGCTTTCTTTTGGTAGTTGCGGAAGCCGTCGGCGGGCGGTTCGAGCATCGCAAATGAATCCACTTCGGTTCGATCCTGGGATGCGTCGGTGCGGCCGGGGGTGAAGGGAACCTCAACCTCGGTGCCGGCGTTTTTGGCTGCAATTTCGATACCCACGGAGCCACCCAGAACGATCAAGTCAGCGAGGGAAACCTGCTTGTTGGAATCCTGGGAGGCGTCGAAAGCCGCTTTGATGCCCTCAAGCGTATCGAGCACTTTGGACAGCTGGGCGGGATTGTTGACCTCCCAATACTTCATCGGGGTGAGGCGAATGCGGGCACCGTTGGCACCGCCCCGTTTGTCGGAGCCGCGGAAGGTCGAGGCGGACGCCCAGGCGGTCGAAACAAGCTCGGCCACCGAGAGCCCGGACTCAGCGATCTTGGTTTTGAGTTCCGCGATGTCCCCGGCGGTAACCAGCTCGTGGTCGACCGTCGGCACCGGATCCTGCCAGATCAATTCCTCGTCCGGGACATCGTTGCCGAGGTAGAGAGCCTTTGGACCCATATCGCGGTGGGTGAGTTTAAACCAGGCACGGGCGAAAGCGTCCGCGAACTCTTCCGGATTCTCGTAGAACCGGCGGGAAATCTTTTCGTAGGCCGGGTCAACCTTCAACGCGAGGTCAGTCGTGAGCATCATCGGCTGGTGGCGTTTTTCCGGATCGTGGGCGTCCGGCACGGATTCGGCGGCGGCGTCTCCCTTGGGTTTCCATTGGTGGGCGCCAGCCGGGCTCTTGGTGAGCTCCCATTCGTAGGAGAAGAGGTTGTTGAAGTAATGGTTGCTCCACTGGGTGGGAGTCTGGGTCCAGGCTCCTTCCAATCCGCTGGTGATGGTGTCACCCGCGTTGCCGGTGCCGTAGGAGTTTTTCCAACCGAGACTTTGCTCCTCGATGGCCGCACCGGCGGGTTCACGATCGACATACTTGTCGGGATCGGCAGCGCCGTGAACTTTGCCGAACGTATGGCCACCGGCGATAAGGGCGACGGTTTCCTCGTCGTTCATGGCCATCCGGGCGAAGGTTTCCCGGATGTCGCGTGCAGCGGCGAGCGGATTGGGGTCGCCGTTGGGACCCTCCGGGTTGACGTAGATCAAACCCATCTGGACGGCCGCGAGTGGTTTTTCCAAATCGCGATCTCCGGAGTAGCGTTTGTCACCGAGCCACTCCGCCTCGGAACCCCAGTAGATGTCCTCTTCGGGTTCCCAGACATCTTCGCGACCACCGCCAAAACCGAATGTTTTGAGCCCCATCGAATCGAGGGCCACGTTGCCCGCGAGGATCATGAGATCGGCCCACGACAGTTTGCGGCCATACTTCTTCTTGATCGGCCAAAGCAACAGGCGGGCCTTGTCCAAGTTGGCGTTGTCAGGCCAGCTGTTGAGCGGGGCGAAGCGTTGGGTGCCGGTGCTGCCACCCCCGCGGCCATCACCGGTGCGATAGGTGCCGGCGCTGTGCCACGCCATGCGGATAAAAAGCGGTCCGTAGTGTCCGTAGTCGGCGGGCCACCAATCCTGCGAGTCGGTCATCAACGCGTGCAGGTCCTGTTTCACTGCGTCCAGGTCGAGAGACTTGAATGCCTCGGCGTAATCGAAGTCCTCTCCCATGGGGTCGGACAAAGCGGAATGCTGGCGCAGGATACCAAGATTGAGCTGGTTGGGCCACCAATCCCGGTTGGACGTGCCACCTCCGGCAACAGGACTTCGGCCATGGCCGGAGAAGGGGCATTTCGAGGCAGAGCCGTCGCCATGCGTTGATTCGGATGAACCGGGGGGATTGGCGGGAGTTTGGTCGTCCATGATGAGGATAGGAACGGGGTTGATTGTGAGAAAATTCACCAAGCAACAGACCGCAGAAATCCGCAAGACTGGACACCCGAATGATACAAACGTTGTAGTCGAAACCGGTTGGGTCCGCCACAAGCGCGGCGGGCTCACCCCGAGGAGACAGTTGATCCCGGTTCAGGTGGTGTTCTTTGCGTAGGTAGCGTCGAACTCGCTGACAAAATTGTCGAAAAGTTGCGCCCGATCGGAGTCACCATGGGCGTCAAAATGGGTGGCGAGATTGCGGCAGGTGCGGCTGAGAACCTCCCGGATCGGAGTCGGCGCCAAATCACTCAGCTGCGGGGCCAGATCGTTGGAGCGCAGAAAAACGAATATCTCTTCGGGCGTGCGAAACACTCCGCCGTCGAAGGCGTCGATGAAGAACGGCCGCTCCTCGGCGAAACACCCGATCATGAAGTGACCGGGAAGGCCAATTGGTTCGAGCTCGAGGCCGAGCCGTCGCGCCACCAAAAGATACAAAGTGCAGAGGGAAATCGGAATGCCACAGCGTCGTTCGAGCACCTGGTCAATGAAGCTGTTTTCCGGATCCGTGTAGTTTTCCGTGTTACCGCGAAATCCCATTTCGTGGTAAAGGATCCGGTTGATCACCCGGCACTTGGTCCGCGTGCTGGAAGGCTCGATGATGAGGTCGCGGCAGCGCTGCGCGATGCGGTCGAGTTCCTGGCAAACTTCGCCAGTGTCCAAATCGGGTCGCATCGTCCGGGCGATCATGAGGGCGCCGGTTTCCAGCTCGTAATTCAGCGAACGAATAAAGTCGCGGAACTCGGCACTGGGATCAGTCAGGTTCAGTTCCTGCAGGAACTGGCGCGCATGCCAGGCCAGATGCCGGTTGTTGCCCCGCACAATCTCCCGCAACAGGTTGTGGGAATCGGAACCCAGTTCGACAAATCGTTGTTTGAGTCCGCGACGAACAGCCGGACTCGGATCATCAATCAAATCGAGCAGAGCGGATTTCTCCGTGGGGCTGAGGGTTGGGTTGGCCACGGTGGGGTAAGACATTCCGGATTTAAAAAGGTGGCAAGGGATTGAGGTTTTTTTCCGGACGCTGGAAGCATGTCTTAGTTTTCGTTCTTTTCCCCATCACCAGGATTCATGGTTACAGGCCTTGCCGGCGGCGACCTCATCACCGCCGGGTGACTTAACCTCGCTTTTCGCGCTGACCAAAAAGGGCGGTGCCCACGCGCACTTGAGTGCTCCCGGCCGCAATCGCATGAGCCATGTCGCCGCTCATGCCCATCGAGAGCGTCGGCAACACCACATCGAAGTCGGCAGCGAGGCGATCACGCAGCTCGCGCAGGTTGGCAAACGTTCGCTGGGCGACTGCCGCATCATCCGACAGCGGGGCGATGGTCATGAGGCCGTCGACTTTCAGAGCCGGTTGATTGAGGGCGTGCTCCAGCAGTCCGGGTGCGTCCGCCAAGGCTGCGCCAAATTTCGCGGGATCGTCGCCGGCATTGATCTGCAACAGAACGGTCAAGGTTTTGCTCGCGGCAGCCGCGGCCTGATTGAGCCGTGAAAGCAGCTTGATGCTGTCGACGCTTTGCACGCGGTCAAAGTGAGTGGCGGCGAGGCGGGCTTTGTTCGATTGGAGATGCCCAATCAGTTCCCACCTGAGTTTTGCTTCGACTCGGGGCATTTTTTCGACCGCTTCCTGAACGCGGTTTTCTCCCACTCCGGCCAAGCCGAAGCGGGCGGCAAACTCCGGGGCCCAGGGACCGTGCGTCTTTGTCACGGCTAGCAGCTCCACTTCTACCGGGTCGCGACCGTTTTGGACACATGCCGTTCGGATTTCGGCCAGCACTGCGTCGGCGCGTTGAGCAAAGGCGGAGTAATCAGGAGCCATCAACTTGGAATAATGGGTTGCGCGTTGATAAGAATCGTTTATACCTCTTAAACCCTGTTTCCCGGCCATGCAAATTGAGAACTTCAAAGTCTTCGCTGACCTCGTAGAGACCAAAAGCTTTTCCAAGTCTGCGAAGATCAACGGCATCACCCAATCCGCTGTAAGCCAGCAGGCGCGGGCGATGGAAAAACACTTCAAGACCCTGCTGATTGATCGCTCGCAGAAGCAGTTTCAACTGACCCGGGAAGGCCAGGCGGTCTACGAAACGGCCAAAGAGCTCCTGCACGGCTACGACAAGCTGCTCTCCGAGTTGCAGGAAATGAAGAAGGTGATCAGCGGAACCATCCGAATCGCAACGATTTACTCGATCGGACTTCACGAACTGCCGCCCTACATCAAGCGATTCCTCCACGATTTCCCCTCCGTCAATGTGCGGGTTGAATACCGTCGTTCCAACCTCGTTTACGAAGACATCCTGCACAACTCGGTGGACTTTGGTTTGGTGGCGTTTCCGCTCAAGCACCGTCAGATCGAGGCGGTGCCGTTTCGCGATGACCAGCTTGTGCTGATCACCCATCCCGAGCATGCGCTGGCGCGTCGCGGCGGTTATGTAAGCGTGGATGAAATGGCCGGCCTCAAGTTCATCGGTTTCGACCCCGACATCCCCACGCGCAAAGCGGTCGACCAGATTTTCCGCGACAATCGCATCGAGATCGAACCCGTCATGGAGTTCGACAATATCGAAACCGTAAAACGGGCGGTGGAGATCGATCACGGTGTTGCGATTGTGCCCCAGGCCACCGTGCAGCGGGAGGCGCAGCAGGGATCGCTGAAGATGTTGCCCTTCAAGGAAAAGAACTTCACCCGCCCCTTGGCCATTCTCCATCGCAAAGGCCGTGTTCTCACCCCTGCCATGCGCAAGTTCATCGACACACTTGGCATGGATATCACGGCGGTGAAGGACGGCACGAAGAAGGCGAAGTAGTTTCCTGATCCGAAGCTCGCAAATTTCGGGCATAAAACGGCACGTTGTCGGCTCTGACCCGGTCCACGCATGCCACTCCTACTTTCTGTCGTCTATTTCACCATCCTGATCGGGCTTACGCTCTACGGAGCCCACCGCCTGAAAATGCTGGTGCTCTATTGGAAGGCCATGTCGCGACCGGCGACTCCCGCGCCAACCTGGGATCAGTATCCAAAGGTCTGTGTACAGTTGCCCCTTTTCAACGAGCCCCTGGTTGTCGAGGCGCTGTTGGAAAAAGTAACTGCGATCCGCTGGCCGGGCGATCAATGGGAAATCCAGGTGCTGGACGACTCCACGGATGAAACACCGGAGATCATCAACCAATGGCTGGAGTCGCACCCGGAAGAAGCGCGTCGCATCACCCATGTCCGTCGGCCCAAGCGCGAGGGCTACAAGGCGGGCGCGCTCAAGTATGGCATGGACCTCACCGATGCGGAGTTCTTTGCGATCTTCGACGCGGATTTTCGTCCGGAACCCGATTTTTTGGAGCGGTTGATGCCGCACTTTTCGGCCGATGATGTCGCGGTGGTGCAGGCGCGGTGGGAATTTGCCAACCGCAAGCAAAGCCTGCTGACCCGATTCCAGGCCGTGTTTCTCGACGCCCACTTTGTGGTCGAGCAGACGGCCCGCGCCGCGGCCGGATTGTTTTTCAACTTCAACGGCACCGCGGGAATCTGGCGCCGGACCGCGTTGCTGGATGCCGGTGGGTGGACCAGTGACACGGTGACGGAGGATTTGGACGCAAGCTACCGCGCCCAGTTGCGAGGTTGGCGACTGGTCTACCTCGATCGTTACGTCGTTCCCTCGGAGTTGCCGGAAAACCTGATCGCCTTCAAATCGCAGCAACGGCGCTGGACCAAGGGTGGTATTCAGGTGGCGCGCAAGCTGTTGGGAGAGGTCATGGCATCCAAGTTGCCGACGCGCGTGAAGCGCGAGGCCTGGTGGCATCTGACGATTGGCGTGGTGCATCCCTTGCTCGTTTCGTTTTCGTTGCTGTTTTTGCCTTACCTCTGGTTTGCGGCGGATCGGTTGGGCGCGTGGTGGTATTTGGCCAACCCCGCCATCGTGCTTCTCGCAGGGGGAGCCCCGGTGGCATTTTATGTGGCGGGTCAATTTTTCCAGCGACGCGAGTGGCGCGAAGGAGTCGGCTGGCTCATGGCCTCGCCGCTTTTGCTCTCGTTTGGCCTGGCGCTCAGTGTCACGCTTTGTGCCGCCTTCTTTGAGGGGCTCCTGTCCAACGGCGGAGAGTTTGTGCGCACCCCCAAAGGCGGACGTCGGGTGCGTTCGGGCGGCCTGCTCACGCGTCTGCGCAGCCGAACTTTTTTTGCCTCGATCTCAGCCATCGAAGTGGCCCTCGGCATCGTGCTGCTCAACGGGGCGATGCAGTTCGCCCACAGCGGGTCTCCCGAGGTCGCGCTGGCGCTCAGTCTCAAAGGCACCGGGTTTTTGGTTGTGGCCTTTCTCTCTTCCGGCGACCTGTGGCCCAGCTTTTGGCGGCGCGCTCCCGAGATGCCCGTGAGCTGAGCCGGCGTCCATTTTCAACCTGCCAATTTCGATCTCATCTGCTTGAGGAACGTCACCGCAACCCGCATGCTTGCTTGTCCATGATTCGTCCAATTTTGATCAGCCTGAGCATTTTCGTTCTTATCGGAACGACTGCCTGCCAAAAAACCGAAGAGCAGACGGCACCGGCCGCTGCCGTGCCGGAGCAAGTCGCGTCGGTGTCACCTGCAGACAGCTCGGATCTGCCGCTGTTGGGCGAGGCTCCCATCTGGACACTCGATCGCCTCGATGGAACTGCGCTGAGTTCCGCCGATTTGACCGGCAAAGTGGTGGTGATTGATTTTTGGGCCACCTGGTGCCCGCCCTGTCGCGCCGAGATCCCGGGTTACATTGCGATGCAGGATGACCTGCGCGACCAAGACGTGGTGATTGTGGGAATCTCCCTCGATGAAGGCGGACCCAGTGTTGTGCGGCGGTTCGCGGACGAATGGAAAATGAACTACGAACTGGTGATGGGTTCAGAGGAAGTCGCCGCTGCGTTTGGAGGCATCCGGGCCATTCCCACCACGTTCTTGATCGACCGAAATGGCCAGGTGCGCCACCGCAAGGAGGGCATGATGGAGCGAGAGGACTACGAGCCGTTTGTGCGGTCGTTGCTTTAAGGGATTCAACTGCTTTTGCAAAAAGAGGAGGGCCCGCCGAAAACCCCTTAACGGCGGGCCCATTATTTTCTTGTTGGCTTGTTGGAGCCAACATCCATGTAACCCCAAATCCGGCTAGGCCGGACAGGGTTTTAAAAGAGCATTGGTCATGCCAACGGTTTGGCAGACTCCATGAAAAAAATGCATTAATCCTTCGAGAAGCGCGCCATACGGCTGAGGCTGTCGGCGATTTCACGATCATTGCGGGTCGGAGGCAGTTTGTGGGGGCCGCCCCAACGATTGGTGTGCCGCAGCCAGTGCTCGAATGCCCCCGGCATGACAAGTCGCACGATCGGCGCGCGCAGGTTTCCGGTCTTGCGCCGGTCGCGATAGCCGCTGTGGGCGTCACCCAGACGTCGATCCAGTTCCCGGGCGATTACCGGTCCCGTTGGCGTGTCGACAGTGCCGGCGCGCAGCTCGATCCACCATTCGTGGCAACCGTAGGATACGCCAAGTTCGGTGCGTTCGAGCAGGGGAGCGACATGGAAGAAGGACAGGATCCATTTATGACTCCGGCACAGCTCGGTCAGGGTTTCGACGACTTCGCGAGGCAGGACATTCTCCCCAAATATGTGCAGGCGTTGCTCCACTTGCCCCATGGGCAGGAGTCGATGCGGCCGCGTGCTGGTGAAGCGCACCACATCGCCGGGCAGATGACGCACCAATCCGGCGGGGGTGGTCATGACCAACAGGTAATCGGTGCCCGTGGTGACCTTTGCCAACGGCACGGCTTTGAAACCCAGCTCCTTGAGATCGTCCGGGGCATAATCGGCGAGCGGAAGAAACTCGAAGTAGATGCCCGTTTCGGCCAGCAGTCTCAAACCCGGCAACGCCCCCGGACCCCGGGCTGCCACGAGGCCCTCGGCGGTGGCAAAAACCTCATGAATCATCACGCTTTGGCCGGCAGCCTCACGCAGTCGGCGATGGACCGGGGTGACGAAATCGCCGGTCACCGTAAGGCAACGCAGATGGGGCCAGATGGCGCGCAGTGAAGTGAACCGCAGTTTTCCCTTCGCGAGCTGTTGGGTGACTTTTTCCTTGAAGGCCAGCAGCCATTGCGGACTGCCGACGATCATGCTGACTTTGCGCGATCGCGTGCGTTTGAGGATGCGGCTCACGTAGTCATCCCAATCGGTCCGGAGTGCGATCCGCGAACTGGGTTCGAAATAATACTTTGCGATCCATTCGGGATGTTGCACGGCGGCGAGCGTGGCCAGGTCGGCCACGGCGGCCGCGTTTTCGTCCGCGAGCTGATTGGTGGGTACGCTGCCGGCCATGAGGAGCACGCGATGGAGCAACGGGTAAACCCCACCCATGCGGGCGGAAGCATAGAGAGCGGCGGCGCGGACTCCGGCGGAGTAAGCGGCTTGCATTTCCCGGGTGACCGGCACCAATCGGGGGCGGCCGGAAGTCGACCCGGCCGTGGCCGCGAAGCAGTCGCACTTGCCGGGCCAGAGCAGGTTGGCCCGGCCTCTTTTTACTTCCTCAATCCAAGGGGCAATCGAACGGTGATCCGAAAGGGGCACGTCCTGACGAAACGCCGCGGCTGACATCTTCGCGTTCAGGCCAAGTTGTTTGCCGCGTTTGGTGCGGGCGAGTTGCGGCAGCAGGGTGAGCAGAGCGTGCTCCTGACAACGCTCGTCGCGGCGTTTATGCTGCAAACGACGACGCGTGACGGTGGTGAACCAGTCGCCGGCGAGGTTGAGCAAAGGTTTGTAGAGGTCCGCCATGGCGAGTCCGTGAGGAGGCACGGCACGACGGCAACCTCTTTGCCGCAAGCAGATTAACCCAAGCTTTACCTTCCGGTGTCGTTTTTACCGATTGTTTGAGCTCCGAGCGTTGCCCAAGCTGCGCCGCGTGACCTCGGTCGACGTCGTTTATGAAGATGCGCACATGGTGGTGGTGAACAAACCTGCGGGCTGGCGCGTGGCCCGAAACAATAACGTGAACAGCGCCGGTCCCACTCAGTTGGTTGTCGTCCTGGCCCGGCAAATCGATGCGCCCCTCACGCCGGTGCATCGGGTGGACGACGACGTGGGTGGATTGGTTGTGCTGGCCAAAACCAAACCGGCGCTCGATTTCCTCAGCGGCGAGTTCCAGAGCAAGCAGGCCCGGCGGGGCTATCGAGGGTTTGCGGTCGTGGCGACCGAGGCTGAACGGGAAACTTTCACCACTTTGCCCGCGTTGCGCACGCCGGCGGGAAAACTGCCGGAGGAGTTTAGGGTGAACTATGCGCTGGCTCCGGATCAGCATGTGCCCGGTCGCATGCATGTGTATCGTAAGAAGGGAGGAAGACCTGCGGTGACGCGTTTTCGAATCGAGGAGGACTTTGGGCGCCTTGTCTGGTTTGAGGCGTGGCCGGAAACGAGCCGCCGGATGCAGGTGCGGGCTCACCTGAGCGCGGTGGGCGCTCCGGTCCTGGGTGATGCCGCTCATGGTCTGCCGGAGGCAGAGCTTCGTCTTTCGCAACTCAAGCGAGGTTACAAAGGAAAGGCAGACGAGAAGCCTCTTCTTACCGGCCTTGCGTTGCAGGCTTGGTCGCTGACATTGCGTTCCCCGGAGAACCGTGAGCCTGTTTCATGGGAGTTGCCGCTGCCCAAGGACTTCGAGATTGCCTTGCGAAATCTGCGTAAATTCGCCCGCCGGTAATTCCGACGGGCAGTTCCGTTGTTGCGCAGCTTTGCCGCGGCCGGCTTCATGTTCGCATGCCTGACGCGGTTCGAGTCACGGTCTGGAACGAATATCGCCATGAGCTGGATAACCCGGTGGTGGCGGCAGTCTATCCTGAGGGAATCCATGCTGCGATCGCCGCTTTCCTGCGCGAACAACCCGAAATCACGGTGCGCGTGGCGACACTCGATGAACCTGAGCACGGATTGACCGAGGAGGTTTTGGACGAGACGGATGTATTGATTTGGTGGGGACACCGGGCTCACGAGGATGTCGATGACGCCATCGCTGCGCGCGTCGCGGCCCGGGTGCATGCGGGCATGGGATTTATCGCCCTGCATTCAGCCCACTACGCGAAGCCCTTCAAACGGCTCATGGGTACCACGTGTTCCCTCTGTTGGCGGGACGACGGAGAAAAGGAGCGACTCTGGACGGTTCGTCCGGCTCATCCGATCGCGGCGGGATTACCTCTCCACTTCGAACTCGAAAAGGAGGAAATGTATGGGGAACCGTTTGGCATTCCCGAACCCGACGAGTTGATTTTCATTTCGTGGTTCGCAGGCGGTGAGGTTTTCCGGTCCGGCGCGACCTGGCAACGCAGCCACGGACGGGTGTTTTATTTTCGGCCGGGCCACGAGACCTTCCCCACCTATTTTGATGCCAACGTGCAGCGCGTGATCCTCAATGCGGTGCGCTGGGCCAGGCCAACCGTGAACCTACCTGATGGCGCTCCTCGTGCGGACCCTCTCGAACCCTGAACGGTAGCCCCCAAAAGCCCCGCCGGGATGGCGGGTTTGACGAAAACAACATCCGGTGGACGCGCCTTTGACATGCCTGCGCTGCGGTTGGTGGGGCTCGCCGTGGCCGGTCTCACTTCGTGGATTGCTTTTACGAATAATGGTGGGTGACTGAATGCTTTGGATCGGGTCACTTCACTCTTGATGAAGAGTGGGGTATCCTGTAGCATGTTCGGCCTTATGTCGTTGGTAGCCAAGCTTTCACGGTCCGTCTGGATCGTTTTTGCCGTCACGATTGCGTCTTCATTGTCGGCTCAGACTTTGCTTCTCCACTTCGACTTCTCCGGAAACCTGAACGACTCCTCAGGGAATGGGAATAATGGAACCAACAACGGCGGCGCATTTGTAAATGATCGGTTCGGCAACCCTTCCAGCGCCATCGAATTGGAGGACAACGCGACCGATTATTTCTCCGCCAGTTCCAGTGTGGTGAATGGGCTTACAGATTTCACCTTCGCATTTTTTGCGGACATGAATGAGTTGAACTCCAACAACAATCTCATCAGCGGCGCCACCTCGCTCAATGCCAATTCGTTTTTGATTGGCTATGCCCCGTCGTCAAACCGGTGGGAGATCCAAATTGGAGGAGTCAGCAACTCGATCAGCGACTCGACTCTTGAGGACAACGCATGGCATCACGTGGCTTTTACCCGGAGCGGGTCTACGCTTGCGCTGTATATCGACGGGATATTCGTCAACTCCACCAGCGTGAGTTCAACCGCCTTGGCCGTCGATACGGGCGGATTCCTCGTGGGACAGGATCAGGACACGTTGGGAGGAGGGTTTCAGGTGAACCAAGGATGGGGAGGCTCGATTGACGATTTCAGGATTTATAACGGTGCCTTGAGTGCCGGACAGATCGGCACTTTGGCGGCGGTCCCTGAACCCTCCCACTTTGCCACCCTATTGGGTGGTCTGATCTTGGCCGGAGTGGTTTTCCTTCGCCGTAGATCAGGGCGGATTTCCGGCTGATTCATATCCGGTTTGAAGCTGAACAGCGGCAACCAATAGCAACGCGTGTGCCCAGTGTTGGCGGCATGCTGTCCCCTCACGTTCAATCAAGCTTCTGGTCGCCTCTCCGGCCATGAGCCAAGCAAAAACCCCCGCCGGATCGGCGGGGGTTTGGTGAATTGGAGGTGAGGGAAGATTACTGGGTATGGGCGCCTTTTTCGAACTTCTTGCGCACGGCAAACAGGGCGCCGAAGGCGACGATCAGGATGACCGGGAACATGGTCATGTTGGACAGCGTCGCCTGGCCGGCGGCCAGTTCGATGGCGGACTCATTGGTTAAGCCGGAGGCGATGGCTTCCTCGCGGTTGCTGTCGATCCAGCCGCCAATCACCGGATTCCATAATCCCGTGGCAAACATGCCGGCGCCCCCTAGCAGAGACATGCCCAACGCCCCGGTCTTCGGCTGATATTCCGAAACAAAACCGATCATGGTGGGCCAGAAGTAGCAGACCCCGAGGGCGAAAATGATGATAGCCAGGTAAATCATGCCGCCGGTGACCGTGCTGAGCAGGTAGAGTCCCACGGTGGTGACGATGGCGGAGACCAGCAGCACTCCGGTCGGGTGCAGTCGGTGGACGATGGGCCCGGCGAACTGGCGACCCACCGCCATGAGGCCGGTGGAAAGAGCGAGCAGCACCATCGGGTGGGCACCGGTTTCCGCGAGCACGCGGCCGACCCACTGTTGCGTGCCCAATTCGGAGACCGCGGTCAGGGTCATGCAGAAGATGATGAACAGATAAAGCGGGGCGAAGAGGCTTTTGATGTTGGTGGCCGTGGAGGTCTCGATGTTCTCCGACTGAGGGAACTCCGAGGTGAAGATCATCCAACCGTAGATGACAGTCGGCACCAGCATGGTTGCGATCTGCATCTGCCAACCCAGGCCGGCTTCGGTCATGATGCCGGAGACCACCGCGCCGATCACAATGCCCCCGGGGAACCACACGTGGAACTTGTTGATCATGGTGGTTTGGTCCTTCGGATACATGTCCGCGATGAGCGGATTACACGCGGCCTCGACCGAGCCATTGGCGAAGCCGATGAGGAACGTGGAGATGATCAGTCCCCAGAAACCACCGGCGGTGATGGTGAGGATGAGACCAAGCAAGTGCCCGACGAAGGCGATATACATCAGGTTGCGGGCGCCCAGATAGTTGTAGAGCAGCCCGCCGACCATCATGGCGACCGGGAAACCCAGGAAGGCCATGGAATTGACCCAACCGAGCTGGGTGTCGGTCAGGCCGAACTCGACGGAAAGTTCGGTTAACACGCCAGCGCGGATCGCGAAGGTCATGGCGGTGACGATCAGCGAGATGCAGCTGGCGGTGAACAGTTTGGATGCGTTGACGTTACTCATGGGGAGGTAGTGAAGAGGATCTGAACCGGATCATCCGAGCAGGGGCGAGAAGGTCAGCAAATGGGGAGGGGTTGGGGATTGATGGGTGTGGAACGCCCGCGCGGACGAAGGCGCAAGAAGCCCCCAGCAAAGAGGAAAGGGCAACGGGCGCGAGGCCGAATTCACGTTCCCCGTAACGCACGTTGAGCAGATTCAACCGGACTTCCGATTCAGTCGCGAAGTTGAGCGTGTTGGTAAAGAGGGGATGCCATTTCCCGGCGCATCCGCTTCAGCACGACGTCGTTCATTTGAATTCGAGCGTCCCCCCAGTTTTCCCAGGGAATGCCTATGGCTTCCGACCAGTAGTCCCACTCCCAATTGATGTAGCTGCTCGCCTTGATCTGGGGATGGCGGCGAATCATGGCAAAATAGGGCTCGAACCATTTTTCCCACGACTGTTCGCCGTCCAATACGCCGACGTAACGTGGGGTGGCCTCACCGATCATGACCGGCTTTTGGCGGCGCCCGGCCTCCTGGCAGAACTCGCCCAGCAACGGAGCCGTCAGTTCCTCGGTGCTGAAGGTATCGATCGACCACCAGTCCACCCATTCGTCGCCGGGGTAGTAGGGCATGAGGGCCTCGACGTTGGGCGTGCCGGCAGAGCCACCGGCGGCGCACCACACGGTGGCAACATTGAGATCCGCTTCGCGCATGGCTGTCGTGATGCGCTTGAAGACTGCCACGTAAGCTTTCGGTTCGTAGTTGTTCCAGGAGCCTTCGAATTCGTAGCCGATGCGCACGTATGATGGCCGGTTTACGATCTTCATTGCTTTGATGAAGGCCGCGATGTGCGCGTCGTAGTCGCCACGGGCAATGGCGGCGGTGGCGCCGGTGCCGCCTTCCTTGCCGCTGGTCAGGGCGAGGCCGATTTGGGGCATCAGATCCGGCCCGCCGGCAAACTCCAGCTTGGCTTTTAAGTCCCGGCCCCAGGCCAGGAACTGCTTCGGGGTTTGGCTGAACCCAATGTAGGTCATGTAGAGGGCCGGTTGCAGTCCGGGCCCCATGGCTTCGCAGTAACCCAAAAAGCCTTTATCGGAATAGCCGTGGCCCGGGCTCTGCCCCGCCCCGTGCAGCACGGTGTCCTTGGGTTCGAGGCGTGCCCCGAAGTTCTGACGTGGTTCGAAATGATCGGAGGCGGCCATCGCGGAGGTGGCAGTCAAAAGGGTGGCGAATACAAGGGGGCGTGGGCTCATGTCTGGGGCGGTGGGGCGATGGTGGTTCCCTCCACAATGCTGGTTTCAACCAGGATCTTGCGACGGGGGGAGTTGGAATGGAGGACCCGGTTAAGCACCCGGGCCAACGCGGACCCGCCAACATCAGCATGGGCAACCCGGAGCGTGGTCAGTTGTGGCAAGCCGGGGGGAGGGGGGATTCCGTCAAATCCCGTAACCGAGCAGTCGCGAGGCACCGAGATCCCGCGCTCCCTCAAATCGCTGATCAGTTGGTAGGCCTGGTGGTCGGCGGCGCAAACCCAGCCGGTAATGCCCTGTTCCTTGGTTTGGTGAGCCACAAAATCGGCCACCTGGTTGTGATCAGGGAACTGGTTGAGCCCCTTATGGACGTTGACCACCCATTCCGGGTGAAACTCCAAACCGTATTGAAAGACGCCTTCCGTAAAGGCGGCGAACCGACGGGAGGACCATCGACCGCCAACTTCGTAATGCCACGTTACAAACCCCACGCGGCGATGGCCTTTTTTCGCCAAGCGTCCCACCAAGTTGATGATATCCGAATGGTCGGTGTCGATGGTGTCGACCGGCAGATGATCATATTCGGTCAACACTGACACGGTTGAGATCTTGCGGGATAGCAGTTCCACGGAATCCGGCGCAAAGGGATAAATGAGGATGAGTCCCCGCCAGTCGCCTCCGCGGATGTGTCGAAATACCGGTTGGCGAACCGAGCGGGGGCTCAACTTTGCCGGATCCTGCGAGACCACATCGATGGAAACGTGGTCCAGGCCGGCGCGTTCCCGAATGCCCTGCAGGACATTGGGGAAGGTGGCCATGCCGACATTGTTGGAAGGCATGCCAATGAGCACGCCAATGTTGATCGGTTTGGAGGAACGGCGACGGCGAATGGCGCGGGGCGAAACGGTGCGATATCCCATTTTTTCCGCCATCGCCAGGACCCGATCCCGGGTGGTTGCCGCAATGGCCGGATGATTGGAGAGACTGCGGGAAACCGTGGTGCGGGAAATGTTTAGGGCTGCGGCGAGCTTTTCCTGATTAACGGAATCCATGGGGTGATGGTGTGATTGTGATTTCCGTCAGGGAATGGCAAGAAAAAGTTGTGAACAAAATAAGTAAAATGTGCAGATATTATGCTTATTGATGAGTTTACTCATCGATCTTTTTTGACATAAATAGTTGATTTAAAATAATTAATTTCATCCCAATTAATTGTAGGATGTTTGAGTTGCCTCATTAAGATATGTGCACATACACTTTGACTTTCGAAATAACTCCTCTCTTTTTGGCCTGAAGTTACCCTCGTGGGCGAAGCCTTTCAAAAACGGTTTCAGACCACGCTTTTCCCGCTCCCCATGGACTATCCTGCCCTTGCCAAACACTTCTGGACCCACGGTTATCTTGTGATTGAGGACTTCTTTGCGGACAGCCTCATGGACGAGCTGCACGCGTTGATCCTCGAGCACTTTCAGGGTGCGTCCGACAGCTGCCTGAATGACGATTTCACCCATCGGTCCAAATGCGAAATCGTTCCCTGGTTTCCCCAGCGCGAGGGGGTGGAGGCTTTTAATCGCCCCGATGACGATGCCAGAATGCAGGCCCTTACGGCTGCCATTCTGGGAGCAGGGTGGCATTCCCAATACTCCATGGTGATGTATTCGGCGCGGGGAACAAACGGGCAGGCCTGGCATCAGGACAGCCCGCCCGAAACGAAGGACGACTATAATCTCAACCGTCTCATCTACACTCGGGATATCGTTCCGGAAATCGGCGGGGAGCTGAGGTTGGTGCCGCAAACCCACCTGGGTGGTCCTTTGCCGGCCGGCGATCCGAACGGAGACTTTGACGGGCAGATCACCCTGTATCCGAAGAAAGGCACGCTGGTCCTGCTGCACGGCCACAATTGGCACCGGGTTATGCCGGTGATGGGGCAGTATCGCGTTTCCACCAATTATCGGGCGGCCCCGCAGGGCACTCCGGACGACGTGACCGATGTTTGTGTGTATCGAAATATGCGATACAGGTTTTCCACCAACTCCGTGATCGAAGACCGGACGGTGGAGGCTCCGATGGCGGGCACTTAGGCCTCCCGTATTCGCGCCATGAGTTGCTGCACCCCTTCACTGAAGACGAGGGGGACCCTTGTGGATTCCAACCGGCCCTTTCGCAGATCGTCCGCCACGGCGGCGGCCTCAAAATCGAAGCCGTGGGTTTTTCGCGAGTCGTCAAATCGCTCAACTTCGTCGTCCAGCACGAACAACGAGCAGCGATCGGCCCGCCAGAAGTTGGGGATGGCTATGTAGCCCTCGGTGCCGATCAGGTAGGCCCAGTTCTGGAGCTTGGCCCGAAAGCTGGTCGCAATGGTGGCCGTGCGGTCCCCGTAGTTCAGCACCGCCACCACATCGCTCTCGACTCCGTTCTCCGCTCGTTGCCGACTGACTTGCAAAGCGGAGGGCTTCCCGCCGAAGCAGGAGGCGGCAAGGGCCACCGGGTACACCCCCATTTCCAACAGGCATCCGCCTGCCAGATGATGATCCCATTCCCTGCGGTCCGGGTCATAGGGAATGGGGTAACCAAAATCCGCTTTGAGGTGAATCAATTCGCCGATTCTCCCGTCCGAGATCCACGCGCGAGCCTGGAGGACGGCGGGGAGAAAAAATGTCCACATGCCCTCCATGAGGTAGCCTCCGGTCTCCTGCGCCACCCGGCGCAGGTGGCGGGCTTCCGGCGGAGTGGCGGTGAGGGGTTTTTCGCACAGCACGGCCTTTCCGGCTCGCAGGGCGGCCTCGGCGTGCCGGGCGTGATGGGTGTGGGGAGTGGAGATGTAGACGGCATCGATGGCGGGGTCGGCTAGCAGGGAGTCATAACCTTCATACGCGGTGGTAATCCCATACTTGTCGCCAAAGCTCCGGGCGGCGGAGCCGTCGCGTGCGGCCACGGCCCGCAGCCGGCAGTGGGGGGCATGGGGAAGGTCCTGGGCAAAGGAATGGGCAATGCGGCCGGCACCGATCAAACCCCAGTTGATTGTTTTGTCTGTCATGGCTTGGCCGTGGCTTGAAAGTGCCGTTCCAGTTGCTCCAAGGTGCGGCCCTTGGTCTCAGGCAGCAGCCAGGCAATCAGCCCAAACCCCAACAGGGCGAAACCTCCATAGATCAGAAAAGTTGTGGCCGCGCCCCATTGATTGAGCTCCCACGGGAAAACCAGCTGCACCAGGAAGCTGACTCCGCTGTTGATCAACCCAACGACCGAGATGGCCAGGCCCCGAATCGAAGTAGGGAATATCTCAGACAGCAGAACCCACATGACCGGTCCGAGAGATATGGCAAACGAGGCGACAAAACCAAGAATCCCCACAAGGATCAGGGTGGCGTTGATTTGCGTGCCGGCGGCCAGCAGCGCCGCGTGATGGGTGCGCGCTGTTTCCTCGCCGAGTTGTTTTTCCAGGGCTCGTTTGAACTCCACGTCGCTGTGATAGGTTATCCCAAGCAGCGGCGCGAAGTCATCGGCGGAGCCCGCCTGCTCCAAGGTGGAAAGGTGGGATTCCTCCAGCCGATAGGTGGCCTGGCTGAAACCCCAGCCCGAGATACTCATGCTCACGGCAACCCCGGCGAGACCAATCAGCAGCAGGAGTTTGCGACCCACTCGATCGATCAGACGGATCGCCATGATGGTAAAGACAACATTGGTGATGCCGACCCAGACCGATTGGGCAAAGGCCGCGTCGGTGCCAACCCCGCTCTGGGTGAAGATGGTGGGGGCGTAGAAATAGACCGCATTCACACCTGTGATCTGTTGGGCAATCGCGGCAATCAACCCCACGATCAGAGGCAAGCGCAGGGCGGGACTGAGCAGGCGACCCAGGCGCTCCCGCCAACCGAGCGGATTGGCCCGTTGGGTTTCTGTCGCTTCCCGCTCCAACTCATCAGCCTCGGCAGGGGAGGCGATCCGACGTAGAATCTGTCGCGCCTCCTCCACCCGGTTTTGCAGCAGCAACCAACGGGGGCTTTCCGGCACCCATTTCAGGGCGAAAACGAACAGCAAGGCAGGGATGAGTTCCAACCCCAGCATCCATCTCCATGGTTGGTCGGCGATTCCAAGCGAAGAGGCCCAGGGGGCACCTCCCTGACTGATTTGCAGCAACAGGTAATTGGCGAAGTAGGAGGCGGAAAACCCGATGACGATGTTGAGTTGATTAATGGAAACAAATTGCCCTCTCCTTCGGGCGGGGGAGACCTCGGCGATGTAGAGGGAGGAGACGATGAGCGACCCGAAAGCGAGACCTCCCAGCACCCGGGCCAGAACCAACGCCAGATAAGTGGGAGCGAGCGCCGAGCCTGCCGCGGAAAGTGTGTAGAGGGCGGCAATGACATGGAGAACCCGCCGTCGCCCAATGGCATCACTGGCGGGCCCCACCAGCAGGGACGCCACGATGGCCCCCATGGTGGGGGAACTCACCAGAAGTCCGATCTGCCAATCCGTCAGGCCCCATTCCGCCGTCACAAACGGAACGGCGCCGGATATCACTGAGGCGTCGAATCCAAAAAGGAATCCACCCAGGGAGACGATGATGGCCAGAAGCCACACGTGGAAACGGGGAGAGACGGGGAGGGGCATGGCGGCAGCGGGTTCCGGGGGGACTCCTTTGCGTAGGCAATTCGATTTGGGAGCAATCAAAATTTGTGCACACAAAAACAAAAATGTGCACAAATCTGCCGTTTTGTGCACAAAAAAATCACATCAATGAGTTCATAAATTACTTAAAAATAAATACTTAAGTTTAAAATGGATCGCGATTTTTTATACTAGTTATCGTGTAATTTTTTGTGCACAAAATCTTTGACAATGCACGATTCATGGTGGTTGAACCGATGCGTCAGGTAATTTCAACCCGGCGTTCTTATCTCCCCCATCCCATCGAGGTGCGAACCTCCTCACGACCCACCGATCGATTCACCATCGATTCCATCTCCCGGGATGGAGGATCGAACTGCCCCAACACCCCAAGACAAACAAATGAACTCCCAAAACGAACTTGTTCCGCGATGCGGAATGGACTTCGCCACCCTTCGCCGGCTCACCGTTGCTGGGCTTTTGGTGCCCGTGGCGATTTGGGGCCAGGCAACGGCTCCCGAAACCATGGAGGAAGACATCATCGAGCTGTCTCCCTTCACAGTCGATACGACCCAGGACACCGGCTATCGTGCCGCCAACTCCATCTCCGGCACCCGCCTGAACATGGCGATCAAGGACACTCCGATGCCAATTGAAGTCATCACCCGAGACTTTATCGATGACACCGGTGCGACCGATTTGCGTGAAGCCTTGAAGTACAGCGCCGGGGTGCTGCTCGAATCCCAGAACGATCTGGGGGTGTCGGGATCGGCCGCTTACCAAGGCCCCGGCGGCGTCAACAATCCCGAAGCGGCCACGGCCAATCCCAATGCCGTTCAGGTCAAAATCCGGGGATTTGTCACGGACAATGCTCTGCGTGACGGGTTCAATCGCCAGAACTCCACCGACTCCGTGAACATCGAGCGGGTGGAAGTGGTCCGTGGTCCGGCTGCCCTCTACTATGGCACCGGCAACTTTGGCGGGGTGGTCAATTACCTCGTGAAGCGGCCACAGGAAGTCGCCGCCTACGGTTTCGATGTCTCCGTTGGCACCGAAGGATTTTATCGGGGGCAGTTTGATGTCACCGGCCCTCTCACCAGCGACAACTCGCTCCTCTATCGGGTGACGGGTTCCATCCAGGAATCGGAGGATCACACCGACTACTTCAGCGAAGACCACTGGTTTGTTTCCCCGGCCCTGCTTTGGCGCCCCTTTGATAGAACCGAAGTGTATGCCGATTTTGAATACGGAATGCAGAACCTCAGCGGCATCGGCGCCCGCCAGGTGCGTTCGGTGGCGGATGTCGGCGTCAACAACGACCAAAACGAGCAGGGTGGACTCTACACTCCTCCCGGCGAAAACCCCCGCACCTACCGCGTCACCGGCCCCGACACCCGGCTCGATTCCGATGCCAGCAACGCGCAGTTCAAGATCACGCAAAACATCATCGAGGGCCTGGATCTCCTGGTCGGCTACAACTACTCGACCTACAACACGGATTTCCGTGACATCAATGCGCAGCTTTTCACCAACATGGGCCCGCCCGAGCTTTGGGAAACGATCGATCTGCGTCCGCTCGCCCCGGATCGCGGCGCCGGCAGCCTGAACATCCAGGACGGTTTGGTGCCCAATTCGATCCTGCAATACACGTGGAATGCCGCGGACAATTTCAACACCCGTGAACAATATCGCGCGGAGCTCACCGGTGGCTTCGACATGTTTGAAGACAACAAATGGCTGGGCATGCGCCACCAGTTCCTAGTCGGCTACTCTGACCTGTATCACAAGCTCGAGATCGACAGTGCGATAACCGCCCCCGGGGGGTTCAACTATCGTGCGCCTAACGATACCTCGCCTCTGCGCTTTGGCACCCAGGGTGACGGTTCGCCTGATTTCGGCATGTTCGACAACAACTCCTCCATCAGCAAGGCATGGAACGAAGCCGTTTACACGAGTTACACCGGCACCTTCCTCGATGAACGGCTCCTGGTGCTCTATGGCCAGCGCCGTGATTCGAACCGGACGTGGCGTCAAAACACCGGGATCAGCGCCCCGGGCGACACCCCGAACACGACCGTCACCATCGGTGAGGAACAGGAGGACGACACCAGCCAATGGGGCGTGAGTTTAAAGATCACGGAAGCTCTTTCGATTTACGCCATGGAATCCGAAGGCCTGCAGCCCAATTTCTCCGGCGCGGTCCTGCCGGAGTCTGGGGCTCCCGCTGGTCCGAGCCGGGCTGAGAGTGAGGAATTTGGCATCAAGTTCGATCTCATGAACGGCAAGATCTCTGGCACGATCAGTCGTTTTGAGGTCACCAAGAAGGCCTTTGTCGGTGCGCCTTGGTATTCTCCCGTGACTCTGGGCTCACCGCGCTTCGACCCTTCCCGCGACATTGTCTACAATGTCTCCAACTTCACTCCGAGCCAAGCCCCCGGCGGGTCGAACGGAGGTTCCGACAAGTTGGATACGGGCGCGGCCTACGATGCTTGGCTGGCCGGAGTGGCGTCTGGTGCGATCTTCCAGAGCGACCAAGGCAACGGCACGCTGACTTGGTATGTGAATGCCACTGAAAACGAAGGTGCCGCCTATCTCGACGCCGCCTTTGCCGCCAACGATGCCGACAACGGTGCGGCTTGGCCGGGATTTCTCTATCAGGGCGAAACCGGCGATTCCCTGGTGAACAACGCCACCATGGACACCATGGCCTTTCGAGGGGACGGCTCCAACATGGCGGCCCTGCTGCTGACTGATGAGTCCGAAGGATGGGACGGACAGATCCTCTACAAGCCTACCGACAATTTGCAGATTATCCTCAACGGTGCGATCACCGAGGTGCGTCGCGTCAACTTCGGCCAATGGATGGACTACCCACATCGCGAGGACCGTTGGGCGGTCTGGAACTTCAACAACGGCTCCTGGGGGACCCTTGGGTTCGACCGCGGTCTCATTTACGGGGATCCCGGTTCCCTTGGATCCGGTGGCATTGGTCCTGACACGTTCACGCGCACGGGCGAAGGCCAGGCCGCGGGCGATGACACGCCCGAGTATCACTTCGATTTCTGGGTAAACTACCAGTTTGAAGGTTCCCTCGAAGGTCTGTCGATCGGCCTGGGCGGTTACTGGGAGTCGGAACGCCAATACATGTCCGGAGTAAGCCGGGGTTCCGGCCAGCTTATCATCGATGGCAATGGCGAGCTTCTCGTTCTCTATACCGATGATCGCTACAACTTCGATGCGATGGCGCGTTATGATTGGAAGACCCGCAACGACAACCGCCAATACATCCAGTTGAACGTCTCCAACATCCTGGATGACCGCGACCTGTATGGATTGATCTACGCTGCTCCCATCGCGGCCAAACTCACTTACGGGATTCGTTTCTAAACGACTCCCTGTTTGGGTCGCTCCGCCAGGTGTCCGCCGTTGGGCGGGCACTTGGTGGAGCTTGGCCTTCGGTTCCAAGTCCGTTCCTGCATCAGAGCATCTCCGTTTTATGTTGGTCTCCAATCCCATCCTCCCCGGGTTCCATCCGGATCCCTCAATCTGCCGGGTCGGCGACGATTACTACATCGCGACCTCGACGTTTGAGTGGTGGCCTGGAATTCGACTTTTTCACTCCCGCGATCTGGCCCATTGGCAGCCGGTGGGTTTTGCCCTCACTCGCCGAAGCCAGTTGGACCTGCGCGGCATTCCGGACTCTGGTGGGGTCTGGGCTCCTGCTCTGAGTCATGCGGAGGGGAAGTTCTGGTTGTGCTTCTCTGATGTCAGGGCCCTTACGGGGCCTTTCAAGGATGTCCGCAATTACGTGGTCACGGCCGAGTCGATTTCAGGCCCGTGGTCCGATCCGATCAGGTTGAATGCCTCGGGATTTGATCCGTCGCTCTTTCACGATGATGACGGTCGCAAATGGCTGCTTAATCAAATCTGGGAGTGCCGCCCCACCGGCAACACGTTTGCCGGCATCATGCTGCAGGAGTTCGATCCGGTAACGGAAGCGCTGATTGGTGAGCCGAGAAAAGTTTTTGCCGGCACCGAGTTGGGGTGCACCGAAGGGCCGCATCTCTACAAAAAGGATGGCTACTATTATTTGTTCACCGCGGAGGGAGGCACCGGGTTCGAGCACGCTGAGTCGGTGGCCCGCTCGCGGTCCCTCCACGGACCCTACGAAATCAGCCCCCATCACCCCTTGGTCTCTGCCCGGCAATTTCCTGACGCCGAGCTCCAGAAGACCGGGCATGGTGGTATCGTGCCCGGTCCGGACGGCCGGTGGTATCTTACGCATTTGTGCAGCAGGCCGGTTGGAGCGGAGCACCGTTGCATCCTCGGCCGGGAGTCGGCCATCCAAGCCGTGGACTGGCCGGAGGGAGAATGGCCTCGTCTCGTCGGTGAAGACGGGCCGCGCCCGGCTGAGAGCGTCGAAATGCCCTGGGCGACCGGATCCGAGTCGAGCCCCGATGGGGACTTTCGAGACTCCTTTTCCACCCAGGCGTTGGGAGATGAGTGGCAAACCCTGCGCGAACCGGCAGATCCTGCCTGGTTGGAGATTTTGCCCGAAGCGGGGAAAGTCCGACTCAAGGGCCGCCACTCCCTGCAAAGCACGTTTGAGCAATCGCTCATCGCCGTTCGCACCACTTCTCACCGGACGCGGGTGAGGGTGGATGTCGATTTTCAACCTCGCGAATTTCAGCAGACGGCCGGTTTGGTTTTTTACTACAACACGAAGTGTTTCCACTATCTGCAGGTCGGATGGGAGGAAAACCTTGGCCGGGTCGTGCGTATCCTTTCATCTGATACAAGCGGATATTTTTCACCGCTGACCCAGCCGATGCCGGTGACCGATACGGGCACACTCACCCTGGCGGCGGATTTGACCAATGGTCGGTTGCAATTCGGCTGGTCTTCCGGGGCCGGCGAGTTCCAGGCCGTGGGATCATCACTCGATGCAACGGTGCTGTCCGATGACCATGTCATTGCGAGCGGTGAATGGGGGTTCACCGGGTGCATGATTGGTCTTTGCGCCCAGGATGCCACCGACTCAGCCCCGTGGGCGGAGTTCTCCGCGTTCGAACGCCTCGCGCTTAATCCGATCCATGAAACGTCGGCGACTCGGACGATCTGATCTCCACATCTCCAAACTGGGATTTGGAGCATGGGCCATCGGCGGCAACGGCTGGGAATGGGGCTGGGGAGCACAAGGCGACGCCCAGTCTGTCCGGGCCCTGCATCGGGCGTTTGAGCTTGGTATCAACTGGGTCGACACCGCCCCCGCCTATGGCATGGGCCACTCGGAGGAAGTGGTGGGCCGGGCTCTGCGCGAGTGGCCGGGTGAGCGGCCGTTGGTATTTACCAAGTGTGGGCTGAAGTGGAATGAAGCCGGCCAACTGGACCGTGACCTTTCCCCCGAACGGTTGCGGCAGGAATGCGACGATAGCCTGAGGCGACTTGGAGTCGAAACCATTGACCTGTATCAAATCCATTGGCCGACGGACGATCCCATGGAGGCGGAGTTGGCCTGGCGGGTGGTCAACGATTTGCGCAGGGAAGGAAAGGTTCGGCATGTCGGCGTCTCCAACTTCGACACGGGTTTGTTGAGGCGAATTGATGCCCATGCCGCGGTGACTTCACTGCAGCCGCCCTACTCATTGATCAACCGGGCAATTGAATCTGCAATCCTGCCTTACTGCCAACATCATGACATCGGGGTTCTGGTCTACTCGCCAATGGCCAGCGGACTTTTGTCCGGACAAATGACCCGGGACCGGATTGCGGCCCTGCCAGCCGACGATTGGCGAAAGCAAAGTGAGGATTTTCGGGAGCCCAAACTCGGTGAACATCTGAAACGGGTTGACCGGTTGGCTGCCGCGGGAGCCGAGCGGGGTGTTCCCGCCGGTTCAATGGCGCTGGCTTGGACCCTGCGAAACCCGGCTGTGACCGGTGCCATTGTGGGAATTCGCCGGCCGGATCAAATTGAGGATTTGGCGACGGCGAGTGATCTGGAATGCTCCCCCGCTGAGTGGGCCGAGATTGCAGGAGTCTGAATTTTTTGGCCCTCAGCTGATTTTATCCAGCATGCGTTTGGCGCGAATCTTGGCGGCCTCGTCGTGCTTTTCGCGGGAAGGCATCTGCAGGCCCTTTTCCAATTTCCGGCGAGCCCGCTCTTTTTCTCCCGCGGCCGCGTAGGCAAAGCCCAACTCAAGGTGGTGGTTGAGATTTTCCGGGTCGAGCTCGGCGGCTTTTTCCAAGTGGTAGACGGCGTCCTCGATGGAGGCTTCAGGCAATCCGCCGTAGAGAATTTTGGTGAAGAAACGGGCAATGCTGCCGAGTTCATCCACTTCGCGGTGCCAGCGGCCCAACACGTGGTGGGCCCAGGCGTAGCCCGGATCGAGGGCGATGGCTTCGCGGGCATTGGCCTTGATGACTCGGGCTGCTTCGACTTTCGCTTTGTTGCCTTCGAGGGTGGCCATCTTGCCTTGGGTAATCGCAAGGGAGAGCAGGTTCACCGGGTCCTCCGGATCAATATCGGTGGCGCGCTGGGAATACTCGAGGGCCTTGTCGAGGAGACGGCGCTGGGCCTCCTCGTTGGCGGTATCGACGGTGGAATCAGAATACTGCCTCGCGATCTTCTGCAGCACCTTGGAGTTGTCCGGCGCGATTTTTTCCACCTGCAGCAGAATTTGCAGGGCGTCCCGGGTGCGCAGCTCCGACTCGGCGGTGAGCGCCTGATCCCAGAGCTCCGCAGTCTCGCCCGTCAGCCCGGCTTCATTGGCCGACAGCGTCAAGGGCAGCAGGCAAGCGAGAATCAGAACTGAGGTGAGGCGTTTCATGGGATGGATGAAGTGTGCGTGTTTTGGGCGGTTCGGTTGTCGGGCATAAAGCCCGACCCACGGAAGACTGTTGTTGGGGGTCGGGCTTTATGCCCGACAGTTTTACTGGGAAAAGATCATTGCGGCTTGATGAAGCGATAGTGACTTACGAGCCACTCCTGGCCGTTGCGGTAGCCCCAGAGTTCGGCGCAGCTCATGTAGAACACGCGCCAGTAGGACCACCACTTCCTGACTTGGTCCGCCCCGTAGGTCTGAGCGAAGAGCGGTTCGATTTCGGCGCGGTGGGCATCCATGTTCTCCAGCCAGTGCTCGGCGGTGCGTTGATAGTGCCGGCCGTTTACCTTCCAGTCGGCCTCAAGCGTGAGGTCGCTCTGGAACTGCCTGAGCAAGTCATGGGCCGGCATCTGGCCGCCGGTGAAAAAGTAGCGCGCCATCCAATCGGTTTCGTCGCGGGGGACGAAGTGGTAGGACACCTTGTGATGCGTGAAGATGTGCACGAAAAGCTTTCCGCCGGGACGCAGCCAGTGGGAGATGCGCTGGAGCAGCTCTTCGTAGTTTTTCATGTGCTCAAACATCTCGATCGAGATCACGCGGTCGAAGGCCTCGGTCTGGATCTCGAAGTCGTTCATGTCGGCCGTGATGATGTGCACGTTGCCGAGTTTGCGGGCGGCGGCCTCGGCATCGATGTGCTCCTTTTGGGTCCGGGAGTTGGACACGGCGGTGATGCGCGAATTCGGAAAACGCTCGGCGAGATAAAGGGTAATCGAGCCCCAGCCGCAGCCCAGCTCCAGGATGTCCTGGCCATCCACAAATTCCCCGCGTTCGGCATAGAGGTCGAGCATGGCCGTCTCGGCTTCGCCCAGGGTCTCATTGCCGGTCGGGTAGTAGCAGCCGGAGTATTTGAGGCGGGGTCCGAGGCAGTATTGGTAGAAATCGGTGGGCACCTCGTAGTGCTGCTCGTTGGCGGCGTCGGTCTGTTCGGCGATGTTCCGGGTCTTGAGGTCGGCGACGTAGGCGGAGGCATCGTAGCCGGACTCCTCGCGGATGCGTTGGCCGAGCAGGCGGCGGATGCCGGTGCGCACGGCAAAGTCGGGGAGAAGGTTTTTTTCGAGGAGCGTGTCGATCATGATGAAGCGGAGGTGGTCGGGTTGCGGGTGGGACCAGGGAAAAAGACGTTGGTGGATGCTTGGTATTCGCGGAAGGCGTCGCCCTTGGATTTCAGGGAGGACTCTTCGGCCATCGGGACACCGGTTTTGTAGCGGAGCAGATAGTAGATGGAGGCCGGGGCAATGAGACCGATCCAGCCATAGGCGGAGCCGAGGGCGAAGACGCCAAAGCCGACCCATATCATCCATTCGAAGAAATAGTTGGGATGCCGGCTGTAGCGCCACAGGCCGATGTTGCAGACCTTGCCTTTGTTTTCTTCACGGCGGCGGAAGGCGGCGAGTTGGCCGTCGGCCAGAGCCTCGCCGCAAAGCGAAAGGAAGACGATGGCGGTGCCGATCATCTCGAAGAGGTTAAAAGCTGTGGCGCTGTTGTAGGCGGGAAAGAGAAAGGGCAGGGCGAGGATCACTACGCTCACGGCCTGCAATTGGAAGAAGCCAAACATCATCGGGCCAAAGTTGTCCTTCCAGTCCTCGCGGAGTTGGGCATAGCGGCTGTCTTCTTCGGGATGGTGGGCGAAGACGCGTTTGTAGAGGTGCGAGCCGAGGCGCACGCTCCAAGCCGACGCCAGCGCGGCGATCACCAATTGGCGCAGGCTCCAACCGGTTCCGCTCAAGGCGTAGAACCAAGCCAGGGGCGTGAAGGTAAAGGACCAGAAAACGTCGACGATGCCGTAGTTGTTCATCCGCCGGCAGACCCAGAAGATGATCGAAAACCAGACGATCAGTCCAAGAGTCGCGATACCGAGTGTGACGAGCAGGCTCATGACGACACCTCCGGGTTCGCGGTCTTGAGCTGGCCGAGACGTATGATGACTGGTCGCAACGGGAGGTAAACCAACGCAAAGAGCAGCGGCGCAGTCAGAATCCAGGCCGTGAAGGCATGGATGCCGGCCCAGCCAAACGTTTGGAGAAATTCAACCAGCGACAACTCGGCGAAACTGGTGACCATCTCGGTGATGGAGAATTGATGCTCCGTCGCCCCCCAAATGAGTTCCCCCATCCGGACGTAAACGAGAATCAGCCCGAGCTGAATCGGGCCCAGCAGTTGGTTGAACACCTGCAGGATGGGCTGATTAAGCCGCAGGGCGATGCCGACGCCAAGGTTGAGCAGCGAGGTGAAGCCAAGAAAAGGGAAGAGGGAGCAGACGGTTCCAATGCCAAGGGTGAAGGTCACGCGCTGCGGGGTGACGCCCTGGATTAATTGTTGTTTGATCGGATCGACGATCCGCCGCTGCCAGAAGCCGCGCTTCGGCGTATCCAGATTTTCAGCACTGGCAGTCATGGTCGTCATGAGAGCAGTGGTCCGGCGCCCAGCGCGTAGGCCCCGATGCCGGCGATGAGAAAGGCCACCGGCATGGCGACCTTACCTTCGCGGCGCTGGGTGAAGACCTGACTGAGTTGGTCGATGTGATTGATGCGGAAGAGTTCGACGATCATGTAGATCGCCATCGCAAAGTTGCCCCACAACAGGACCACGATGAGCCACAGCACGCGGGCACCGGTGGACTGCTCCTTCCAGGCCACCCAGACGTAGAAGGTGATGAAGGCAAAGTAGGCATCAAACAGCGTGGTGATGAACCAGGGGTTCAAAAACACGTCACGGGGTATGCCAAAAATCGGTTGCTCCAGGCTCGCCCAAACGATGAGCGAGGACATGGCCGTGAAGATGCCGATAAAAAGAATGCGCAGGAACCAAAGCATGGCGGATGGCGGCGAAGGTGAAATCGGTGGACTACCCCGCGAGGAAGCTCGCGCGGGTATGCACAGTCTGGACGACGGAGATGTTGCGCAGGCCGAAGGCGGCTTCGCAGTAGCGCAGGTAGTAGTCCCACTTGCGGATGAAGCGATCGTCGAAGCCGAGCTTGCGCACTTCGTCGAGCCGGCTTTCGAACGCGCGCTGCCAGTGGCGCAACGTGATGGTGTAGTCGGAACCGTAGTCCTCAAGTCCGCGCAGGACGAAGTTGCCTGATTTGGCCAGCAGGTCATTCACGCGGTTGGTCGAGAGGAGCAGCGAGCCGGGGAAAATGTGCTTCTGGATGAAGTCGACGCCCTTGCGGAACTCCTCGTAGCGGTCGTCCGGGCAGGTGATGAACTGCAGCGTGACCCGCCCGGAGGGTTTGAGCAGGCGCGCAATGGCTTCGGCAAAAGCCGGCTGATAGCGGTGGCCGAGCGCCTCCATCATCTCGATCGAGACGATTTTGTCGTATTGGCCGGTGATGTCGCGGAAATCGCGCAGTTGGACATCGATTCGCTCGGAAAGACCGGCGTCGGCGATGCGTTGCACCGCCAGGTCGCGTTGTTGTTTGGAAATGGTCACCGTTGTCACGCGGCAGCCATGGTGACGAACGGCGTGCATGGACCAGCCGCCCCAGCCGGTGCCGATCTCCAACACGTGATCTTCAGGAGTGAGCTGGAGCTTCTGGCAGAGCGCTTCGTTTTTGGCGTCCTGCGCTTCGGTGAGTGGCGTGTCGACCGACGCGAAATGCGCGCCGGAATACATCATCGTTTTGTCGAGGAAGAGGGCGAAGAACTCGTTGGAAAGATCATAGTGCTCGGCGATGTTCTTGCGGGCCGTGGTGCGATTGTTGGGCCGCAGCAGGTGACCGACCCGGTTGGCAACGCGGAGAAGGTTGACGGCGCGGTCCTTCCAGCGCTTGCGCTTGGAGCCGGAAAGCGTGGGAGCATTTTCCACGTTGTTGATGAACCAGCCGATCACGGCCGCGAGATCCGGCGTCTCCCAGTCGCCGTCGATGTAGCTCTCACCGAAGCCGATGTCACCGGCGAGCACGCACTTGGAGAAAAACGCATCGCGGCGCACCTGGATCTTGGCGTGGGGCGAGATGCCCATGCTGAGATCGGGTTGGGGATTGGTGTTGCCGAAGATCAGCTCGCCGCCTTCAGGTAGGCCGATGGTGAGCGAACCGCGGTTCATGCCGGACAAGGCGTCGATGAGCAGTCGGCGGCTCAGGCTGGATTTGGCGGTCGCGGGGATGGCCGAGGTGTTGGAAAGCGTGGCGGTGGTGGAACTCATTTTTAAACGGAAGGAAACGGGTGGTGAAATGAATCAGGATTGATGCACCGCCGGGGAAATGCGGGTGGGCGCTTTGGCTGGTTTGGTGAGAGATTCGTGCGGGCGGTACAGATTGGATTGCGCTTCCGCTCGATTTTTTTTGGCAAACCACGGAATGCGTTTCAGCCACAGGCGCAGGGCGTGCCAGTGGATCAGGAAAATCACCCGGAGCGTGAGCAGCGGGTAGGTGAAGAGGTAGGACGCCAGAGCCCGATCGGTGAGCGGATGCGCGGTGCCGGTAATGGAGGTGGCGAGGTTGCGACGATTGCCCTCGTAGTCGTCGATGTAGACGGCCAGGCGCCCGGGCGAAGGGCGGAGTTTAAAATCGAACTCCACATCGACATCTGAGAACGGTGAGACATAGAAATTCTTGGAGACTTGCCGATGGAAGCCCTTCTCATCACGATCGGCGGCCGTGATCAGATAAGGCTTCATTTCGTGGAATGTGTTGGTGACCTCGACGATGCTGGCGAGGAGTGTGCCCCGGGCGTCTCGGATGTAGTAAAATGAGACCGGATTGAACCGGTAGCCCAGCATTCGCGGCAGGGTCACCAACTCCACTCGCACCGAATCGTCCGCTTCCACGCCATGGGTGTTGAGGTAACGAACAACCCGCTCCTTGAGCGTCGGTGTGTCCCCCAGTTTGTAACCATAATGGTGACAAGTCTCCTCGCCGGTTGCATTGTGCAGGGGTTCGGTGAGGGGAAGAAAATCCTTGGTGCGCAGGCTGAACAGGTTGCCGCGATTGACCGAGAACAGGCGGTGGCGACGGTCCAGCTCCTCCAGCTCGTCCAAATCGAGGGACAACATGAACACCCGATAGACAAACCGGTGCGCTTTCGGGTGAAAGCGTGCATGCATAACCCGGCACTGATAGGATTTAGACTGCATTGGACTCACCGAATGAGGTCCGGCCGGGCCTAAACGCAAACGGCAGAGCCAAATATTAGACAAAAATTAGACATTCCATGTAACCCGTTAGTTTCCAGAATGTCAGGTGGGTCATCGTCGTTCTGATCCCGTCGATCTGTAGCTAATCAACTTCAACTTTCGGGGCGTTCAACGGCACAATAAACTCAATTTTACTTTCTGTCCGGCGACCCGAAAGAATCCTTGGAAAAAACCTGGCATACCTAAGGGATTCCAGCACTGGTTCCCGAAGTCGATTATCTGAAATCTGAATGATTTTATGAGAGGTGATCACTCCGTCGGCTGACAATTCGCACTCGATAGAAACGCTTCCTGAAATCCCTTTTTGCATAAGCTGCGAAGGTAAAAGCGGAACAGGAAACAGTAGTGATTCAGGCGTAGCTGAATCATCTTTCAGCGACTTCGAGCGCTCCATGATCATGGTTTGAGTCCAATTTCTAAGCTGCGAAGATCCGGTGAAATTTGAAACTAACTCATTTTTTCCGACGAAAAACCTGGGGAAGATTCGAGTTTCATCAGTGATCGTGATCGAGGGTGGGAGTGCGACGACAAAGTTCACTGTGGTTTGCGCTTCCAACGGACCTACAAGCCCAAAAGCCAACTCTCTTTCTTGATTCGACTCTGAGCTGATTTCGAGGACAGCCCACATTCCTTCGGTCTTAATGGAGGTAGCAATCCGAAATGGCAGATACGTAATCGGTCGTTGATTTTGATCCTGCCAATACTGAATTCCATCAATCTCAGCCGCGACAAATGCAGTAGCAAAATTCTCAGTCTCAATTAAAGTTGGGTCCGTCGGTTCGACATGTTTCCAGCCACCCGAGTTTGGATGTTTGATAACGACATTCTTTCCATCATACCCGTAGATGGGTGTCGGCGCGCCCTTGTGTTTCACTATCACCTGAGTCTGACCCAGAGCCACAGGTAACGTTAGAAGCGAGGCTGAGATATGGATAGCCACTGGCACGAAGCGGCTTATTAAAGCCGATCTTGTGTTAACCAAGTGACGTACTCCACGGATCATCACCGAGAAGCACATTGCATAACTGCACCGCGCTCCACAAGCCATCCTCATGGAAGCCGTAGCGCTGCCAGGCACCAACGAAGTAGGTGTTGGTGGTACCGGTGGCGTCGGCATTCAGGCCGGCGATCTCGTCCTGGGCTTGGAGGGCGTCCAAATCGAAGAGGGGATGAGTGTATTTGATGGTCTGTCGGACCTTCGTGGTATCGATGTCAGCGGCCCGATTGATCGACACAAAAAACTGCTCGCGTTCGCTCACGCCTTGCAGGGAGTTCATCCAATAATGTGTGGCGGGTGCGATTTTGCCGTCGGCGCCCCGCACCAGTTGATAGTTCCAGCTCGACCAGGCCAGGCGAGTGCGCGGCATGACTGCCTCGTCAGTGTGGAGGGTTGCGGTATTGGGCTGGAAAGCGAAACCACCCAAAATCCGGCTCTCGTCGGGAGTGGGATTAACCAGCAGTCTCAGCGCGACATCGGCGTGGGTGGCCATGATGACCTGATCGAACGAACCGGCTTCACCTTCTGAAGTCATGACGATGACCTTGGAGCCGGTGCGCACGATGCGGGTGGCGGCGCGACCTACGTGAATGCGTTCCTTGAAGGGCTCGATCATGCGCTGCACGTATTCGCGACTGCCGCCGTCCAGAGTCCACCATTGGTGCTGGGTGTGCAAACCCAAGAAACCGTGGTTGTGAAAGAACCGCAGCAACGCACTGGCGGGGAACGACAACATCTTCTCCGGCGGTGTGCTCCACACCGCCGAGCTCATCGGCACGAGGTAGAGGTTGAAGAAGTCCTCGCCGTAACCCCGTTCGCGCACGTAGTCGGCCAGCGAGACGGTGCGCAGGCGTTCGTTGTCGAGGTTTTCGATCGCCTCCTTGTTGAAGCGGTTCACCGCCAGCAGCATCTTGATGAAGCGCAGGTTGAAGATGTTTTTGCGCTGCGCAAAAAGGTGATTGAGCGAGGAGCCGCTCCATTCGAGTCCGCTCTCGTCGTCGCGTACCGAGAATGACATCGAGGTCATCTTGGTGGGCACTTTAAACTCGGCGAACAACCGGCAGAGGTGCGGGTAGGTCTCATGGTTGAAGACCATAAATCCGGTATCGATGGGCACTTGGCGTCCGGTGCCGGTCTCCTCGGCATCAACCGTGTTGGCGTGCCCGCCGATGTGGGCATCCGACTCGAAAACCACAATGTCGTGATGGCGGTGCAAAAAGTGGGCACAGCCGAGTCCGGAGATCCCGGAGCCGATGATGGCGATGCGGGCCATGAGAGGAATCAGGCCTCGGGCCGGTTCGAGGCCGCCGTCGTCTTGTCCGCGTCGTTTTCAGCCACCAATTCGGTGACGTCCTTGTGGATTGCGGGTCCATCGGGTTTCTTCGGCGCTTCGGCCTGCGCGGCATTGACGGCACCGACGGCCAGGGCGGCAGCGGTGGGGACGACCTTTTTCAACGAAGAACGGGCGTGCACGTGCTCGGAAGCGGCTGCCGCGGCGACCGTGTTCTCGTGCTCAGCCCGCATGCCTTCTTCCAATACCCGCTTGGGCACGGCTTTGAAGCCCCAAATGAAGCCGGTCCATGAAAGCATCTTCAGGCCGTAGTAGGTCAGATCGATTTCCCACCAGTAGAAACCGTTGCGGGTCGCGCTTTGGTAGCGGTGGTGGTTGTTGTGCCAGCCTTCGCCGAGGCAGATGAGCGACAGGATGAAGCTGTTGCGCGAATCATCGTCGGTTTTAAATCGGCGTTTGCCCATGAGGTGGGCCATGGAGTTGATGCACGACGTGCCGTGGAAGAGGGCGGTGGTGCTGAAGAAGAAACCCCAGACGAGCATCTGCGCGCCGCTGGTGCCAAGCCCGGGAGCAAAGGCTTCCAGCGCAACACCGACGCCAAAGATCGCCGTGGCAAACAACACCGGCACGATGATGTCGAAGCGGTTGAGAAAGACCAACTCGGGAAACTTCGCCAAGTCCTTCACCTGTGAATAGTCGGTGGGGAAATTGCGGCGGCTGGTGATCCAGCCGATGTGGGACCACCAGAAACCGTGGACGTGGGGTGAGTGGGCGTCATGTTCGTCGTCGCTGTGCTTGTGATGGTGACGGTGGTGGTAGGCCCACCAGAGCGGCCCGCGTTGCACCGTGGTGCCTCCCCAGACGGCGAGAAGGAACTGGCCGATCCGGGAGGTGGAGTAGGTTTTGTGGGAAAAGTAGCGGTGGTAGATGCCGGTGACGGCAAACATCCGTGCAAAGTAAAGGAAAACCGCCGCGCCTACGGCGAACCAGCTCCAGCCTACGAAGATGACCCCCAGGCAGCCCGCATGCAGCACCACAAACGGCATGACCCGCACCCAATCCACCTTATCGGGTTCCTGGCGCATTTTTACCGGCCCTTCCGGGCAATAATCAGCGTCAACCCATTGGACCAGAGCGGTGCCAATGCGGCGAAGCAGGGAAGGGCGAGCGGCGGTGGTGGATTCGGCTGACATGAAAAGCTGGGACGAAATGGCAGTGCGGCGAGCGCCGCAAGCGATTGGATCAACTAATTGGTATGGTGTTGACCGGTATTCGTCGGCACAGCCCGATCTGGATTCAGCGCCAATCTTCGCGGTAGTCGCGGAAGGGGGTATCTCGCACTTCTGTGGCCGGATCGTAGCCGGGGTTGGGCATCGGAAAGTAGTGAGGGGCGACGTTGGTATCGAGCCAGTCGTGCAATTTGGCAAACAAGGCCTGGGTGCGTCCGGGCTGGGCCGGCGCCAGGTTGGTTCGCTCGAAGGGATCATTGGCCAGGTCGTGCAGGTAAAGGCGGCCGTGCCAGTCGTGGATTAGCTTCCAATTGCCGTCGAGAATCGCGGAGTGCGGAGTGAGTTCGAATCCGTCATCGGGGTGGAGAGGGGCGACGTTAAAGGGGTAGTGCCAATAAAAGGTGCGTGGCTCGATGTTGGCCCGGCGCGGACTCCTCATGGTATCCGTCAGGCTGATACCGTCCAGATTGACGGGAATCTCCACGCCGGCGAGCTCGAGCAAAGTCGGCATCAAGTCAGCGCAATGGACGCGTTGGTTGCTCCATTCCCGGGCGGGCAGTTGTCCCGGCCACGAGATCATGAGCGGCACGCGCACTCCGCCTTCAAACAGCATGGCCTTGCCGCCCTTGAAGGGCGCGTTGTCGGTGGGGCGCTGGGAGTTGGGTTTGCGGGTCTTCCAGTCGATGCCACCGTTGTCGCTCAGGAAAATCACGATGGTGTTTTCGGCGAGTCCAGTGGATTCAAGGGTATCGAGCAACAGGCCGACGGACTGGTCGAGCTTGTGCAGCATGGCCGCGTAGATGGCGTGATCGTGGTTGTTCCAGCCGCGGGTGGATTTGGCCGCATAATAATTGATCAGATCCTGATCCGATTGCAGGGGGGTGTGGACGGCGAAGTGGCAGAGATAGAGAAAAAACGGATCGGGGTCGCCCCCGCGCGATTCAAGAAAGCGGGCGGCCTGGATTCCCATCGACTCGGTCAATTCCTCGGCGGGCAGTTCGGCGGAGGCATGACCGATTTCCAGTGCGGCCTGCGGCATGTCGGGGTGGATCAATCGGGTGCGGTTCCAGGCGCGGGACCAGTTGAAGTAAGGTGAACCGCCCGCATCGAGCCAATCCAGGGTGGTGAATCCGTGAGCCGCAGGGCCATGTTCGGTGGCACCGTGCCCGCCAAGGTGCCATTTGCCGATGAAGTAGCTTTCATGGTCGGGCAGCGCTTCGGCCAGGGTGAGCACGTCGTGGCCATCGGCCGCGTTGCCCGAAGGCAGGGCCGTTTGGGAAGAGCCGTTGATCCACGCCTGGGGCAGACTGATGTTGTCGCCCCAGTAGATGGCATCGTGGGTACGGCGACCGGGAGGCGGTGCTTGGTTTTGGTTGTAGTAGGTTTCCACCCGACCCGGGGTGGCGGTGGTGAAACCGAGCCGCGCGGGATTAAGACCGGTGAGAATCGAGGCCCGGGTGGGGGAGCAAAGCTGTGCGGCGTAGGCGTGACGAAAGGCTGTGCCGCGGGCCACGAGGCGGTCGAGGTTGGGGGTCTCATAATATTGCTCGACTGCCGGAGTGCCGGTGAATGCTTCGGCGTAGGCATTGATGTCCATGATGCCGAGATCATCGGCCAGGATCACCACAATGTTCGGTGGCCCCGCGGCCGAAACGCCGAGGATCCCGAGCACCGATGCCACGGCGGGAGCGACTATTCTGCGGAGGGATCCCACCATGCATCGAGTTGGCTGGCCAAGTCGCGGACTCGATCGGGGTATTGGGCGGCGACGTTGGTGGTTTCGTAGGGATCGGTCTCGAGGTTGAACAGCTCGAAGCGGTGTTTGCTTTGGGCGTTCATGGGGTCGTCGGTGGGGCGGTCGGTTTCGTTGACGAGGAGTTTCCAAACGTCGTCAATGATCCAGCGGGTGAGCAAGCTACCGGGGGGATGATTGGTATCGTGGAAGTGGTGCAGATAGCGTTCGCCGGTAATGGCAGTGCGGGCGGCCAGGGCCGGTGTATCCGTGAGGTTGATACCGGACAACTCCGGCGGAACGCCGGTGTCGAGCAGTGCTGCCAGGGTGGGCCAGAGGTCAATCGTGCTGGCGAGGTGGGTGCGCTCCATGCGCGGCTCGAGATGACCGGGCCATCCGACCATGATCGGGGTGCGCACGCCGGCCTCGTAGGCGGTGCGCTTGGACCGGGAGTCGTATTTGTTGATGTTGTCCGGTTGTTGGATCCAGCCGTTGTCGCACCAGTAGAGCACGATGGTGTTTTCGAGTCCGCCGTAGGTTGTGGTAAGTTCGCGCAAATTGCCGATGGTTTGATCGAACCATTCGACGCAGGCCCAGTAACGGGCGATGGCTTCGGTGGGGGCCAGCGGCAGATATTTGGCCAGCAGGTCTTCGGGGGGAGTATGCGGCGCGTGGGGCAAAAACGGCGCATACCAAACCATCCACGGTTTATCGGCGTCACGGGCCTCCTGCATTACGTCTTCGATCGGCTGCAGGCCGTGCCGGCCAATCGTGAGGCCCTTGTCACCGTGGCGGCCGCGGGGCGGCTTTGCCGTGGTCATGGCATGAGTGAAGTCGGCCGTGACCTTGGGGTCGGCTTCCCACCATTTGCCGGTTTGCAGGGTCAGATACCCCTTGGCGGTGAGTTGCTGGATGAAGTTGGGGAAGCGTTGGAAGTTGGCGACCACCTCCTCGTAACGAGGCAGGGTTTCAGGGTAATTGCGGCCCCTTTGCGGATTGATATCGGTGCCGGGCAAAAGCGGGTCGTTGCCGATCACGCCATGTTCGTGGGGAAAGCGTCCCGTGACCATGGTGGCGAGTGACGGGCGGCAGAGCGGCACCGGAGTGTAGCCACGGGTGAACGTGATGCTTTCGGCGGCCAGGCGATCGAGCTCGGGCGTGTTGATGTGCGGATGCCCCATGAAGCCGTAGTCCGTCCAATTGTGGTCGTCGGAGACGATCACCAAAACGTTGGGTTGGTCGGCCGCCGGGGTGAGGACGGCGGCGACCGACAGCAGCAGCAACCCCCAACGGCGCATCAGATGCCCTCCTCGATTTCGGGGATCGGATCGGTGGGCAGGATTTCGGTGCCTTCCCAAAATACGCGAGTGTCCTGATATTCGAGCAGGCGCGCCCGGCTGAAGGGAGCAGGTGGGGCGTTATAGGGGGGAATCCAGCGAACGAGCTCCGCTTTCTTGGCGGCATGGACCGGGTCGTCGGCCAGGTTGTGCCACTCGTGGGGATCCTCGGCCATGTAGTAAAGCTCCTCGCTGCCGTCGGCATAGCGGATGTAGCGCCAGTCTTCGGTGCGCACGGTATTGTTGCTGGCGTTGTGCGTCGTGATGGCGGGCCAGGGACGCGGGGCATCGGCGTCGGCGAGTTGGGGGGTAAGGCTGTGACCCTCGAGACCTTCCGGACCTTCGAGTCTCGCGAGCTCAACGAGCGTTGGGTAGATATCCAGCAGTTCCGCCGGCGAGGTGACGTGGCCGTGCTCGATCTCCGGGCCAGCAAAAATGAGCGGCACACGGGTCGAACGGTCCCAGAGGGTGTTCTTGCCGGTGATGCGTTTCTCGCCGAGGTGCCAACCGTGGTCGGACCAGAGCACCACGATGGTATTGTCGGCCTTGCCGCTTGCTTCCAGGGCGTCAAGCAGGCGTCCGACTTGCGCATCCACAAAGCTGATCGAAGCGAGATAGGAGCGGACGAGGTTCACCCATTGGTCGTCGGCCTCAAGATAGTCGAGGCGCGGCTCGGGCAATTTCCAATGCAGGTGCCAGGAGGCGCGGGGCGTGTCCTCGCGATCGCCGCGCAAGACGGGCGGCAACTGCAGGGTTTCTTCCGGGTAAAGATCGAACCAATGCTGGGAAGCGTAGCAGGGCACGTGCGGTCGGCCGAAACCCACGGCATAAAAAAACGGGGTCTCGGAATCCTGGTCCTTTTCAGCGAGAAGTTTTTCGACGCCCCACGTTGCGATGATGTAATCCTGTTGTTCGGCGTCGGTTTCGGGGAAGACCCCCCAGTCGACCAAAGGATGGGGCGCCGGGGTATCCACGAATTTTTCCTCCGGGAAGGGCCCGAACGTGTTGGGCGGGCCATACTCATCGAACTCCGCGGCTCGATACTTCTCAGGCGGGTAAACGTGGTAGATCTTGCCGGCTGTGCCGGTGCGATAGCCCGCTTTCTTAAACGTTTGGGGCAGGGTTTCAAGGTCCGCGAGATTGGGCACGCTGCGAAACCACGGCGCCAGGGCATAGATACCGGTCGTGCCGGGTCGACGGCCGGTCATGAGGCTCGTGCGCGAGGAATTGCACAGCGGGGTTTGGCAGTGCGCGTTGGCAAAGGTGGTGCCGCGCGCGGCCAGACGATCCATGTGCGGCGTCTGGACCTGAGGGTGGCCGCCAAGCGGCTCGATCCAGTCGTTCAAATCGTCCAATGCGATCATGAGCACATTCGGTCGATCGGTGGCGCCAAGCGGGGTTGCCAGTCCCGCTGCCAACAGAATCAGGGGTAGAAACAATCGATTCATGGGACGACACCAAAGAACCAGTGTTCAGGACGGATTGCACCCTCAAAAGAATGCAAGAATTGCCAAGCATACAAAAAATGCATTTTTAGATTTATCGTTCAGTTTGACGGTAATAAGTGTAGAGGCGTGATATTTCATCAGCTTAGGCCCTCAATTGATTCAAATCTTGATCACGCTACCGGTTTCCCCGCCGGTTCCAGACCCCCGACCAGGAACTTGAATTCTACCCCTGATTTCCTGACCTACAGTCCGATTCCGCCCGACGCTGACGTCTGGGGGCTGGCCATTGTGGGAAGCGGTCGGGCGGTCATCCAACCGCGCACGCCGTATCCGCCCCAAGGCCATGGCGAGGGCCATGCGTTTACGTGGCAAACCGGTCGTGTGCTCGGGGCTTATCAGTTGGTCTACATCGCGGAAGGCAGCGGTGAATTTGAATCCAAACCCACCGGTCGCGTCATGGTGAATTCGGGCTCGGTGATCATGTTGTTTCCCGGGGTGTGGCATCGCTATCGGCCGGATGTGCGCACGGGATGGACGGAACTCTGGGTGGAATATGTCGGGCCGACGGCGGATCGCCTGCTAAACGGCGGAGTTTTCAGCGACCAACACCCGATCGTGGAGCTGCGACGCAACGAGGAATTTCGTGTGACCCTCGATTCCATTCATCAACGTGTCCTCCAACCTTCTCCGGGATTCGACGCGGAGGCGGGGTCGATCGGGCTGCAGTTGCTCGCCCGGCTGGCGGAGGAGCGTCGGGGATGCGCGGCTGAGTTGCCGCTCGACACCGCCATCGCCCGGGCCGAGCGCATTCTGGTGGAGCATTTGCATGACCCGCCGCCCATGCCGGCGGTTGCCGCCGAGCTCGGGCTCGCCTACTCGTATTTTCGCCGGGAGTTCAAGCAACGCACCGGCTTTTCTCCCCGGCATTATTTGCAGCGACTTCGGTTGGAGAAAGCCCGCCGGCTCATGGGCACCACCGCCGAGCCCATCAAGTCGATTGCGGATCGACTGGGCTTCAATTCACCCTTCCATCTCTCCAGCGCCTTTAAGAAGGAGTTTGATATCTCCCCGCAACATTGGCGGCGGGCGATGATGCAGCGCCGCGAATCCCGCCCGCCTTTTCAGCAGGAAACCCCCTGATGTTCCCTCGAATCCAATGTGGTGGTTGGCTGTTGGCGGCAATGTTCGCCGTCACCCCGCTTCCGGGAGCCGACCTGCGCGTGGTTGAACAATTCACCGAGCATCTGCGAGATCCCATTGGGGTGGATCAGCCTGCCCCCCGGCTGGCTTGGGTGAGCGAAACGGATTCGCGGGGAGTCCGGCAATCCGGCTGGCACGTCCGGGTGACCGCGACTGCGGAAAAGGTGGTGTGGGACTCGGGCGAGGTTTTGTCGGATTCACGGCAACGCGTTCGTTATGCGGGAGAGTCCCTGGACCCTGCGACCACCTATGCGTGGCGGGTGCGGGTTCGCGACCAGGCGGGCCGGTGGTCGGAGTGGTCGGACACGGCCGGGTTCACCACCGGTTTGTTCGGTGAGGAGGATTGGGCGGGAGCGCAGTGGATCGGTCATGGGGAAGAGGAACGGGACCATGTCCTGGCCAAACGCGCTTTCAAAACGGACCGCGCTCCCGAAGAACGCCTGGTCGCCACGCACGTCTCGCCCCTCCTGCGCCGGACTTTCGCGGTGGCGCGGAAACCGGTCGAGGCGCTGCTCTTCGTTTCGGGTTTGGGTTACGCCGACGTAAGCCTTAACGGTGCCTTGGTCGGCGATCGCCGGCTCGACCCTGCGCAGACCAGTTACGATGTGCGCACGCTCTACAGCGGGTTTGATGTGAGTGATCGGATCACGGTTGGCGACAACGTGATCGCAGTGATGCTCGGCAACGGGTTTTTCGGCCAGGACGCCGCTTGGGGGGTGCCGCGTTTCAATTACGGATCGCCCCGGTTGCGTGCGGTGTTGCGACTCGCATATGACGATGGCTGGGTGGAGCACGTGGTGTCCGACGAGAGTTGGAAAACCGCGGCCGGCCCCGTGATTTGGAACAACGTCTACGGCGGCGAAACCCATGATGTCCGGGAAGAGATTCCTGGCTGGGAGGAAGCCGGCTTCGATGACTCCGGCTGGCGGCACGTGGAGATTTTATCCAGTCCGGGCGGCCGCATGCAGGCGCAGATGCTTGAACCGATTCGCGCGGTGCGGGAGGTGCTGGTGAAACGTTGGCTGAAACGCGGGGATGCCTGGATTGCGGATTTTGGTGAAAACGTCGTCGGCTGGGTGCGGTTGAAAGTCGCAGCGGAGGCTGGCGCCGTCATTCGGCTGGAACAGGCCGAGGCGCTCTGGCGCGACGGCCGCGGCATCAACCGCCACTCTGTTGGTGCGTTTGCCACCGGGCTTGACCAGATCAACCTCTACGTCTGTGCCGGAACGGGACTCGAAACCTGGGAGCCGCGGTTTACGTATCACGGATTTCAATACGCAGAAATTCGCGGCCTCCCCCGGCCGCCGACGGCCGACACCGCCGTGGCGGTGGTGGTGAACACGGACCTGGAGCCGCGCGGGAGCTTCAGCTCGTCCGACGAGCACCTGAACCGGATGCATCGGGTGAGCGAGCGCACCTTCCTGGGCAACGTGCACGGATTCCCGGAAGACTGTCCGCATCGCGAGAAGTGTGGCTGGCTGGGCGATGCCCACACCTCGGCCGAATATGCGATGCTTAACTTCGGCACCGCGGCGTTGTGGGAGAAATATCTCGGCGACATCGAATCCAATCTGGTCGAGTCGCGCTCCGGGGAGACCATGACCAACCGCCCCGACTCCAGCTTGATGCTGGAATCGGACGGCGGGCCCAGCTGGATGGTGCCGACCTTGGTGGCTCCGGGTCGGCGGGCGGCGATTGAAGCGCCGTTCGATTGGGCCTGCGCTCTTATCCTCGTTCCGTGGTATCAATATCTCCACTACGGCGACGACACGCTGCTCCGCCGCCACCACGGCCAGATGAAGGACCTCATGGCCTACATGATGACGCTCAAGGACGAGCAAGGCATCGTGCAAAATGGCCTGGGCGATTGGTGTCCGCCGCGCTGGGACCGGCGCACCAATCCCGATGCCATGGAGTGCGACCCGGTGATTTCGGCAAATGCCCTGATCATCCAGTGTCTCGACATCCTCGGACAGGTTGGAACCATTTTGGATCGACCGGAGGATGCCGAATCCGCGGCGGAAGAGGCCCGGGTGTTGCGCGAAGCCTTCAATGCCGCCTTTTGGGTTGGGTCCGAGGGCACGCCCGACCGCTGGTATGGCAGCCAGACGGCCACCGTGCAGGCGTTGCAGTTTGGCATCGTGCCGGCAGCGGATCGCGCCGAGGCGCTGCGGGGGCTGTTGCACGACGTGCACACCCGCCACGGTGGTCATCACTCCACCGGCATCCACGGCCTGCGCTACCTTTACACCGTATTGAGCGATGCGGGACTTGCCGACGAAGCGATGGCGTTGTTGCTCAACCCGGATTTTCCGAGTCCGCGTTACGTGATTGATGCGGGGCTCACGACCTGGCCGGAGCGGCAATGGGAGTGGGCGGATTCCGATCAGGAATGGGACCGTTCCCTCAACCATCCGTTCTGGTGTGGGTTCACCGCCTGGTTTCACGAGGGCTTGGCGGGGATTCGTCCGCGGGCCGATGCCCCGGGCTACGCCGAGTTCGATCTCGTGCCGACGTTTGCGCCGGGATTGGACTGGATCGAGGTCAGTCATGATTCACCGCGCGGAAAGATTGTGAGTGCGTGGCGGCGCGATGGTGATGCGGTCGTATGGCAAGTGCGAGTGCCGGCCAATGCCACGGCGCACGTGCGCATCCCCGCGAGGTCGGCCGTCGCGGTTACCCTGGATGGCGGATCTCCGGAGGGGACCGATGGCTGCGAGGTTGGTGTCTGGGAAGCAGGCCGACTGGCCCTGACTCTCGGTTCGGGCACTTACCAATTTTCCACGCAACCCTGATTGGCTCATGAACGCTCGTTTGCCCCGCTTCGTTTGTGCCGGATTGCTCGGCGTGTTGATTGGAACCGTGCCGTTGTCGGCGGCCTCGCTGGAAGAACAATTTGCAAATCCTCCGCTCGAAACGCGGCCGTGGTGCTACTGGTATTGGATCAACAACCATGCCTCGGCCGAAGGGATCACGGCGGATTTGGAGGCCATGGCCGAGGTCGGCATCGGCACAGCCCTGATTGGCAACCACTGGTTTGAGGATCGGCCCGGACGAGCGATCGAGGGATGGGAGGTGGATCGAGTTGAGGGCATCCCGGGCGAAGGCGATATTTCCGTGCTCAGCGATGAATGGTTGGAACTCACCCTTCATGCCATCGCCGAGGGCCGGCGGCTCGGGATCGACATCGGCTTGTTCAATTGCCCGGGCTGGAGCCAGTCCGGCGGACCGTGGGTGCGGCCGGACCAGGCCATGCGCTACCTGACATGGAGCGAGCAGCGGGTGGAAGGTGGCGGCGAACGCGAGGTGGTCCTGCCGGCTCCGGGCGAGGATTTTCAGGATGTCGCGGTGATTGCGTTTCCAGCACCGTGGATGGAATCGGATCACTCGGAATTCTTTACTGCCAGGACCGACGGCAGTGTTCGGCAAGGAGATGCCCTTTTGGATGGGGACCCCACCACCTCCATTACCTGGCCGCGGGAGGCGAAGACTTGGACCATCGATCTCATGTCCAAGAAGCAGGTGCCGATGCGCAGCCTCACGCTGGTGCCGCATAAGGGTCAGGTGCAGGCGAATGCGCGGCTTCTTTTTAAGAACCACGCCGGCGAGATGGAGTTGTTGCGCGAGTTTGATTTCGATCGCAGCAACAGCCGCGTGAACGTGGGGCCGGATCCATGGGCGCCGGTGGTGATTGGTTTTGAACGTCAAGGAGCCGAACACTGGCGGTTGGAGTTCGATGTCGTGCAGGCGCGCGACGCGCAGGTTGGATTGGCCGAAGTCATGCTGTCGGGAGTGGCCCGGGTGGAACGCGGAGCGGAGAAGCAATTGGCCAAGCTGCACCAGACGCCGATGCCGATGTTCGACTCCTACCTTTGGCCGGAACCGACCGAGCCGGATCAAGATGTGCTCATGGTCAAGAGTGACCAGGTGTCGCGGTTGCCGCCACCGGACGCGGCTGGCCGGGTGAGGTGGGATTTTCCGAAAACCGAGGGCGGCGAATGGGTGGTGCTGCGCCTCGGCATGATGCCGACGGGCGTGACCAATCATCCGGCGGCACCGCATGCAACCGGTTTCGAAGTCGACAAGATGAACCGCGAACCGTTGGCGGCGCACTTTGAGGCGTTTGTGGGGCGGGTGGTCGATGCCGTGCCGGACGCACATCGCGAGGCGTTTAAATATGTGGTGGCCGACAGCTACGAAACGGGCTCGCAGAATTGGACCGATGGCTTTGCCCAAAGATTTGTAGAAACCTACGGTTACGATCCCCTGCCGTGGTTGCCTGTATTGAGTGGACGGATACTCGATAGCGCCGACCAGTCGGACCGGTTTCTGTGGGATGTGCGTCGCTTGGTGGCGGACTTGGTTTCCTACGAATATGTCGGCGGGCTCAGCGATCTGAGCAATGCGCACGGCATGCAGGTGTGGCTGGAGAACTACGGCCACTGGGGGTTTCCCGGAGAGTTTCTTCAATACGGCGGCCAGTCCGACCTGGTGAGTGGCGAGTTTTGGGTGGGCAGCAACTTGGGTGACATCGAGTGCCGGTCGGCGTCATCGGCAGCCCACACCTACGGTCACGACGTCGTCTACGCGGAGGCGTTCACTTCCAATCGGTTTTATGAGTGGCATCCCTGGGACATGAAGACGCGGGGCGACTGGGCGTTTACCGAGGGCATCAACCACTTTGTCCTGCACCTCTACATCCACCAGCCCTACGGCACCGACCAGGCCCCGGGTGTCAACCAGTGGTTCGGCACTGAATTCAACCGGCACAACACGTGGTTTGAGCCGGGCAAGGCTTGGATCGATTACCTGCGCCGCTGTCACCTGCTGCTGCAGCAGGGACGCCACGTGGCGGATGTGGCCTATTTCATCGGTGAGGATACCCCGAAGATGACCGGTTCGCGTCCGGCCGAACTGCCACCGGGCTTTTCCTACGACTACATCAATGCCGAGGTGATCCTCAACGATCTCACCGTCTATGATGGACGATTTGTGCTGCCGCATGGCACGGGCTACGAAGTGTTGGTCATGCCTGATTTGCCGACCATGCGCCCGCAGGTGTTGGCAAAGATCGCGGAGTTGGTGAAGGCGGGAGGAACGATCCTGGGCAATGCGCCCACCCGATCGCCCAGTCGGCAAGACTATCCTGCGGCCGACCAGCAGGTGCGGGCGATGGTGGAATCGTTGTGGGGCGATGAAAAACACGCTCGCCGGGTGGGTGCGGGGCTGGTGGTGCCGGGTTTCGATCTGAAGTCCACCTTGGCCGTTCGTAATGTGCCCCCGGCCGTGGGCGGCGTGCCGGCCGACGGCAGCCTGTTGTGGACGCAGCGTTCGGCGGCGGATCGAGAGATCTATTTTTTATCGAATCAGACCGACCGTGTGCTCGAGCTGAACCCGGTTTTCCGGGATGCACGGGGGGCGCCGGAGTTTTGGCAGGCGGAGGATGGCAAGGTGTTCAAATCAGCGCTCGCCACGCGAACGCTTGACGGGGTTCACGCCCCGGTGACCTTGGCCGCGAGGGAGTCAGTGTTTGTGGTTTTCCCGTTTGATGAGACAGAGGGAGGGCGCACGTTGTTGGCGGCGGACGTTCCGGTGGAGCGTTCCTCGAGCGGCTTGGTGGCGCATTTGGACAGGCCCCGGGCTGAGATTTTGAAAGCGGGATCATCGACCGCCATTCTGCGCTCTGATGTGGTGGACTTTGCGGGAATTCAGCTGGCGAACAACTGGTCGCTGGAGATCATTCCGCTGGGAGGGGAAGCGCGCCAGGTGGAGCTGGATTTGCTGCAGCCTTGGTCTGCTTTGGACGATTCGCTACTGCGGTATCATGCGGGCGAAGGCACCTATCGCGTCGCATTCGAGATGACGGAGGATAAGATCATGCCATCTGTAAACTGGCACCTCGAGCTCGGCGATTTTGGGGTCATTGCCGAGGTTGTGGTCAACGGGGTGACCCTGCCACCGCATTGGATGCGTTCGAAGTCGATCGACGTGACGCCGCATCTTGTAGTCGGATCCAATGAACTGGCGGTGAAAATCACCAGCTTGTGGCGCAACCGTGTGTTGGGCGACATGCGGGGCGAGGCCGGTTTTGACCGCGAGGATTCCGCTGCAGTGCTCACGATCGGCCGGTTCAGCGACCGGCCCGACTTTACCCTGGCAGGATTGGCCGGGCCGGTGGTCCTGCGGCCCGTGCAGCTGGTGCCGGTGGAGTGACCACTGCTGCTTGTATCGTATATTGAACGAACGGCTGTGAGGCAGAGCTTGTCGGGCGTAAAGCCCGACCCACGGGGTCTGCGGTTTTATGTGGGGCGGGCTTTACGCCCGACATCAAATTGCATGCGACAACCGAAACAGTCGTAGTCTTTAATCGTTTGGTGAATGTGAGGTGCCTCGGTTTTCTCCCCTCCACCACTCGGGCGGAGGGTAATCTTTCGTATCTGCACCGATCCATTCCGTGACCGCTTCATCGCACCACCAGCCGGGCCAAGCTTCTCCTTCGTTGCATATGCCAGCCCGGTAGGGATTCAACCACATGTAACGCACGACCCCGCTCAACTTATCTTTCGGCCGCAGCCGATGATCGTAGAACCCGGACTGCCACTTCAGATTATGTTTTCGGAGCTTGGGGCTGAGGCGCCCTTTGAATATGCGGACGGAATCGGAAACGCTCTTCGCTTCCAATCCCACCAGCAGATGGATGTGATCAGGCATGATGACCATCGCGCGAAGTTTCCAAGTCTCCAGGACCATGGCATGATCATTGATCGCATTTCGAATCTGCGCTCCCGATAAGCCCTGATTTCCTCTCGGAAGAGGGCGCTGTAGAGTAACTGTGAGAAAATAGTGAGTGCCCGCTATGCTTACCCTGCCTTTGCGCAGGGCGCCGTAACCCGGTTTGCGGGAGGGTTCGGGCATGGTCATGAGACTGGATGTAACATGTCGGGCGTAAAGCCCGACCCACAGGATCAATGGGGCGTTTGATGTGGGTCGGGCTTTACGCCCGACAATAAACGGCATGCCGGAAGCAGGGAGTCGTCTACTTCTCGCTGGTCTGCTGGCGGTCGCGGATGAAAGCGACCGCGAACCAAACCAGCATCGAAACCAGCAGCGTGGTGCGCAGTCCGGTTTCACCCAAGTGATCAAAAAAGTAGAGCAGGGGGGCGAGGAACGTGCCGACGAGGGCGAGCCATCCAAGGTATTTGAGAGCGTCGTTCATGGCGAAAAATCAGGCGGAATTGGCGGAGGCAGCGGAGCGTTTGGTGAGCACGGCGTAGATCAGGCCGCAGGCAATCCAGCAGGGCAGAGGCATGAAGTGGGCGGCGACGCCTTGGCCGAACATGAGCCACAAAGCGATGCCGATGGGGATGAGCCAGGCCACCAGCACGTCGAGGTTAAACGCGCGTTTCCAGCGGGCAGCCGGATCGGTGGGCAGGCCCCATTTCTTGGCAAAGAAGAAATCAACCACGATCACGGCGCCCACCGGTGCGAGGATCGTGCCGTAAAGGCCGACAAACCCGATCAGCTTCATGGCAAAGGCCGGGAAAATCCCGGCGATGGTGCAGACGCTGCCGGCGAGAAGCGTTGCCTGCGCACGGGACAACCTGGGCAGGGCGCCCTGGAACGCGAGTCCCGCACGGTAGATGGTGGGATTGGCGGTGGTCCAACCCGCGATGATCACGCAGATGACCCCGGCCCAACCGATCGCATCAAAAACCATTACCCCCGGCGGCACACCTTCAGAGGCGACGGCATTGCGCTCGCGCACCCAGTAGACCAGCAGCAGGGCCGCGCACACCCAGGCCACGTAGTGGCCAAGATACATGCCCGCCGAACTGGCCCAGCCGTAGCGGGGTTTCCTGGCGTAGCGCAGGACGGACATGTCGGCCATGCCGATATGCATGGCGGCGTTGCAGAAGGCGGCGAAAAACGCGACTCCCCAGAACCCGATCTTTTGTTCGGTCCCGGGAGCGGGCTCAAGCAGGGTCATCAGGTCGGTTGAGCCCAGTCGCTTCAGCGTGACCAGACCGCAGGCGACAAAAATCAAAAACATCCATGGTGCCGCGATTGCGCTCATACGGGCGACGAAGGCATACCCCTTGATCGCGACAACGGTCATCAGTCCACCGATCGCGATACACGCGACGGTCCAAGCAATGCCGGTGGGCAGCGTGTCGCTGAAGGCCGGCATTTGCATGCTGGGGAAGGGGACACCCACCGCCGTGGCCGACACGGTGACCATGGCTCCCGCGAGGAAACAGAAGAGGATGCCGTTGGCGACGTTGTAGAGCGTCACCAGTTGGCGCCCGCAAATTTGCTCAAGCTTGAAGTAGAGGGTCTGGCGCAGACCGGTGGCGGCTTCAGCGGTGACAAAACGCCAGAACAGGACGGCAGCGAGGTTGCCGACGAGGAGACCGAGCAGGAGATCCTTCGCTCCCACGCCCCAGGCAATGAAGAGCGGGCCGATCATGAACTCGGTGCCCGCGGTATGTTCGCCGGCATACATCCCCCAGAAGGAGCGGGGGCCTTTGAGGGCCTTTTCGGGAACGCGCTCGCGTTCGTATTCGTTGACGGTGCCACTCTCGGGGGCGACCGGTTCAGTAGGGGAATCGGACGGAGTCATGGGGTGGGAGGTAGAGGAACAAACGAAATAGTTGCCGGAAAAACAATGCTCGAACGATGCGACTCAATCGCGGCCTGACGGCCAATCTGCTTTCCCTCCGATGCGGAGGGGAAGAGGATTCGTGGCATGTTGAGACGCGCATTTGTCATGCTGACGGGCGAGGGCGGCGCGCCGCAGTCCGAGCCGTGGCGCGAGGTGTTTCATTTGGATTGAGTCGCGGCCGACGGACCCTCTGCGGTTTCCCGATTGGGTCTGCCGTCGACCGAGATGAATTTTGGCGGGCCGATGACATGGTCGGGATTCGTGAAGTTACGGCGGGCGGTCATGTTGTTCGCCATGGTTTCCCAGGTTTCGGCCATGCGTTGCAGGCGTTCCGGTTCGGTGGCGGCAAGGTTGTGCACTTCCGTCCCATCGGTCGGTAGATGGTAGAGCTCCCAGGGACCGCCAAAATCCCGCAGGGCCTTCCAGTCACCGTCCATCAGTGCAGCGTGGTTTTTGAACTGGAAAAACATGGGCTCAGGACGAACCGGGGCGACACCGTCGGTAAGCAGTTGGGCGAAGTCGAGCCCGGGCAGTGCCTGTGTCGGCTGACCCGCAAAGTGGTTGGGATAAACGCCTCCGGCCAGCTTCACGAACGTGGGAAAAAGGTCGATGATGTTGAGCGCGTCGTCCCTAATCGAACCGGGTTCGGCGAGGGCTGCCGGCCAGCGCACAATCAGCGGCGAGGTTGAACCGCCGTGGCTGGCGTTGCGCTTGTAGTTTCGAAAAGGCGTGTTGGTGGCGTTGGCCCAAGCGACGCCGAGGTTCCAGCGGCTGCGCGCTTGGCCAAGCTTCCCGGCCCGGCTCCGGTCGTAGGGGCTGGCGCCATTGTCACTGTGGAAGAGGATCAGCGTGTTGTCAGCGATGCCCAGTTGGTCAAGCTGGTCGAGCAGCCGGCCCACGTTGCGGTCAACGATATCCATCATGGCCGCGTAGACAGCCATGCGGTGATCTTCGAATTCCTGCTGCTCCGGTGTGAGTGAGTCCCATGCGGGGACATTTGCCGGCCGGGCGGGGAGGGGCCAGTCCGGCTCGATGATGCCGAGTTCGATCTGGCGTTGGTAGCGCTGTTCTCGCAATCGGTCCCAGCCCACCAGGTAACGCCCGCGGTATTTCGCCACGTCCTCATCCGGGGCCTGCAAGGGCGAGTGCGGCGCGCTGTAACACAGGTAAAGATAGAAGGGTTGGCTGGGGTTGTCCGTGTGGGTTTCGGTGATAAACGCCAGCGAGTGGTCCGTGATGGCGTTCGTGCCGTAGAAATCCCCGGAAGGGGTGAAAGGTGCATTGTCGAGTCGCCACGAATCGTTGCCGTGAAAGTAGTCCGTGGCGCCGCTGAGGTGGCCGAAGAAACGATCAAAACCCACCGATGTCGGCTCCATGCCCGCGAGGTGCCACTTGCCGGTGGCCAGCGTGCGATAACCGGCGTCGCGCAGGACGTGGCCCAGGGTTGGCCAACCGGTCTTCTTCAAGGGCTGGGCATCGTCCCAATACAGTCCGCTTTGGATCATGTGGCGGGTGGGTTCGCATTTGGCCGCATTGTAAAAGTGGCGGAAGCGCCAGCCTTCCCGGGCCAGACGGTCGATATGCGGAGTCTCGATTTCGCCTCCAAAGCTGCCCACGTCCGAATAGCCCATGTCATCGAGCAGAATGTGAATGACGTTGGGCCGTGGTGCCGGAGGCTCCGCCTCGGCGCCGGCGAGACCACTGATCAAAAACATCGTTAGCGATCCGAACAGGCGGGGTGGGGTCATGGGTCAAGGAAATGGCGAAACCCAAAAATTGGATCAACGGCCATTGCTTGTATGCGTTCGCTTAATGTTGGACTTTCGAATCGGTTCGAACAGGTGATGGGGATCATGACTACCCCACGGTTTGCGGCTTGGCTGATCGCGCTGGGTTTGGCGTGCACTTTGCCATCGGCCACCGCTGACAAGAACATCATTTTTATCCTGGCCGACGATTTGGGCTGGGCGGACACGACACTTTACGGCCACACCGAACTCTACGAGACACCCCATCTGGAGAGGCTCGCCAGCCGGGGCATGACCTTCAGTCGGGCCTATTCCAACAGCCCCTTGTGCTCACCCACTCGGGCCAGCGTGCTGACTGGACAAACTCCATTTCGCCATGGATCGACCGCGCCTCAGCACCACACCAAGGAGGAGCGACTGGTTGCGAAAGTGGACCTGCGGGCAGCCCCAGGTGACAAGGCGCTGCAGGTCAGGTCGGTCAATCGGCTCGACTCTTCCTGGCCAACCTTGGGCAAGCAACTCCAGGCCGCTGGTTGGGCAACCGGGCACTTCGGTAAATGGCACTTGGGCCCCGAGCCATTCAGTCCGTTGCAACACGGATTTGATGTCGATATTCCGCATTGGCACGGCCCCGGCCCTGCCGGATGGTTCGTCGCACCATGGTCTTACGCAGATTTTGAGCCGAACTTGCCGAACGAGCATATCGAGGACCGGATGGCCGATGAGGCGGTGGCGTGGATGGGGAAGCAGGTTGCAGCAGGGCGGCCGTTCTACCTGAACTTCTGGCAATTTTCGGTGCACGCGCCCTTCGATGCGAAACGCAGTTTGATCGACCACTATCGGGTGCGCGTCGACCTGAATCAAAAACAGCGTTCCCCCACCTATGCGGCCATGGTGCACACGCTCGACGCGGCGGTAGGCCGGCTGCTGGATTTTGTGGATGCGGCCGGCATTGCTGACGAGACCGTGATCATCTTCGTCTCCGACAACGGCGGCAATACCTACAACGGCATCCGCGAGACCACGCTGGACGGCCACGAGTATCTCACCCCGGCTACGAGCAACCATCCTTTGCGCGGCAGCAAGGCCACCATCTGGGAAGGCGGCATCCGCGTGCCCTGTGTGGTGGTGTGGCCGGGATTAACCGCGCCGCACTCACGGAGCAGTGAGATGATCCAGACCTCGGATTTTTACCCTACTTTGCACGCCAATCTCGGGGTTGAGATGCCCGCCGACCATGCGGTCGACGGCATCGACATTGCTGCGGCCTTGCGGGGCGAGGAGCTGCCCGATCGCCCGTTGTTCACGTATTTCCCGCACTTTCCCAAGATTGACGACTGGTTGCCGCCTTCGGCGGCCGTGCATCATGAGAACTGGAAATTGATTCGGTTGTTTCACCAGGGCGAAGAGGGCGCCCACCAGGATTTGCTTTTCGATTTGGCCACCGACATCTGGGAGCAGCGGAACGTGGCGGCGCAACACCCGGAGACCGCCGCCCGCCTGGCGGGCTGGTTGGAAGACTACATTCTGGAGAGCAGTCCCGTGCTGCCGCAGCCAAATCCGGAATTTGATTCCGCGGCTTACCGGCCGGAGATGATCGGAGTGCAGCCCCGGGGCATCAAAATCGGCCGGCAATGGCGGGATCGGCCAGACTTGCTTGAGTAACTAAAAATTGGATACGCTGCCCTTCGGGCCGGGGCCTGCTGCCGATGCAATAGTTGGTTGCGATGACCCGCCGGAATGGGCGGTTGCTGGTGTCGGCGGGGGAGGTCAGCGCGGCATTTCCAGAGGTGAAACCGCGTTCGTGGCTTTGCGACAACTCGATGTGGGTTTGGGTAAAGTTTGTTTCCTCAAAACCTGTATAAAAAAGGCCAGTCTGTGCATTCAAATCACGATGCAGATTTTCTATGATGGGAACGCGATCAGTTAACTCAAACGAGTCCCCTACGCTCTTTTGAACGACGACCCCAAACACCCCTAGACCCCAACCATACCCTGCTGCTCCCGCCGATCCCCTGGCCCTTCCCGGAACGGGAACCGGTGTTCGGTTCAGGCGCGAGCAGTTGCCTACCTACACCCTACCAGAAAGGAAAACCATGACTTGGAATCCCTCGAAATCCAAGCGTTCGGTGCCAGCCCTTGCCACCGTTCTATGTCTGTCCCTTGGGATGACATCATCGTATGTTTCGGCTCAGACGGTCGACTCGACCGACGCCGAAGATCAACCCGAGTACATCCTGGATGAGTTCGTCGTAACGGACTTTCGCATGTCGCTGCTGAGTGCCCAGGAGCAAAAGCGCGACTCCAATTCCATTATCGATGCGATCACCGCGGAGGATCTTGGTGAATACACCGATCAGAATCTGGCCGAGTCCCTGCAACGCGTTCCCGGCGTGCAAATCAGTCGCAGCGAGAATGGCGAAGGCCAGTGGATCTCCATTCGCGGCATGGGACCGCAGTTCAACGTGACCTCCATCAACAATCGCGGAGTCCGCGGTGGTTCCGGTGGTGACGGAGGAACGGGCAATCGGGCCGCCTACGGCCTCGACAACGTTGCGCCGGAAATGGTCTCGGGTGTCACGGTTTTCAAGAGCAACACCGCCAATCTTGACGAAGGAGGCATCGGCGGGGTGGTCAATATCGAGACCCCTCGTCCGTTGGCGGTAAACAACCGGGGAGGCGAGTTCCGCGAGTTCACTCTCCGCGGCAGTGCGGATTTCTCCTACGGCACCGAGGTGGAAGAGTTTGACCCCCGGCTTTCCGCTCTCGCGGTGTGGACGCCCAACGAGCGGTTTGGCATCCTGGCTTCCGTGGCTTACAGCGACCGCACCACGCTCACCCAGGTGGCCCGGTTGATCCAAACCGATTCCAATGACACCATCGCAGGGGTTGAAAACGTCCTGCGCCCGGGCGCCAACAGCCAGTTTCAGGTCAACGATGGCAATGTCGAAAAGCTGGGCTATGGCGTGACGGCTCAGTGGAAACCCAATGATGACCTCAACATCGTGCTGGATTATCTGAACAACTCCAACGACACGATTCGTCAGCAAAACAACCTGCGCCATCAGATCCCCGGCAACGGCCAGGGCATCATCAACGCGGTGGTGCTGGAGACTCCCCAGTTTCCCAATATCGGTGGCATCCTTGAGTCCGCGGACATCTGGCGTGGTCTCAACACCCCTTACGCCACCAACGGCCGCACCGCAACCGGCGTCGGCACCCTCACCAGCTTCCTGCGCGATGACGAAGTTTATGGTGCCATCGCGGAATGGAATCCCAATCAGGGTGCCCTGACCTTCCGCGTGGATGTCAGTCATAGTGAAAGCGAAATGGACCGCGACAACCGCATCCTGACATTCAATTATGACGATGTGCCGGACGGATTCTTCTGGCGGCGCGATTTCCACGGCATGCCGTTCCTGGATTTCCATGGAGACTCCTCCAACAATGGCGCGCCTTACCGGCCGGACGAGGCCACCCCCTTGCTCGGCAACATCGGCTTCAACGTCATCAACCTTGGCAACGAGGAGGACATCGCTTCGTTCGAAGCGGAATGGGCCGCCGAGTGGGGCGGTCAAGGGTTTCGCATCAACAATTTCCACACGGGTTACAAGTGGCGGGAGCGCACGATGGACGAGGTCTTCAACGTATTCCGCTTTAATGCCAATACGCGGCGCAACGTCGTGCTGGCGGAGAATGGCCTGACGGAGGCGGACGTTCCCGCCTTCGAAACCTTCCAACGGGACTTTCCCTCTCCGTCGGGCGGGTTCCTCAGCGAGTTGAGCGGGATCACCACCCGTGCGTGGTTCTCTCCGGACAATGATGCCGTCTACGATTTCTGGCAGCCTCTGCTGGACAACTCCTCCCTGCGGCCGGATCTGCCGGGTGGTTTCTTTGCCCGTAATCCGGAAGCCGGTGGCGGTGGCACCAATCGTTACCGCTTCGCCACGGAAGAAGTGAACGCTGCCTTCCTCATGGCCAACTTTTCCGGCCGTTTGGGCGACGTGACCTACCGGGGCAACATTGGTGCCCGTTGGGTGGATACCGCCGTGGCCAGCACGGGGTTTCGCAGCAACCCGCAGACCACGGGCAACATCGTGGATGGTCCCGAGGACTTCGTCTATGATTCGAACAACAACATCGTTACCTCGGGCACTGAAGCCACGACCGATGAGGGCAGCGACGATGACATCCTGCCGAGCTTCAACGTCGGTTTCACCTTCAACGACGACTGGGTGCTGCGTTTGGCCGCTTCCAAGGTGGTGACCCGGCCGCAACTCAGCTCGATCTCCGGCTCCTCGAGCCTCACCCCGACTTTCGAGTTCGGCACCGATACGGTGGACGGCGTGCGGATCAATTCACCGAATGCCAACCTGCCGCCTTTCGAGGCCGACCAGTGGGAAGCCATTCTGGAATACTACCCGGGTAACAAGGGCATGTTCTTTGCCGCCGGCTACTTCGAAAAGGACATCGGTTCCTTCAACTCCACCGTTACCTTCAATCCCGATTCGTGGACGACTGGTGGGGTGACTTATGTCACCACCGACGATTTCCTCGTGGAAGTCTCGACCCCGACGAACAACGCCGATGGTGCGAAGATCACGGGTGCGGAATTGCAGGTGCACATTCCGTTCAACCACTTCGCCGACGGTTGGATCGGCAACTTCGGTTTCCAAGGTTCGTATACCCGGTTGTTCGACAACGAGACCAGCACGCTGGACCCGATCACCGGGGCCAACCTGCCGCTCGTGGGCGCTGCCGAGGACAACTACTCCGCGACGTTGTATTACGCATCGGGCAAGTTCTCCTGGCGCACGTCCTACACCTTCCGTGGTCGAAACCTGGTTGCCTCCAACACGTTTGGTGGTGCCTTGTTCGACGAGGATTTTCGCGCTTGGGATATGAACTTCAACTACCGGTTCACGGACAAAATCTCCCTGCGCCTGCAGCTCAGCAACCTGCTCGAAGAGCCCAAACGCCAGACCTTTGCCGATGGCCTGTTCCCCTACAGCTATGCGCAGAACGGTCGCAGCGTGATCCTGGGTGTAAGGTATCGACTGTGATCTGAGTTGCCCCGGGGGTCGGCCATCGGCTGATCCCCGGGACAAAGCGCCTGCACCCGGTTTGGATTAAATGTCAGCGCCCCGCCTGAAGCGGGGCGTTTTTTCTGGGACGACGGTCGAAGTGCGGTGGAGGGCTTCAGAGATCGGCCGATTCTCGTTCGGCATCGACCTCCGTTTCCCAGGCAGCAAGGCGAGTGGAGAGATCACGCACGATTTCGGGGTAGTCCGCTGCCAGGTCGATTTTCTCCGTGGGGTCGCTGTCCAGGTTAAACAGCCGACCATCCTGATGAAGTTTCCAATCGCCGTGGCGGATGGCCTTGAACTGGCGCCAACGAAAATAGAGGTCGCGCTCGGGCAGACTGGCTTCCGGGTTCTCCAGCCGGGGCAAGAGGTTGATTCCGTCGAGCGGTCGATTGGGGTGGGTGCCGATGATACCTGCCATCGTGGCGGCGATGTCCAACGAAATCACCGGATCATCGATTCTTTGCCCGGCCGGAATCCGCCCAGGCCAGGCGGCGATGAAGGGCACGCGGATGCCGCCCTCCAGCAAGGTGCCCTTGCGGCCGGAGAAGGGGTCGTTGAGCGAGCCATTCCACGGTCCACCCAGCGGCGCCCCGTTGTCGCTCATGAAAAAGATGAGCGTGTTGTCGGTGATGCCGTAGCGATCGAGCTCGGCGCGGATCCGGCCCACGCCATCGTCCATCGCGGCGATCATGGCCAGCGCGAGACGGCGTTTCTCGGGGAGCGATTCCGAAAAGCGCTCCAGGTAGTGGTCCGGTGCTTCGAGCGGCACGTGGGGCGCAAAATAGGCCACGTAGGCGAGGAAGGGTTTATCGTGATGCCGCCGGATGAATTTGATCGTGGCGTCGGTTTGAGCATCGGTGCGGTAGCCCCGAAGCTGACGGATGCGATTGTCTTCCAGCATGGGCTGACCGGCGAGGTCGTGGCTGACGAGGTAGTGCCGGAATCCGTCGCGAGCGGGTGAGAACATTTGGTAATACTCATCGAAGCCGCGACCGGCCGGCAGGTAAGGCGCGTCGATGCTCTCGCTGGGCAACTCCTCCAGATGCCACTTGCCGGCCATGAAAGTAACGTATCCGGCGGTGCGGAGCAGGTCGCCGAAGGTCTGCTCGGCGAGTGTGAGGGGACGCTTGAGATTGTCGACCAGACCGAACCGCTGTTGGTAACGGCCGGTTACGAGTCCTGCCCGCGATGGAGTGCACTGCGGAGCAGTGATGTAAGCATTGGTTAAGAGCGCTCCGTCGCGGGCGAGCTGGTCGAGGTGCGGAGTCAGCACGTCGTCCTTCACACCGTGGATTCCCAGGTCGGCCCAGCCTTGGTCGTCGGTGAACACCAGCACGATGTTGGGGGTTTCGCCGGTGTGAGTGGGTGGTGTGACTGTGATGGTGGTGCGGGCTTCGTGAAAACGCAGCGAATGGTCGGTAACCCGGGCGAGCAGGGAGTGCCGACCGGGGCGCAGGTGCGGCAGATTAACGGTGGCCGGCAGCTCGGCTGTGGTTACCACAACCCGACCGTTGATGAGGATGTCGGCGCGGTGGTGCGGCTGGCTGTCCGCCCAACCAACAGTCGCCTGCAAGGCAGTGCCGGGGGAAACGGTGCTTGCCGGGAACCGTTCGATGGTGATTCCGCCCTCTGTCGGTGATGCGGGATCGAGGGAAACGGCGGTGCCGACAAGTTCGGAGGCGGCGGCAACGAAGTCGGCGACGTCGCGGTGTTCCAGCAACCACCGTGTCAGTCCCATCAGGGTGTTGGGATAGTTGTCGCCGCTGCCTTCGGGAATCCACGGCAGTCCCTTCAGATCGAGCCGGTAGCCGGAAGGGACGAGCACCAGGTGGTCGCTTTGCAGATCGACGCCCTGGCGCCGCATCTCCACCAGCAGGGCCACGAATTCCTGGATGAACTCGTCGTTGCGCAGGTTGCGCCGGATCGGCGGAGTGAGCAGGAAAATGTCGACCTCGTTGGCGATGGCCCAACGGGTGGCAGCGATCACGTCGTCATAGCGGGCCCGCAGGGAGGGAATGCCAAACTCATAGGCCAGCCGTCCCACTTCCCGCGCGTAGGCTCGCGCTGCCGGCGGCATGGCCTGGGTGGTTTCGAACTGCCGAATCAGGGGCAGTAGTTCGTATCCATCACCCAGATACTGGTGCACCAAGTCGGCGTCCTCCGGCGTGATCATCGCGCCGCCGCCCCACGGCGAAGGTCCGGCGTGGACGTGTTCGCGGTAAGGCATCAGATGCGTGATATGCCCTCCCGCGGCCTTGACCTTGGGCAGACGGATCTCCCGGCGAATGAATCCCCCGAACTCACCCTCGATCAACAGTGGCCGACCGGCCAAGTGACCATAGACTTGGCGCAGCACATCGGGCGATGTCTTGCCCACCATGTGGTTGCCGCCCCCGAACACCCCATCGGCATTTTCAGCCACGTAGGCCCAGGTCGATTTGTCGGCCAGCAGCTGCGGCTGGGCATTGATGTTCACCCAGACTTGGTAGGCAGGCAGGGGCGCATGCAGCGCGACGCTGACCATTACGGCGAGGGAGAGGGCGCGGCGATTCATGGTGCGATCCGGTCAGCGCTCAGCGATGATGGCATCAAACTCCCGGCGAAAGTCCGCGGCGCGTTCCGGTTCCCTTCCGGCGACATCGTAGGCTTCGTTGGGGTCAGTGGTCAGATGGTAGAGTTCCACCGGGTTCTCCTGACCGTAGCGCATCGCCTTCCACGGGCCGTAACGCATGGCTTGGCGGAAGCCGGGTTGGCCGCTGGCATTGAGACGCAACTGGAGTTCCCAATACATCCGGCGCTCGGGCAAGGGGGTGCCGTGCGTCATGGTATCAAGAAGACTGATGCCGTTGGTCGCAAAACCGGCTTCGCCCGCCGGATCGTGTTCGACCAGTTCCGCGAAGGTCGGCAGCATGTCCCAGAAGGCGACGGGATTGCGGTTGACCGAGCCGGCCGCGATCGCCGCCGGCCAACGCACGATGAAGGGAGTGCGAATGCCGCCTTCGAGCAGGTCGCGCTTTGTGCCTCTGAAAGGAGCGGCCGCATCAAAGAAGTCGGGATCGGCTCCGCCCTCCCGATGGGGTCCGTTGTCGGTGGCGAAAATCACGATCGTATCTTCGCCCAGTCCGTGTGCGTCCAGCGTGTCGAGGACGCGTCCGACGTCGCGATCAATGGCGGCGACCATGGCCGCGAGCGTGGCGTGCCGATGCGGCACATATTCGGGATAGTAGCGGGTGTAAACGTCCAGAGGTTCACCCGTGGTCATGCCAACGTAAGGCTCCTCCGGCAGATGGGAGTAGGCCTCGATCAGGTCGGCGGGTGCGGCGAGTTCGGCGTGCGGAAACGTGTAGGCGAGGAAGAGCAGGAACGGTTCGGTGCGAGGTTGGCTGATAAAGTCGAGGGCTTCCTGAGTATAAAGATCATGGGCCAGCGTGCCCTTGGCTCCCTCGGCGTTCTCCGGCAGTTCCACGGGTTGATTGTCACGCCACAACCGGGTGGGATAGTTGCGGTGGGCCGCCACATTGTTCAGCACCCCAAAATAGGAGTCGAATCCCATGGTGAAGGGATCGTTCACACCGACTTCGTCGGCGATGCCGCATTTGCCCACCAAGTGCGTGGTGTAGCCGGCATCCCGCAGCAGGTGGGCGAAGGTGTAGTCTTCCGGCCGGATTTTCACGGCGTTGGAATTGAGGTGCATCAACCGGCCATCCCGGCCGGTAAAAAGGGATAGCCGAGAGGGGGAACAGACGGTGTTGCCCGCGTAGGCATCGGTAAACTTCATGCCCTCGGCCGCCATGCGATCGAGCCGCGGGGTTTGGATCTTGTTTTGCCGGTAGGCGCCGACTTGGCCGATACCCAAGTCGTCCACGAGGACAAAAACTATATTGGGCCGCGAGGCTTCGGCGGCGGTGGCGCGGGCCGGAGATTTTCCCAGCAAAGGAAGGAGGAGGAGGGCCGCGAGGAGGGCTCGATAGCTCATGGAGACGGGGTGGGTGAGGGTGTCCTATCGTGCGGGAGGTGGATGGACCGGGCAATTTCCATTACGTGTATGGTTGGGCTTGGCCGCTCATAGCTTGCGCCGTTCCGACGGCTGGGCTGGGATCAGGCATGGCTGCTTCATCGTCCGGGATCATGTCGACCGTAAAACGCCGGGAGATTTTTGGCTGGTGCTGCTTCGACTTCGCCAACTCGGCGTTTACCACGATCGTCATTACCGTGGTGGGGTTGCCCTACTTCAAAGGGGCGGTGGCGGGGGGAGCCAATGCGGCGGAGAGCTGGTGGGGCACGACGCTCGCGTTTTCCCAAGTCTGCGTTCTGCTCCTGGCGCCGATCATCGGGGTGGTGGCCGATGTGCACGCGCACAAGAAACGCTACCTGGCGGTCACCGCGATTGTCTGTTCGGTGGCCACGGCGCTCATGTGCGGCATAGATGAGGGGCAGGTGTGGCTCATGCTGGGACTACTGCTGGTGGGTAACTTTGCCTTTTCCACCAGTGAAAACATTTGCTCGGCGTTTCTACCGGAAATCAGCACGCCAAAAAATGTTGGCCGCATATCCGGTTATGGTTGGTCGTTTGGCTACCTCGGTGGGTTGTTAAGCTTGGTCATCGCCCTGGCGATTATCCAAAGCGGCGACGGACGGGCGCAGTGGACGTTCCTGGCGACGGGATTGTTCTTTTTCGGCGCGAGCTTGCCGACGTTGCTGCTGCTCAAGGAGAGGGCGAAACCCCGGCCCCTGCAGCCCGGGCAGACCTACCGTCAGCTCGCCTGGAAGCAGTTTGCCGACATGCGGCGGGAGCTGCCACAGCACCGCAAGCTGCTGACGTTTTTTGGGGCGATGACCTGCTATCTTGCGGGTTTGATGGCGGTGGTGGGATTTGCCGCCGGTTATGCTACCGAGGTGATCGGCATGGAGCAGTCGCAGATCATCGGACTGTTCATTGTGCTGCAGCTGGCGGGGGTGGCGGGGGCGTTTGGATTTGGATTTCTGCAGGACAAGACTGGGCCTAAACCACCATTGATTGTGGCCCTGATCATTTGGATCGCTGCCTGCCTGTGGGCGGCGGTGTGCGACAGTGTGCAGGAATTTTATGCGATCGGCGTGCTGGCGGGAATTGGCATGGGATCGCTGCAGTCGGCCAGCCGTGCGGTGGTTTCGACGCTCACGCCGGCCGGTCGGTCCGGAGAGTTTTTTGGCTATTGGGGATTCTTTGCGAAGCTTGCGGCCGTCATCGGCATGTTTGTTTTTGGCAACCTTGTTTCGCTCACCGACTACCGCATCGCCATCACCATCAACGCCGGATTTTTCCTCGTTGGCCTGCTGATCCTGCTGACTGTCAAGTTACCGCAAAGTCACAGCGAAACATGAATTTAACTCACTTGGCTTGGCATGAAGGTTGCAGTTAGGCGGGTGGTCTTCTGCTTGTGAAGATGTCGGGAGTTCTTTGATAGGGACCAAGGTCCCCTGCCAATTTGGGCAACGCGAGTCTGCGAGTTTCCTTGCGTTTCGCCCAAGGTGTTTGGCCGAGCCACGACTCAGCCAAAGGCCGCGGTGATCCTTCGATCGCGCGGTGTGAACCCATAAAACCAAACGGTGTCCGGCCGTCTCCGGACAAACCAACATGAACGCAGTAAAGAAACTCGCAATCGTGCTCAGCCTCGGCGCTCTGGCGTCGGTCGCCTTCGCGGCCAAGTCGGAGAGGGCCTACGTTGCCTCGTATGCTGGCACCACGGACTCCCCGATTCCGGTGAAGGTCGTCGCTCCGTCGATCCTTGCCAATCCGGGGGCTGAAGTGGTGCTGGAGTTTGTCATCGATGAAGAGGGTGTTCCGCAGAGAATCACCGTCCACTCGTCCAATGACAGCGAGCTGGCAAAGGCCTCGATCAAGGCAGTCAAGCAGTGGCGTTTTGCCCCTCGATCCGTTGAGGGTCGGGCGGTCGCCACAAAGGCTCGCCTGCCGATCATCACGAGCATGTCGCCGCTCGATGGCGAACGCTTCGCAGTGAACTGATGCGCGATTGATAAAAAGAAAACAACCGGGCCGCCCTGCCATTTGCGTGGGGCGGCCCGACTTCGTTTCCGGTCTCGCCAAGCCGGCAGTTGGCGGCGCATCTTCGGCAACTTCATGGTATCCGCGATCATCTATGTCACCGCGGTCCTGGTGGCTAACCTCACCGCGACGTGGTTCATTCCGCTGCCCGTTTTTGGACAAGTGGCGGTGGGCACGTTTGTGTTCGGATTCACCTTCACCCAGCGCGATCGCATGCACCGGCATGGCCGCAAGTTTGTCTATACGGTGATCTTTATCGCGGCGGGTTTGAGCGCATTGCTTTCGTTGGCCGGGGCGGTGGATGGACGCATCATTGTTGCCTCGGTCATTGCCATCATCCTGTCGGAGACCGCGGATACGGAGGTTTACCAGCGCCTGTTGGCGAAGTCGTGGTGGCACCGTGTGTTGTCCTCGAACGCGGTCAGCATTCCGCTCGATTCGATCTTCTTTAACCTGGTGGCCTTTCTGGGGGTGTTTGATGTGCGGTTTCTCGTGTCGCTGATTGTGGGCGAGATCGTCGTCAAGTTTGCCGTCGGCGCGGTTACGGCTGTTTGGCGCAGCAAGCACGAAGATCAAATCTCGTCTGACTCAGCCTCGGTTTGAACTGTCGTTGAACCTTCTCCGGTCCGGAGCGATTTCCCGCAATGATGTCACCATTATGGTGACAAAATAGCCGAGGTGTGGCCGTGGGGAGGGGGTGGGGGCGGAAGTTGCATTACGCGACGGAGTCGCTGGGGAGCGGCGGGGGGCGGCGCGGAGGACGAATGTGGTGCAGGTTGCGCCGGGCGCGCACAAATTGCAGGCCGGCGGCCGCAGTGGCGACAGCGGCGATCGCTACGGTCCAACGTGGCCCGATGGTCGCAGCCAAACTCCCGGCGGCAAGGCTGCCGAGAGGAAACATACCCTGGCCCATGGCAAAGAGTCCCATCACGCGGGAGCGTTTGTCATCGGCGACCTGGGATTGAATGAGCGTGTTGTTGCCCGCCATGCACAGCACGGCCCCGAAGCCGGTTGCCATCATACAAATCAGCGTGGGGTAATACCACGGACTGATCGCAACGCCGAGTTGGCCCAGCGCAATGGCTCCCGCCCCGATCGCGATCCAGCTGGGCAAACCTTCCGGCGAAGGACGGCGGGCGAGCATGACCGCGCTGATCAACGCCCCGGCGCCCACGATGGAAAACATGATGCCGAGGGTCTTGCTGTCGCCCCCGTAGATGTCGCGCGCAAACACGGGTGCGAGCGTGCCGGAGGCGAACCCGGCGAACGCGATCATCGGCACCATGATGAGCGAGGACTGCAGGCTCTTGTGCCGGCGAACGTATTTGAAGCCGATTCGCAGGTCGGTGAACGGATGGTTGCGGCGGTCACTCTTGGGCCGCCGGCGCCGGGGCAGCCGCATCGCGAGGATCGAGGTCAGGATCGCCGCGTAGGATGTCGCGTCGATCAAGTAGCACACTCCCGGACCCCAAGCGGCGATGACGATGCCGGCGATGGCGGGACCGATCAGACGGGACGCGTTGAACAACGAGGAGTTCAGCGCGATGGCGTTGGGCAGGTCTTCCTTGCGATCGACCAGGTCGACGATGAACGACTGCCGGGTGGGAAACTCGGCGGCATTGATAAAGCCGCGAATCGTCACAAGCAGGAGCAATCGCTCCACCGTGATTTCGCCAATCAAGGTCAGCACGGCCAGCGCCGAGGCCTGCGCGGCGCACAAGCAATTGAGCCACCACATGAGGCGCTGCCGCGGAAAGCGATCGCCCAGCAGTCCGCCGAGAGGCCCCAGCAGGAGCACAGGCAGTTGATTGGCGAAGGGAAGGAACCCGAGGTAGAATGGATTGTTGGAGAGCTCGTAGATCAGCCACGCCGAGGCCGTGAGCGTCATCCAATTCCCGAGTAGCGAAAACCCCTGACCGACGAAGAAGAGGCGGTAGTTGGCGGAGTTGAGAGCTCGGAGGGAGAGAGGAAAACGCACGAGGGATGATCAATGTCGGAATACGGTCCTGCGTGGGCAAAAGAAAAGCGGCCCCGCCGGTAAAGGCGGGGCCGCGGTGAGAAGTAGAACTACAGGGAAGTGAGTCGTTTAGAAGTAGAGACGCACACCGAATTGCACGGCCCAGCGACCGAGGTTGGCCTGGGTGGTCGGGCCGCTCGGATCTTCGAACGTGTAGACGTATTGGCCATTCACGATTTCCGCTTCCGCGACGTCTTCGGTGAAGTTGAACGGCACTTGGTCAACCAAACCCCAATCGTCGTTGAGGAGGTTGCCGACGTTAAGCATGTCGAGGTAGAACTCCGTGCGGAAACGCTCGGTGAACTTCACCTCGTGCGTGAGCTTGATGTCGAAACGGTGGACCCAGTCACTGCGCAGCGCATTACGCGGGGCGTAAGAGCCGGCGAATCGGTCAAGGCCTTCGGCTGCGATGTAGTTGAAGAATGCTGTCTCATCCGCCGCGCTGGAGAACGACACCAGGGGATCACCCGGTCCGGTCGGAATGTAGAGCAGATCGTTGTAATCGAAGCCGTCGTTGTTCACATCAGACGAGAAGATCGCGCTGTAGGGGCGGCCGGTGCGGCCGTCGTAGAGGAGCGAGATGCGGGTTTGCATCGTATCGCTCCAATCGAAGGTGTAACCGACGTTGGCGAGGAAGCGGTGCTTGATCTCGTAGTTCGAGGTGCCGGTCTCCGGGGTGTTCTGGTTGAATATCGCGCGGTTGGCGAAGTTGGAGAATGCGGTCGAGGACGTCACCGAGCTGGTGTCATCCGAGTCGCCGCTGGTGTAGCTCACGCTGCCATACCACTTGCCGTCGTCGGGCTTGGTGAGACTGAACACAAGGTTGCGAGCGGATCCACCGTCGGCGTTGCGCAGCATGTAGATGTCCGAGAAGTTCGCGTCGACTCCGTCACCGTCGCGGGGCTCACCATTGAAGATGGTGCGGCCATCCGGGCCGCGGCCCACGGGCTGGAGATTGATGTTCTCCACGTAGACTTCGGCATCGGCTTCCGTGAACACTGCCTCGACGGAAGCGACGAGGTCCCAGAATCCGAGTTTCTTGTCCAACGCGATGTTGCCGCGCCATACCGCCGGGAGTTGCAGACCGTCCTCGATCAAGTCGATACGGTTACCCGGGGTTGAGGGAGGAAGGTCGGGGCGAGGGTTGCTCGGATCGAAGTTGAAGATCGCATCGTCACCGGTCAGCTGGCCATTGATGGCCTGTTCGAGCGAGAAGGTGCTGCTGTTGATTCGGGCCGAGGCGGTCGTGACGCCGTTGTTGCTGAAGGAATTCGACAGGTACACGGCGGGGGCGCGGCCTTGGAAGAGGCCGAGACCACCACGCAGCTGCAGGCCGTCGGCATCCTCGGGCTTGTAGTTGAAGCTGACCCGGGGAGCGATGATCTCCTCACCACCGATGGTGGCGTCATTACGAATGCCAAAGGCGTCGACAAAGTGTTGGGCAAGAGGGGGGCGCTTGCTCGTGTCGACCACGTCCACGCGGACACCGCCGGTGAGGGTCAGGCTCGGGCTGACATTCCACTTCGCCTGACCATAAATGCCGGTGATGGTGAAGTCGGACTGAGCGGCTACGGTTTGGCCGTCGATGCCGAACTGGCGATTACCAAAGCCAATGTCGTCGTTTTCGAAGTCCTCAATCGAGAAGAAGGTATAGTTGCCGAAGGTGTCCTGGAGGAACAGGTTGTCGAATTCGGATTCTTCCGAGTCGATACCGAAGGAGAAGGTCATGTCACCGCGGTAGTAGTCGAAGTGAGCCGCTATGTTGGTGATCTCAGAGGTCAGCTGGTTGGATTGGCGTGAGTCCTCCGTACCGAAGAATACTTCACCACGATTGGTAACATCGCCGTCCTGTTCGGTTCCGCTCACCCCACGAATCTCAATCTCCGGGAAGAAGGGCTGCTGGAGTTGCGGCACCTTGTCGATTTGGGTGTTTCCGTAGCGGATTTGGGACTGGAGATTATCCGTCCAGAAGCTGGTGAGCTCACCCACGATGGTCTGCACCTCGCGGTCGTCCGTGAAGAAGTGGGAAGTCAACGCCGTTTCGGGTCGGCTGGAGCTGAAGTCGGTATATTCACCGAAATCAGGCTGCTGGCCTTCGTTGGTGTCATAACGCACGCTCAAGCGATGGCGGTCACTGATGTTCCAGTCGATTTTGGCCAGAATCTTTTCCTCTTCCTGGGTTGCGGAGATGGTCTCGAAGGTGCCCGGATCAAACCCCAGGGCTTGGGCACGCGCTCGGATGCGAGCGATATCGTCGGGGTCGGGAATGAAACCCGGATTGTCAGCCTGCGCCTCGCGATCGAACTTCTCGTAGTTGAGGAAGAAGAACAGCTTGTCCTTGATGATGGGGCCGCCGTAGGTGATGCCCCAGGTGGTCTCCTCGAAGGGCTCGGAAATGCCGGTGTTCGGGTTTTCCGAGCGGAAGTTGTCGTCGGTGAAGTAGTAGTAGGCGGTGCCTTGGAACTGATTGGTGCCCGATTTCGTGACGGCGTTGATGGCCGCGCCGGTAAAGCCCGAGCGACGCACATCGTAGGGAGCGATGTCGATCGAGAACTCCTCGATGGTATCGATGGAGATCGGATTGCGGATCGCGGAGAAGCCGTTGGGCTCGAGGCCGAACTGATCATTCAAGTTGATGCCGTCCACTTGGATCGAATTGAACCGGTTGTTCTGGCCGACCGCAGTGATTTCGCCACGGTCCACGTCGTTGACTTGCACGAGCGGGTTGAGGCGGGCGAAATCAGTGATGGACCGGGACACCGTGGCAGTGTCCTGCACGCGGCGGTTGTTGATGATCGACCCGGTGCCGGAACGTTCGCCGTCGAAGATCGTGATGGCGCCGGCCCCATCCACGACGAAGGCGTCGAGCTCAACGACGTCGGTACCCACGGCGTTGAGGACCATGGTGATCCGCGAATCGTTCGCGAGTTCAACAAAGACGTTTTGGCGGACGGTGGTCCGGTAGCCCTGGGCCTCGGCCGTCAGCGTGTAGGGACCGCCGACACGCAGACCTTGGAATGAAAAACGGCCGGTGGATTGGGCGGTGGTCGAGTAGGTCGATCCAGTGGGTTCATGGCGCAGGGTGAGGGAAACACCGGCGACACTGTTACCGGAATCGTCCGTGATAGAGCCGATGATGCCGGACGATGTTGCAGATTGGGCGAACGCACTGGGGGCGGCGAGGGAGGCCGCGATCAAGACCGCGCAGACGGTCCAGACGTTTGGTTGCCGGGTGGTGAGGCGAGCAGCAGCCGTAAATCGGCTGGCGATCGCTTCGGCGCACCGAGCGAGTGTTTTGTTCAGAGGATTGTTCATGTTTGTTGGTAGCTAGAGCGCCTGTCCGGGGTGGGAGTTGGAAAACCACAAGCATCGAGGCGCGTTGCACTACCCGGACGTGGTTCGAGATTCCGAATTCGTCAAGGAGCGCAATACCCCGTAACCAATAATATGAGCGATAGTTTCACAATTGTTACAGGACATTAGATTGTTGTCACATGGCGGACAGTTTCCGCGCCGAGCTAACGCGTGATATCGGCTTGGGTGAGGATCCGAAATCCGCAGTTGTTGAGGGCTTGGGCACCCACGTCAGCGTCTTCTACGTGCAGCACCAGTCCGTTGCGCTCGGAGGGGCGAATCAGGAAGCTGTAAACGTAGTGGATATTGATTTCCGCCTCGAGCAGGGCTCCCAGCACGTCCTTGATGCGGTGTTCACCTTCGATCTCGGTGGCCAGCACGCTTACCTCGGTGAAGGGGAAGTCGTTGTTGATCATCAACTCACGGGCTTGGTCGGGATCATCGACGATAAAACGCAGAATCGAGCTGTCCGTGGTATCGAGCACGGTGAGAGCCACCATGTGGACATTGTGGGACTGAAAAACCGTCGCCAGATCGTAGAGTCGTCCCACGCGGTTCTCCGCAAAAACGGAAAACTGTTTCACCGGATCCAGAGCGATGGCGGTCGAGAACTGCGACATGGGTTTCAGGTAATACGGGGCCGGCTCGCTTGGGTCAACGACCGGCTCGAGGTCCCCGGAACCGTTGATTCAGAGCAGCATGGCCCGCTTGTCGCCTGGCCTCGCTGACATGCGAGCAGGATCAGCATAAGGGTTCGCTTTTGGGCGCCGCGCTGTGCTTTGGTCATCGTTTCATGTCTGTCACGAATTCCGCTGCACCTCTAAGCACCAACAAACACCTGTTGAAGTGGGTCGAGAAGATGGCCGCGCTTTGCCAGCCCGACGCCATTCACTGGGTTGATGGATCCCAGTCGGAATACGATTCGCTCTGCCAGACCCTGGTGGACGGAGGGACATTCACGAAGCTCAACGAGGACCTTTGGCCGGGTTGTTATTATGCGCGGTCCGACCCCTCGGATGTGGCCCGGGTGGAGGACCGAACTTACATTTGTTCCCTTGCCAAGGACGGTGCCGGCCCCACCAACAATTGGGAAGACCCCTTCAAGATGCGCCGCCGTCTGAAGCGGATTTTTAACGGCAGTATGAAGGGGCGAACCATGTATGTGCTGGCTTTCAGCATGGGGCCGGTGGGTTCCCCGATGTCGCAGATCGGGGTCGAGCTGACCGACTCGCCCTATGTCGTGGTCAACATGCGCATCATGGCGCGGATCGGTAAGGCGGTCTTCCGCGAAATCGACAAGGGTGAAAAGCGCGTGGTGCCCTGCGTCCATTCGGTGGGGGCTCCGTTGGCGGAAGGGGAGCAGGATGTTTTTTGGCCCTGCAACGAAGAGAAGTACATCGTTCACTTTCCCGAAACGCGTGAAATCTGGTCCTACGGTTCCGGCTACGGCGGTAATGCTTTGCTGGGCAAAAAGTGCTTCGCGCTCCGGATTGCCTCCAACATCGCGCGCGACGAAGGGTGGATGGCCGAGCACATGCTGATTTTGGGGGTTGAGGATCCCGACGGGGAAAAGAACTACGTCGCGGCGGCGTTTCCAAGTGCGTGTGGCAAAACGAATTTTGCGATGCTGATCCCTCCACCTTCCCTTGCCGACAAGGGGTGGAAGGTGTCCACCGTCGGGGACGACATCGCGTGGATCAAACCGGACGAGAACGGCAAGTTGCGCGCCATCAATCCGGAGGCCGGGTTCTTTGGCGTCGCCCCGGGAACTTCCAACGACACCAACCCGAACGCGATGGCGGCGCTTTCGAAGAACGCAATCTTCACCAATGTCGCCGTGACGCCGGAGGGAGGCGTCTGGTGGGAGGGCATGACCAAGGAACCTCCTCCGGAGTTGATCGATTGGAAGGGCGACCCCTGGACCCCGGCCAGCAAGACCCCGGCGGCGCACCCCAACGCCCGATTCACGGCGCCGGCGTCGCAATGCCCCACGATCGATGACGCTTGGGAGGACCCGCAGGGAGTGCCAATCACGTCGATCATCTTCGGTGGTCGACGGGCGACCACCATGCCGTTGGTTTACCAGGCGTTCAACTGGTCGGGTGGCGTTTACATGGGAGCGACCATGGGGTCGGAAATGACGGCGGCCGCGGCGGGGAAGGTCGGCAAAGTGCGCCGCGATCCCATGGCGATGTTGCCGTTCTGCGGTTACCACATGGCGGATTATTTCCGGCATTGGATGAACATGCAGCATGCCCTCACCGAACTGCCCCGTGTCTTCCACGTGAATTGGTTCCGCAAGGATGAGGAAGGCAACTTCCTGTGGCCTGGCTTTGGCGAAAACATGCGGATCCTGCAATGGATGGTGAATCGCGCCCGAGGCCGGGCCGGGGCCAAGGAAACCTGTATCGGTTGGGAACCCCGCTACCAGGATATCGATTGGGCCGGCCTGGAGTTTTCCGAAAAGCAGTTCGATGACATCCAAGCCATCGATCGCGACGCCTGGCGTCGCGAAGTCATCGGCCACGAGGAGTTGTTCCTCACTCTCCACGACCACCTGCCCAAGGAGATGGTATACGAGCGCGAGCTGCTGATTTGCCGAATGTAATCTCCCAAGCCAAGGGGTCAGGCTGTGACTTGTGAATTAATTGAGTAAAACTGACTCAATAAGCTCAATACTAACCCTTTCACGCTAAAAAATTCACAAGTCACAGCCTGACCCCTTTTACCAAGGCCATGTGGGAAGGGTGGGGCCGGGCACGTTGATCAAGAAGAGTGCTATCATTACAAATGCGCAGACGAGGCGGCCGGCGGTGGAGAGGATGAAGCCGATGGCTGCGCCAAATCCTGCTCGCAGGGATTCCTGACGTGTCCGCTTGGCGGCATACTTCTCCGCCACGACAGCCCCGAAAATCGTGCCGAGAAGCAGGGCAGGCAGGGAAAAAAACATCCCGACAAACGCGCCTCCCGTTGCCCCGGCCATGCCCCACTTGGTGCCACCGAATAGCCGGGTGCCGATAAGCACGCCCAAAAAGTCGATGATGACCGATCCGGTCCAAGCCACCGCTATCCAGCCCAACAGTCCCCACGATACCGAGCCAGGCAAAGCGAGGGCATGGATCACAAAACCCAAGAGAATGAGAGTCGTCCCGGGAATGAGTGGCACCAGCACGCCCAGCAAACCCACGAGGGTCAGGAGGATGGTCAGGGTCCAGATGGCGATTTCCATGCAGCGATCACACCGTGACATGCCCGCCGGTTGCAGCGCACTCAAAATCCTCGTTCCTCAAGAGCGGGATCTGGCATGCACAACTTGCTGTGCAGGAGATGGATAAATCTAGTGTCGCGGTCTCGGCTAATGTGTCGTTAAAAATTCTGCAACTCGGCGTTCCGCCGCCGTGTTCTCGGCATGAACGATGAACTTCCAGTGCAAACCGAAACTTCGGGGAACATGACCCCACTCGATTTCACGACGTTTATGCGAAACTATCAGGACATGGTCTATTCGACGGCAGTGCGCCTCCTGGGCAACGATGCCCAAGCGGAGGATATTTCGCAGGAAGTTTTCCTCAAAGCCTATGAACGTTTTGACGACTTGAGCACGAGCCCGACCGCCGGGGGGTGGCTCAAAACCGTTACCACCAATCTTTCGATTAATCATCTGCAGCGCTACCGGAAGCGTTGGAGTTTCTTCTCCGACTTGGTGCACCGCGATAGTGACGGGGAGGACGGCAATGAAATCGAGTTTGCCGCTCCTGACGGAGATTTCCTGTCCGACCTGGACCAGGAAGATCGCCGGGCCTGGGTCGAGCGCGCTCTTGAACAATTGCCCGACCACCAGCGCGTGCCTTTGGTGCTCTATCATTTCCAGGAACAGCCCTACGATGAAATTGCCCGGCAGTTGGGCATCTCCCTCTCAAAAGTTAAAACCGACATCATGCGTGGCCGCGCCGCTCTCGCTCAAATCCTGATGCGCAGCGGCACCTCCCACGAATCTCTCACCGCCCAACGATAAATCGCCATGGCCCGTCTCACTCCCGAACAACTCGAACAAAAGATTCACGCCGTCCTGCGTGAGCAACCCACGCGCAAAGCGCCGATATCGCTCGAGGCACGCGTGCTGGGCGAGATCGCCCGCCGCCAGGCCCTCCCTTGGTGGCACAAGAGTTACGTGTATTGGCCCAACCCGGTGAAGCTCCTGTTCCTGGTATTGGCCACCGGAGTCGCCGCTGGGGTCCTGCTTTATTCGATGCAGGTGCTTGGCCTCGTGAGTGGTGACGTGCTGAAACAAGTGTTCGAGCCTGTGATGGGAGCGATCAACACCCTGAGGGTGATCAGCTCCGCGCTGCTTGGGTGGGTGAAGCCCGCTGTTATGGGCGTATCCGCGACCTACCTTTATGCTGCCCTGGCCATCCTCGGGGGAGCCTATGCTATCATGCTGGGACTGGGAGCGACTGCCTACCGGGTGCTTTGGCAACACCGCTGATCTTCCAATATTGCGACCATTTTAAAATGACAACGATTCGACTGTTCACTCCCATCTTCGGCGCTGGCCTGGTCATGGCCCTGACCATGGCGTTGGCCTTGCCGGCCCAAGAGCCCGCCCCTGACGCCCCGCCGCCGGACGACCACGCGGTTGAGCCGGACGACTCCCCTGCATCCTCGCCATCCAGGGAAGGCATGCGTGACCTCAGCGCGGAGGACTCCGGCACCGAAGTGGAGCCGATCGTGGCAACCGAATCCCCGGTCCCGCCAGAAGTCGCCGAAGAGACCATTGAGGCAATCGCCGATGAAGTCGCAGTTGACACTTCCTCGGAAGAAGATGCAGGCGGAATTGACTACGAAGCCGAGGCCCGCGGGCTGCGCAAGGTGGGAGAGGGAGGCGGCGAGCTGATTCGCATCATGGGGGATGCGTTGCTGGCTGAGGACGAGACGGCGAACGAAGTGGTTGCCATCATGGGCAATACCGTGATTGACGGCGTCGCCAAACGTGAAGCCGTTGCCATCCTGGGTGATGCCACGGTGAATGGTTTGGTGGGTCGCGAGTTGGTCGCCGTCTTGGGCAATGTGGAGATCAACGGCCGGGTCGGCCGCGAGGTTGTTGCCATCATGGGCAATGTTCAGCTCGGTCCCGAAGCCGTGGTTGACGGGGAAATCGTTTGTATCGGCGGCACGGTCGAACGAGCCCCCGGTGCGGTAGTCAAAGGCCCGATCCACAATGTGCCGATCGGCAACCTCGAGATGGCCGACGGTCTGCGGGCGTGGGTGCAAAAGTGTTTGCTGATGGGACGCCCCTTGGCGATCGACGAGAATCTGGGCTGGCTCTGGACGATAATGCTGGTGGTGCTCGGCTGTTACGTGCTGTTGGCGCTGATGCTGCCATCCGTCGTCACCCGGTGTGCGAGCACGATGGAAGCCAGCCCGGGGATGTCGCTGCTCTCCGCCGTGCTCACCGTATTGATCACCCCCATTGCGATGATCGTGTTGTCCGTAACGGTAATCGGCCCGGTGATACTCGGTCTGCTGCTGCTTGCCGTCGGTGTCTTTGGGAAGGTGGTCTTCCTGGCCTGGCTTGGTCGCCGCATTACCGAACCCGCCGGATGGAAAGTGCCCGCTCTTGCGGTCCTGATCGGAGGATTGATTACGTTGGCGGTCTATCTGGTGCCGATATTGGGCTTCATCTTCCAAAAATTCAGCGGCTTCCTCGGCACCGGAATTGTCATCTACACGATCATCCAAGCGATGCAGGACAATTCCGGCGGTTCCACTCCGGCGCCCGCTGCTGCCACCTCGGGCCAAGTGCCACCGGCCCCAACCGCGCCGTCGGCCCCAGCTGGTGCAGCTGCCTCGGGGGCGGCCATGGGGGCAAGCGCGATGGGAGGATCGGTGATCTCCGACGCCGCCGCGGCCCCGACTGCCGCAACAACGCAGGCCTCGCCTGATCCTACTGCCAGTGATGCTGCGCCGCCTTCCTCGCCGCCTCCTGCGGCGGACCTTCCGGCGCAGCTTTCGACGCTGCCGCGGGTCGGTTTTTGGGCTCGGATCGCCGCAACCCTGATCGATGTCATCGCCTTGGGCATAGCGGTCGGGATCCTGGGTCTGGGTGAGTATTTCGTCGTGGTCGCGACCCTTTATTTCATTTTGTTGTGGGGCCTGAAGGGCACGACCCTGGGTGGCGTTGTGCTGGGCATCAAGTTGGTCCGGCTCGACGACAAACCGGTGGATTGGGCCGTGGCCCTGGTGCGGGCCCTGGGAGCGTTTCTGTCCCTCTGTGTGGTGGGGCTCGGTTTCATCTGGGTGGTGTGGGATCCGCAACGCCAATCCTGGCACGACAAGATCGCGGGCACGACCTTGGTCAAAATGCCCAAAGGTGTATCACTAATCTAAATACAGGAGGTTTTTATGAGTTCATTCGCATCGTTTTTGCTCTGGTGTCTGTTGTTCGTGTTATGCTGGCCGCTGGCGCTGCTGGCCTTGATCGCTTACCCGATCGTGTGGGTGTTGTTGCTGCCGTTTCGCCTGCTCGGCGTGGTCGTCACGGGGGTCTTTCGGTTCTTGCAGGCCGTGATCACCTTGCCTGCCCGATTGCTGGGCTGGCGACCGCCGGCAGCGGCTTGAACCGGTTGCCGATTTAGAGGCTGACAGCCGGGGAGGTGGTCCCGCAAGTTGCTCCCATGGCCAAACCGTTGGTTGGAATCATCATGGGCAGCACTTCCGATTGGGAGACCATGCAGCATGCCGCGGACACCCTCACGGATTTGAAGGTGCCGTTCGAAAAACACGTGGTCAGTGCCCACCGCACGCCGGATCGCATGTATGACTACGCTCGTACGGCGCGTGACCGGGGGTTGAAAGTCATCATCGCCGGGGCGGGCGGAGCGGCCCACTTGCCGGGGATGACGGCGGCCCTCACGCCCTTGCCGGTGCTCGGGGTGCCGGTGGAGTCGCGCACCTTGAAGGGACAGGATTCCTTGTTGTCCATTGTGCAGATGCCGGGCGGTGTGCCGGTGGCAACATTCGCGATCGGCAAGGCGGGTGCAAAGAATGCGGCATTGTTCGCTGCCTCGATTTTAGCCGGCAGCAGTAAACGGGTGCAGTCGGCCTACGACCGTTTCCGGCAACTTCAGACGGAGACCGTGCTGCAACAAAAGTTGCCGGAGTAAGAAGCCTCGCGTTTCGGCTTTTCGCCTTCGGCATTTGCGCGTTTGAGTCATGCCATGATCTCTCCCGGTAGCACGCTTGGCGTTCTCGGCGGTGGCCAACTCGGCCGAATGTTGGCTCATGCGGCGACGCGGCTGGGCTACCGACTTCACGTTTACGAGCCGCAGGAAAACTGTCCGGCAGGGGAGGTGGCTACACGAGAGTTTAACTCACCTTACAAGAATGTGACCCGCCTGCAGGAGTTTGCGGAAGGCTGTGCGGCGGTCACCTACGAGTTTGAAAACGTGCCGGTCAAACCGCTTTGGGAAATTGAGGAAGTCGTGCCGTTGAGGCCGCGTTGGGAGGTCTTGGAGACCTGCCAGAACCGGGCGCGCGAGAAGAACTGGCTGAAGAAAAACGGGTTCCCCCATGTGACGTTTGCGGAAGTCGAAGTCGGGGGTGATTTGGCCGGGGCGATCAGGCGGGTGGGCTTGCCCTGTGTGGTCAAAACGGCGGATTTTGGCTACGATGGCAAAGGGCAGCTGAAGGTTCGCACCCCGGCCGGCGCAAAAGCTGCCGTCAAGGCGTTCGCCCGGCAACGGGCGGTGGTTGAACAGTTCATCGACTTCAAGTGCGAGCTTTCGGTGATCGTCGCGCGCAATCCGCAGGGGGAGGTGAAGACATTCCCGGTGGCGGAGAACATTCACACCAAGCACATCCTTGATTTCTCCATTGTGCCGGCGCGAATTGATCCTGTGATTCAGGCTGAAGCGGCCGAGCTGGCCCGCAATGTCGCGGACGCGTTTGGTTTGGTGGGGGTGTTGGCGGTGGAATTGTTTTTGGAAGACTCGGGGCGATTGGTCGTCAATGAAATGGCTCCGCGCACGCACAACTCGGGCCACTGGACGATTGACGGGTGTTTGACGTCGCAGTTCGAACAACAGGTTCGCGCCGTTGCCGGATTGCCTCTCGGCTCTACGGAAATGAATCAACCGGCCAGCGTGATGGTGAACATTCTGGGCGACCACTGGCGGTGGGAAAACAAAGCGTTGGTTGGCACGCCTGATTGGACCGCGTTGCTCGCGCATTCCCGGGCAAAGCTACACCTCTACGGGAAAGCGGAACCCCGGATGGGACGCAAGATGGGGCATTTCACCATCACGGGCACGGACGTTGCGAGCACCTTCAAACTGGCGAAGTCCATCAAGCGGAGCCTGTGACTTCCGTCCTGCGGTGCAGCGGGTGCTAGCGGCTCCGGTGGCGGGCATAGTCCTCCGGAGTGTCGATGTCCGCTGCGAGTTCCGGCAAGTCCACCCCGCGAATTTTGTCAGGGCCAAATTGAGGGAAAAGAGGTCGCAGTCCTTGGTCGCCGGTGAGGGTAGCGACGAGTGAGAAAGCAGATGACCGCAGCCAAACCGGTGCTCCGAAGTGCCCGCCATAGCGAGCTGCAACAAGGTCCACGGTGGAATGACTTTGAGCCTCGTCGAGAAGCGCATCTATGGCCCGGCGAGTGAGTTCGGGTTGGTCGCAGAGGACAAACAAAACGCCGGCGATCGAGGAGTCGTGAGCGCGAGCGTTGGCCAAACCTGCCTGTACCGAAGTTGAAAGACCCTTTCGCCAGGCTGGATTGGGCACGCAGCGTCCACTGTGAGATTTTACGAGAAACTCGATTTCGGCGGCGTGGGCTCCGGTCACAATTATGATATCCGAAAACCTCCGGGTATCCCTGACGGCGGATAGGGTGCGGACGAGCAGGGGTTGACCGCGGATTGGCAGCAACTGCTTGGGTGTTCCCATCCGGCGCGATTCTCCGGCCGCCAGGATGATTGCGGCGGTTCTAGCTTCCGTCATCGGCATGGATGGGTTGCCGACGCGTTCGCAAAGGCTGGGCCGAACGGCCGTGAAGCTTTGCTTGGATTTCCGCTACAATTGCCACCGCCACCGCCGCAGGGCCGTCTCCGCCGAGGTCCAGGCCGACCGGGTTGTGGACATCGCAGGCCGACGGATCATATCCGGCGTCTGTTAACAAACGCCGGCCTCTCTCACGTGGTCCCAGCAAACCAAGGTAGGGTAATCTTAAAGGGACGAGGGTTTTCAGGAGCGGGAGGTCAAAACGATAGTGATGAGTCATTACAACCGCTGCCGACCAATCGTCCCAATTGAAATTTGCAGCCGCGTCCTCGGCGGGCATGACTGAAACGGCATCGGCCGCGGGAAAACGCCTGCTTTGGGCGAATTCCGGGCGCGGGTCGGAAATATGGGTGACCCAGTCGAGAGCATTAGTGAGCTCGGAAAGCGGAATTACGTCATCGCCCGCGCCAAAAATGATCAATTGTGGCCTTGGAGTTATGACCTGTGAATATTCACCCAATGAGGGTTCGTTATACTTGGAGGCGATGAAGGTCCCGCGATTTGCGTGTTCCGCCGCAAAACGAGTGCACAGGCAAAATGTCCTTCGTTGTGATTCCGCCAACAAAACCTCTGTCACCCAGGCGGGCTTCGTAGTGATTTTTTCGAGGAAGATTTGCACGACTCCGTGGCACCCCGTGCCTACGCCCCACAGCAGGTCGTTTTCGGAACGGGTGTCGTAAGTAACCGTATCGTAAACGTTAGTCGAATTTAACAAGTCGCGGGCTCGTTGATCCAGATCTGCTTCCAAGCATCCACCGGAGATGGATCCAGCGGCCGGCGCGCGATCATCGATGAGTCGCCGGGCACCTGGTTTACGATAGGAGGATCCTTCCACACGCACCAAGGTGGCCAACACCCGCGGGGTGGTCGAAGACTGGTTCAGGGCCTGTGCGATATGGAAAACCTCGGACACGGTGATTTAATTATACCAGTCGAGTGGCATGGGGATCGCTGTCAAGGTAGCGTAACATCGACGCGAATTTGAGACGTTTTCCTGTGAGCAAGGGCGTTTAACAGCATCGCTAGTCCGTTAAACTTATGACTTGAGCATTTGGGAGTGTAACCTATTCGTGACGGCAAGATAACGCGGTCTAGGCCGTTAATCTTGGACTAACTACAACACAACTAAACACAATATGAACATCCGTCCCTTCAAGGGATTCGCGGTGCCGACTGTGCTCGCTTTGAGCCTGCTTGGCGGCTCTTTGGCGTATGGCCAAGGTGTCAGTGAATCCTCCGAAACCTCCGAAGAAGAGGTAGTCCTCGAAAAGTTCGAGGTCACTGGTTCGCGCATTGCGCGTCTCGACGCGGAAACTCCCAATCCGGTTGTTTCCATCTCCGCCGGCAGCATCGAAGCCATGGGATTCCCCACGATCTCCGATGCGGTTCGCGCCCTGCCGTTCAACAACGGTCAGGCCCTTACACCTACAGACTCCGGCACCAGCTTCACGCCTGGTGTGAGCAGTTTTAACCTCCGTGGTCTGGGCAACAATGCGACACTCGTTCTCATAAACGGCCGTCGTGCGGTTCCGTATGCAGCCCCAGGGTTCGACGGCAATCAGACTGTGTTCGACCTGAACTCGATCGCAGAAAGCGCCATTGAATCCATCGATATCCTCAAGGATGGAGGTTCGGCCCTCTACGGTTCCGACGCTGTGGCTGGTGTGGTCAACATCCGTCTGAAGAAAAATTACGTCGGTTCCGAAACCATGTTTGAAGTGGGTGACTACTTCGATACCGGTGGCATGCTGAAAAAGGCCAGCATCTCCGTGGGAACGGTGGGTGCCAAGACCAGCATGTTCACCAACCTCATGTGGATGGAGACCGATTCGGTCTTCTCCCGCGACCTCCCTTGGTCCGAGAATGCTGACAATACCGAGCTTGCTGCGGACTATGGCCGCTACGAGGTCAATGAAGGCGGTCTCGAAGCTGCCGGCTTTTCCTCGGTGGAGGAATATGTCCAGGGTATTGGTTTCTCCACTCCGACCGCTGACGGTTGGTGGGACAACCGTTCCACTCGCGGTTATCCGGGATTTGTCACGATTCCTGGCGATGGTTCGGCTGCATCTCGTCGTCGGACTTTTTCCGCGCCTACCAGCAATCCGACCGTAGATGCTGCGGTCGTAGGTCGTAACTTCTACAACTACAACGAAACCAACGGACTCCTCCCCGAAACCGAGCGATGGAGCTTGTTCCACTCCTTGGACCACGAGATTTCAGACAATCTTCGATTGTTTGCCGAACTCTCGTTCACCCGTTCGGAGGCTGTCGTGTATTCAGCCGCCGCTCCGGTCGACATCGAGTCCTCCAAAGGATTGAATTCCGGCGACCAGCTCACCTACCCTGCTTTTAATCCATTCAACCCATGGAATGTTGATATCACCAACGGCCGTCGTCGTTTGATTGAGCTCCCCAACCGAATCAGCGATGTGACCTCTGACACACCACGCTTTGTCGTCGGCCTCGCCGGTGATTTTGAGCAGGTCGGTGGATTCTTCGAAGAGTGGAACTGGGAAGTTGCCGGCATGTATTCCGAAAACACGGTTGCCAACATCAGCCGCAACGCCGGGGTGGACTACAAGTTGCAGGAAGCCTTCAACGGGCTGACGCGTTTGGGTGATGGTTCGTTGACTTGGGATCCCAGCACCCCGCTTGATCAGCGTGTTTACTTCAATTGGTTTGGGGAGAACGAACAGGCCTTTGCCGACCATATTGGAGTGGAGAATCCCACCTCCGATAGTATCGAATACCGCATGTTTGACTTCCGCCTGGATGGTCCTCTGTTCGACCTGCCGGGTGGTCAAGTTGGGTTTGCTTTCGGTGGTGAGCACCGCGACGAGGACATGGACCATACCGAAACCGACCTTAACGCTACCGGCAACATCCTTGCTGGTGGTGAGGGCACAAGTTGGACCGGCTCGCGTGATATGACCGCGCTCTATGCCGAAGCCAATCTGCCCCTTCACGAAATGGTGGAGGTCCAGCTTGCCGGTCGCTACGAGTCCTACTCGGATGACGGCTTCGATGAAAAGGTTCGCCCGAAGGCTGCGATCAAGTTCCGCCCGTTTGACTGGGTGATCTTCCGCGCTTCCTACGCCGAATCGTTCAAGGCTCCGGACTTGTCCTACTTGAACTCCGCCGGGCTGACCACCTTCTCCAGCAACCAAGTGGTTGATCCGGTTACCAACAGCGTGATCGACCAAATTCAGGTCAAGGCTTCGGGTAACCCGAACCTGAAACCCGAAACGACTGACACCTACTACGTGGGTGTGGCGTTCGAGCCAAGCGGCAAGCTGGAAGGTCTCACCTTTTCAGTGGATTACTTCCACTTTGACCAAACCAACCTGTTGGCACAGTTGTCCGATATCTACACCTACGCGGAGTTTCTCCAAGAGGACTTCTCGGGCAATCCGCTTTTTGCCGGCAAGGTGAGTCGTGATTCGCAGACTAACCAGGTTCTCTTCATCCGGGACGACTACGAGAATATCTCGGTTGCTGAATACAAGGGTGTGGACTTCGAGGTGCGCTATAACTGGGACACCAACTCGCTTGGTTCCTTCTACGCCGGTGCTGCCGTCACCTGGTTGGATAGCTACACCCTTGATGGTGACGAGCAGGTTGGTGGCTACCTCACTGCCGAATGGAATGGCACGGCCAACTTCGGTTGGAATTACAAGGACTGGGGCGTGAACCTGTTCGGCATTTATCGTGGCGACCGCACCCGCTCTTTGTCCTTCGGTAACATCTATACCGCCGACGACCAGCTCTTCCTCGTTTATGATGTCGATGAGCAGATCACGCTGAATCTCGCCGCGACCTACAGTGGCTGGGAGAAGACCAAGGTGACCGTTGGTATCAACAATGTGCTCAACGAGGATCCGCCTCTCGATGGCTTCGATGCCCTCGGCACGACTCCGGGTGTCAATGACGCGTTGCCGGCCTACTGGTATGTGCGCCTGACCCGCGAGTTCTAAGCTGACAGGTTCGTAATTCTACTCGTAACTTTCGAGCCGTGCCTTCGTAGAGAAGGCACGGCTTTTTTGTTTATGAATACGAGATCCCTTCATCCTTTCCTCGGCCTGCTCACCCTGTTTGTCGCTTCGTCGTTGGCTGGAGTGGCGGCGCAGGATGCCGAAGATTTTATTGCGGGCCTTTCGGAGTCAGAGCGCCAGGCCATCGGCCTGAACACCATGAGTGCGGCCCAGCAGGCTGCCCTCGAACGAGCCGTGGAGCGATACGTGGCCGGACGAAGTGAAGAAGCGGTGGTCGAGGCCACGGCGGAGGTCAGGACGGAGTTGGTCGGGGAAATCAACGAGCGGGAGGAACAACTGGCGGCCGCCGAACAGAAACTGGCTGACGTGAAGGCCGAACTGGAGAGAAAGACGGAAGAGGTTGAGGTGGCCGCCGCCGGCGAGGACACCTCGTTGCTGCAACGGGCCCGTGTTCTCCTGACTCCCGGCACCAAGATCGAATTTGCCACCATCCATTCCCGGCTCACGGAACCTTTCCGAGGTTGGTCTGACGGCACGCTCTTCAAACTGGAAAACGGTCAGGTCTGGCAGGTCAGTGGAGGCAAGAAGTATTGGGCTCCTCGCGAGGAGGCCGGCAAGGCCGTGTCGATCGAGCCCGGTTCGTTTGGCAGCTTCTTCATGCGCCTTGAAGGGGTGAAATCCACCCCCAAAGTCGTGCTCGTAAGCCGCAATTAATTTGCTGATTTGGCGGGCCTGACTACGGTCCACCGGCATGTATTTATTTTTGTCATACCGCCGCCAGGCGCGGCTCCTGACGGTGGTGTTCGCCCTTCTGGTCCTCGTCGGTTTGAATGCCTCCTTCGCCGCCGAGCTCGATCCCAATACCCTCGCCCGCAAGCCCGAATTTGCCAGCGTTCAATTGTCGCCGGAAGGGAAGTCGATCGCTTACCTGCGCATTAATGACGAAGACCTCATAAGCCTCGAGGTGCTGGATCTGGCCACGTCAGAGAAGCGTGGGGTTTCAGGCACGGAGAATTCTGATGTCGGTGCCTTTGACTGGGTGAGTGAGCGGGAATTGGTCGTGCTGCTGACCCGCGACAAACTCTACACCTTGGGGGTTTTTATCTACGATCTAAAAACGGGTCGATTGGCCAAGTTGAGGGATTTCACGACCACCCGCTCCGCCGCGAGCATTGTGGGTATTCCTCGCAATCGAAAGAACCGGCTCGTGACCGCGACGGTGGGGGAAAACGGAGTGTTGGAGGAACTCACCACCCGGTTCGACATGAACAGTCGGACCTGGAGTTCGGATGGCACGGCCGTAAAGCGTTCCTACTCTCCCCCGGCCGGCCGGGTTCAGGCTTATGTGGCTGATGTTACGGGAGAACCCGCACTGGCCTTGCTTTTTGAGGACGGCACCTCGGTGGGATACTTGCTCGATGCGCGGGATGAAACGTGGACACGACTACCATTGGACTTGGAGGAAACGCCGATTCAGGCGATCTCCGCCGATCAACAGCTGGCTTGGGTCACTCGGTTTACCTCAGATGGCGGCACAGCCCTGCACACCTACGATCTCGTCAAAAAGGAAATGGGTCCCGTGGTTTTTTCAGACCCGGACTACGATTTGTCGACGAGTCGTCTCATGCTCGACAAGTCGGGTCGCAAGTTGCAGGCGGTCACCTACCACAAGGTTCGCCGCCACACCGAATGGTTCGACGACAAGCTGGCGTCAGCCCACGCCAGGATTGCGGGTGCTTTTCAGGGTTATGATGTGGTGGCCATCGATCGCTCGCGTGACCGCAATAAAGTTGTGTTCGCCGCGATGAGTTCCACCGAGCCCGGCCAATATTTTCTGGCCGATCTTCAAACGGACGCGATTCAGCATCTCGCGGCAGCTTCTCCATGGTTGGAGGGATTGCCGCTTTCCTCGGTGGCATCGTTTGAGTTTACCGCTCGCGACGGCTTGAAGATGCAGGCCTACCTCACCCTGCCCACCACACCGGACGCAAAGCGACCATATCCACTCATGGTGCTTGGCCATGGCGGTCCGTGGGCAAGGGACACTTGGCGCTTTGATGCCGAGGTGCAGTTTTTGGCATCACGGGGCATTGCCGTGCTGCAGCCAAACTACCGTGGTTCCACGGGCTTCAACTACGATATTTCGCGTCGCGATCGATTTGATTTTCGAAAGATGCATGATGATGTGACCGATGCGGTGAACACCCTCGTGAAAGGGGGGATCGCTGACCCCAACAAACTCGGCATTATGGGTGCTAGTTTTGGCGGCTACCTGGCCGTTGCCGGTGCTGCCTGGGAACCTGACCTCTACCGTGTGGCGATCACCAACGTGGGCGTTTTCGATTGGGATATGCTCATTTCAGACTCTCGTCGTGAGTCCTACATTTTCTATGACTGGTTAATGAAGAACATCGGCAGTGATCCTGAGAAGGTGGAAGCGTTCTCACCCCTCAATCAAGTTGATGATATCCAGATCCCGGTGTTCATCGCCCATGGTCGGCAGGATATCCGCGTGGACATTTCCCAGTCCATTCGTCTTGAACGAGCACTCAGGGCGCGGGATGTTCCCCATGAGACTTATTATGAGGGTGACTCCGCGCATGGATTTGCCGCAGCGGAAGCGCAGGCTGCCTACCTTACCGCTCTCGATGGATTCCTGGATCGCTTCTTCTTTGGGGGAACCCCGAACGTGGAAGTGGGGAATACCGAAGTCGCCGAGATGCCGGCCCGTTAGGTTTCAACAGGGGCAAAGTTTAGGTCGATCGCGGCTAGATTGTTGGCCCAGTCCAGATCGACCCAACCTTCGTTTGGCGCCTCTTCCCCCAGCCGTTGTTTGATGGCGCTGGGCCAGGCTTGGTTTCGGTGGGTCGCCACGCCGTTCGTCAGCGAAATGCGACTGACAGCCACTTCTCCCTTACCCCGCACGGCGATACGAACGGGAAGACCGGGGTCCTCGATTGGCACCGACCAAGCCCGCTTGATGCGTGATCGCCGGCGGGCAGCCACCGAGCGGAATTCGATCGTGTGTCGCTGTCGAACATCGTGCCATTCTCCCTGTTTGTCCTGCTGTTGGATGACCACGAGGTTGGCATTTGGGCGGGTGGCGTGAATGGTCAGCAACAGCTGCCAGGTCCCGACCATGGGAGAGGCTGTCATGATGTGAGCCGGGTTGCAGTCACTTGACTCCAACCAGCTCAACCACGCGTCCAGTTTCACTCGATCCCGTTCCAGGATAGTTGCATTGGCACTGATTTGCGTCGTTTTGCGAGTCAGCTCCCACATCGCGTTCGCCGCAGACTGGGCTCGATGCCAGGCTTCCTCGAACTCACGAGCGGCATCCTTGGTCCGCGCGACCTGTCTGGCCAGCGCGTCCAGCTTGTTCCGCGCGAAGAGTCGTCGCATGCGCAGCACACTGGCCGCTCCGCTTCGTACCAGTTTTTCCCGCGAGGCCAGGTAGGTCCGCCACCGCAATGAGGTCCGCAGCGGTGCCCAACGGGAACCTTCGCTGGCGCGAGTAAAAAACTGCTCCTCGGCAGCGGCGGCGTTTTGTCCCTCAACCAGGGGTGGTGTATCCCAAAATTGGTTACGCTCGGCCCGGGCGTAGCCGGCAAAGGCCCGATCGTCGGCACTGAGGGCGATCCGCGCTTCGGCGGCACAAAGCGACGGTGCCAACCCACTTCGTTCGAGGCCGCGCTGCAGCATGTCGACATGGTCGGGCGGGGTGTCGTCCAGCCACAGGCTGGCGATGGCCGCGTCGACCATGGTGGTTACTTCAGGGGTCAGGTGATGGGGCTCCCAAGACGTCACCAAGAAACCGGAGGCGTTGGTGCGGTGCGCCCGTTCCCACCAGGCAATCGCATTGGACAGGCGGTCGCCGAATACAGGAAGCGGTTCGTGGCGGAACGCCCCGTTCATCGGGCAGACCCAGTAGTCGATTCCTTGTTTGGCCAGCACGGGCTGGAGGTCGTAGGTGCTGAAGTTGTGGAGCTCGAATCGCGGTAGTTTCTGGAACCCGTGGTAATACCAATCGTAGGCGGCGATGCCCGAGGGCAGCTGTTTAACGGCCTCTGGCAGAAGGATTAGCATGTCCGCCCAGATGCCCATTTGCAGGCCGTGCGGGCTTACCAAGCCGTTCAGGAGAGTAACGTAGTCGGCAAAATAGCCGGCCCGCCCGAGTCGCCGCACCTCCTCTACACTCTTGGGATGCTTGCCGATGTGGAATGATTCATCCAACCCCACGTGCAGTTTGCCCGCGGTGCAAAACGGCGCGAGATCGTTGATCAAGCGTTGTGCGACTTCCGGGGTGCGGGGGTGCGAGGGGCAAATCTGTCCGGTGGGGCGGGGGCTGCCATCCCGCGCCCGAAGCTCATTCAGATCCCGCCAATCGGGGTGCTTGATGAGATACTGCGTGTGCCCGAGCAGGTTGGCGATGGGGACGACGCCAATGCCGTGTCGCCCGGCGGTAGCAACCAGACGTTCAAAATCATTCCAGGAGTAGGCGTCGGACCGGGTTACCCCCGGCAGGGATGGATAATCGACCGAGTCCTCCAGGTGTAGATAAAGCTCGTTGTATCCCCAATTCGAATACTTCGGGAGCTGGGCCAGCAGCCAGTCGAGGCGTTCGACTTGGCGGGCGAGATCCCATTGGAAGGCACGAATCATCTGGCCAAAGAAAAGCCGGGCGCAGGCCCGGCTGGAAGCGAGAATCTGAGCTGGAGGGAATTATCCCTGTTTTTCGGCAATCAGCTTTTCGAGTTTCACGATGTCGGCCGCGAAATTGCGGATGCCTTCGGCGGTCTTCTCGGTGGCCATCGCATCCTCGTTCATTTGATAGCGGAACGTCTTTTCATCCAGGCTGATCTTTTCACCCTCCGACTGTGCCGCGATGGCCGGATCGAGCTTGCGGGGCACTTCGCCCTCGGTATCGGCGAGTTGTTGCAACAGGGCGGGGGAAATTGTTAGTAAATCACACCCGGCGAGCTCGAGGATCTCTCCGGTGTTGCGGAAGCTGGCCCCCATGACTTCGGTCACGTAGCCAAACTTTTTGTAGTAGTTGTAGATCTCGGTGACCGACTGCACCCCGGGGTCCTCCGCGCCGACGTAGTCCTTGCCGGTGTTCTTTTTGTGCCAGTCAAGAATGCGGCCAACAAACGGGGAGATCAGTTGCACCTTGGCCTCGGCGCAGGCCACGGCCTGGGCGAATGAAAACAGGAGTGTAAGGTTACAGTGGATACCCTCTTGCTCGAGCGCCTCGGCCGCCTTGATTCCTTCCCAAGTGGAGGCGATCTTGATCAGGATACGGTCCCGGGAAACGCCGTCCTTTTCATACATCGTGATAATGCTCCGGGCTCGTTCGATGGTGGCCGCACTATCGAATGAAAGGCGGGCATCCACTTCACTCGAGACCCGGCCGGGTACGATTTCCAGAATGGCTTTGCCGAATGTCACCAACAACCGATCGATGATGACGTCCATCGAGGCACCGGCGCCGGCTTCGTTGATCGCTTGGTCGACCAAGGCGTCGTAGGTTGGGGACGCAGCGGCTTTAAGAATCAAGGAAGGATTGGTCGTCGCATCCTGAGGCATGAAGGCCTTCATGCTTTCGAAGTCACCGGTGTCGGCGACAACGGTCGTGAGGGTTTTGAGTTGTTCGAGTTGGTTGGGCATGAGCAGAGGAAGTTAAGTCAGTTCTTAGTGTGCTTCAAATGGGAATCCAGCCATGTTTGGGATGTTACTTCATCGTCAAACTCTCCGGCCAATTGGGCTTCGTAAGCCTCGGCCAGCACTCTGCCAAACTGCGGCCCGGGTTCAAATCCCCGGGCAATGAGATCCCGTCCTCCAAGCAGGGGTTTGGGGGCCGCGTCCTTGACGGCGAGCTCCTCTGCTTTGGCGGCCATTTGATCGAGACGGGCGAGAGTTTCAGGGTCGTCTTTAGGCGGTCGCCCCCGGCAGTCAGCCCGCATCACCGTAAGGAGCTCTTCCAGTGTGGCGGGGGCTAATTTGCGGGCCAATCGGCGAATCTGACTGGCGCTGGGAGGAGTGGAACCGCTGTCGATGTGCGCGAGGTGATATTGCACCAGTGGTTCGATGAAAGGCAGCAAACGTGGGGATGCCCCGATGCGCGCGAGCAGATTTCGGGTGGGCTCGATGCCGGCATGGGCATGCCCGGGGCTTGTCCATCGCAAGCGGCCGTTTTTCTCCACCCGCTCGGTCGTCGAGGGTTTGCCGAGATCATGACAAAGCACAGCCAGCATCAATCGCCGGCGTTTTTCGGCGGGAGCAGCTGACCAATCCAAGTCCTTGACCAAGGCATCGAGACAGTGGCAGGTGTGCTCAAACACATCGCCTTCGGGGTGCCATTCCGGTTCCTGCGGTGTATTGACCAGAGCAGCGATCTCGGGGAAATGCGCGAGCCAACCGGTTTGCTGCAGCACCCGCAAACCACGGGAGGGCCGGATCGAACGCGTCGCCCATTTGTCCCATTCTCCCCAGACTCGTTCGACCGGAAGTTCACCAAAATCATCCTGCATCGAGCGAGCGAGCTCGGCGGTTTCGGGTGCGAGTTCAAAATCGAAGCGAGCGGCCAGTTGCATGCCCCGGAGTACCCGCAGGGGATCTTCTCGAAACGCGGGCCCACAATGGCGAAGCACTCGGTTGGCCATGTCCTCACGGCCTCCCAACGGATCGATCAGTTCACCGGCCACGGGATCCCAGGCCATGGCATTGACGGTGAAATCGCGGCGCGCCGCTGCTTCGGCGTCGCTCAGGTAGGGATCGGGATTGACTTTAAATCCGCGGTGGCCGGCTCCCGTTTTCGACTCGCGGCGGGGCAGGGAGAAGTCGAACTGTTCACCGGACCGGTGCAGTTTGATCGTGCCGAAACTTCGACCCACGACATCCGTTGCTCCAAACGGTTTGAGCAAGGACTCCAGACCATCGAAATCGATGCCTCCGACCTCGATGTCGATATCGTCGGACGGGTGGCCGAGCAGGGCATCGCGTACACAACCGCCGACGATGCGCGGACGACCGTGCTGGGCCAGTTCTTGCAGAACAGGATCAAGAACCGGAGGGAGTGTGATCATTTTGCGCAGATCTCCAAACCGCGGCGGCGGCCCATCCCCAACCGATCATAAAAAGCAATCCGCCCAGCGGAGTGATCGGCCCCAACCAACGTGGTCCCCCCAGTGCCAATATGTAAAGTGATCCACTGAAGAGGATAATGCCGCTGAGCCAGCAGGCGGCGGCGCGTTGGTTGAGTTTGTTGGTCAAAATAGGACAAAAATAAGTGCCCCATGCCGCCACGGCGTGAACGAGATGATAAAAAACAGCCGTTTTCCAAGTCTCGGTGGTGCCAGATTCGGCCAAGGTGTCTTTAAGCGCGTGTGCTCCAAAAGCTCCCAGTGCTACTCCTAGTCCGGCAATAATTGCGGCAAAAAACGGAATTTTATTCATACATAGACAAAAGTTGGCCCGGGGTCTGCTTGGTTGAATGGTGTTCTTTCAGGTCAACGTCCGCTCTGAAAATAGTTGAGGAACTTTGATGAATTTTGTTCATCTCAACCTCACCGACCTTGGTCGGACCTGACAGACAACCCAAGTAACTACAGACTACTACCACAAATGAAGAAAATTGCCGCTATTCTCCTCGCAGCCGGTATCACTGGCTCGAGCCTGAGTGCCCAGGAGGAATCCTCATACTCGATCACGATGGATTTCCCCTTTGTCTCCGAATACATCTTCCGCGGACTCCAATTCGCTGAAGAGTCGATCCAGCCTTCGGTGGAATTCGCTTCCGGTGACTTCTACGCCGGTATTTGGAGCAGCCAGCCGGTGGTTGGCAAAGACCCGAACGAATTCGATTTCTACGTCGGATACGGTTTTGCCCTCAATGATACTTGGGCGTTGGACGTCGGTGGCACCTACTACTACTATCCGGAGACTCCTTCCGGTGACGAGCAGTTCGAGCCGTATGTCGGCATTGCCGGCGACCTCGGCGGTGGGTTCAGTGGATCCGTTTACGGTTATTACGAGACCGAATTTGAGGTCACGACCTTCCAGTTTGACCTCGGTTACAGCATCGAGATGTCGGACACCTCCACCTTCGACGTGGCGGCCAACTTCGGCATCGTTTCGGCTGACGGCGGGGAAGACTACAACTATTACGGAGTCAGTGCGACCGCCAACTACGCGCTTAACGACATCGCCGGCACCTATGCGGGCGTGGTTTTTGTTGATAGTGACGCCACCACTGGTGTGGACAGCGAAGTCTACTTCATCGCTGGCATCAGCATGGGCTTCTAAGGTTCACTTAACTTCCTAGTTTCAAAGCTCTTCCCGCTCCCGCCATTTGGTGGGGGCGGGATTTTTTTTCTCCCTCCAAAATGCAGGTTGACACCCCTTGCGCAAAACTTAGCAATCGGCCTCTTTTCCCATGAAAACATTCCTCGCCAAAAAGGAAACCGTGCAACCCAAGTGGCATATCGTCGATGCCGAGGGGCAGGTGCTTGGCCGCCTGGCGGTGAAGATCGCTAACGTCCTGCGCGGTCGCCACAAGCCTTCTTATACTCCGCATGTTGATACCGGAGACTATGTGATTGTTGTGAACGCTGAAAAAGTCGTTCTGACCGGCAAAAAAGAAGAGCAGAACAAGTATATGTTCTTCTCCGGCTATGTCGGTGGTGAAAGCTACCGTTCCCTTGCCGAGCAACGCGAACGCAACCCGGAGTTCATCATCACCCACGCGGTTAAAGGCATGCTGCCGAAGAACCGCCTTGCCCGCCAGATGCTGAAGAAATTGCGCGTTTTCCGCGGTCCCGAGCACACGCATGCGGCGCAAAACCCGACCGAGCTTCCCGTTTAAGTTTTTGTTAACCCATGAGTGCTGAATCCAACACGTTCGCCGCCACCGGCCGTCGCAAGACTGCGACCGCTCGCGTGCGCATCACTGCCGGCACCGGCAAGTTTACCGCCAACAGCCGCGACTTCGAAACCTACTTTTCGCACGAGAATTTCGCCAAGGACGCCTACGCTCCACTCGAGACGGTCGAAATGAAGGACCAGATCGATGTCGTCGCCAATGTCCACGGTGGTGGCGTGGCCGGCCAAGCGGGTGCCGTCGCTCACGGGGTGGCTCGCGCCCTTGAGAAAATGGACAGCGAGCTGCGTGCCCCGCTCAAAAAGGCCGGTCACCTCAAACGCGACCCGCGCCAGAAAGAGCGCAAAAAGGCCGGTCAACCGGGCGCCCGCAAGCGCTTCCAGTTCTCCAAGCGTTAACCCGCTTCCGCACCGCAGCACCTTCCCAAGCTCAACCGCTTCCTTGCCGGGAGCGGTTTTTTGTTGGCGCCCGTCCTGCCTAACTCCGGTAGTCGGCGTTTTCCGTCACGTATTCGTGGGTAAGATCACTCCCCAATACGACGGACTCGGCTTGGCCCAGACCGAACTCAACCCCGATTTCGACACAGCGTTCATGGGTGGGGTAGTCGACCGGTGGCAGGTAGGCACCTTCGGGTGAGGGAGTGCTCCGATAAAGCTCCGCTTGAGCGAGATGTTGTTGGAGAGCTTCTTCTTTGGCGGGATCAAGCTGGAAGACGCCGCGGGCAAAAATCTCAATGCCACCGAGGGTCAGCCGCATCCGGCTGGTATCGATCTTTTCGCCAAAATTTCCGAGGTGGCGTCCAATCGCCTGGACCAAGCGTCCCACGTTGGGGTCGTTACCTGCGACGGCACATTTGAAAAGCGGGGCGTTGACCACCGCGCGGCCCAGCTGGGTGGCGAAGTCGCTGGTGGGAGCCCCCGACACACTTACGCGCATGACGTGCCGCACGCCTTCGCCGTTTCGCACCACGTCTTCCGCCAAATCGCGACACACCTGTCCGAGCCCCGTCGCAAAGTCTTCCACCTTGACTCCCCCGACAACACCGCTCGATGCGATCGCTACGGTGTCAGACGTGCTGGTATCGGTATCGATGCTGATGCGATTGAACGATTCGCCTACCGCCTCGTCCAGTTGTTGGCGCAGCACCTCTCGAGGAATCGCGATATCCGTGAAGAGAAACACCAACATGGTGGCCAGATTCGGTTCGATCATGCCGGCCCCCTTGGCGATGCCAACGATCCGACCCTGGCCAATGGAAACAGACCGCGCCTTGGGGTAGAGGTCGGTTGTCATGATTCCTTCGGCGGCTGGCAGGGCGCTGTCGGATTGCAGGCTTGCGTGTGCTGATGGCAAAGCTTCCACCATGCTTGGGATGGGCAGTTTCCAGCCAATCACGCCGGTTGAGCTGGGCAGGATCTGCGAGGAACTGCAGCCCAGTAAATCCGCTCCGGTCGCGCAAACGGCTTCGGCATCCTCAATGCCTCCTGGGGCGCACACGTTGGAGATTTTATTGTTGATGATGAATGCCTGCAAGGTGGCTTCGTTCAGGCGTTCGCGACCAATGATGACGGGGGCCCCGGGAAAGGCATTGCGGGTGAACATCGCGCCGAAGTCCGCGGTGGGTTCATCAAGCGTGACGAGAGTCATCGTCATTCGAGCGGGTTTGGGCGTTTCGACTGGCGTGAAGTTGAAGGACGCCGTGCCGACATGAAAACCTCGCGGCAGTTGCGCCTGGGTCTGCAACCAAGCGCGGTGTTCCGCGGTGTTAAGGAAGATGAGGTTGGTGCTCGCCACCCGGCCTAACTGAGGGGTTCGACTGTGGGAGTGAAGTCGATTCTCGCCCATTCATAAATCAAATCACTGCAGTTTTGCATCGAAAGTCGCCGTCTCATGCGCTTACCCCTTTCTGTTTTCGCCGGACAAATGACCCATCCATCTCACCATTCTGCATCCGATTTCGCCGAGCTGTCTCGGTGGAATCACGTCCGACGAGAAGGAGATACCACGTTATGAACATGGCTGAAATCACGGCCAAGGCCAAGGTCCTGCTCGAGGCCTTGCCTTACATCCAAAACTTTCGCGGCTCGACCTTTGTGGTCAAGTATGGCGGCAGCTTCATGGACGATCCCGACCCCACCGTGCGCAGCCGGGTCGCCTACGACATCGCTTTCTTCGCGGCCTGTGGCATCAATACCGTGGTCGTGCATGGGGGCGGCAAAGCCATCACGCGGGCCATGGCCGAGTCAGGCCTGCGGGCCAAGTTTATCAATGGCATGCGCGTGACCGATGCCGACACGGTGAAGATTGTGCAGCACACGCTCAACGGGGTGGTCAATCCCGATGTCTGCACCGCCATCACGGAAGCCCGGGGGAAACCCTGTGGCCTGCCGGGAGACGAGGTCTTGGTTTGTCGCAAACTCGAGAGCGACGACGAAGGCAACCCGATCGATCTGGGTTTCGTCGGCCAGGTGACCGATGTGAAGGTGAAGCTGATCAAGAAGGCCATCGCCGATGGTTTGATCCCCGTGATCTCCCCCGTCGCGGTTGATCGCGACGGCCAGCCTTACAACATCAACGCCGACATGGCGGCAGGACGCGTAGCCAGTGCGTTGCGAGCCCGCCGGTTGGTTTACATGAGTGATGTGCCCGGGCTGCTGCGAGATCCGGATGATGCGGATTCCTTGATCTCCACCCTGAAGATTTCCCAGGTTGAGGACCTGAAGGATTCCGGGGTCATCAGCAAAGGCATGCGTCCCAAAGTGGGTGGCGGCATGCAGGCGTTGCAGGACGGCGTGCACCGTGTCCACTTCATCGATGGTCGTTTGCCGCATTCGCTGCTGCTGGAGATTTTCACCGATCGCGGCATTGGCACCGAAATTGTGCACGGCTAGGCGGTGGGTGTCGTCGTGAGATTTCGATTGGACGAACCGCCGTCTTCGTCCGTTCTCAGAGGTTCACCATGAACTCCGAAATCACTCAGCAGCATACCGCCGACCTTTACGATGCGCACGTGCTCCAGAACTATGGACGCGCCCCAATCACCGTGGTCCGTGGTCGAGGCAGCTGGGTGGAGGATGATGCAGGTAAGTCCTATTTGGATTTCACCTCGGGCATCGCCGTCAGCGCCCTCGGTCATTGCCACCCGCGATGGGTCGGGGCGGTGCGCCGGCAGGCGGGGGAGTTGATTCATGCGAGCAATCTCTTTCGTAATCCGCAGCAGGGTGAGTTGGCCCGCCGACTGGTGCAGCGGGCCGGCCCCGGTCGCGTTTTCTTCTGCAACAGTGGAGCCGAAGCCAACGAAGGACTGATCAAACTCGCGCGGTTGCACGGAATTCGCAAAAGCGGTGCGGAGGGCAAATGCATCAGGGTCATCGGTGCGGAGAACGCCTTCCACGGCCGCACCTTCGGCGGAATGAGCGCGACACCACAGGAGAAGATTCAAGGAGGATTTCGTCCCCTGTTGCCGGGGTTTGTTTTTGGTAAGCTCAACGACCTCGAGAGTTTTGCCGCCCTGATCGATGACAACACGGCGGCAGTCTTTCTGGAGACCGTGCAAGGGGAGGGTGGCATCAACGTGGCCGCGCCGGAGTTTCTCCAAGGGCTGCGCCGGCTTTGCTCCGAACATAATGTCCTGCTGATGCTTGACGAAGTGCAGTGCGGCATCGGACGCACGGGGTCTTTTTATGCTTTTGAGCAAGCCGATGTGCGACCCGACGCCGTGGGCATGGCCAAGGGCTTGGGCGGTGGGTTCCCCATCGGCGCGATTTGGGTCGGTGAGACCTCGGCTGATTTGTTTAAGCCGGGCATGCACGGATCGACTTTTGGCGGCACACCTCTGGCCTGTGCCGCTGCCTTGGCTGTGATGGACGTGATCGAGGATGAGAAGCTCTTGGAGAACGTGGCTTCTCTTACGCCGGCCTGGCACCGGCAACTCCAGTCCCTGGTGGACGAGTTTCCCGATCAATTGGTGAGGCTCAAAGGTCTGGGCTTCATGATTGGACTTGAGGTGAAGGAAAATCCGCGCGGTTACGTGGATGAGCTGAGGAACCTGGGATTGCTGGCTCCACCGGCGGGAGGAAACGTGGTGCGGCTGCTTCCGCCGCTGAACGCCACCGCGGATGAGTTGACCCGTTCGGTCGAAATCTTCCGGCGCGTGCTCGCCGCCAAATCGTAACTCCGGCACGAGCTCCCCTGTCCGGTTTTCACTGGCCCCACCAAGGGGCCGAATCTACGTTTTCCTCCTTTTTCCCATGAAGCACTTCCTCAAAGAGACCGACCTGCAGCCCCATGAGGTGGCCGAGGTGTTTGCCTTGGCCCGCGATTTTAAGGCCAAGCGCGGTCGACATGTGCCGCCGGTGCTGGCGAATCAGACTTGGGCACTGATTTTTTCCAAATCGTCCACCCGCACCCGGGTTTCCTTTGAAGTAGGCATTCACGAACTCGGGGGCAACCCGCTCTTCCTCAACCGCAACGACGTCCAGCTCGGCCGCGGTGAAACGATCGAGGACACGGCCAAGGTGTTGTCCCGTTATGTGCATGGACTCATAGTGCGCACCTACGATCATTCCGACGTCGAGCAGCTTGCGGCGGCAGGCTCCGTTCCGGTGATCAATGCCCTGACGGACTTCCTGCATCCCTGCCAAATCTACACCGACGCGTTCACCATGGCGGAGCGCTGGGTGGGGGCCGATGGTGACCTGCTGGGTTCGCTCCGGGGCCGCAAGATTGCCTTCCTGGGCGACACGGCGTGCAATATGGCCAATTCGTGGGTGTTGGGCGCGGGATTATTTGGCATGAAGCTTTCGTTGTCCGGCCCGGCCGAATTTGCTCCGACCGACGAGTTCAAGGCCCTCGCGAAGGCGGAAGGATTTGAAGATGTCTACGAGTTCACCACCGATCCGACCGAAGCGGTTGAGGATGCGGATGTCGTTTATACCGATGTGTGGGTAAGTATGGGCAAAGAGGAAGAGACCGAGGAGCGCCTGGCTCAGATGGCCCCCTACCAGGTGAACATCCCGTTGTTTGAGCGGGCCAAACCGGACGCGTTGTTCATGCACTGTCTGCCCGCTCATGCCGGCGAAGAGGTTTCAGCCAACGTGCTCAAGCACGAGCGCTGCATTATCTTCGACGAAGCCGAAAACCGCTTGCACACCCAGAAAGCCATCATGGCCGTCCTCGCCCAACAGGCCCGGGCGTGAGAGACACAAAAAAGACCCCCGAATTCGGGAGTCTTTTGGGAAAACGATGGGGAGTTTGATCAGCTGGTCTGCTTCGCGCGCTTGAGCCAGCGGGAGCGGCGCAGGCCGGCGGCGCCGAGAGCCAGGAGCCCCAAACCGGAGGCGGCGGAGGCGGGTTCGGGCACGGCTCCCGCCCGAACGGTGATGCCTCCGCCGGAGCTTTCATAGGCCCACTGCACAATTTCGAAGGTGCCGGAATCGCCTGCTCCCGGTGTGAGAATCACCTCAGCCCAGCCATAGAGGACAAGGCTTCCAGACGGATTGAATTGAAAACCGATGTGACCTCTTCCTCCGTCCGGGAAGCCGGTGGCGTTTTTGAACACATTGTAGCTATGAATACTATAAATAGATGCGGCGAACATACCGGAATTAACCGTCGCCCCGGTAGCGAGATTAATCAGATCTGCTTGCGAGGTGGAGCCTGTCGCTCGGACTGCGAAACCATTGTTGTCAGGGGATAAATTGACAAAATTCGTCACGGACCGGACTCCGATCTCTGCCAGTCCGCTGTTATCTATATTCCAGAAGAAATCACCGTTTGAGTTACCAGCAATTCCGCCACTTACCCCGAGGTCTGTGTTGGTGACAATCTGGCCTGACAGACCCGATGAGGTCAGTAGGGCTGCGATGGACCCAGGAATGAAGAGGGAGGTCTTGGAAGGAGTGGTCGGGTTCTGCGGAGAAGACATTTGGGAAGTAAGGTTAACCTAAGAACCTAAGAGACTCTTCATTAAAATTGCATTAAGTTTGCGAATACGCCCGAGACACTTGGGTCATTTTTACTGAGAGCAATGCTTTACCTTACTTTTCCCTCGCCAAGGCACCCTTTTCGCGCTCGTCCATCGGTCCTCAGGCGGGGGCGCGATCAGAATTCCAGCACGTAGATGTATCCGTTCGTGCGTTCCCGGAAATTACCCGTGGAAAGGTCGCCGTCATCGATGGCAGCGTCCACCTGCTGAAACGTGGCGGCATCGGCAGTGGGAAAGTCGGCGGAGAGACCGGCAGTGTAGCCGAACACGCCTTCGTCCCAATCCCACTGACCGCCGAGTGGAGTTGCGCCTCCGAATTTGTCGAGACTGAGGTAGTTCCGCATGACATTGGGCACTCCGCCTGATCCGTCGGGCGGCCAGGTTCCCTGTTCCATGGCATAGGTTTCGAAAGCCTGAGCGCCGGTTCGCAGATCACTCACGAAAGTCGTGATCCGCGACTGGTCGCGCACCCGGGCGAATGCCGGAACCGCCAGAGTGGCGAGCAGACCGATAATCACCACTACAATCATGATCTCGACCAACGTGAATCCACGGGGGCTGTGGCTGATTGGGTTGCTGTGCGTTTTCATGAAATCAAGCTGCCTCACGGGGCTCCACCCGTAAACGCAAACCATGGTCAAAAGAGGGTAAATTGAATCCTCAAAAACTGACGAATTTTTAACCGATATCCTCTCGCGGGATTTGCTTTGCGCGGTGGTGGTGTAACCCCCTAGAACGACCGTTCTCTCTGCTATGAAGATCGTTCTCGCATACTCCGGTGGCCTCGACACGTCCGTCGTGGTCAAGTGGCTTAAGGAAACCTACGGTGCTGAAATCATCACCTACGCGGCCGACGTGGGGCAGGAAGAGGAGCTCAAGGGCCTGTCGGCCAAGGCACGCAAGACCGGTGCGACCAAGCACTACACGCTCAACCTCGTGGAGGAGTTTGCGCGCGATTACATCTACCCGATGATTCGCGCCAATGCGATTTACGAGGGGCAATATTATCTCGGCACCTCCATTGCGCGGCCGCTCATCGCGAAGGCGCAGGTCGAGATTGCCCGCAAGGAAGGAGCCGACTCCGTCGCCCACGGAGCCACCGGCAAAGGCAACGACCAGTGCCGGTTTGAACTCTCCTATATGGCGCTCGCGCCCGACCTTCAAATCATCGCGCCGTGGAAGATGGATAACTTCCGCGCCGACTTCCCCGGCCGCTCCGAAATGATTGCTTACTGCAGGCAGCACAAAATCCCCGTCGAGGCTTCCGCCAAGAAGCCGTATTCGATGGACCGGAATCTTCTGCACATCTCCTATGAAGCCGGCATTTTGGAGGATCCTTGGTTCGACCCGACAACCAAGGCCAACAAGGGTATGTTTAAGCTATCGGCCGACCCCCAGGACGCACCCAACCAGCCCGAGTATGTCGAACTCGATTTCGAACAGGGCAATTGCGTTCGCGTGAACGGCAAGAAGATGTCGCCGGGTAAAGTGCTCAAAACCCTGAACACCCTGGGCGGCAAACACGGCATCGGCCGGATCGATATTGTCGAAAACCGCTTCGTCGGCATGAAGTCGCGTGGTGTCTACGAGACCCCGGGCGGCACGATCCTGATGCATGCGCATCGTCAAGTCGAAGCGCTCACGATGGATCGCGACCTCATGCACCTGCGCGACGAGTTGATGCCGCGCTATGCCAAGCTCGTCTACAACGGTTTCTGGTTCGCCCCGGAACGCGAGGCGCTGCAGGCCTTCGTGGACAAGAGCCAGGAGTTTGTGACCGGCAAGGCCCGACTGAAGCTCTATAAAGGCAACGTCATCACCTGCGGATCGAAGTCGAAGTATTCCCTTTACGACGAAAACATCGCTTCGATGGAAGGGGTGCAAAGCTGGTATAACCAAAACGATGCCACCGGCTTCATCCGCCTCAATGGCCTGCGCCTGCGCGCCCGCGCGATGTCGCAAAAAGGTCCGGAGGTTTAGACGCCGTCGGCAATCATCGCCCAACCGGCTCGGCTCGCCTGCGGGCTCGCATTCGAGTGTTGGATACGTCAGACCTGACGCATGCTTTCCTTGCCCCGGTTACCTCTGTTGGCCGTCCTGCTGGGCGGCATCGTCCATGCCCAGAACCCACCGCCCGCGCCGCCCGAAGCTCGTCAGTTCGATTTTTGGATCGGCACTTGGGAGGTCTCCGCGCAGGGCAAAGTGGTCGGTCGTAACCAAATCGAATCGATCCACAATGGTCGCGTTTTGCACGAGAGCTACACAACCAACGGAGCGTTCGCGGGAAACAGCTACAACAGCTACAACGTAGGCGCCAAACGATGGGAACAGTTTTGGATCGATAATAGTGGCACCGTTTTGCACATCACCGGTGGCTTGAATGAAGCCGGCCAGATGGTGCTCTCCGGCGAGCGCACGGGTCCCCAGGGCAAGGAAATCACCGATCGCATCACCTGGACGCCCAACGAAGATGGCACGGTGCGCCAGCACTGGGAAGTCAGCTCCGATGAAGGCGCGAATTGGCAAACGGCCTTCGACGGCACCTACCGCCGGTTGGAAGCCGGGGAGGACGACACGTAAGCCTCACATGTTTCTCCGCGACAAGTTGGACCCAATGCCTCAAGTTGATGGGATGAAGTGTCCTCCCAGGTCATTCCTCGCCCACCTGGCGGTCGGGCTGCTGTTGGTTTTGGTATTCTCCGCGGGAGCGTCGGCTCAGGTTGAAATCGACCGAGATTTGGCGGGCCAATGGACCATGGATGACCTCAGCCCGTCACTTAATTACCCTGCCAACAAGCGAGCCCTCAGCATTCTGCGGGTTTCTGCCAGCAAGAGCACGTGGGCCGACGGTTTTTTCTTCCTGAAGTGGGTCAACGCCCCTCGGCCCGAGCGCGGTTACTACAGCCTCGAGACGGGCCGGGTTTGGATCACGACCTACCGTTGGGTAAATGACAAGGAGCAGCGGGTGGAGTATCGGGGCGTGGTTGAACGCAACGACGAAGGCACCTTGGTGTGGTCCGGCACCGCATCAACGACCGGCAGCCGCAAGGTTACTTGGAAGTTTGAAGCGGTGAAGAACTAGTGAGGGACGAGGTCTCCTCGTTCCGGCCTCGCTAGAACAACGTATTGGCGGCGACGCCCACGGCGGTGATCGGCCCTTGGTCGGCAAGTCCGTCGACGGCGCGATTCACTTTTTGAATCGTCGACTGCGCTTCCAGGTAGAGGTCGTCGTCGTTGATCAGGCGGCCCAGGGTGCCTTCACCTGAGTTCAGTTTGTCCGACAGGTCCTGGAGGTTGGCCATCGTGAGACGCAGGTTCTCCGCGGCGTCCTCGTCGTAGATCAACGTGCCCAGGGTGCCTTCACCGGACTTGATTTGTGCGACCATTGATTCGGCTTCGCCCATGAACCGATTGGCGGATTCGCTGGCTTCGCGGATTTGTTCGACGGCGAGCATCAATTCCTCGTAGGCCGATTCATCGGTCATGAGTTTGCCGAGTGTGCCTTCGCCGGCGGCAAGTCGATTGGTCACGGTTTCAAGGTTGGTGGTGATGGTGTCGATCTTGATCCGGTTCTCATCAATCATCCCGTTGAGTTTGGTCATCAGGCCCTCTCCGGAACCATCCGTGCCCATGGCGCCGGTGAATTGCGTGAGGGCCTGTTCGACCTTGCGGCCGATTTCTCCGACTTGGGAAACGACAGTGTTGAGGTCGGGGGTATCCTGGGAGCGGACTGTGCTGCCGGGTTCGATCGCAGGTGAATCGGGCGCGCCGATTGTGAGCGAAACGTAGTTGCTGCCGAGCAGGCCGGACATGGCGATGGTCGCCACGGAGTCCATGGGTACTTCGACGCCATTGGCGATCTGCATGACCACCTCGGCGTGGCGACCGCTCAGTTGGGTGGCGGTGACCTGGCCGACGGGCACGCCGGCAAGCCGGACATCGTCGCCGGGTTTCAATTCCTTGATAGTGGCGAATCGCGCGCGAAGTTCATAGGCTTCCTCGCTGTCGAGCCGGTTGCCGCTGAGGGACTCGTGCGTGATCCAGATGAGCGCGACGCCCATGAGGAAAAACAGGCCCACGCGGGCCGACATTTGTGCATTGTTCATGATGTTGCCTCCAAGCTTTTGAAACGGGGATTTTGAAGATCGATTTTTGGATTGAGAAACTCGGTGATGATCGGGTCGTCGGATGCCCGGAACTCCGCCGGGGTGGCGATGTGGTGCAGGTTGCCTTCGTGCATCAGCGCGATGCGGTCGGCGATGGTGAGCGAGAGGTCACGATCATGGGAGACCACGATACTCGTGACGGCGTATTCTTCACGCAGGGTCGCGATTATCTCGGCGATCGTGGCGGCCATGGTGGGGTCAAGTTCGCTGGTCGGCTCGTCGTAGAGGATCAGCTGGGGCTCCATTACCAGGGCGCGGGCGATGGCGACGCGCTTGCGCATGCCGCCGGAGAGTTCGGAGGGCATTTTCTGCGCGGCGTGTTCGATCGACAGGATGCGCAGGGCCCGCATCACGCGGTCGCGCATTTCAGGTTTGGAGCAAAGGCGGTGTTCGTGCGGGTAGAGCGCCAGGTTGTCGTAGACCGAAAGCGAATTGAGCAGAGCGCCCGACTGAAAAACCAGCGCCAGCGCGAACCGGTTGCGGGTTACCGGCAGCACGGGATTGCAGTCGTTGATCGTGACACTGCCTGCGGAGGGGGTTTCCAGTCCCGCCAGGTGGCGCAGGAGCACGGATTTGCCCGAACCACTGGGACCCATCACGACGAAGATCTCGCCGGGGGTGACCTCGAAGTTGACCCCTTTCAGCACCTGTTGGGAGCCGTAGGACTTTTCCAGTTCGGCGACTTTGACGGCGACCGGACTTCGGTCCTGCCGCTCCAGAATTGTTTCGCGCGAAGAGACCATGATCAGGCGAGCACCTTGGTGATGAAGTAGTCGAGGGTGAGAATCGCGACGAGCGACAGCACGACGGATTTAGTAACGGCGAGCCCAATCTCGCGCGGGCCGCCACGGGTGCGGAGCCCGATATTGCAGGCGATGATCATGACCACGAAGCCGAAGATTTCGGCTTTGATCAGGCCATCGAGCACATCCTGAAACGAAACGTAGGTTTGGAGGTTTAAAAAGAACGCGTCGGCCGACAGGCCGATAAAGCTTACGTATTCGCAGACGATCGCCCCGCCGAACCAAGCGATCAGATTGGCCAGGATCGTAAGTACCGGCATCACCAGCAAAACCGCGAGCAACCGCGGCAGCACCAACAACCGCTCCGGCGGGATGTTCATGGTGATGAGGGCATCGACCTCCGAATTGACCCGCATCGATGCCAGCTCGGCGGTGATCGCGCTGCCAACCCGGCCGGCCAGTATGATGGCAACCATGACCGGCCCCAATTCGCGTGCCACGGAAGCTCCGACGAGCGCCCCGATGAACTCCTTGGCGCCAAACTCGCGCAAAGTGATGCCCGCCTGTAGTGCGAGCACGGCGCCGATGAAAAACAACAGGATCGCGATGATCGGCATCGAGGTGTAGCCGATCCGGTAGCCGTGCTCGGCGATACGTTTAAGAATGCGGGGTGCGGCCGGCAGCATGGCGAAGGCACGCCACGTCATGATGATGCCGGAGCCGAAGGAATCGAGAAACTGGTAAACACGAGCGATCATGGTTTGGTGGAAAGAAGCGCGCTGGAGGCGGAGAGCCCACGGTCAGCGGAGTAGCCAACCCGCAGGAGGTCGCCTAGGAATCCCCAGTATCGTCCTTGCGGGCTGCCGGAGAAATTGAAGAGCGGGCCAAGGTGGAATTCGGTGGATTGTCGTTCGGCACTGCGCGCAAACGTCACGGCATCCCACAATGCCGAATGCCGGTATTCACCGGCGTCGGTCTGGTTGTAGCGATAGACAGCAAAGAGCGGTGACCAGAGCTGGCGCATCCGCTCGTTGTGCGGGAAAAAGACTTCGATCGGACTGAAGGCCTGAAACTGCACCCGGCCCGCTCCGTTGTTCCACTGGCTGAAGAGGGGCCACAGGTGGCGTTTGTGCGCGGAGGCCAGATCGGGCGACTGCCGACTCGTCTGCACTTCGGAATGGTAGACAAAGTAGAGCAGTTGCTGGCGGCGATGGTCGAGGTGTTCGCTGCTCCACTGCCGGTCCCGCCACAGCGGCCAGAGCAACCAAACCTGCTCCCGGGCGGGGGAAACGGAGTGCGAGTAGAGTGGAGCCCAGCGGTTGACGTGGCGCTGTTCACCGCGGCCTTGCACGAGGAACGGCCAAAAGAGATTGGTCTGGCGGTAGCGGGTGGGGGAGGTCCGATTGGAGTAGCCAAAAAACGGCCAGCCAAATGTTTGGCTGCGGTAACCGGGGGCGGTTTCCGTGGCGTAAAGTGGCAGGAAACCCGCGCGATGGGTGGGCTCCGCCGTATCCAAGTTATTGTGACTTTGGTAAATCAGCGGCCAGAGCATGAACTGCCGGGAGCTCACGCCGTCTTCCCGGCGCTGCCCCCACAGCGGCCAGATTTCAAAACCACGGTGGTTTGCCCCGGAGATGGATTTAATGAAAGGCCAAGGCGTACTGGTCGTGGTCACGCCATCGTTTTCGTAGCGCACATAGAGCGGAAACGCGGTCCACCGGAGGCGTTGTTGTCCGAATCGCTGACTGATGTCGCCGTAGATCGGAAAAACAGCGCGGTAGGAAGATTCCGGTTCGCCGGTATCGCGGGAAAAGTAGAATGGCCAGATGCTGAAACGGTCGTCGCGAGCCGAACCCGTGCGCGAATTGACGAGATTGAGAATGGTCCACTTGGTATCATCGGTCGCGGCATCGTGTTCGCGATACCACAGGGGATAAATGAAGCTGCGGGCAAAGGAGTCGTCTGCACCCTCGAAGTCGTGAAAGAGGGGACGGAACCCCGTCATCCGATCGCCGTCGGCATTGGATGAGCCATAGATCAAAGGCCCCAGTGAACTCCATCGGCTCACCCCTTCGCGGTCGGCGGGCTGCTCCACCCAGAACGGCCAATAGTTGCGCTCTCGCGGCAGCTCCGCCCGCACGGAGGCAAGGCAAGCCACCGCGACCAACGTCATCGAGGCGACGAGGCGCAAGTTCATAGTGTAGGAGAAGAGTGGTGTGCGTGGGTAATCGACGTGAGCCGAATACAAATTAAGTTAGGTGCCTAACTACAGTGAAAAAATCTGCCATTGCAAACGAGGTACGAGCAATGCGGGACGATCATTCAGAAGGTTCCCTAAACGGATATGTTAGACGGTCACGGAACCGCCCGGGTCCAGGGTCACGAATTCGTCCGGATCCAGGTCTGCCGCGCTCACCGCTGCGGCCAAGTCGTTCGGCGGATCCTCGCGGCCCTCATCGGTCAACTGAAACGTCCCCCAATGCACACCAAGGGATTTCATGGCACCGACGGTTTGATGGATGCGCACCGCTTCGGCCGGATTGCAATGCTGGGCCGCCATGAACCAGCGCGGCTCGTAGGCTCCGATGGGGACAATCGCGAGATCCGGCTCACCGCACTGCTCGTGGATTTGCGCAAACATTTGATCATCCCAGGCCGTATCACCCGCATAGTAAAATGTGCGGCCGGCTGCCTGCACGAAAAAGCCCGACCAGAGGCGATGGTTGCGTTTGCCGCTGAGCCGGTTGCTCCAATGGCGAGCTGGTGTGGCCCGGACATAAAAACCGGGGGCAAACTCATGTGCTTCCCACCAGTCCAACTCAATGATGCGTTCGGGCGCGAAACCAAATTTCAAGAGCAGGTCACTGTTGCCCAAGGGTACGGCCACGGCCGGTGGCTCCGGTTGCCGGGCAAAGTGTTTCAAGGTGGGGGCGTCACAATGGTCGTAATGATCGTGGCTGAGCAGAATCACATGAATGTCCGGCAGGTCCTCCATCGCCACCCCGGGTTCATGCACCCGCTGGGGACCGGCCCATTGAACAGGGCTGGGGCGCTCGCTGAAGACCGGGTCGGTAAGGATGTTGGCGTGACGGGTTTGGACCAGGACGGTGGCGTGATTGATCCAGGTGGTCGTGATTGTGCCATCGAGGGGAGCATCGGGCAGGGGAGGCGGATCGATCTCCACCCGCTTTGGCCACGGTTGGGGAGTGGATGTCCGCCGCCACTTCAGCACATCCCACCACGACCGATTGATGTGCTTGCCGGGGTTAAAAAACTTGAAGCCATCGCTGTGGTCGGAGCGGGGAAAACGCGGTCGGGAAGGCATGGTGGAAGTGGCGGCGGAGGCGGTAAGTCCGAGGCCACCGGTCCAGAGCAGGCTGCGAAGGAAGCGGCGGCGAGTGAAGCGAAGACTGGGCATGGGCGGGAGAACCCCACCGTTTCACCGACTCTTCACGTTTGCCAAATCGCCAAACCAATTTTGCATGGCGCGATGAGAATCAGTGGTGGCCAAGCTCGCGGCATCCATCTTGCCGTGCCGAAGGGCGATGCGGTGCGCCCTGCCACCGATGGTTTAAGACAGGCTGTTTTCTCCAGTCTGGGCGACCGCATGGAGGGGGCGTGGTTTCTCGATTTGTTTGCGGGAAGTGGGTCCTACGGTTTGGAAGCGCTCAGTCGAGGCGCGGCCGGAGGCATGTGGGTGGAGCGGAATCGGGCGGCCTTTGAACTCCTGCGCCGGAACATCGCGTCGGTCTGTGTGAGCATGGAGCGCGACGAAGAAGGATTGATGGTGCGGTGTGGGGATGCGACCAGTGCACCCTGGATCGACCCGGAGCGGCCGCCGGCTTTGGTTTTCGTTGATCCCCCGTATCCTATCCTCGACAAGGTGGCGCCCAGAATCTTTCGCGCCCTGAAAGGCCTGCTGCGCCGGCGGGATGACCCGCGAGTCGTTTTTGAGATGCCCGGTGAAGTTGCCCTGGCCCCCCGTGGTTTTGAATTGGTCAAACGATTGGGCAAAGGCGCGGGCCAGCCTACGGCGGCGATTTACCGGCTCGAACCCTTGCCGCGGTAAGTAAAGTTAGCGCCGCGGTAACGGCCGTCTCGGTGCGAAGCACACGATCACCCAAGCTGAAGAACTTTGCGCCGAATTCCGTCAGAACCTGGCGGTCGGTATCCTCCCAGCCGCGTTCGGGACCGATCGTGATCGCGACATCCGATGTTGGCGTGGTCACCTTGAGGTCGGCGAGATGGGAATGCTGTCCGTAAACATCCAACGCAATCAGTTGCGGGCTTTCGTCCGACCATTCGGACAACACGCCCGGCAAGTCCCGTGTCCAACCTACCTCGGGAACATAGGTGTCAAAGGCTTGGGCGGCGCCGGTGCGGATGTGCCGGGTCCACTCGCCCGATATCCAGAGCGAACTCTTCGCGTAGTTCGGATCGCTGCGACGGGTGCTGACAAATGCCAAATCGGTTGCCCCCAAAGTCGTGGCGTCGCGCAAAACATCCCGGGCGGTTTGTGGGCGTGGAAAACCCACCACCAGTCGGGTTCGGGGCGGGGCGGGGTGGGCGGGTTGCCAGGTGAAGTCCAGAATCAAGCCTCCGGCGCGCTCGTCCACAATGCGAGCCTTGCCCCGCGGGCCATTGACCAGACCAACGTCGAACAGCTCTTCGTCGGCACAACGTAATACCGTGCGGATGTGTCGCGCTCGCTCGTCCGCCAGCGGCAGGGGCCGGTCGATTTCTGCGGAATCGAAAAGGACGAGGTTCATGCGTCGGAAAGGGTAGAGTGGTTTCGGTCCGCCGTCGCCCAGGCTCTGGCGGACAACCTGCTTGATTTTCGACTGGCTTGCCAGCTGTAGCTTCAGCCGCCTTGGGCGACCGCGCTTCGCGCGGCGAAGGCTGGTGCGCCTGGACGGAATCGAACCGACGACATCTGTGTGGAAGACAGAGGTTTTACCACTAAACTACAGGCGCAGTGCAGGCGAAGCAACGGGCGCAGCCGCGGAGCGTCAAGCCTGCCGTCGTGCCGATTTCAGTCCAAAAAACTGCCCGGTGTATTCACAAATATTTACTAAACCGGCCCCGGGAATGGGGTTGCGAGGTGAGTTTTGACCGTTTTCTCTCGGCCAATGGCGATAATCTCAGGTGGCTCGAAAGGCACAGCTAGCAAGAAAAAGGCGGCTGCCGGTAAGTCCAAGCAGTCGAATTTTTGGGCCTCGCAGCAGCTCGCTAAGCAGAAGGCCTTCGAGAAAAAATCAAAAAAATACAATCTGCCGCTCGAAGAGTTGGCCATTTTCACCCAGCAGTTGTCGTCGCTGCTGAATGCCGGCCTCCCCCTTGTGCAGTGTTTGGAGGCTTTGCAGGACCAAACCGAGGATCAGGTCTTCCGCATCGTGATTCGCGATGTCCGCGCCGAGATTTCCTCCGGCAATTCGTTTTCCGATTCGGTCAAAAAGTTTCCCAAGACCTTCAACACCCTGTTCATCTCCATGGTTGAGGCCGGTGAGGCTTCCGGTGCTTTGGCGGAAATCCTGGGCAAGGTCGCCGAATATTTTGAGTCCAGTGTTCGGCTGACCAAGAAGGTCAAATCAGCCATGACCTACCCGATTGCGGTGATCGGTCTCGCCATCGCTCTGGTGAACGTGCTGCTGATCTTCGTCATTCCAGTGTTCGCCAACATGTTTGCGGACTTTGGCGCCCAGCTGCCCGCGCCGACCCAGTTCCTCATCGACCTCTCTGATTTCCTGAAGGCCAACATCCTCTACATCATCGGTGGCTGCATCGTATTCTGGTTCATCTTCAAAAAGATCGTCGCCACCCCCAAGGGTCGGCAGGTCAAGGACCAGGCGCTGGTCCGAGCCCCCATTTTTGGCAACCTGATCCACAAGATCACGCTCTCGCGTTTCTGCCGCACCTACGCCACACTCGTTCGCTCGGGGGTGCCGATTCTGCGCACGTTGGAAATCGTCTCGGCTGCGTCGAACAAGGTGCAGATTGAGGGAGCCTGCGTGGAGATCGCCAAACACGTTTCGCAAGGTGGGCAGGTCTCAGAGGTGCTGGCCGCCAATTCCTTTTTCCCACCCATGATGAAACACATGGTCAAGGCGGGAGAATCGACCGGCAACGTCGACGGTATGATGAACAAGATTGCCGATTTCTACGACGCGGAGGCGGAGGCGACGGTTGCCGCCCTCACCTCGCTGATCGAACCGATGTTGATCGTGTTTCTGGGCGTGGTGGTTGGTGGCATCGTCATGGCGATGTTTTTGCCGATCTTCCAACTCGGCGCGGTGGCCGGCGGCTTGCAATAAGTCCATGGATGTTCCTCCCTGCTGGCAGTCCCCTCTCGGCGAGGGAGCATGCTAACTCCGCCCATGGCCTCGGTTCTTATTGTCGACGACTTGCTTTCCATCCACGAGATGCTGGAAGCGGTCATCCAGCCCACCGGTTACGAAACCTCGTTCGCGACCGATGGCGAAGCGGGTTTGGTGCGCTACAAGGAGGACAAATTCGACATCGTCCTGGCTGACATCGACATGAAACCGGTCGATGGCATCACCTTGCTGAAGCAGTTGAAGGAATATGATGCCAATGCCGTGGTGGTCATCATGACGGCCTACGCTTCCACCGAAAGCGCGATCCAGGCGCTGAAGTTTGGGGCGTTCGACTACCTCCAGAAACCCTTTCGGGTTGATGAGTTGATCGGCACACTGAAGCGGGGAATCGAATACCGAGAGTATCAGATCAAGCGGGCGCAGTCCACCGGCACCGTTGTCGAAACGGCCGATCTGGAGTCGCGTCTGGTCGGGCAGAGCCCGGCGATCGTCAAATTGCGCAGCCAGGTGCAACGACTCGCGGGCGCGCGCACCCCGGTGCTCCTACAGGGCGAAGCGGGCACGGGTCGGGATACCATTGCGGAGATTTTGCACGAAAGCGTGGCCGAGGAAGACGCCGAGTTGGTGCGCATCGATTGTGTGCTCAATTCCGAGGATAGCTTTGCCAAGGGATTGATGGGAGAAAATGGCAATGGCGGCGAGTGGGTCGAGCGGGCGACCGGCGGAACGTTGCTTTTGCAGCGACTCGAGGCGTTGCCAATGGCGATGCAGAAGGAACTGGTGAGTGTTTTGCGCAACACCGCGCACCGGTTCCGCCTGATTTGCACGACGGGGGAGGACCTCGAGCTTATGACCGACGAGGGCAAGTTTCACGACGAGTTGTTCTACCGCGTGGCCTCGCTGCCGGTCACGGTTCCGGGACTGCAACAGCGGGTCGATGACCTTCCGGAGATCATCAAGAGCATTCTCGCGACCTGCACGAATCCTCACTTCGACGCCAAGCTGATCGAATTCTCGCCGGAAGCGCTGCAGGTCCTGCGATCCTACCACTGGCCGGGCAACGCCCTGGAATTGCACCAGATCGTGACCCAAATCGCGGTGGCGACCGAATCCCGGGTGGTGGGAATCGATCAATTGCCCCAAAAACTACAGACAGTGGGCGATTGGAAAACCTTGTCGGAGTATTTGGCCGATAAACGAAAAGGCTATATCGCCAAGGTTTTGCGGGCCTGCCATGGAGACCGAGCCGCGGCCGCCCAGGTGCTGGGCGTGGTCGAAAGTGAATTGGACTGAGCACCGATTCGCCGTTGAACTGGCGCAGGAGGGAGTTCGCGCTTGCCCCGCCCTGACGCGATTCCAAGCGTCGGCAGAGACTACGCCATGCCCAAGCGCGACGACCTCTCCTCCATCCTCATTATTGGCGCCGGCCCCATTGTAATCGGCCAAGCCTGCGAATTCGACTACTCCGGCACCCAAGCCTGCAAAGCTCTCAAGGAAGAGGGGTATCGGGTCATCCTCGTCAATTCCAACCCGGCCACGATCATGACCGATCCGGAGTTCGCAGATGTCACTTACATCGAACCGCTAACGGTCGAGTATGTGGAAAAGATCATTGCCCGCGAGAAGCCGGACGCGTTGCTGCCGACCCTGGGTGGTCAAACCGCCCTGAACCTGTCGATGGAACTGCACCAGCAGGGCATCCTCGAAAAATACGACGTGGAGATGATCGGAGCCAAACCCGAGGCGATCGACAAAGGTGAGGACCGGGAACTCTTTAAACAGGCGATGCTCAAGATCGGATTGGACGTGGCACGTTCCCGCACCGTCAAAGACATGGAGGAGGCACTGGAGGCTGCTGATCAGATCGGAACCCTGCCGCTGATCATCCGCCCCTCGTTTACTTTGGGAGGATCCGGTGGCGGCATCGCCTACAACATGGAGGAGTTCAAGAGCATTGTCGCCAACGGCCTCGACCTCTCTCCCGTGCACGAGGTGTTGATCGAAGAATGCCTGCTCGGTTGGAAGGAATACGAGATGGAGGTCATGCGCGACCGGAAGGACCAGTGTGTCGTGATTTGCTCGATCGAGAACTTTGACCCGATGGGCGTGCACACCGGCGATTCCATTACCGTGGCGCCGGCCATGACGCTTTCGGACAAGGAGTATCAGGCCATGCGCGACGCGTCCTTTGCCGTGATTCGTGAGATCGGCGTGGAGACAGGAGGATCCAACATCCAGTTTTCCCTCGATCCGCAGACCGGCCGCCAGGTTGTGATCGAAATGAATCCGCGGGTGTCGCGGTCGTCGGCCCTGGCGTCCAAGGCCACCGGCTTTCCCATTGCGAAAATCGCCGCCAAGCTGGCCGTGGGCTACACGCTCGACGAACTGCGCAACGACATCACGCGACTGACGCCTGCTTCGTTTGAACCGACCATTGATTATGTCGTCACCAAAATCCCGCGGTTCACGTTCGAGAAATTTCAAGGCACCGATGACTCACTGACCTCGGCCATGAAGTCGGTGGGGGAGGCGATGGCCATTGGCCGCACGTTCAAGGAGTCGCTGCAGAAGGCACTGCGGTCGCTCGAGGTGGGCGCCCGTGGATTCGGCGGCGGCGGTAAGTGGGGTTTGGATACACCCCCGGATCGCGGCGTGCTCGCCGCCAAACTGGGCACACCCAACGCTGCCCGGGTGCATTACATCCGCTATGCCTTCCTCGACGGCATGAGCATCGACGACGTGTTTGAGCTCACGAAAATCGACCCGTGGTTCCTGCACCAGATGCACGAAATCTTTTTGATGGAGCAGGACCTCAAGCAGCAGACCCTGGACTCCATCGACGATGCGAGCCTGCGCCGGGCCAAGCGCTTCGGGTTCAGTGACATGCAGCTGGCCCATCTGCTGGGGAGCGATTTTGACGCGGTCAGGGCCACGCGGAAGAAGCGGGGCATCAATACCACCTACCGGCTGGTCGACACCTGTGCGGCGGAGTTCGAGGCGTTCACGCCGTATTATTATTCCAGCTACGGCGACGAGAATGAGGTCATGCCTTCGGACAAAAAGAAGATCATGATCCTGGGGGGAGGCCCCAACCGCATCGGCCAGGGCATCGAGTTCGACTACTGCTGTGTGCACGCGAGTTTCGCCCTGCGCGAGGCCGGCTTCGAGACGGTGATGGTCAATTCCAACCCGGAGACCGTTTCGACGGACTACGACACGTCCGACCGGCTTTATTTTGAACCGCTTACGCTCGAGGATGTGCTCGAAGTCTACGAGCAGGAAGGCTGTGACGGGGCGATCGTGCAGTTCGGCGGCCAGACGCCGCTGAACCTCGCCACCGATCTCAAGGCCCGCGGGGTCAACATCATCGGTACCTCGCCCGAGTCGATCGACGCGGCCGAAGACCGGAAGCTTTTTGCGGCGATTTTGCACAAGCTCGGCCTGCAGCAACCGGCCAACCGCACGGCGATGAATGAGCACGACGCCCTGGCGGCGGCCAACGAGATCGGATTTCCCGTGCTGCTGCGCCCGTCGTTTGTCCTGGGCGGCCGCGGCATGTTCATCGTCTACAGCGAGGAAGAGTTCAAACGGGTGGTGCGGGAGGCCTTCGACGTGATGCCCGACAAGCCGGTGCTGATCGACAAGTTCCTGGAGGATGCGATCGAGCTGGATGTCGATTGTATCAGCGATGGCACTACTTCAATCATCGGCGGCATGCTGGAGCATATTGAGTATGCCGGCGTGCACTCGGGGGATGCCGGCATGGTGATGCCACCCCACACGCTTTCGGATCAAATGCTGCAGGTGGTGCGTGACGCCACCCACGCCCTGGCCAGGGAGCTCAAGGTCGTCGGGCTGATGAATGTGCAGTTCGCGATCAAGGACGATGAGCTGTTCCTGATCGAAGTGAATCCGCGAGCCTCGCGCACGGTGCCCTTTGTGGCCAAGGCGATGGGCATTCCGTTGGCCAAGCTGGCGGCAAAAATCATGGCGGGCGCCACTTTGCCGGAGCTTGGATTCACCCGGGAGATTGTGCCCAGGCATTGGTGTGTGAAGGAGTCGGTCTTTCCGTTTGTGCGCTTCCCGGGCTCCACCATCGCGCTCAGCCCCGAGATGCGCTCAACGGGCGAAGTCATGGGACTCGATGAAGACCTCGGAGTGGCGTTCGCGAAGGCCCAGGCCGCGGCAAAGCCCGGTCTCCCCAAAACAGGCAACGTCTTCCTTTCGGTCAAAGACGACGACAAACCGCGCGCGGTTGACCTGGCCCGGCGGTTGGTGCGCCTTGGTTTTAAGATCTACTCCACTGGCGGCACCGCCAAAATGTTGAAAGAAAACGGCGTCGAGGCGACCCACCTCGCCAAAATCAACCAAGGCCGGCCGACCGCGGTCGACATGCTCAAGAACAATGACATCGCCTTGGTCATCAACACCCCCGGTGGCATGATTCCGCGCAAGGACGAGAACACGATCCGGGCGGCGGCGTATGCGCACAACGTTTGCCTGATGACGACGGTCATGGGCGCGTTCGCGGCGGTGAAAGGGATCGAGGCCCAGCTCGAGGCGGACATTGGGGTTCAGCCGATCCAGGATTACGTGAAAAACACCCAGCCGGTTGCTTAGGCGGCACCCTTGTTCGATGTCGGAAGCCACCCCTCTCGTTTGTTTGTTGCACGGGCCGGACCAGCCGGGCCTCGTGGCGAAAGTCTCGGGCTGGATCTTCGAACGCGGCGGCAACATCTTGCATGCCGACCAGCACCGCGACCTGGAAGCCGGTGTGTTCTTCCAACGCGTGGAATGGACTCCCGCGGCGGACACTGAGTTTGCGGCCGAGGAGGAGTCGTTTCGTAAGTTTGCCCAGGAATTGGGCATGCACGCCACGATTGGCAGCCCGGCGCGCCGGCAGCGCGTGGCCTTGTTTGTGTCGAAGGCCGACCATTGTTTCCACGATTTGATCCTGCGGTGGAAGGCGGGTGAAATCCCCTGCGAGTTGGTGGCCGTGGTTTCCAACCATGAAGCGCTGCGTTCCGCTTCGGAACGTTATGGCCTGCCGTTTTATCACATCCCGGTGACCCCTGAGATCAAACCTGCGGCAGAAGCGGCGCAGCTGGATCTGCTGTCCGACCTGGAGGTGAATCTGGTCATTCTCGCCCGCTACATGCAGGTGCTGTCAGACGAGTTTCTCACCACCTTCAACGGACCGGTGATCAACATCCATCACTCCTTCCTGCCCGCGTTTGCCGGAGGCCGGCCCTACCACCAAGCGCACGAACGGGGAGTCAAACTTATCGGCGCCACCGCCCACTACGCCACCGCGGTTCTCGATGACGGACCCATCATTCAACAGGATGTCGCCCGGGTGACGCATCGCCACGGGGTGGCCGACCTTATCCGCCATGGTCGGGACCTTGAGAAAATGGTCCTGGCGCGGGCGGTGCGCTGGCATTTGGAGCACCGGGTGCTGGTTTACGGACGCAAGACGGTGATATTCGATTGACTTTCGAGATGACGACAAAACGAGGGTTAAATCCGCCTTTACGGGGTGGGGCGGTTATGCTTCGTTGACCCTTTTCGCTCTCATGGCCAAGTCCAACGAAACCCCTTCCACACCTCCCGGCGACGACCGCAATTTGGTCGGAACAACGGAGGCAGCTGCGTCGACCGACCTCGAAGAAGTGGTCCAACAGTTCTGGGAAAAAAACCGTTCCCTCCTCATGGCCCTTGCGGCCGTCGTGCTTCTCGCCATCGTCGTGCGCAACGGTTGGTCCTTTTATCAGACCGCCAAGCTGGAGTCCGCCCGCGAGGACTTCGCGATGGCGGAGGGAGATGACGCCCTGCAGGCATTTGCCGACGATAACAGCGGCACGGGCTTGGCGGGTGTCGCCCTGCTTAAAATCGCCGACAACGCCTACGCCGAAAACCGTTTCGGCGACGCGGTTGATGCCTATGATGCGGCTGCCACTGAGCTCGAGGGAACGGTGTTCGCCGACCGTATTGCCCTGGGTCGTGCGATGGCGCTGATCAAAAGCGGTGATGCCAGCACGGGTGAAGCCGAGCTGAGAAATCTGGCCAACCGCACGGATGCTGCGGCAGCCGTCCGCGGCGAGGCCGTTTATCATTTGGCGGCAGTTGCCATGGAGGCCGACGACTTGGCGGGGATCGAAGCCTTGGCGATGCAGGTCGATGCCTTTGCTCCCGGTACAACGTGGGCCCAACGCGTGACTCTCATGCGGGCAGCAGCCGAAGCCGCCGCCGGTAGTGACACCGAAGAGCCGGCAGAGGAAACGCCGGAGATTTCTTTTGGCACACCTTGAGATCGGCCGTAGCAGCCATACACGAACGATTAACAGTCTGATGCAGAGCCGGTGGCGTGACGGCTCCGATACTCGGGACGTAGCTTAGCCTGGTAGAGCGCCTGCTTTGGGAGCAGGAGGTCAGGGGCTTGCCCGCCTCGGGCGGGTTCGAAGTCACCAAAGGCGACCAAGTCCCTCCGTCTGTTCGTATGGAGATTGTATTATATGTGATCCGAGGGCGCTTCTCGTTAAAGCGTTACGTTGGAATTACAAACGATTTGTCGAGGCGGCTGGCGGAGCATCGGGCCAACAAAGATAAATCTAGCCAGCTTATTGGCGAATTCGATCTGATCCATCGGGAATCCTTTGCCAGCTATGCTGAGGCGCGCGTGCGCGAAAAATATCTTAAGTCGGGACAGGGAAGGCAATGGATGGATCAAAACCTCGCTAACCGGGCATTGACAGACGAAGAGTGACCCGGTGGCGTGGCGGCTCCGATATTCGGGACGTAGCTTAGCCTGGTAGAGCGCCTGCTTTGGGAGCAGGAGGTCGGGGGTTCGAATCCCTCCGTCCCGACCATCGGTGATACTCCGGGGAGTGGTGGCGCGATTCTGCGCAAACGGTCCGGTCATTGGTGATTTACCGGCTTGCTTACGAGGGGTCTACAGACGTAGACCTCTGGGGCATAGCTCCATGGATACCATCTCTTCGGATAACAACGAATCGTTCAGTTACCTTCCCATCCTGGCCCTCATCATCGGTTTGATTGCCGGCGTGCTCGCCGGAGTAGCCTTGGCCAAGGTTTCGAACATCAATAAAACCCTCTCTGACCAGTCAGCTTTGGTCGACCGCATCGATGCCCTTGAGACGGAACTGCGCCAAGCTGCCACCAGTGCCGACAATGCCACGCAACGCATCAATCGGGTGGCGTCCGACACCAATACCGCTCTGCAGCGGGTCAGCGAAGCCTTCAACGAGTTGCAGACCAAAGTCGACGAAATGCAAGGCCCTGCTCCCGTGCAGGTCGCTTCGACCCCGGCTCCTTCTGGTGGTGGCAGTGACGGGGGCAGTGGGGCAGTGGCTGGCACGTATACGGTGCGGGGAGGTGATACGGGCTCCAAGATTGCCCGGGAAGCGGGTGTTTCGCTGACCGCCCTCCTGAATGCCAACCCGGGCGTGGACTGGAACCGTCTTCGGGTCGGCCAAGTGCTCAATATCCCGGCTCAGTAAACCTGAATCTCTCTTTTCACGGCCTCCCTCGCTCCAGGCTTGGGAGGCTTTTTTTTCTCCCCCATGCCTGATTCCGAACCTGCTCACTGGCGCCGCGGAGCCGATCGTTCCCTGCTGCACACGCGGGTATTTGATGTTCGAGCCAGTGCGTTCACGCATCCGCATCGGGAAGGAAGCAAGGAATTCATCGTGATCGATGCCCCATCCTGGGCGGTGGTGGCCCCCGTCACGCCGTCGGGAGAACTTGTGATGGTCCGCCAATACAGATTTGGGGCCGAGGCGGTTTCCTTGGAGTTGCCGGGAGGGGTGGTCGAACCGGGCGAAAACCCGCTGGTCGCGGCGCTCCGCGAACTTGCGGAGGAGACGGGTTACGCCGGCAGGGAAGCCATTGAACTGGGACGCGTTTATCCAAATCCTGCGATTCAAAGCAACCAGGCACACATGATTCTGATCCCGGACGTGCGGTTGGCCACGGAGACCAGCTGGGATCCGGATGAGGAGATTCAAACCTCCCTGGTGCCGATTGCCGACGTGCTCCGGGCCGCCCGCGAGGGCGAGATCACGCACGCGCTCATGCTCAACATGCTGTTTTTCCTGGAGCCATGGTGGCGGGATCGCTGGCCTGCCCAGGCTGAAATTTGACTTAAGGAGAGCTCCCGCTTAGCTGACTCCCTTCCAAAATGTCTGTTCCTCAATTCGCCAACGCCCATCAAGCTCTCGGTCTTGCGACTGCGGAACAACTTCCGGCTGCTCTTGAGTCGGAAATTCGGCGGATTTATGAACGCAGCCCGTTGTATGCGAAGCGGTTCCCCTTACATGCCGAGCCGTTGCGATGGAGTTGCTACCGCGAGATTCCCCGGTTGACGAAACAGGAAATCGCCCAACGCGGGCACGAATCCTTTTTCGAGGATTACTCCATCATCGAACGTGGCTTGGAGGAAGAGAAGTTCGAATACGAGAGCACCTCCGGCACCACGGCAGGACCGATGACCGTAATCATGGAGCAGGGCTGGTGGGAGACCCAGACGGCCCGGGCCTACGAGGCATCCCCCATCCTCAAGCCCTTTGTGGGCAAAGCCCACCGCAAGTGCATCCTCGCCCCGGTGGGATGTTCCAGCAATCTTTGCCCCTACGAAGATCACCCGTTCCCGCACCGTTATATCGATGGCACGGTTTACCTGAATCTCACCAGTGATCCCTTTGTCTTTCGGGAATCCGAGTGGGACCGGATCGTCACCGAGGTGCAGGCGGTCAAACCGGACATCATCGAGGGCGAACCCATCTATTTGTCCCTGCTCGCCCGGGCTTTGGCCCGGCGCGAAGTGAGCGTGCCGAGTGTGAAAGCGGTGATTCTGACCTACGGCAAGGCCAGCCTGCAGCACAGTCGTCGTATCGCCGAGGTCATCGATGCCCCCCAAGTCGACCTCTACGGATCCACCGAGGCGGGTTACATTTTTGTTGGCGATGCCTTTGCGGACAACTCGCAGCCGATCGATGCCAACGCCTTTATCGAGTTGGCGCCTTACCGCGAACTGCCGGATACCTTTGAGATCACCGTGACGACCCGCGATCGGGAGGCGATGCCCCTGTTGCGCTACCACACCGGTGATGTGGTCCAACGTCATCCCAAAGGGTTCCGGGTTCTGGGCCGGGAGAGTAGCCTGCATTTCCGCCGGGATGGGTCTTTGGTCTCACCAACCGACATCGATGAAGCCTTGCCGGCCGATTTCACGTGTTGGCATTATTCGCTGGTTCAGGCCAAGCCGGATCGCTGGGATTTTCATTACGTCGCGGATCACACCGCTCCTGCTGGATTGACGGAAAAAATAGCGAAGGTCCTCGGTGATGACGCCCGCGTGGTTGCGTTTCGGCGTCGGCATATTCCCCCGGCGGCAAGTGGTAAGTTTGCCCTCTTGAAACCCCTAAGCTCCTGATGGGTGGGCGTGTAGCGGTTTTGTTGTAGTTCCTAAAAACCTACTCTCGCTTGACAGTCAGACTTATAGGGCACGTTAGCGCGTCCTGAGACGTTTACAAAGCTGGGGGTGCTGTGCACGGTGCGGGCTCCTGCCGAGGAAATCACCCCGGCGCACTTCCTACTGCACCTACTTCTTGCGATGAACTTGTTTCGCAATCTGTTCAGCTCCTCCATCGGTCGAAAATTCCTGATGGCGGTCACCGGACTTGTCCTCGTTGGTTTCGTCACCGGCCATCTGGTTGGCAACCTCCAGATCTTCATGCCGCCCGACCAAATCAATGGTTATGCGTACTTCTTACAGGGCCTCGGGCCCGCCCTTTGGGCCATCCGGCTCTTCCTGTTGGCGTGTGTTGTCATTCACGTGTGGGCGGCGGTCGTGCTCACCTTGGAGAGCAAGGCAGCTCGCGGTCCGGAAGTCTACGGGGTGAAAAAGTGGCTCCGTGCTTCGGTCGCTTCCCGCTACATGCGCATGAGCGGAGTTGTGGTGCTCGCTTTTATCATCTATCACCTCGCCCACTTCACGATCGGTATTCCCGGCGACGAGACCTACAAGGGTGCCCTCGAACATGTCGTATTGGAAAGCGATGTGCGCGAATTTGGGATCCCCTTGGCGTCAGCAGGCACCGAGGTGCACGACGTCTACTCAATGATCTTTCTGGGATTCGCCAACCCGCTCGTGTCGCTCTTCTACATCGTTGCGGTCGGACTACTCACGGTGCACCTCTGGCACGGGGCGGATTCACTCTTCCAGACGTTGGGTTGGCGCAACGCCAAGTGGGCCGTCGGCCTGCAACGCATCGTCGCCGTCTACTGCATCCTCTACTTCCTCGGCAACCTCGCCATTCCCGGCCTGATCCTCACGGGGATCGTGCAGCCGGCCGAAGGCACCGCCGCGGCCGTTCAACTTCTCGCGCAACGCTAAACGAATTCCGTCATGGCCACCCTCAATTCAAACGTCCCTCCCGGCCCGCTCGCTGACAAATGGAGCACCTATAAGGCCAACATGAAGTTGGTCAATCCGGCCAACAAACGGAAATACAAGGTCATCGTGGTTGGTGCCGGCCTCGCCGGTGGGTCCGCCGCCGCTACCATGGCTGAGCTCGGTTACAAGGTGGATTGCTTCGTTTTCCACGACAGCCCCCGCCGGGCCCACTCGATCGCCGCCCAAGGCGGCATCAATGCCGCCAAGAACTACCAAAACGACGGCGACAGCGTCTACCGCCTCTTCTACGACACCATCAAGGGCGGCGACTACCGTTCCCGCGAAGCCAACGTCCACCGTCTGGCTGAGGTTTCGACCAACATCATCGATCAATGCGTGGCGCAGGGTGTCCCTTTTGCCCGCGAGTATGGCGGTCTGCTCGACAACCGCTCCTTCGGTGGCGCCCAGGTGTCCCGCACATTCTATGCCCGCGGCCAGACCGGCCAGCAACTCCTGCTCGGTGCTTACTCTGCGCTTTCCAAGATGATCGGGACCGGCGGTGTCACCATGCACAACAATTCCGAAATGCTCGATCTCGTGCTGGTCGACGGCCAGGCCAAGGGCATTGTCGTGCGCAATCTTATCACTGGCGAGATCACCCGCCACGCGGCCGACGCCGTGGTCCTGGCCACCGGAGGCTACGGCAACGTCTTCAACCTCTCGACCTACGCGCGGGGCTCCAACGCCACCGCCGCCTGGCGGGCCTACAAGAAGGGGGCCTGTTTTGCCAACCCGTGCTTCACGCAGATCCACCCGACCTGCATCCCGGTGTCCGGCGACTACCAGTCCAAGCTCACGCTCATGTCCGAGTCGTTGCGCAACGACGGCCGGATCTGGGTTCCCAAGAAGGCCGAGGACTGCGGCAAGAACCCCAACGACATCCCGGAAGAGGATCGCGACTACTACCTCGAGCGCATCTATCCGAGTTTTGGCAACCTCGCTCCGCGTGACGTCTCCTCCCGCGCGGCCAAGCGCATGTGCGACGAGGGTCGCGGCGTGGGACCGACCAAGCTCGGCGTCTACCTCGATTTCAGCGACGCGATCAACCGTCTCGGGGCCGACACCGTTCGTGCCCGTTACGGCAACCTTTTTGATATCTACAAGGAGATTACCGACGAATCCGCCTATGAAACCCCGATGCGGATCTTCCCGGCGGTGCACTACACCATGGGTGGCCTCTGGGTGGACTACAACCTGATGTCGAACATCCCGGGTCTCTTTGTCCTCGGCGAAGCCAACTTCTCGGATCACGGTGCCAATCGCCTCGGGGCCTCGGCCCTCATGCAGGGCCTTGCTGACGGCTACTTTGTCATCCCCTACACGATCGGCAACTACCTTGCGACCCAGAAGCCCGGCTCCGCGCCGAAGGGCGACGAGCAGCCGTTCCACGATGCCGTGAAGTCGGTCGACGACATGACCAAGCGCCTCCTCAACACCAAGGGCAAGGAAACGGTCAACCACTTCCACAAACGTCTGGGCAAGGTCATGTGGGACCACTGCGGCATGGCCCGTACCAAGGAGGGTCTCGAGAAAGCCATCGAAATCATCCCCGGGCTGCGCGAAGAGTTCTGGGCCAACGTGAATGTTCCCGGCTCAGACGATTCGCTCAATCAGTCCCTTGAAAAAGCCGGCCGTGTTGCCGACTTCCTGGAGTTGGGCGAACTGATGTGCCGCGACGCGCTGACCCGTGAGGAAAGCTGCGGTGGCCATTTCCGCGAGGAGTACCAATATCCGGACGGCGAATGCCTCCGCAACGACGACGACTTCTCCCACGTTGCCGCTTGGGAATACCAGGGCGAAGGCAACGTGCCCAAGCGCAACACCGAAGCCCTTGACTACGAATTCGTCAAAATGAGCGTCCGGAGCTACAAGTAGCTCCTCGAATTACAATCTACGATTTACGAAGGACGATTGAGTTGAGGCTCCGAAATGATCAAAGCCGACATGTTGCAGCGAACGCAGGAATTTGCCCTGCGGATTGTTCGCTTGGTCGAGGCTTTGCCGGGTCAATCAACAAGCCAGATTCTCGGTCGCCAATTGTTGCGAAGTGGCACCTCGGTGGGGGCGAATTATCGAGCTGCCTGCCGGGCCAAATCGAAGGCCGACTTCATCAACAAACTGAAAATCGTAGAAGAAGAATGCGACGAATCCCTCTATTGGATGGAGTTGATTGTCGCTGCCGAACTCATTCCCAAATCCAAACTCGGCCCTCTCATCAAAGAGGCCGGAGAACTTCTCTCAATCACGGTCGCCGCGATCAAAACCACGCGAGCCAATCGTAAATCGTAATTCGTAACTCCGAAATCCTTTCAACCATGGTCGCAGACAATACTTCCACTCAGAACATCTCCCTCAACCTGCGGGTCTGGCGGCAAGCCGGACCGAACAAGGAGGGCAAGTTCGTCGACTACAAGGCTGAGAACCTCAATCCAAACATGTCGTTCCTCGAGATGCTCGATGTCGTCAACGACGACCTTGAGCGCAAGGGCGAGGAACCCATTGCTTTTGCCCACGACTGCCGCGAGGGCATTTGCGGCACATGTTCGCTGGTCATTGACGGCAAACCCCACGGGCCGCATTCCGGCATCGCTTCCTGCCAAACCTACGTGCGCAGCTTCAAGGACGGTGACACCGTGGTGGTCGAGCCTTATCGGGCCAAGCCCTTCCCGGTCCAAAAGGACCTCATCACCGATCGGGCGGCCTTCGATGCCATTCAGCAGGCCGGTGGATTCATCAGCATTCGCACCGGAGCCGCCGTCGATGCCAATGCCGTGCCGGTTCCGAAGGAGGACGCCGACCTTGCGATGGACGCCGCAGCGTGCATTGGTTGCGGCGCTTGCGTCGCCGCCTGTAAAAATGCTTCCGCCATGCTCTTCGTGGGGGCGAAGGTTTCGCAGTATTCGTTGCTCCCGCAGGGGCAACCCGAGCGTGACAAGCGTGTCCTGGCGATGGTCTCGAAGATGGATGAGCTCGGCTTCGGCAATTGCACCAACCAATACGAGTGCTCCGCGGCCTGTCCGAAATTAATCAGCCACGACTTCATCGCCCGCCTCAACCGCGACTACATGAGCGCGTCGATCCGCCAGGCATTCAAGCCCAAGAGTTCCGTCTAAGGGTCTTGTCTCGGCGACCAACCTGCAAAAGCTGCCCGCACGATGATCCGTGCGGGCTTTTTTTTGTTGGCACTCTTTGGTCTCTCCGCCGCGGAGGGTCGGACTGAGGGATGGGCGTTGTTGGGGACGGATCCGAAGGAATTCTCCCAAGCCTGGGAAACGCGGGGTTTTCCGTTGATCGCCGCGACGCACTATGACGCCAGACTCCAGGACGGGCAGGTCATCGTCACGGGGGTGAGTGAAAATGCCAACCGTGCGGCGGCACGGCGAGTGGCGGTGAAGCAGCCGACCCGGGCCCGACTCACCTGGTCCTGGCGGGTACGTTCCCAGCTCGACGGCACGGTGTCGGAACGGACCAAGGCCGGGGACGATTTTGCCGCGCGGGTGTTTGTGATCTTTGAGACCTCGGTGATCCCGACCCGCACCCGTGCCATCAACTATGTCTGGGCGGCGAATGAACCCGTCGATTCCGTTTTCCCCAGCCCCTACACCCGTCGTGTCGCTCACATCGTCCTGCAGACGGCCGGTCATGAGGCATCGGATACCTGGCGCCACGAGTCCCGTGACGTGTTGGCCGATTACCGGAAGTTTTTTGGCGAATCCCCGTCGGTGATCACCGCCGTGGCGATCATGGTCGACACGGACAATACCGACGGTCGGGCAGAGGCGGACTTTCGGCATATTGTTTTGGAAATACAACCGCCGCCTGAGGACTCTCGCTCAGATGCCTCAAACTGAGCTGGCCATTGTCATCCCCACTCTGGATGAAGCGCGAAACCTACCGGATTTGCTGAAAACACTGCGGAAGCTCTTTCCCGAAGCCTCGGTGGTGGTGGTCGATGCGGGGAGCTCCGATGGCACGGCGGATCTGGCGGAGCGGTCCGGCGCGAATGTGGTGCTGCGTGATCAACCACGCTCGCGTGGAGGCCAATTGCGAGCCGGGGCGGCGGCGGTTGACCCTGCCTGGTTTTTGTTCCTGCACGCCGACACCCGGCTGGATGCCGATGCAGCGCGTGCTTCCGCCGATTACATGCGCCGTCCCGATGCCACGATGGCGATGTTTCAGGTCCGGTTCGATCATGCGAGCGGGCTGCTGCGGTTCTCCGCGTGGTGCACGCGGTTTGATTCGGTTTTCACGCGATTTGGCGACCAGGGAATCCTGATCTCGCGGCCGACCTACGACGGACTTGGCGGATTCAAGAACTGGCCGCTGTTCGAAGATGTCGATCTCGGACGACGGGCCAGGCGGATCCGCCCGATCGATATCTTGCCAGCCAGTGTGCTCACTTCGTCGCGACGATTTCGTCGTCACGGTGTCTGGCGCCAGCAGTGGCGTAATGCCGTCCTCTTGATCCGATTCCTGCTTGGCGCCGATCCGCGAAAACTTGTGCGGAATTATCCTCCTGCCTCCGACCTCTGACTCAAGTGATGCCGATGCTGCGAACACTTCGTTTTGGGTGCCTCTTGCTTGCCGGGAGCATGGTTTTGCCGGTGCAAGCCAGTTTGGATCATCATCTCCTGAGCAAGGTGCTGCAGGATCATGTGGCGGAGGGTTTGGTTGATTATGCAGCTTTGGCTGAAGATGACCGCCTCGAGACGTATTTGACCCAGTTGGCCGAAACCGACCCGGCGGCCCTTTCGACCGAAGAGGAGAAACTTGCCCTGTGGATCAATGCTTACAACGCCTACACGCTCAAGTTGGTGGCGGACGACTATCCCATCGACAGTATCCACGATTTGGCGACCGGCGGCATGATCATCGGATGGCTGATCAAACGCACGGCCTGGGACATCCGTTTCGCCGAAGTGGGAGGGGAGACTTACACGCTCAATGAGATTGAGCACGAGATCATGCGGAAGCAGTTCGATGAGCCTCGCATTCATTTTGCCATCGTCTGTGCGGCGATTTCCTGTCCGTTGCTGCGGGCGGAGGCCTACCTGCCGGAGCGGTTGGAGGAGCAGCTTGAAGAGGAGGGGCGCAAGTTCCTGGCCGACCCCAGTCGCAACACGTTCGACCTTTCCCAACGCCGTGCCTGGATCTCAAAAATCTTCAGTTGGTTCGGAGAGGACTTCGGCGACAACGACGCCGAGCTGATTCGCTACCTGGCGCGGTTTGCTCCATTCGCGGTCGCGGCCGACATGGCCCGGAATGCGGAAGAGTGGAAGGTGGGCTACCAGCGTTACGACTGGTCGCTGAATGACCAGGCTCAGCCGGGAAGTTGACGCGAGCGGGTGGCGTCGGTCAGTTGCGGCGCAGGCCGGTCACGTCAACCACGCCGCTGGAGCTGGACTTGCTGGTCAGGAGTTGACCGCCGGACATGATCACCAGGCGGGTGCGCATGTCGTAGTTTACAGCATTGCGGTCGAATACGGTCGCGATCAGTTCCGCCAGCCCGGCTTCGTCGATTTGGAAAGTGATGTCGCCGGTGTTGGTGCTGAGCGCCTGGGTGGCGATTGGTTTGTCCGAGGTGGCCTTGCCGAGTTTGATGCCGTTGACGACCAAATCGATTTGCACCTCGCGGATGCCGATGGGGCGCACGGTTTCGTTGCGGCAGCGAACGGTGACGACCAGCTCGTGGGAGCCATCGGGCAGCTCGTTGAAGGAGCGCACGCCGATGAGGTCGACCTCCATGCCGGCGAGGTCCTTGGGGATGTTTTCACACCCGCTGATGAAGGCGGCGACAACGAGGAGGGGCAGGGCGAAGAGACGAGAAAAGGTGACAGACATGGTGTTGTTGGCAGGGGTTAAGTGAATAGCTCGTTGGTCTGCGGGGCAAGGGCGGGGATTTTCCGTTGGGGGCTCTTACGAGGGCAGGTAAAGGGGCGCGTTGGGTCCCAGAGGCAGGCCGGTCACGATCCATACGGCCATCATCACCGTCCAGGCGATCAGGAATCCCACCGAGTAAGGCAGCATGGTGGCGATAATCGTGCCCATGCCGGTTTCGGAATCGTACTTGCGGGCAAACGTGATGATCAGGGGAAAGTAGGCCATGAGTGGCGTGATGATGTTGGTCACACTGTCCCCGACCCGATAGGCCGCCTGCACAAGCTCTGGAGAAAAGCCCAGCAGCATGAACATGGGCACAAAGATCGGGGCGATGAGCGCCCATTTGGCCGATGCGCTGCCGACGATGAGGTTGATGATGGCCGCGAGGATGACCAGGCCCACCATCATGAGAATGGGCCAGTTGTCCAAACCGAGCGCCTGCAGCCCGCCGGCTCCCTTCACGGCAAAGATCAGGCCGAGGTTGGTCCAATTGAAGAACGCGATGAACTGCGAGGCGAAGAATGCCAAAACCAGGTAGGCTCCCAGCGTGCCCATCGCGTCGTTCATGGCGCCGACGATGTCCCGGTCGGATTTAACGGTTCTTGCGCCCAGTCCGTAGGCGAGGCCGGAGCCAAAACCGATGACAAAGAGAAATGGCACCAAGTAGGCGAAGGGCAGCGACCGCATCAGATCGTCGGGATAGGCGGGGTTGCGCAAAAACCCCTCGGCGGGCACGACCCCGGCTACAAGCACCGCGGTGGTGATGGCCGCAAAAACCACCGTGAACCAGAGCCCGCGTTTTTCAGCGGAGGCGAGTGGCGTGAGCTCTTCCGGTTTCACGTTGCCCGTGTAGTCGCCGAGCTGGGGTTCCACCACCCGATGCGTCACCCAAGTGCCCACCAGCACAACCACAAACGTGGACACAAAAATGAAGTAATAGTTGGCCAGACCGGTGACCGTGTAGGCGGGGTCGATCAGCTTCGCCGCTTCGGTGGACAAGCCGGCGAGGATTACATCAATGGCGCTGATCAGGAGGTTGGCTGAGAATCCCCCGGAGACTCCGGCGAATCCGGCCGCGAGGCCGGCCAAGGGGTGCCGTCCGACGGCATGGAAAATCGTGGCGGCGAGTGGAATCAACAACACGTAGCCAACGTCGGCCCCGATATTGGACATGACCCCGGCGAATACGACGATTGGCGTAACCCAACTTTTTGGCGTGGAAAGCACGAGCGCCCGCACCGCGGCACCGATCAGGCCGGTGCGTTCGGCGACGGCGATGCCGAGCAGGCACACAATCACGACACCCAGAGGGTGGAAATTGACGAAGACGTGCACCATCTCCTGCACGATTTTCTGAAACCCGGCCAGGTTCAACAGACTGACGGCGGCAATGGTTTCGCCCGTGGCAGGATGTTCGACCGCAAGGTCAACCGCTTCGGCGATGCCTGAGCAGATTAGGACGGCGGCGGCCAGGATGGCAAAAAGGGTGGCCGGCTCAGGCAGGGCGTTGCCGGTGCGCTCCACGGCGCCAAGCGCACGAGCAAGCAGACGAGGAGGTTGCGAAGCGGGCATCGCCCCAAGCAAAGACTCTACGCTCCCAGCGCGAGAATTTACCTGTTACTCAAAATGTCGAAAGGGCGTGGGCGCTTTCGATCATGAACCAGGTAACCATGGCGGTGAAGGTGACCAACGCGCCGATTTTCGTCCATTTTTGGCGTCGCAGGCGGTTGTCGAGAAAGTCCACGTGACGTCGGGGCCGGCAATCAGTCTCGCTGAAAAAACTCACAAACTGCGCGTTGCGAATCGGGGTGGTCTGGGCGGGATGCTCGTCGATGTAGCCCAATTTGATGGGCGAGCGGCGGAACATGTGGCGCAGACGTCTCATGGGATGCCTTGCAGCAGGGTTTTTTTGAGTCGTTTTCTCAAGGCGAAACTCGCAGTTTGCGCGGGTTTGACGCGATTTTAGCGAGTATCCGGAAATTCAATTCATGCACCATTTCTCTTATCACGGTTCGAGCCTGCACTGCGAAGAAGTCGACCTGGCGGAAATCGCCGGCCTCTACGGCACGCCCACCTACGTCTACAGCGCGGCAACCATTACCGATAACGTGACGCGCTTGCAGCGCAGTTTGGCGGACCTCGATCTGCAGGTCTGCTATGCGATGAAGGCCAACAGCTCCCTTGCGGTGCTGCGCCTTTTTGCCAATCTCGGCACGGGATTCGACTTGGTCAGTGGCGGGGAAATTCGGCGGGTGCTCGCCGCGGGGGCGAACATTCGATCGAGTGTCTTTGCCGGGGTGGGCAAGACGGAGGAGGAGATCGAGCTTGCGCTGCAGGAAGGGGTTTACGCGTTTCACGTCGAAAGCGAACCTGAGCTGGCCCGCATCAACCACGTGGCGGGTCGCCTTGGCCTGACCGCCCGCATCGCCATTCGGATAAACCCCGACGTCGACGCGAAGACCCACGCCAAGATCACCACGGGCAAAAGTGACAATAAGTTTGGCATTCCCATGAGCGTGGCCGCGGAGGCTTACGGCGCGGCCGCCAAACTGCCCAACATCAAAGTCGCCGGCGTGCAGATGCACATTGGTTCCCAGTTGACCTCGGTAGGCCCTTTCCGTGAGGCCGTCGAAAAGGTCGTGCCGTTCGTCGCTCAACTTCAACGCGAGCACGCCCTCGAGTATTTTTCCATCGGGGGTGGCATCGGCATCATTTACGAAGATGCCCTGGCCAGCGGCCAGGCGGACTGGTGGGAGAGGTTTTCCGAAGACGAACGTCCGCTCACTCCCGAGCTCTACGGCGCGGTGCTGTCACCGCTGCTTCAGCCCCTCGGCCTCAAGATCCTGCTCGAGCCGGGCCGATTCCTGATCGGCAACGCCGGAGTGATGCTCTCGCGGGTCGAATACCTGAAGCGCGGCGCGAACAAGAACTTCCTCGTCATCGATGCAGCGATGAACGACCTGGCGCGGCCGTCGATGTATGACAGCTATCACGAGATCGTGCCCGTCGAGCGCGATACCTCACGCGCTGCCATGGTGGCGGATGTGGTGGGGCCGATCTGCGAGAGTGGCGACTGCTTTGCCAAAGGTCGTGAGTTGCAGAGTGTGGGTGAAGGTGAACTCGTGGCGTTTCTCTCGGCCGGGGCCTACGGCTTCACCATGGCCAGCAATTACAATACCCGTGGTCGTCCCGCCGAGGTTTTGGTGCGGGGCAGTGCGTTTGAGCTCGTGCACGAACGCGAGTCCTTTGAGCGGCAGATTGCCGGTGAAAAGATTCCCGGGTTTCTTGCGTAGGGATTTTCGATGAGCGCAACGCGTCCCAAAGTCACCCCTCACACGATTCGACAGCGAAAGGGCGGCGACCCGATTGTCGCCGTCACGGCTTATGACGCCATCATGGCGCACTATGCCGACGCTGCGGGCATCGACATCATGCTGGTCGGCGACTCCGTGGGAAACACGGCGCTGGGCCTGGAGAGCACGGTGCCGGTCACCCTTGATATCATTGCGCATCACACCGCGGCCGTGGCCCGCACGAAACCCAAGGCGATGATCGCGGCTGATGTGCCGTTTGCGGAGGCGCACTTCGATTTTGGTGACGTGTTGCGGTCTTGCCAGCGGTTGCTGCAGGATGCCGGGGCCGACGCCGTGAAAATTGAAGGCGGGGAAACGATGGCTCCCACCATCGCACGCCTGGTCGACGCCGGCGTGCCGGTTTGGGGGCATACCGGCTTGATGCCGCAGCAGGTCAAGCAACTCGGTCGCTACAAGAAATACGGTTTGAATGCCAAGGAAACCGACCAGCTGGTGGCCGATGCCAAGGCGTTGGAGGATGCGGGTTGCTTTGCTCTTCTTTTGGAGCTGGTGAAACCGGAGGCGGCGCGCGCCGTGGTGCAGGCCGTCGACGTGCCGGTGGTCGGGATCGGGGCCGGGGCGGAGTGCGACGGGCAGATCCTGGTGTTCACCGACGTGCTGGGGCTCACCCCGGGTTACGTGCCGGGATTCGTCGAACAATTTGCCGATACGGGCAGGGTCTGGAGTGACGGACTGGACGCCTACGCCCGGGCGGTGCGCGAACGCAAGTTTCCGTCGAAGTAGGCGGCTTGTCCGGCTGCCGGGTCGCTTCCGCTCCCCGTAGTCACGATAAGCCGGAGAATCCGCTCGCCCGGTGGCGGCGAGCGGAATCGGGCCGGATGAACGATGGCCCACCGGGTGGTGGAAACGACGTGGCCCTCAGCCGTTGAGCACCCAGCCGTCGCGGTATTCGCGTTTCAGATACTGATTGGCCGCTTCGTGGTTGGTGATGCGTCCGGTCCGGCCATCGTATTCGAGCCGTTCACCGGCGCGGTAGGCGACCAGTGCCAGGGCCATCTGTTCGGTCATGATGCCGTTGTAGTCGAAATTGCACGACGTCTGCAGGTCGGTCTTGCAGGCGTTGACCCACTCTTCCTGGAAGTGGCCGGCGGGCGGGGTCACTTCGTCGGTGGAGGGTGAGTTGTAGTAGGACATGTCGGCGTCATCGCCGAACGGAATGACCATGCGGGTGCGGAAGTCGGCCACGAGGAATCCCTTGGAGCCCTTGAACATCACTCCGTGCCCGATGGCATTAAGATCGACGTAGGGGCGCGGAGACTTGGGCATATGCCCGCCCTGGAACCAGCCGATGCGGATGGGGCCGCGCCAGTCATTGGCCGGATGATCAAAAGTGGCGGTGAGCTCAACCGGGGTGACCTCCGGGTTGAACGCCTCACCGTGGGCCGAAATTGCCGTGGGGTGACCGGCATCAACGGCTTTCCAGATGAGGTCCATGACGTGGTTGCCCATGTCGCCGACCTGGCCCGTGCCGAAGTCCCAATACATGTTCCATTCCAAGCAGCCGGCCCCGGGACGACCGGACAAATAGCCTGGATTGTAGGGGTGCTCCTGGGCGGGCCCCAACCAGAGGTCCCAATGAATATGAGCGGGTGGTTTGCCTGCGGCGGGAAGATACCCGTCGCGCCGCAGCTGGCGATCACCCCAGCCAAAGGCGGACTGCAGCTCACCGATGGCCCCGGCCTGAATGAGTTCGCGGACCCGGTCGAAATTGGGGTAGGCGTGGCGCTGGGTGCCGGCCTGGGTGGCGAGTTTGTGTTTCTTTTGCAGATAGGTTTCCCGCAGGAGCCGGGCCTCCTCGACCGTATTGCCGATGGGTTTTTCGCAGTAGAGGTGGAGGTCGCGGTTGAGCGCCCACTGGGCTACCAGCGCGTGCGTGTGGTCGGTGGTGCAGCACACCACGGCGTCGATATCCGGTTGTTCAATACACTTGCGCCAGTCCACGTAAGGCTTCGCGCCGGGAAACTCCTTCAACGCGATCGCGATCTTTTCTTCGTCGATATCGCAGACCGCGACGACGTTTTCCTTCCTCAGGGTCTCGTAGTGGGCCCGGGCACGGCCGTAGGCACCGATGAGGGCGATGTTGAGGCGGTTGTTGGGGGTGTTTTGACCAAACAGGGTGCCCGTGGGGAGGACGGTGAGACCGGCACCGAGAGTGGCCGCGTTTTGGAGGAAAGCACGACGTTTCATGGTTGGAGTAGAGGTTAGAAGGAATGAGCTGAAGAAATCAACCGATCGCAGGCTGCGGATATTGGCAAAAGTGTGCGAAATTCATGTTGTTTTACCGTCGCATACGCGGAGATTTGCGGCCCGGACGTTTTCCTCCGAATCTGCGGCATGCAATACCGCGAATTTGGCCGCACGGGCTTGAAGGTCTCCCCGCTTTGTCTGGGGGCGATGAATTTTGGCGGCCGCACCCCCCTGGCCGACGCCTGTGACATCGTGGACCGGGCGCTGGACGTGGGTATCAATATTATTGATACAGCAGACGTCTATGGCCGAGGAGCCAGTGAAGAGATCGTTGGCGAAGCCCTGCAACGAAACGGGCACCGCGACCGCGTGATTCTGGCAACGAAGGTACATGGGTCGATGTCCGATGAAGACCCCAACATGCAGGGGGTTTCGCGGCGCCACATCATCGCTGCCTGCGAAGCGAGCTTACGCCGCTTGAAGACCGACTATATCGACCTTTACCAGCTGCATCGTCCCCGGACGGACTGCGCCATCGACGAAAGCCTGCGAGCACTCGACGATCTCGTCCGGGCCGGCAAGGTTCGTTACATTGGTTCCAGTTTTTTCACCTCTTGGAAATTCGTCGAATCACTTTGGGCGGCCAGGGAGTTGGGCTTAAACCGGTTTGTCAGTGAACAGCCGCCCTACACCATTTTGGATCGGCGCATCGAACGCGAACTCATCCCCATGGCGCTTACCCACAGCATCGCCTTGATGACCTTTTCGCCGCTTGCGGGAGGCATGTTGTCGGGTAAATACACATCGGCCAATCCTCCGGAGGGAACTCGGTTTGCCGACACGTCGAACTGGCGCAACGCGATGCGGATTTCGGATCCGATCGTTGCCGCGGCTGACCGGGTCAAGGAGTTGGCTGCACAGAAGGAAACCTCGGTGGCGGCATTCGCCACTGCCTGGGTGGCTCGACGTCCTGGCGTTTCGAGCGTAATCATTGGTCCAAGGAATGCGGACCAGTTGGAGGATTACCTGGCTTCGCTCGACGTCGCGATCACGGCAGAACAAGATCGAGCCATCGACGAGATTGTGCCTCCAGGTGAGCATATTTCACCGTTTTACCAGACCGATTTCGGTGACTTTGGTCCTAATCGCCACCGGTGGTGACGCAGGATGGCACCCCTCGATCACTCTGCGAAAAATCTACGATATTCTACTTAGACTTTTAGGGTGGAGACCCTAGTCGACGAGCCCAACGCTGTCGGCCTGTTGAATGAAATCACGCGAGTCTTCAGAGCCCTAGCCACCACGGCTGCTGCCTTGGCAGGAGAGGGATTGCTCCTCGCCAACGAGGACATGGACAGTCGGCTTGAATTGACGTCGGAAGAATGCGCGTGGATCGCAGCTAATCCGGTGATTCGCGTGGGCATGGATGACGGGTATCCGCCGGCCAACTTTTGGGACGAAAATGGTGAGGTGAGGGGAATCGATATTGATTTCCTGGACGCCATCGCAGAACTGGCGGGGCTGGAGTTTGAGTTTGTTCGCTTGGATTCCTGGCCGGAGGCGGTGAGGTCCATTCGGAACCGCGAGATCGATCTGATCACGTGCGTGACGCGATCGGAAGAACGGGAGGAGTTTCTGGTGTTTACCGAAGTCTACTACGACTACCCGATTGCGATCATTACGCGTTCTGAATCGGAATTCTTCTCCACCCCGTCCGCCGTGCGGGGGCGCCGGGTGGCCGTGCCGGAGGGGTTTGTCACCCACGAGGTGATGGAGTCCATCGGCTGGGACGTGGAGGTGATGCGGGTCCCCACAATCCAGGACGCCTACCTCGCGGTATCGACGGGCCAGTGCTACGCGACGGTCGCCAACCTCGGCAACGCCAGCTACCTCATCCCGCGATTGGGCATCACCAATTTAAAAATCTCCGGGGTCATGCCCGAGTTTACCCGGTCGCGCTTTGCGGTGCGCAAGGATTGGGCGATTCTCGCCGGGATCATCGACAAGTATTTTGCGTCGCTTTCCGAAGTGGAGCGCAACGCCGTGGTGGAAAAGTGGGTTCGGTTGGACGTGCCGACCGCCACGTTCAACTGGGATTTGGCGCTGCGCATCGGGTTGGGAATCGTGCTGTTTGGCGGCGGTATCCTTTGGGCGGTGTTTTGGCGGAACCGGCAACTGCGCCGACAGCTCCAGGAACGCGAACGCTACCAATCCGCGTTGGAAGAAGCCCACGATCGGGTCACCCGCCTGAGCGAAGAAAAAACGGACCTGCTCCACATGGTGGCGCACGACATGCGCGGACCCTTGATGACGTTTCAGACGGGAGTCGGTTTGGTGAAGTCGCGCTCCCAGGAGAGCGGCGATGCCGATACCTTGACGGTCTTGCAGCGCATGGAACGCCAAAGCGAAGCCATGCAAGGGCTGGTCAATGGGTTGCTCGATGTCGAAGCGATCGAGAATGGCAGTCGCCGGCTTTCGCTCTCGCTGGTGAACATGCGGGCGGTGGTGGAACAAGTCATCGAGAGCTTCGACGAGTTTGTTCGACGCAAAAAAATCGAGTTGGAGTGGTCAGCCCCGGTCGGTTCCCACAAGGTCATGGCTGACAGGGTGGCGTTGCGACAGGTGATCGAAAATCTGCTCAGCAACGCGCTCAAGTATTCCCCGATGGGCGGCAGCGTTGTCGTGCGATTGATCGAACAGGAGGACATGTTGCAGCTCGAGGTTCAGGACAACGGCCCGGGGATCGGCCCCGAGGAGTTTCCGCAGTTGTTCGAGAAGTTCAGCCGGTTGAGTGCGCGCCCGACCGATGGCGAGAGCTCGCACGGAATCGGCCTCTACATTGTGCAGGCACTCGTGTCGTCGATGGCCGGCAAGGTCTGGTGCGAAAGCCAACTCGGCAAAGGAGCCACCTTCTTTCTTTCGTTACCGCGCGTGTAGACAACGGCGATTTGTCCTTGCACCGTCGGGAAGGGTTTAGGCTGATCAAAGCATGAATTTTGCGGTCATCGGTGCCGGCGCTTGGGGCACGGCCATGGCGGTTCACCTTTCGAAGCTCGGTCACACGGTGACACTGGTGCCGCGCCGGTTTGAACAGGCGCTGCAGCTCTCTTCCGATCGCGAGAATCCTGATTATCTGCCGGGAGTGGCTTTGCCGCCCAGCCTGCAGTTGGGCCATGAGCTGGTGCCGGTCATGATGGAAGCCCAGGTGGTTTTGTTGGCCTGCCCGGCCCAGGCGCTGCGCGAGACGGCAAAACGCCTCAAGGACTCATTGAAGTATGCCACTGAACTCAAACTGCTCGTGAGTTTGGCGAAAGGTTTGGAGCTGGGCACGCATGACCGTCCCACCCAAGTCATCCAGTCGGTCCTGCCGCAGCTGCCGGTCGGAGCGCTCACCGGGCCGACCAACGCCAATGAAGTTGGTCGGGGTTTGCCTGCCGCAATGGTGCTGGCGGCGACGGTCGAAGATGAATTGGCGGCCCATGTGCAAAGCCAACTGAGCGGACCCACGCTGCGCGTTTACACGGGGGCTGACTTGATCGGGGTGGAGCTGGGAGGCTGCCTGAAAAACATTTATGCCATCGGCGCCGGCATTTGCGATGGCTTGAAGTTGGGCGACAATACCAAGGCGGCCATGTTGACACGCGCCTTGGCGGAGATGGTGCGAGTGGGTGCGGGACTCGGGGCCCAGGCCGAGACATTTTACGGTTTGAGCGGCTTTGGCGACCTGGTGGCCACCTGTCATGGCAGCTGGAGCCGCAATCGCCAGTTTGGTGAACAAATCGGGCAGGGCGCTTCAATCACTGATCTCATGGCGGACCGCAAAACCGTGGTTGAAGGTTACAAGACCACGGAGTCGTTTCACGAATTGTGCCGCGACAAAAAGATCGAAGCCCCGATTATGCACGAAATCTACCAGACGCTCTTCGCCGACAAATCACCCGCGTTGGCCCTGCAGGATCTCATGCTGCGCGAACTCAAGCGGGAGTAAGATACTCTCCGGTAGTGTTCGTAGCCAAGACCCGTCCGTCCGATGGGGGCATGCCGTTAAAATGTGCACGAAGGCCAAGCCGGAATGCATCTTTTTCGGCGTGACCCCTTCCTCCCGATTGCAGCCAACCTGACCACACGATTACACTACCGCAGTCGGTTGCTTGAACTCAACGAGCCAAAATCCCCGTCAGCAGCCCGGCACCACCAGCAAACAGCAGCCCCAGCACCGCAAAAAAGAGATAGAAAAGGATGACCGCCGGAATCGCGGCGAACATGATCTTCAGCATAATGGAGACGAGTCGACCGAAGGGGATGTCGATGTCGCGAATGACTACGGTATCGTTTTGCATGATCAAAGAATGGGAACACTTGGTCAAACGGCCCCAACCGGGCGGTTCTTGCAGAAAAAATGTTGGGAGTGCGATCGATGATCGAATCGCAGCTCACTTCGCCAATTGCCGGGGCACGCGGATGTGTTCGACTTCCTCCTGGACCTCGGCGGGGGGCTCCGGGGTCAAGCGCATCACAAACTGGGCGACAACGAAGTTGAGCACCATGCCTATGGTGCCGATGCCTTCGGGGGAAATCCCAAACAGCCAATGCTCCGGACTGTTTTTCTCCGGCGAGACGAACTTGAAGTAGATGATGTAGGTCGCAGTGAAAATGATGCCGACAATCATGCCGCTGACGGCTCCTTCCCGGTTCATCTTTTTCTGGAAGATGCCCATGAGAATCGCGGGGAAGAACGATGCGGCTGCGAGACCAAACGCAAACGCGACCACCTGTGCCACAAAGCCCGGCGGGTTGATGCCAAAGTAGGCCGCAATGGTGACCGCCACCGCCGCGCCGATCCGGGCACATAGCAATTCACCTTTTTCCGACAGGTCGGGTTTCAGACATCGCTTCACCAGATCGTGAGCGAAGGCGGTTGAAATGACGAGCAACAGGCCGGCGGCGGTGGACAACGCGGCGGCCAGTCCGCCCGCCGCCACCAGCCCAACGACCCAGTTGGGGAGTCGGGCGATTTCGGGATTCGCCAGTACCATGATGTCGCGGTTGATGGTCAGCTCATTGCCCTTCCATCCCGCCGCCGCCGCCTCGGCCTGAAACTGCGGGTCGGTGTTCCGGTCGTTGTAATACTGGATGCGGCCGTCGCCGTTTTTGTCCTCAAACTTCACCAGCCCCGTGATCTCCCATTTTTTGAACCATTCGGGAATTTCGGCGTAGCTGGCGTTGTTGACGGTATTGATGAGGTTGGTGCGCGCGAACGCCGCCACCGCCGGTGCCGAGGTGTAGAGGATGGCAATAAACAGCAGCGCCCAGAACGCCGAGATGCGGGCGCCGCTCACATTCGGTACGGTGTAGAATCGCACGATAACGTGAGGCAGACCCGCCGTTCCCACCATCAAGGCCAAGGTGATGGCCGCCACATCGATGACGGGTTTCACACCGCTTGTGTAAGCGGCGAATCCCAGTTCGACGTGCAGGTTGTCGAGACGATCGAGCAGGTATTCACCCGATCCGTCCGTCATGGTGCTGCCGAAACCCAACTGGGGAATCGGGGTGCCGGTCATCATCAGCGCCAGGAACACCGCGGGCACGGTGAAGGCGAAGATCAGCACGCAATACTGGGCGACCTGTGTGTAAGTGATGCCCTTCATGCCGCCAAGCACGGCGTAGACGAAGACAATGCCCGTTCCGATCAAAACCCCCTGGGTCAGCGGCACTTCCAGGAACCGCGAAAACACGATGCCCACCCCCTGCATTTGCCCGGCCACGTAGGTGAACGAGACCATGATTGCGCACAGCACGGCCACGACCCGGGCGGTCTGGGAATAGTAGCGGTCACCCACAAAATCCGGCACCGTGAACTTGCCGAACTTGCGCAGGTAGGGTGCGAGCAGGAGGGCGAGCAGCACGTAGCCGCCGGTCCAGCCCATGAGATAAACTCCGCCGTCGCGGCCGGCGAAGGAGATGATGCCGGCCATCGAAATGAACGACGCCGCGCTCATCCAATCGGCCGCCGTGGCCATGCCGTTGTGAATCGGTTTTACGCCGCCGCCGGAAACGTAGAAGTCCTTGGTCGAGCCCGCGCGGGAACGGTAGGCGATGTAGAGGTAGAGGGTGAAGGACAGTCCTACGATGACGTAGGTCCAAGTTTGAACAGACATATACAGATGGGGCAGCGGCGGTCGGGAGGGGGGAGGCGAAGCGACTCTCTAGGGCGAATCGACATTCGGTTAAAGCCAGAGGAGTGATGCGGCGAGGAAAAGAAAAGCACAGAAGTGTGAGTCGTTGCGGAGCCGCTGAAACGTAATAATTGGAACATTGGTCGTCTGTGGGCGGGAAACCGATGGGAGGGCATTTTTGATCAAGGAAGCCAATCCCTTGGTGGAGCCCCATTAGATACCATAATTCTTAACTCCCAACGCTTTTCCCTGAAAGAAATGATCGAGAGAATGCGTTTACCGTAAGGTAGGAGCTATTTCCGCTCTGGATGTCCAAATAAAATCGCAAGAAGTAAGGAAATCACGTCAATGAAAGGGTTCATTGGGTTCTGTGCAACTCTCACAGCGGCGATTGGTCTCGTTACCGGACCGGCATACGCCGTTGTTCTCCTCATTAGTTCTGACAATTCGGGTAATAACCTAATATATCGCTACAATGTTGGAGAGAGGGGATCGGTGACGCTCGATACGTCTTTCACTGGCTACATGAATGCCCCGACTAATATGGCCTTATCGGGCGACGGAGAGTTGTTTGTGACAAATGCGGTTACGGATTGGTTTACGAGGTTTTCTGATCCAGCCGGAAACGCCCGGAGCAATGGAATCAGCGATCAGCAGCTTGATGCACCAGTTGATCTATTCTTTCGGAATGGGGATATGTATGTTTTGGATGAAGGGGTTTTGAAGCGCTATGTTTTTGATCTAGGAGGTACGGCAAGCAAGCTCACACAGTATTCTCTCGGCGTGGCTACACCTGGAGGAACCGATGGTGCGGGTTCTCATGCTTTGTTCCTCGCCCCTTGGGGAGAGCTTTTGGTGACGCACAACAAAGACCGAATAGACCGTTACGCATTTGATGGTGGCGGTGCGATATCGTATCTCGGCGACATCAGTGATACTGCTCTCAATAACGGACTTCAGATGGCATATTACGATGGTGAACTCTTCGTGGCCAACAATGATTCAAACGGAATTCTTCGTTACTTGATCAACGGATACGGCTCGTGGACACCGAATGGATACATTGCGTCGATCCAAAGTCCGTTCGATCTCGCTTTCTCTCCGTGGGGGGAACTCTACGTCACCAGCGATCACTTTTCAACTGACGATCTTATTACCGTCTTTGGTTTTAGCGAAAGTGGAGAGGTGGCTTGGAGCGAGTCGTTCACTCTTCCCGATGGTGCCAGTGCAAACGGACTCTTGTTTTTGACCGCAGTGCCTGAGCCTGCCCATGTTGGACTGGGTTTCGCAGTGGCTAGTTTGGCCTTCGTCGCTTGGCGACGGAGAAAGCCATTCTGGGGGATTAGTCCTCGTGCACGTCGTATTGGCGATCGAGTTGGTTCATCCGCCAAACGTAGCAGGCGATGATGCCCACGAAGACGTAGATCGAACCTTGTTGCGCCATCCAGAAGCCGAGTTTGAAGCCGGCGAACTCGATCTGGTCCAACGTATCAGCCAGGAATATTCCACAGCCGAAGGACACGAATGCCCAGATCACGAGCAGGGTGGCGAGAAGACGAAGGTTAGCCCGCCAATGTGCGCGGCGATTTTCAGGGGTAGCCATGGGGGGAAATCGATGCCGACAGGCTTCGCAACCGTCAATTGCCGAGTCGCCGCCTGCGTTGAACATTGTGAATCATGCCCGACGGGTTCATGCCGGAAACCGATGGACCATCGCCAACTCGAACGCGCCCGCCGTCTGCTTTGCCAACTCCAGGAAAAAATCCGCGATCGCCTGCTCGCCGCGCGTTCGCGCCAAGCCCGCCGCTTTGCCCGGGTCGCCGCGGAAACCGCGGCCGACACGATTTACCACATCGACAGGATTTCGGAGGACGTGCTTGTCGCTTGGCTGGATCGACACTGGCCCAAGTCCTGGCCGGTTGAGTTGATCATGGAGGGGCTCGAAACGGAACTCACCTTTCCCGCGGGCACGCCGGTTGAGAAAACCCAATGGAAGCTCATCATCGATCCGATCGACGGTACCCGTGGTCTCATGCATGACAAACGCAGTGCCTGGGCCATGGCCGGCCTCGCCCCCCAGCGCGGCGCGCGCAACAACCTGCGCGACATCGTGGTGGCGGCCATGACCGAACTGCCCGTTTCCAAACAATGGCGTTCCGATCAATTCAGTGCCGTGCGCGGCACGGGCAACGTGAAGGCGAGTTCGTTTGATGTGCGCACGGGCAAACGGTCGCGCCTCGCCGTGCGTCCGGCTCAAACCATCGATTTTCACCATGGCTTCGCGTCCGTTTCCCGTTTCTTTCCCGCGGCCAAGGAGTGGCTTTCGAAGTTCGAGGAAGACCTCTGGCGCGAACTGGGCGAGCTCGAGCCCGGTGCGGAGCCACCACCGATTTTCGAGGACCAATACATTTCCTGTGGTGGGCAGATTGCGGAGATACTCCACGGCCATGACCTTATGGTCCTCGATGTCCGTCCCGAGGCATTTCGCGTATTGGGTTTGCGGGATGCGGCGCTCAGCAGCCATCCCTATGACTTATGCTGCGAGTTGCTCTTGCGCGAGGCAGGTGGTGTGATTGAGCGCCCGCGGGGCGGGCGGCTGCGCGACCCTTTGGACACGACGTCAGCCGTGAGCTGGGCGGCTTGGGCGAACCCCAAGATAGCCAGGCGGGTTCGCCCTGTGCTGCACCGGCTTCTTGCGAAAACCGATATGGGTTGAGCTGCAGGACAAATGTGTTGTGCGCCTCATGGTGCCAGCGCCGCGACCAGTTGCGCATCGCGCCTGGGGTCGCGCACATGCACGACGCGTTGATCAAGAAAGGTGATTTCGCGAAGCAACACGTTGAAAACCCGATAGGTTTCCTCCACGGCAAAGCGTCCGGAGTCCGACGAAGTCTTCCGCAATTCGGCGCCTTCCTTCACGTGCCGTTTTTCGACATAAGTCCAGACTTCGCGCAAACGCCCGCTTGAAGTGGTGATCGATTGGCGGCGCGAGGGTTTGCCGAAGGCGATCCACACCATGTCGGCATCGTCGCCGCGCTTGATGTCACCGGTGCGGATGCGTTCCTGCTGTGCAGGCGTCAAGCCCGTGAAGGTGGCCTCGTGTTGGCGAATGCGCGAATCGACTGATTCGCAGCCTGAATTGAATAAAAATGCTCCCGTCAGGAAGACTACGATGGGGTATTTCGTAACCTGCATGACACCTTACCGTAACTTTTTCGTAACTCTCGGGAAGCGTAAATTCGCAGCCTGGCAAAAAGTCACATAGGTTACATTTCGCGGGAAAATGTAAAAGTATCTAGATATTGGATACGCATTCGCATGCCTGGTGGCGCCGCCTCTCCACGCACTGGCTTGAACCGGGGCGGGATCCTATTAGAGCAGTGCCCCATGTCCCCACCCGCTTCGACGTCGTCGCTGTTTTCGCTGCTGGTCGTTTTTTTGCGACTGGGGTGCACATGTTTTGGCGGACCGGTCGCACACCTGGGTTTCTTTCGCACGGAGTTCGTGGACAAGCGGAAGTGGATGACCGATGCGGCCTATGCCGACTTGGTTGCCCTGTGCCAGTTCCTGCCTGGTCCGGCGAGCAGCCAGGTGGGTTACGCGATCGGATTACAGCGCGGGGGGTTCCTCGGGGGATTGGCTGCCTGGGTGGGGTTTACGCTGCCCTCCGCGGTGCTGATGATTGGTTTTGCGTTGGGGTTGGCGTCGCTGGGATCCGTGGCCGATGCTGGCTGGGTCGTGGGACTTAAACTTGTCGCGGTCGGCGTGGTGGCGCACGCGCTGTGGGGCATGGCCACAAAGCTGTGTCCCGACTGGCAACGGGCCCTGATCGCAGGGGTGAGTTGCGGCCTGTTGATTTCGCCCTCGGGACCCGCCTGGCAGGTTATCGCCATCGTGACGGGGGCCCTGGTGGGACGGCTCTGGTTTGGTACCGTGAAAGACCAGGCTCAATCCGTGGCGGCGACTCCGGTAAGGCGTCCGGGTTGGCCGTGGCTGGCGCTATTTTTTGGCGGGCTGCTGGTCCTTCCGCTGGTTGCGTTTGGTGCCCCGGGATCGTGGTCGGTCATCGATGCCTTTTATCGAGCGGGTTCATTGGTGTTTGGCGGCGGCCATGTTGTATTGCCCCTCTTGGATACATCGACGGTGGGGCAGGGATGGATCGCCCAGGAAACCTTCCTGGCCGGTTATGGGGCAGCCCAGGCGCTCCCCGGACCACTGTTTGCGTTTGCCGGGTTTTTGGGTGCTTCGATCTCTGTCGGACCGGGCGGAGTGGGTGGGGGATTGCTGGCACTGATCGCCATTTATATCCCCGCCAATCTTTTGATTTTGGGGGTGCTGCCGTATTGGGAGAAGTTGCGGTCCTTGCCGGCGGCCCAGTCTGCGCTCAAGGGAGCCAACGCAGCGGTGGTCGGGTTGCTGGCCGCCGCCTTGATCAACCCGATCGGACTGCAGGCGGTCACCGATCTCGCCCGGGGCGCCTTTGCGTTGATCGCGTTCGCGATCCTTAAGTTCACCAAAATGCCCCCGTGGGCGCTCGTATTGGCCGGGGCAGGAGTCGGCGCGCTGGTGTTCTAAGCCGTCTTCGGCAGCCGGCGGGTGCGCAGCCAAAGGAAGATCACGGGAGTGATGACCAGGATGTGCAGCAGGCTGGAAACCATGCCGCCGACAACCGGTGCGGCGATGGGGCGCATGACTTCCACTCCGGTTCGATCCAGCCAAAACAACGGCGTAAGCGAAGCGACGGTGGTGGCCACGGTCATGACCTTGGGACGGAGACGCAGCTTGGCCCCGGCGACCACCGCTTCGGTCAGTTCGGCGCGATTCAGCATCCCGCCTTTCTCTCGTTCGGCTCCACGCACGGCTTCCTCCAGGTAAGTCACCATCACAACTCCCGTTTGAATCGCGGTGCCAAACAAGGCGATGTAGCCGACCCATACGGCGACGCTGAAGTTGTAACCCAACCACCACTGCAGCAGCACACCGCCAGTCAGAGCGAAGGGAATGGCCAGGATTACATGCGCTGCTTCCCCGGCACTGCGGAAGGCCATGGTGAGCAGCACAAAGATGATGCCGATGACCACTGGAATCATGATGCTCAAGGTGCGGCCTGCGCGGAGCTGGTTTTCAAATTGGCCGGCCAAGGCCATCGTCATCCCCGGTCCCAGCGTGAACTCTGCTTCGAGCCGCTCCCGCAGTTCCTTCACGAAGCCACCCAGGTCCCGTCCCACCACATTGGCTTGCACGTAGGTTCGCAAACGTCCGTTTTCAGAGGCGATTTCAGATGGACCCAAAGTCCGCACGATGTCCGCCACCTGATGCAGCCGTACCCTTGCGCCACTTGGAGTGGTCAGCACCAAGTCCCCGATGCGTTCGATGTCCGTCCGGTCGGCCGCCTCAAGCCGCACCTGGATGTCGCGCCGTTCGCGACCCAACAGCGTGGTGCCGTGAACGGTGCCGCCGATGCCCGTTTCGACCAGCGGCAACACATCCATGTCGTTGAGTCCGAACCGGGCCATTTCCACCCGCTTGAGCCTGACTTCAAGATAGGGTTTCCCCTGCACCCGGGAAGGTGCCACGCCGGCGGCGCCCGGAATCGATTTTACGATCACCTCCAGCTCGAACGCCTTGGCCTGCAAAGCCGCCAAATCCTCGCCGAATAGCTTTACCCCAACTTGAGCCCGAATCCCGGTGCTCGTCATGAGAATGCGGTTCTCAATCGGCATGAGGAATCCCGGCACGTAACCGGGCACCTGCTTCAACGCCTCGGAAAGCTCGGCAATGATCTGCGCCTTGGTTACCCCGGGCCGCCAATCCGCCTTGGGCCGCAGTGTGATGGTGGTCTCGATCATCTCGACCGGCGCCGGGTCGGTGGCGGTGTCGGCCCGGCCAAGCTTGCCGGCCACAAGCAGGACTTCCGGGTGCCGGCTCATGACCTCGTCCTGCCATGCCATCACCCGCTTGACTTCACTCAGTGACGTGGCGGGCAACAACACCGGCATGAAAAGCAGATCACCTTCTTCCAACGGCGGCATGAACTCCGAGCCGATGCCGGCTGTCACGCGGTGAAGTGTCGAATCCGGGGTGAAGTGTGCCCGCCACGATTCGGGCAGGCCGAAGGCCAGCACCGCCGCAATTCCCAGACCGGCCGCGGCCCCGCCCATCACCGGCCGGGGAAAGCGCAGGGCCCAGCGCAACAAGGGTTCATAGGCGCGCAGCAGGCTGCGCATGACGAAGTTGGTGTTCTCGTGGCGAAACGGTCCCCGCACCCAAAACGAACACGCCACCGGCACCACCGTCAGGGCCAGTACGGTGGCGCCTACGAGCGCGAAGGTTTTGGTGAACGCCAGCGGATGAAACAGTTTGCCCTCCTGGCCGGTGAGCAAAAACACCGGCACAAATGCCAGGATGATGATCAACATCGAGAACGTGATGGGCCGGGCGACCTGGCGGGCCGCGCGTTGCGTGATCTCCAGCAACTGTCCGGGCGACAAGGAACGTCCTCCCCGCATGGTTGCCCGTTCGCAGTGGCGAATGACGTTTTCCGTCATCACTATGCCGGCATCCACCAACACGCCGATGGAGATGGCAATGCCGGTCAGCGACATGATGTGCGAGGGGATGCCGAATCGCTCCATCAGGATGAAGGAGATCAGGATCGAAGCCGGCAGCGGGATGGTGACGATCAGGATGCTGCGGAAATGAAAGAGAAAGAGAATGTGCGCGAGGGTCACGAGGATGATTTCCTCGGTGAGCGCGGAACGCAGCGTGGTGAGCGCCCGTTCGATCAAGTCGCTGCGATCGTAGAACGGCTTGATGCTGACGCCGGCGGGCAGGCCGCCGGCGATCCCGGTGATGCGTTGTTTTACGTCACCAATAACTTGATACGCATTGGCCCCGTAGCGCATCACCACGATGCCGCCCACGGCCTCGCGGCCGTTGATGTCGAGCGTGCCGCGGCGAAAGTCCCCGCCCACGCGCACCTGGGCCACGTCGCGCAGGAGCAGCGGGGTGCCTTCGCGGGGAGCCACCACCACGGTTTCGAGATCCTCGATCGATTGGATGAGGCCGACGCCCCGCACCACAAATTCGCTGCCGTGCTCCTCAATGGTCTTGCCCCCGACATTGTGGCTGGTCGCTTCCACCGCCGCGATCACATCGCCCAGCGTGACGTCATATTGCTGGAGGCGCAGCGATGAGACTTCGATTTGAAACTGTTGCACGAAACCCCCGATTGATGCGACCTCGGCCACTCCGGGAACCCCGGCCAACTCGCGGCGCACAAAATTGTCCTGGAGCGTGCGCAGGGCGCCCAGGTCCTGTTCGCCGGACTCGTCGTGCAGGTAGTATTGATAGATCCAGCCCAGGCCGGTGGCGTCGGGACCAATGCGGGGGGCGACGCCGCGCGGCAGCTCGTTTTGCAGGCTGTTCAGGCGCTCCAGCACCCGGGTGCGGGCGAAGTAGTTGTCGACGTCGTCGTCAAAGATGATCGTTAGGAACGAGAAGCCAAACATCGAGTTGGCGCGGACATTGCGCACCCCGGCAAGCGCCTGAAGATTGGCCGACAGCGGGTAGGTGATCTGGTCCTCCACCTCCTGCGGGGATCGTCCGGGCCAGTCGGCAAATACGATCACCTGGTTTTCCGACAGGTCCGGGATCGCATCGATCGGCACGCGCTGCATGGCGACCACGCCCCATCCGCAGATCGCCAAAAACGTGCAGACGACAAGGAATCTGTTCTGCAGCGCCGCGCTGACAATCCGTTCAAACATGGCCGGGCCGTCAGTTTACGGGCGAGCCACACGTGAGCATGTCGGCGCCAAAAAACGGATTGCGCAGGTTGGCATCGCGCTGCACCCAGCGCCCGGTGCCGAGCACGGGAGTCATGGGGCATTGGAAGATGTTGACCACTCCGGTCCGGTGGAGGCCGGCTTGGCGCGCCAAGTCGGCGATCGCGGTGCTGAACGGCTCGAAGGGTTCCCGTGCCGCCGTGAGCGTGGGACCATCACTCAGGGCCAGCACCATTTCGTTGAGCGGCCCCTCCGCGGCATCCGGGGTCTGGTCGACGTAGTCCTGCCACCGGGTATGCAGCTCCGGCAGGGACTCCACATAGGTCGCCAGGTCATCCGCGGCGAGGGCTGCCGAGGCGTCGGCGGCGGCGAGAACGAGGGGTTGCAGCGCTGCTATGTCGGTCGTCGGGTCGGCCACCATGCCCTCCATCGCCATGGCGGCATCGTCCATTAGGTTGACCGGGGCGTTGAGTTGGGCCTGGCCTTCAAGCAACAACGCCGCCTCGGTGACGACCCGGGCATCAGCGGCCAGCCCGCCCCGGATTGCGTAATGATCGTCCCCCACCACGCCCAGCACCACGGAGCGCGGTTGGTAAGTCCGGTCGTCCATCTTCTCGAACACGAGGGGATCGCGCCGGGTGAAGAGCACTGCGCTGCGGGGCCCGGCAAGGTGTTCTCCCAGGCGCACGGTGACTTCCGCCCGGGCAGTTTGCTGGTGGTGCCATCGTCCTTGGGGATTGGGCACCACTACCCGGACGCCGGCGGTGCGCTTCATCGGGTCAAGGTTGGGGTCGATAAATGAGATCGGGGCATAAACTGGGTCCACGCCGGATTGGGCCGGAAAGATGGTCACGGTCTGCCCTTTTTCGAGAATGGGCAGGTCTGCTTCGTAGGCGTCGAACACAAACCACATGCGGCCCAGGTCCCCGATCTCAAACAGCATGTCGGCTTCCCCGGCATAGGCCCCGGTGAATGCCCGTTCCCCTCGGCGAATCACGGTTCCGGCAAAGGGCGCGCGCACCGTGACGGTATCGACGGGGTCGCGGGATTCTTCCAAACGCGCAATATCCCCTTCCGTCGCACCGAGATCGAGCAGTTGTTCCCGGGCTTCAGCCAATTGGCTGGAAGAGACCGCGCCGGGACCGGCAACCAGGCGCTCCAAATAGATCCGCTGGGCGCTCAGCATCTCGGGGCTGAAGAGGGTCACCAGGGGTTCTCCCGCCTCGACCCGGACCCCCACTTGGTCGACATGCATTTCCTCGATGCGACCGGGCACGCGGGCGGACAGCACCCGGTGCCGGGTGTGGTCGACCTCGAACACGCCGTTTACGCGCAGGGTGCGCTGCAGGGCCTTTACTTGCGCCCCCACCGTGCGCACGCCCACGACGCTGGCCGTGCTGGCGCTGAGTTGTACCGTCTCTCCCAGGCCAAACCCGGCTTCACCCTCGTAAACCGGAACCAGTTCCATGCCACAGATTGTGCAGCGCCCCGGGGTGTCCGATACGATCCAAGGATGCATCGGACTCTGGTAGAATTTGATTTTACGTTCGTCCGCGCCCATGGCGGTGGCGGTTGCCGGAGCATTGCCTGAACCACGTCCCAGCCAGAACCCGACAACACCCGCCGCCACGGCAGCGCATAAAATCGCCAAGCTTACGCGTGCGTTCATTGTGGGGAGGAGTCACCGCGAATGCGGTGATGAGGTCAAGAGCTTCAAGCCGACGCGCATGCCGTGCAGTCGCCGCCGGCACAGCACGCCTTGTCGCAATCGCCGTCCTCGCACCCGCTGCACTTGCCGTCGACACAGCAGTCCGCATCTCCGCAGCAGGCGGAATCGGCGCAGCAGGATGCGGTTGTCGTGCAGAGTTCGCCGCAACACTCCGTGCAATCCCGGTCTCCGCAGCAAGCGGTGCAGGAGGCTTCATCCGCGCAGCATCCCTTGACCGGATCACAGGTTTTGCAGGATTTGAGACCGCTGAGGTCGACTCCTCCGGTGCATCCACAGCCGGTGCACACATCGGCTCCGGTGCAACAACAACCCTCGGCACAACAGGCGGGCAGTTCCTTGGCGTTGGCGTGCTCATCAGCCTGCAGGGCGATGAAGCCGGCGAAAAGGAAAACGAATGCGAAAAGGGATTTCATGGGAAGTGATACGACTGGTGGGGCCGCACCCCTCGCGTAATTCGCAGTTATTTCAGGAGATCTCCCGCCAGGGGCTCCCGTCCCCACCGCACGCGCAGGCGGCCGCAAAGCCACAAAAACAGTTGCCCGGTCGTGAAGGCATCACCCGAGGCGGTGTGTCGCCCCAGCACCGGCAGGCCGGCGTGGGGGCAGACTTCGTCCAAGCTGGGCGGCCGCTGGTTTTCATAACCGGTTTTGTGAAAGGCGTCCAGATGGCGCATGGCCAGCCGCGACGTATCCAGCAGGCGGTTACGCAATTTAACGCCAAAATGGCGCTGCAGGGCCGCCCCGATGACCCGCGCGTCGAAACCGATGTGGTGCCCCACCAAAACCACCCCTTGGAGCTCGGGTAACAATTCCGCCAATACGTCGGCTTCCGGCGTGGCCTGCGCCGACTCGGCAGGTGAAATGCCGTGGATTTTGACCGCTTCGTTGTTGGGCGAGTCCGCTTGTTGCACCAACCAGCTGCGCCGTCGCGACACTTCCAGCCGCCCATTCGCGATGGGCACGATGCCGATGCTGAGCAGGTGGTCTTTGACGGGATCGAATCCACTCGTCTCCGCATCGAGGGCTACAAACGAAAGCGAACGCAAAGGCGCCTTGCGATCGAGCGGCCCGGGTGTGGTTTGCCGGTAGGATTCCGCGAGGGGTGTAAGTGGTTTGCGCCGAAGCCAGTCCAACATCACCGGGACTCCAGGTTAAAGGCGAGGCGGACATGCGTCTGCACCAGGCGCACGACGTCGAACGCCTGCGCCAGCCGGGCCTTTTCCAGTTTGGACAGTTTGGACGGATCGACGAAGCGCCCGGAGTCGTGTCGGGCGAGCGCCGTGCCCAGCCGCAGGGCCAGCAGCACATCGTAGGCTTCCCGGGAAACCTTCGCGAGTTCGGCCAGGGTGGGCACGTTGCGTTGGAGGTCCTCCCAACGCCCGCCGGTCGAATAGCGCCGGGTTTGATTGTGCTTGAGCGCCAGGAGCCGGGCCGCGTCGCGCAGCGGGGCGAGCGCGCGGCCCTTCAGATCGAATTCACCCGCCCGGTCGCCGCGCTTTTCGATGATGAACTTGCCCCAGAAGTTCAGGGGCGGTGGCGTTTCGATCACGAGGTCGGCAAGACGACGTTGCAGCCAGGAATTTGAACGCACGGAGTCGATGATGGCCTGGCGCACGGGCCGCACGATGGCGGCGTCGCCCGCCACAAAACGCAGGTCGTAGAGCACGATGCCGCGGAACAGGGGATCGGGTTCGGTGCTCGATGCGATCTCTTCGATCTCCTGCCGCCACTCGCGGTCGGTGCGGCACCACTTGGGATTCGAAGCCATCACGCCGCCCTGGCAGCGAGCAAACCCGCATTCGACCATCTTGGCGATGACCGCCTGGGTCAGGCGGAGGAAAATCTCCCGGTGCTTTTCGTCGTCTTCGGTTGAACCGGCGGCTGCGAAAACCAGCGCGTTGTCCATGTCGGTGCGCAAGGTGAGTTCGCGGCGGCCATCGCTGCCGACTGAAATCCACGCCCACGGAATCCGGGGCAGCTTGACCCCGGCGGCGGCCAACTCGTCGGTGCACATTTCGAGCAACCGCTGGACCAGCTCGTCGTAGAGTTCGGCGCAAATCTGGCCGAGGAAGATGGCGGACACGTTGGCATCAAGGTAGCTCGCGATGATTTCCTCGATCTCGTCGCAGAGCTCACGGAGACGGGGCACCGTGCGGGCGTGGCGAAATTCGCGCAGCAGGCCGGCCGGGTGGTGTCCGCTTTGGGCCAGCAGGTCCTTGTTGGTGAAGACGTCCAGGGCGGGCGTGTCCGGGGTGCCGTCTTCGGTCACGCAGACCTGGCCGATGCGTTCGCGCAGCATGAGCAGAATCGCGGCGGTGGCGGAGGACAGGGCGGAGACGGTGATGACCGGGCTGGCCATCAAACCCTCGACCGGGGCCTCCCGGGACATCCCCCCGGCGACGACAAGTTTTACGATGTTGCTCTGGGTCACGATGCCCAGGGGACATCGGTTTTCGTCGACGACGAGAACCGATGGCACGCGCCGTTTGGCCATGAGTTGGGCCGCCTCATGGATGGACGTTTGGGGTGAGCAGGTGAGCAGCCGGTCGAGGTTGCGCGGTTGGATGACCCGGCCCCCGGAGAGATGGGCCTGCAGGATGTTTTTCGCCCGGCCGGTGATGCCGTCGTCCTCCGGAGCCGGCACGCTGGTGGATTCGCCGCCCAGTCGGGTTGTCCAAAACAGATGCCGGTTTACATAGTGCCGGGCGTCGTCGTGCTTGGCGAGCAGCCGTTGGATCGGTTGCCAGGGCAGGCCGTAGAGCACGGTGTCCTCGACCACCTGGGCGGTGGTCCGGACCGGTTCGCCTCGGAGCAGGGGGGTGAGGCCCAGCAGGTCGCCTTCGTCACGCACGGCGACGAGCTCGGTTTGGCCGTCGGTGGTGATGTGGTATTCGACCCGGCCGCGCACGAGCACGTAGAGAGAATCACCGGGTGGATCGCCTTGGTGCCACACCTGTTCACCGGAAACCAGTACCCGGACGTGTGCCTGGGTGGCAAGCGAGTCGATCGCCTCCGCCGACATCATCGAAAACGGCGGATACTGCCGCAGCGTCGCGGCGATGCGATCGGGGATCAGGTTGGTTTCGTCCATATTCGGGTGGCGAGGCAGGCTTGGGTTTAGAGCATTTGCCCCAGCCAGTGGACCAGCAGCACGTCAACCAGCACCACCAGCAGGGAAACGAGGTTGCCGACGAGGAAGTAGTCGTTGCTGATCCGGTCCTTGCTGTCGTCGTGCAACCGCGTGCCGAGCTTAAACGCGCCAAACGCGGCCAGGATCACGGCGAAGTTCATCAGCAGGCCGATGAACAGGACCAGTCGTTCCAGTTGCCCCATCCGGGCGGCGGCCGCGGCGGAGCTGCGTTCACCGGCCAGCTTGGGAGCGTAGGCGGCGCGGATGCGGGTGAAGATCAGGTGGGCCGCCATTTCTCCAACCAGAAACACCGTGGTCGCCACGAGAACGGTCAACAGGGTCTCCCAAATCATCGCGGTTTATTCTTCGGCAACGAGGTCCCGAATCAAGGATTCCGTGGCTTGGAAGGCATTCAGTTTCAGACTCCGGCGGCGCCGTTCCACGCTGGTGCGATGCCGGCCGACCTTGCGGCCGACCTTGATGGCGTCCCGCTCGGCCAGGGCGATCTCGATGAACGCATAGTCCTCGGCCTTGAAGTCCACCCCCAGCTCGTCCAGCACCTCGAAGCTGTAGCGCAAACGTCGGGAAAGGGGGAGGTTGTCGACTTCGAACTGGAAGCGCGGCTGGTCGCGGGTTTTGCGGTTGAGCAGTGAGCGGGCATGGGTGAGGCCCGGGCCAAGCATGCCATGCGCCCGTTCGCGATTGAGCGCGGAATCGATCCGCCCCTCATGCACCACGTAACGCAGGCTATAAGGGGCTGGCTGGCCGTGCTCCTGCAGGGGCTTGGCCCGCAGGCGATGCTCCAGCCACAGGATGATCTCCGTGGCCGCGGCCACGGAGCGGGGCACACCCTGAAACTCGTCGCCAAGTGTCACCGTCAGGGGAGAACGCAGGTGTTTGGCGTGGGTGCGGTTGGCGCTGGCGATGATTCGTTTTAAATGCTGGCTCAGCGTCTTGCCGTCGTGATGACCACTGGCGATCACGTCGGCCATGATAATGATGTGTGGCTTGGAAGGCATTGTGCAGAAAAACTGCACATAATTATCATTGTGCAGAAAAACTGCACAAGAATAAAAAGTGCGGAGAAACTGCACATAAATGAAGACCGGACTGGGCGCTCGCGACAGACCGGGCTTTGTGACCGTCCCCGAGACCTCTGCCCTTGCTTGGGGAGTAAACCCTAGAACGCATACCTAAATTTAGGTAAAAGGAGCGGTTGTTCGGGTGGAGTCAGTCTCGTGTCATGTCTGGCGATTAAGACGCGATCAATCGTGCGGCGGCAGGCCGACCGCTGGCAAATGCACCCCAAGTTCTCCCGAAATGAAATCAATCCACCGTATCTCTGCCCGTCTTCACAATCTTGTCGTTCTCGCCCTATTGCTTGGAGGAGGACCGAATCCCGGATGGGGGCAGATCACAGTGGATGGATCCGGTAATGTCGGCATTGGGACAACCACGCCTCAAGCAACCTTAGAAGTTGATGGCAGGACGGTGAAATTCTCCAATTTCGAACCAGAATATCGATGGAGCCTCGGCGGTGGTTCCGATCTCAATTGGAAAACATTTGCGAATGTGAATCTAGGAACGGGCCTATACGTTGGGGCAGCTTTTGTAATTAGTGTTTTTGATCCTGACACCAATTGGGGGCACTCAGTTGCAGCCAAAAAACAAATCTATTATGCGAGGGTAGCTCGAAGTGGTGGTGTTCAGGACAATCCGAATGATGCTCAAATAAGCGGCCCCTCCGCTGATTACTTGCGGATTGTAAAGACAGCCACCGGTGTCTATGAACTTCAGATCAGGCAGCCGGTGAACTGGACTCGAGTATTGGTCGAATGCCGGGCCACCGTTATCAATAATCTGGGTTCGGAGGGAAGCATTTCATATGTTGATGAGCCTGCTACTGGTTCATCGACGGGGACTGTTTATACACCCGCGAGTGAACATACTGACTATTTTACGTCAGGGTATTTCTCGGGGAATGTCGGCATCGGCACTACCTCACCGAATGCGGGCTTGGAACTCTACTTTCCATCGGCTGAGGCACTGCGTGTCACTGGCGATGATTCTTACATTGGGTTTTTCAGCACTGCCGGTGTTCGAGACGGCTATGTGCAGGGGAGCGGGGGCAACACGATACTCGCAAGTGACGGGGGCGTCGTAGCTATCAATTCTGGCGGAGCTGAGCGTATGCGAATCGTGCAATCGGGTAACGTTGGCATCGGCACCAACAGTCCACTGGCTAAGCTGACCATAGAATCCGTGATCCCATCGGCAGGTGCGAGGCCAAATGGAGGAATCAGGTTCGGCACTCCCAACAATCAAAATGTTAGTGGGCAAATAGGCTTGGTGCAGAATAGCTCTGAAGGTGACCATTACCTGTTGATTCAGTCAGTCGAGGACTCTGTTTCTTGGAGACCGGTGATTTTGGCAAGAGATGGTGGCAACGTCGGCATCGGCACTGCCACGCCTTCTCACAAACTCCAAGTCTCTGGATCGGTTAGAGCCACTTCCTTCATCAGCGATACGACGACCTATGCGGACTTTGTTTTCGCTGAAGACTACGACCTACCGACATTGAGCGAGGTTGAAGCCCACATCGAGGAGCACGGCCACCTGCCGAATATACCGAGTGAGGCCGAAGCCATGGCTCACGGCATTGATCTGGCAGCCATGCAGGTGAAGCTGCTGCAGAAGATCGAGGAGCTCACCCTACACCAGATCAGGCAGCAAAAGGAAATTGACGCGTTAAAAGCCGAAAACGCCCGGCTGCGAACCCATCCCAACCCCGCTTATACCCAATGAAACTCAGATTCCTCCTCCCCCTGTTCCTCGCTCCCCTGTTTGTCGAAGCCCAGATCACCGTTAACGGTTCGGGCGACGTTGGCATCGGGACAACCACACCTTTGGGTGGACGCTTAGATGTCTATCAGGCGACCGCGCGCTCCAATGCTGCGAGATTTGAGGTCAACAACGCGGATACCACAGTCGGTTTCGATTACGGTATTTACCTGAAGAACCGAAACGCCACGAACGGCAATTTTGCATCCGTGGTGAACTGGGACGCGAACAACAACGGCAACGCGTGGATCCAGTTCATCAATCTCGACCACACCACACCCAAGGGCGCGATCAGCTTCGTCACTCGGAACGGAGGTTCCTATGATCGTCGCCTCTATATCAATGAAGATGGTAATGTGGGCGTGGGAACCACGAATCCGAATGCCAGTGTGGATATTTGGAAGTCTTACAGTGCGGGAGCGGACTCTCTTCGATTCAGCTACAATGACGGCAGTGATTACTGGATGGGCGTTCAACCCTACGTAGTTGGGGCCGGCAATGTAGGCTACAAATTCCGCACGAACAACGACACAACCACGGTGGATACCTTGGCCCTTACGGGTGCCGGCAACGTGGGCATCGGGACGACCTCACCGACGGCGAAGCTGGATATTCATGCGCCGAACCAGACGCCGGCTGCGTTCAGGATGAACAAATACTACTACCTGGCCCTCTTGGGCAACGAAACTACCGATAGTGCTGCGGGAATAAGTTTCACCACCAAGGATAGTGGGGGGGTGGGACGGACTGGCTTCATTATACAAAACCCAGACGGCGCATTGCGGCTGTTGACTGATTCTACCGACCGATTCCGGGTATCCGCGAACGGCGACGTGGGCATTGGCACAACGACACCCGGCCACAAATTGGAAGTTAACGGCACGGTGCGCGCTACATCCTTCATCAGCGACACAACCACCTACGCCGACTTTGTCTTCGATGAAGACTATGACCTGCCGTCGCTCAGCGAGGTTGAAGCCCACATCGACGAGCACGGCCATCTGCCGGACATTCCGAGTGAGGCTGAAGCCATGGCCCACGGCATCGATCTGGCGGCCATGCAGGTGAAGCTGCTGCAGAAGATCGAGGAACTGACGCTGCATCAGATCGCTCAGGAGAAGCGCCTCAACGCGCAGTCGCAGCGCATCGAAGCTTTGGAAACGGAGAACCATCAACTGCGCTCCGCAACCGGATTCTGACCCCACCCCTTTAACCTCGCCGCTTATCATGAAAATACTCCCCGTTGTCCTTTTGACGCTGTCCGTTGGTGCGTTGGGTTTAAGTGCCCAGACCACAGTGACGACGACCACCTACACCAGCGGCCAGACCCTGACGGTGTCGGACGCAGTTTCGATCACCACCTCGGGTACGGTGACCGTCTCGTCCGGGGCAAACATCAGCTACGCCAGCGGCGGGACGATTACCCTGGCGGCCGGGTTCTCGGTGGCGCTGGGCGGGCAGTTCCGCACGCACGTCAACGTGGACACGGACGGGGACGGCATGCCGGAATACTGGGAGACGACCCAGGGACTGAACCCCCTGGTGGCCGACGGCACCCTGGACAAGGATTCTGACGGGTTAAACAACCTCACCGAATACCTGCTTGGGACCAACGCGAACGGCAACAGCAGCAATCCCGCCGGCGGAAGCAGTATAAACTTAAAAATCCACCGTCCGGCCGAGGACTGAGCGAGCGGGAAATCAATCAACCAAACGGAGGAAGAAGTATGAAGACGATAGCATTTGTTTTGACCCTTTTGGCCGCGGGCATGTGTTGGGGGCAGGCCCGCACGGGAGATGGCAGTTATGACAATCCCTACCGCGGGGGAGGGGAGGCGCCCTCGCTGCCGGCGCAGGTGGTCTACGAGGAAATGCGCGCGCAACCCGAAGGCCGCATGCCGGCGGCGCAGATGGAGAAGCGGTTAAAGCAGTTGGTGGCGGGCAAAAAAGGGGATGCGCAGTGGGAAGTTACTATGGCACACCAACTCTCGCTGTTATCGGCCTTTGTGCGCACCACGGGCGACAACCGCCTGACGGTGGAACTGGCCGCAGCGGCGGTGGGCTACTATGAAGCGGCGGAAAAGGCACTGACCCGCGATGGTGCCCCTAGCAAGAACCGGGCGCGGATGGCCGCGCACATGGGTTTCCTGCAGGACGAATACCTGGCGGATCCACAGGCGGCGGAGCGGAGCCTCGGGCGGGCCCTGGCGCTGGACCCCGGGCATGAGCAGGCCCAGCGGCGCAAAGCCCGGATCGAGCGGGAAAAACAACGCAAAGAGAAGCCCGGAGGAGGAGGCAAAGGATAAGCCCACGGAGCCCTGAAAGGAGGAAACACCATGAAGACAACCCTTTTAAAATCCCTGATCGGCAGCGTGTTGGGGCTGCTCATATGCAACATGTTGGGAGCGGTGACGGGAGCGCCCTACGTGCCCGTCCGCTTTGACGGGAAGGCGGAATACAGCGGCCCCGGAACGGCCACGGTGAGCTTCGCGCTGCTGGACGATGCCGGTTCCACCGTGCAAATCATCGGTGAGAGTTCCAGCGTGCCCGGTTGGTTTGCCCCGTCAGCCCCGGGGATTGCCTGGATGGAACCCAACAAGCACTACCGGTTCCGGATATACGCAAACAACATCAGAGCCTTCGAACTGAACTTCCAGGCGCCGGATGGCTACGACGTGGAATACGAAGGGCAGCTGCGCAGCAGCAAGACCTGGAGCGGCATCACTTGGTCGCCGTTCCAGACCGAAGTGGTTTTTCGCCTCGTGTCCCAGGCCAGCCGCGCCCCCCGCTACCCCGGCGCGGACAGTGATCTGGGTGATGGGCGCATCTTTTGGGAGGCCGCCTTGGGAGCCATGCCCGACGGATCGTCCGCCGGCAGCCTCAAAGTCGTGGATAACCAAGTGCACGGCTTTAACGCGGCGACCGTGCTGTCCCCGGCCGGCTTGGACTTTTCCGCCATCCACATGACCTACAACTGGCAGTTCATTCCCGACGGGGTGACCCTGGTGCGTAATCCCGGCGGCGTATCGTCGCCCGAAGTTCCCCTGGCGATTCGCCAGGTCTACGCCCCGCAGGTGGTGGTGGACGTCATCACCCACACTACCGAGTCCTACGAATTGCGTTTTTACCGGCGGGAACAAGCCACCGACACCGGCAGCGGCAACGTGCCCCGTTTCACCTTCACGGGTGAACACCCCTACCTCGTCTACAAAGTCGAGCGGGAAGGCCCGCCCAGCCCGACTTTGAACGGAATGAAGCTCACCCGCTCCACCTACGCTGCGACCGGGGGCACGCCGCTTTCCGAAACCATCAGCACGGTCACCTACGCCAACACCGGCGTGTGGACCACTACTGGCCGGCACACCTCTGCCCTGACCCCCACTACCGTGGAGGAAACCACCGTGAGCACCGTGGGCAGCACCACCACGCAGACGACCAAGGTCAAACCCGGTGGCTCCAGCACCGTCGTGCTGCAAAAAGAACGCGACCTCGAAGCAGAAACCTTCGGCGACATCCCCTCCTCGGTGCTGCTTGGCACCGGCGCCACTGCTCTGGAAACGGTCTACAACTACTCCACCGATCTGGTCAACGACCCCGCCAACTGGGGCCTCGTCAACGGCCGGCAGTTTGTAGGCAACCAGTGGGAGCGCATTGGCCGCGACCAAAAAACTGGCAAAGTGGTGGCTCGCTATCGTCCCTGGGGGAACGCCCCGATCTTCATGAACGGTGACGGCAACCTCGGTGATACGGAGTCCCTCACCTATTCCAACAACGCCTTTGGTGAAGCCGCGCGTCCGGCCACCGGCGAACGCAAGATCAACGCCACGGCGGTCTCCAGCTTCGGAGTCACCTACACCGACTCGACCGTCAACGGCAAAGCCGTGGTCACCGCGGACCGTTGGGACTACTCCTTCGACGGCAAACGACTCGAAAGCGAAACCTCGTTCTACCGCGAGGACGTCACCGACTACTTTTTCCGCTTAAAAATCCACAGCCAGGTGCGGCCCAACGGCACCAAGGCCTCCTACGTCTATGAACGCGGCACGCTCTCCGGCTCCACCTTCACGCCCTCAACCAGCGGCCCGGCCAGCCGGGTGGTGGTCATCGAAGGGGCGGACGCCAACCCCGGCATGAGCGCCACCCAGCTCACCACCTACGGCAGTTACGACATCGACGACATCTACGTGGTGCCCGGCCGCTCCACCAAACGCGTGATCCTGCGCGACTCCATGGCCCGGATCGTTCGCCAGGAATCGCACGTGTATGGATCATCCGGTTGGGCCCTCCTGGATGCCGAGAATCTCACTTACGACTACGCTCATCGGCTCGAATCCCGCACCACGGCCTCCAACGGCCTCTCGGTGGACTACACCTACACCAACCGCGGCGAAGTCCACACCGTGACCGATGCGGAAGGACAGATGACGTCCTACACCTACGACGATGCCGGCCGCGTCGCCACCCTCACCAAGTCCGCCCGTGCGGCTACAACCGGCATCCCCGCCGTGCCCGAACTGCGCACCGCCTACACCTACAACGCCGCGGGCCTGGTGACGGAAATCCGCACCGGCCCCGTGGGCCAGGAAAACCTCGTGGTCAGCCGCGTCTATGACGACGCGGGCCGGGTCACCAGTGAAACCACCCCGGATACCGGCACCACCACCATCAGCTACGTGCTCAACAGCGGCAGCGACGGCTCCGCCGTCACCAAGACCTTTGCCAATTCCACCACGGAAACCGTCACCCACTTCAAGGACGGCAAACCGAAGGAAGTGACCGGCACCGCGGTGGTGCCGGAGTATTACAGCTACAGCGTCAGCGGTTCCTGGTTGCAGGCCACCACCCATGTCGGCACCGCGGCCTCCCCGCGTTGGACCGAAACCCGTCACGACTGGTTCGGGCGCCCCGTGCGCACGGCACAGCCCGGCTTCGCTTCCGGCGGCCTGTCCAATCCCAGCTTCGTGACCACCCGCACCTACGAGAACAATACCGGGTTTCTCACCAAAACCACCGCCACCGGTTACGCCGACACCCTCTATACCTACGACGGCCTCGGCGCCCTGCAGGAGTCGGGCCTGGACATCGACGGCAGTGGCACCCTGCTCGCCGCGACCACCGACCGCATTCAGGGCACCGAAATTGGCTTCGTGAACACCGCGGTCAACGGCAGCGCCACCCGCTGGTGGTGGCGTACCAGCCCCTGGCGTTACGGCACCAACGGGCAGCTCAACGCCACCAAAGTCTACCTCGGTGAAAGCCACCAAGCCGTCAGTGGCCTGGGCACCGACATCGCCTCGATCATTTACTCGGAAAACACCAACGGAGCGTTTACCACCCAGACCGTCTCAGTGGACAGCGTGAACAAACTCACGACCATCACGATTGACGGCGACGGCACCACGGCCGCCACCAACAAGTCCTACGGCGGGCTCACCCTGCAAAGCACCACTCCGGATGGCCGCAGCAACACGATGACCTACGACGCCCTGCGCCGCCCTTCGGTAAGCGCAGACTCGCGCATCGGCTCGACCACCTACGCCTACCACAATGGTAAAACCCTGCTGGCGAGCGCCACCGAACCCAGCACTGGCGTCACCACCTATGCCTACGACAGCCTCGGCCGCCCGACGCTCGTGACCGATGCGCTGGGGCGCACCACCCGGTCCAGTTATACCAACCGCGGTCAACTCGACTACGTCTGGGGCAGCGGCACCTATCCCATCGCCTACGGTTACGATGCGACCTACGGCGACCGCACCAGCATGACCACCTACCGCGGTGGCAGCGGCTGGGACGGTACAAGCTGGCCCAGCGACACCACTGGCACCGGGGACATCACCACCTGGGTCAACGATGCAGCCACCGGCCTGCTTTATCAAAAGAAGGATGCTGCCAACCAGGCCGTCTCCTACCTTTATAACAGTTCCAACCTGCTCTCCAAACGCACCTGGGCGCGTGGCGTCACCACCGACTATTCCTACAGTGGACTCGGCACGGGTGAGCTTACCGTCGTCAACTACTCCGATAGCACACCCGACCTTACCTACACGTATGACCGTCGCGGCTGGGTGGCCACCGTCGCCGACTACACCGGCACGCGCACCTTCACCTACTGCGAATGTGGCAAGCTGACCCACGAAGCCCACGGGACGGTGCTGCACAACACCTGGGGGCTGACCTACCACCTCGACACCGTCAACGGGGCCAACAACGCCAAGGGCCGCACCACCGGCTACACGCTGAAGGAAGGCGCGGCCACGCGCCACAGCCTGACCTACGGCTACGACACCGCGGGCCGGCTCAACAACATCACCACCGGTGGGTTGATCGGCACCCACAGCTTCGACTACGCCTACCTGGCGGGCAGCTCCCTCGTGTCCTCCCTGACGGTGAACGCACCCATCGCCACCGACCCCTTTGTGTTCTCACGCACTTGGGAAAGCGATCGCGACGCGGTGGACGTGGCGCAGACCACTTGGGACGGCACCACCGTGGCCAGCTACACCTACGCCTACGACGCGGCACACCAGCGCACTTCGGTGATCCAGGGCGGCAGTGCCTTTGCCGACTACGGCACCAGCGATACCTTCACCCACCGCCGCTTTGGCTACAACACCCGTGGTGAACTGACCTCGGACATTGCCTACGGCAACGGCACGGTCAGCGGCGGAGGCACCGGGGACCTGCCCGGCCGCCGCTTTGAGTTTGCCTACGATTCTTTGGGCAACCGCACGTCCTCGAACCGCACCGGCGTGGCGGGCCTGGAGGATACCTATACCACCAACAACCTCAACCAATACACCCAGCGCGAAAACGATACCATGGCCGTATCGGGCACGGTGGCTAACACCACCACCAGCGTAGTGGTGCGCCCCAGCGGCGGCAGCTACCAGCTTGCCGGCCGGCAGGCGGGGTATTGGGCCCACGAAGTGACTCCTGCCAATGCCAGCGGACCGGTCAAGCAGACCGTCGACGTGGTGGCGGCCGATCCCGGCGCGGGCAGTGGGGGAGCCGACTTGGTCTCGACTGAGAGCGCAACCACCACCGTGGCCGCGGCCCTGCAGATCAAGACCTACGACTTGGATGGCAACCTGACCGACGACGGGGTATGGACTTACACCTGGGATGCTGAAAACCGGTTGATTGCCATGCAGACAACCAGCACGGCCGCGGGCTTGGGGGTCGACAATCGCCGCCACGAGTTTTACTACGACTACATGAATCGGCGGGTGCGAAAGAAAACCCACACCTACAACAACATCACCTTGGTGTGGGATGTGGATGCGGACAGCCGGTTCCTCTACGAAGGCTGGAATGTGATCCACGAGGAAGACGTGGTGGCGGCCCGGGAACGCACCTACGCTTGGGGCCTGGACCTGGTGAACAGCCTGAGTGCCTCGGCCGGGGTGGGAGCCCTGATGGGTATCCACGACAACCACGGCACCGACCCCGACAAGACCTACCTCGCAGGGTATGACGGCAACGGCAACCTGACCACGCTGACTAACCAGGCGGATGGGACCCTGGTCGCTGCCTACGAATATGGCCCGTTTGGCGAATCCATTCGGGCCGAGGGTGCCTACGCCAAGGACAACCCCTTTAGGTTCTCCACCAAGTATACCGACAACGAAACCGACTTGGTCTACTACGGCATGCGCTACTACGACCCCAAGGATGGGCGGTTCGTGGGACGTGATCCCATTGAGGAGCAGGGCGGCATCAACCTGTATGCGTTTGTGATAAACAGCCCGCTGAATCGATGGGATTATCTAGGCATGGACCCTCCTGAAACAACATATACATTAGTGCCGGATTTCAATATCGGTTTTGAACCAAGTGCGAAATGGGGAATATTTTCAGTGGGTTTCAATTACCATGGAAGCTATGCGGAAACTCGAGTCACCGAGCAGGGGATCGGGCAATTCGGCGAAGTTCATGAGGGCACGATAGGTATTACCACTGATGTTACTGATACAGTCACATTTAATGTATTAACTGCCGACGTCGAAATATTCGTTTACGAGACGCCAACCGATCCTGGAACTCACGTTGATGTAAGCATAGATGAAGATGCGATATCTTTTTCGGTCAATACACCCCTCGGGGAGAATGCTACTTTATCTGGAGAATTTGATCTAGATGATGGTGTTTCTGGTACCCTAAGTTTTGGCGCGGGAATAACCGCAAATTTTGGGCTTACTGTGACACGTACAAATGATCATAACCAAGATGGTGCTGGACCGCCAGGTTCGAGTGGACTGGAGACATCTGGTGATGTGATTATAATGGACCCATTTGAGATCGAGTCGAGTTCTTCTGCAGGTCCTGACACTTCTGATACTGGTTTCAACTTTGGAGATCTTCGTTCATCTTCAGCTGGCCCTGCCGGTGCAGTCCATTCACGTGGAGGTATTCGGGGGACTTGGGCTGAATCATTGACTGATCCGGCAAAGATATCTGAGGCACTAGCAATTCACGCAAGTGATCCACTTGAGTTTGCAAAAACGAGTGCAGTTATCTTCAATAAGAAGAATCGCCGTTAATTACTTAATTCCTGTTTTTTGGATCATGAAAGAATTCTCTAAAAAAATTGCCCTGTCTTTTCTTTTTGTTTTTCTTTATTATCCTCTTTTCGCAATTGATATTTATAAAATAGAGAACGCATTAAAACATTCAGAAGCTATATATATAGCCCAAAAGCAAGGAGATCATTGGATCGTCTCACAGGTTATTTATATAGATGATAAATCAGACCTTTTGCTTGAGGAAGGTGATCAGATATCAGTCATCACTAGAAAGAAAATTATTGATAATATGAAATATAATAAGTTTCTAGTTTTTGATTTGAATCTACCATCTTTTAAAGGAAGGAAAGCCCAGAGTGAGTATCCAATATTAATGGAAGATCAAAGAGTGTTTGGGCTAGACGCCCCACTGGATATGGTATTGAGTGAGATAGATAAATGGTTCAATAAAAACGGCAACCAATAGCAACGAAAGGTCAGTAAAAGGGGGCAGGGAGCCAAAGGGGCAGCTAGCATGAAAGGCGAGCTGACCCTTTGGGGTTCCCACTCGACCTTACCAAAGTTTTGACCAAGTGTGGGAAAACAGCATCAATGGTGGCAATAATTATAGACCCCAATCGAGACGGTGGGCAAGACTAAAAATAAACACCTATTGCATTTTATGATATTGCTCTATTCGTTATTGAGCGGAGCATGTGGATATCAGATTGATGAGTCTCAAATATGGATTCATATAGATAGAGGTTTCGATATATATATAAAAGAAGGACCAGAGCAGGCTAGGTCTGTTCTTCGTGATTGTCTTGACAACATGCCGTATTGGGAATCTCAGATAAATCAAGGGGATACACGAGAATTGAATCGGAGGAAGGCCTACATATTAGCTCTCTTATATCATATTGAATCTTCAGAGGGGAATTATTTAGAAGCTGAGGTCTATCTTAACCAGATTCTAGTGGATGCTACCATTAGCGAGCGCGTAAGAATTGGTGCTAATATTGATGAAGGAATGCCCATACAGGGAGAAGACATTTCTAAATGGATAAACGAGGTGGTGGAGCTTGTTATTGGAACGCCACATTGGAAAATCGAACGGGGTAACAGTTAAGCAACCAAAGGGTAGCTTGCCTTTCATGTTAGCTGTCCCCTTCTGGGCTTCCGTTTCTTCTCGAAGAAGAAATCACGATGAAGCGCGGGTCTGCCTGCTCCGGGAGTTCCTCGGGACGCAATAGTAACGGATCTTTTACTTCTATTAAGGGGTGCTGAGTATCACACCCTAGTGCCGACCTGCAGATTTGGTCAAAAAGCCATCATAAACTGGGGTGCGGGGTATAGGGCTTGGCGCGGTCGGTCACTCCATGTGTTGTAGCATCGGCCCTGACTCGAAATCGCATTAATCCCAACCTCAACTTTGCGTTCCATGGCTCGAATTGCTATCCTCGAAGACCAGGCCCTTGTCCTTAACCTCTATCAGCAGCTCATCGATCGACTCACTCCTCACGAGGTCGTCTACACCTCCCAGAGTGGCATTGAATTTCATCTTGAATGGCCCCGGGTGCACGCAGACCTCGTCCTTTTGGACATGGTTTTGCCCGACTACGATGGCGTGCATTTGGCGCAGGAGCTTTTGGAGTCAGGCACTCTTTCCCCCAAGGTCATTGCCGTCACGGGTGAACTGACCGATGTGATGGTTCGAAGGGTTTTTAAAGCTCAGGTTCACGGTTTTGTGGACAAATCGTCTCATACTGACGAGTTGCTCGCTGCCATTGAAGACGTGCTGGCGGGGAAGCAGTATGTGTCACCCCATGCCCGCAAACTTTTCGAAGCGAGACCGGCGAGCTGTCACGTGATCGAGTGCCTCCTGTCCGACCGCGAACGGCGGTTGCTGCCGCGGTTGGCTCTGGGCCAAACCAATGCGGAAATCGCGGATCAGGAAGGCATCTCGAGAGCGACCGCGCAAACCCACCGTCGCAATGTCATGGCGAAACTCAAAGTCCACTCGACGGTCGAGCTGATCCGTCACTGCATACAAATCGGGATCGTGGTCAAACTGCCCAACGGCACCCTGGCTGCTTCAACCGACCATGAGAACCACCGCATTCCTATCGTCGTTTAATCCGATGGCCCAAACCAGAACGTCACGACTTGGGAACGTGCTGCCCGATGGCTGAGTTTTGGAGTGAGTCGATGGGCAGAACGGAGTTTGAGTTTGCAAGGCATTGTTAGAGAGTCGACTAGCCGTTTCTTGTAACCGCGAACAGTCACGGATAGTCCCGCAGGTGCGGGTTCCCACTACGCACTTAAAACCGCGAGGTAACCGGAACTTGCCGTGGGGGTTGAAGTGGGCACCGTAGGAGTATGCCAATGACCTTGGATGAGATTGTTGCCGAGACGCGAGACATGTCGGAGGGCATGCGTGCTGAGTTGGTGGAGCGCATCCTTTTGGTGGCACATGGTGGGCTGGATCAGCGAGTGGAGGACGCTTGGACCAGTGAAACACGTCGACGTGTGGCGGAGATCGAGACAGGGCAAGCCAAGGGGGTTCCACTCGACGAGGCGCTGGTTGAGATGCGCAAGCGCCTCAAGCCGTGAAGCGGGTGATCCACGAGCAGGCCTTGCGTGAATTTCGTGAGGCGCTGGATTACTATGTCGGTATCAGTCCGGAGCTGGGCGTTGCCTTCTATGAGGAGATTGAGCGACTGATTTTGGAGGTGTGCGAACGACCTCTGACATTTCGACAGTTCGATCCGCCGGCCCGTCGCCATTTTTCGAGCCGTTTCCCTTATGGCGTCATCTACCTGCCTCGGCCGGATTATTTATGGATTCTTGCGGTGATGCACCTGCATCGGGAGCCCGGCTACTGGCGTGAACGTGCGGAAGGCTGAAGGTTGGGTTGTCATCGCGTGAGGTTTTGAAGCAACGTGGCGTCATGAGATTGGACCATATTGCGTTTCGGGTGGCGGATCGGGACAAGACGGCAGCGTTTCTGATTGAGTGCTTCGACTATCGGATCGCGGAGGATTTGCCGGATGGGTTTGAGATCAAATTTGAGGACGGCACGACCGCCCAATGCCTGGTGTTGTTGCCGCCGGAAAAGCTGGGGGACGACACGCCGTGGTCGCACCTGACGCCCACGGGTGGGGGAGAGATTTCCTACCATCTGGCCCCGGAGATTTTTGTATCCGAGGGTTCGCCCGGTTCTATCGTCGAGAAGTGGGTGCAGGCGCGCGATGGCGTGGGTGGCATTCACCACCTGGCTTATCAGGTCGACTCGGTGGCCGACAAAATGAAGGAGTGGCAGGACAAGGGTTACGCCGAGTTTACCACACCCGAACCGCTGACGTGCCCGGGGCTGGTGCAGGTCTTTTCCAAGCCATCCCAACTCACGGGAGTCATCTACGAATTCATCGAGCGCGAAAAACACGGGTTCTGCCAGGAGAACGTCAAGGACCTGATGAACAGCACCAAGGACATTTAAGGCCGGATGGTAGGCGACCGGATTTGTCTGCCTCAATCCGGGCCAGCCCAGGACCCGGTGCGTTTGTTTCGGAAACTTCCTGGACTAAATGTTCGTATTACGAACTTCGGCCCTATTGACGGGCGCGGGGGCCAGATCGGGTTTTGGCGGCGGAAGGGGAAGGGAAGTGTCACGTATTAAGTGACACTGGTGACGGACCGGACGGTGGGGCGGGCCGGGTGGCGAGCCCGCCTGAGGCGGGGATCAATCTGCCGTCGGCGGCGACGGCAAAATTTTCCCGACCGGGTTCCGGTGTCCCAGGAGACGATCAGTCTATTTCTTAAGTGGTTGTAGTAGAACATATAAAGAATGATGGCACCCTCCATGCTTTTGTCGGGGTGAATGAATGTAGGTCTGTATCAGAACGCAGCTTCCCTCAGTGCCCTTGAGCAGTGGCAGGACATCGTGACCAAGAATATCACGTCCAGTCAGATCAACGGCTACAAGCGGCGTGCGGTGCAGATGGGCGGAGTCGCCGGTGGGCAAACCTTTCCGGATCCGTCCACTTCAATCAGCCGTTCCGAAGGTTTGCAGGGCATGTTCCCGGAAGCCCGCACCGCAATCGCCTTCCAAGCAGGTGAAAACCACCCGACGCGCCGGGAGCTCGACCTGGCCCTGTCCGGCCCCGGGTTCTTCCACGTGCAGACCCCCGAAGGTGACATTGCCTACACCCGCGCCGGCCAGTTCTCGATCAACCCCGACCGCCTGCTCGTCAACAGCATGGGTTGGGAGCTCATGAGCACGGACGGCGATGCCATTCAACTTCAGCCCCAGGCCGGCGCCCCGGTTGTCGATGCCGACGGCACCGTCAAACAAGGCGGCGAGATTCTCGGCAAACTTGCGGTCAGCGAACCCACTCAGCCGGCGGCGATGATTCCGCTGGTGGCGGGCGTCTTCGCCGCGGGTCCCGGAGCCGGCATGCAGGAGGTGGAGGAGCCCGATGTCCTTCAGGGTTACCTCGAGTCCAGCAACGTGAAGCCCCTGCGCGAGATGATCGACCTCGTCAGTATCAGCCGCGCCTACGAAGCCAACCACAAGCTCATCCAGACCCGCGACCAGCTTCTCGGCCGCACCCTCGAATCCCTGACCTGAAGCCTCGTTATGAATCTCTCCCTTTTCTCCGCCGCCACGGGCATGGAAGCCCAGCAACTCAACCTCAATGCGATCGCCAACAACCTCGCCAACGTCAATACGCCCGGCTTCAAGCGCAGCACGATTGAGTTTCAGGACTTGCTCTACCAAAAGCCCCGTGAGGCGGGCGCCGATTCGGGCGGGGGGAACCTCGTCGCCACCGGCATCGAAATGGGCAATGGCTCCCGCGTAGCCGCCACTTCCAAGGTCTTCACCCAGGGTCAGCTGACCAACACCGGTGAGAAGCTCGACTTTGCCCTCCAGGGCGACGGCTTCTTTGAGGTGCAGCGCCCTGACGGCACGATCGGTTACACGCGTGCCGGCTCCTTTAAACTCTCCGCCAACGGCGAGGTTGTCACCACTGACGGCCTGCCGGTCCTCAGCGGATTCCAACCTGTCGCCGCCGGCACGACCGGCATCTCCGTTTCCGAGAATGGAGAGGTCACCTATCAGAGCGAAAATGGTAACCAGACTTTCCGGCTGACGCTCGTGCGTTTTGCCAACCCGTCCGGCCTCGAGAGCCTGGGCGGAAACCTATATGCTGAGACGGAGGCCAGCGGTATTGCCGAGGCCGGCCAACCCGGGGAGCAGGGCTTCGCCAATGTGGTTCAAGGTTACATCGAAACCTCCAACGTGAACATCGTGGAGGAAATGGTGAACCTGATCATCGCGCAGCGCGCTTACGAGGTGAACAGCAAATCCATCCAGACTTCCGACGAGATGCTGCAGAATATCAACCAACTCAAACGCTAACGTTACCTGAACAATGTTCCGCCGCATCTCGTCCTTTTTCCTCCTCAGCCTCTCCAGTGCCTTTGTGGTCCCGGCCCTGGCGGAGGACTTCGATCCCTGGCTCGCTGAGCTGACGCTACTGTTGGAGGAGCGTTTTGAGCCCGAGGGACGCCTCGAGCTCAAGTGGGGTCGTCAGCGTCCGGCTGTGTTTTCGCACGGTCCGGACGCAGTGCTTTCCGTGACCATGGCGCCCAGCCAGTTGTCCCGCCAAATGATCGTCAAAGTGCGCCTCACCGCCGACGACAATACGTCGACCGATCACAGCCTGGTGCTGCACGCCTCGTTGTGGCGGGAGGGTTGGGCGCTGCGCGCGCCGTCGACCCTGCGGTCGCCGCTGCTGCCCAGCATGGTGGAGGCGCGCAGCTTCGACGCCCTTCGCCATCGTGATGTGTTGACCGGTGAACTGCCGGCCGAACTCGATTTTGCCCGCAGTCTTCCGGCTGACCGCCTGCTCACCTGGCGCGACGTGGTGCGCCGCCCGCTGGTGCGGCGCAACGAGCCGGTCGAGGTGGTCGCCTCCGACGGCGCCCTCACCGTCACCCTTCGCGGCATCGCCATGCACGATGCGGCGCGCGGCGAATCGGTCCGCGTGCGCAATCCCGACAGCCGCCGCGAATTCACCGCCATCGTCAGTGCGACCGCCCAAGCCCAGGTAAACTTCTGATCCCCTTTCTGATGAACCGTTCCCTGCTCACTTTCCTCGGCCTTGGCGCCCTCGTTCTTGGTGGTTCGGCCTTCGCGTCGACCGGATCGTTGTGGACGGGTCCCGGCAGCCGGGAGCAAGGCATCGTGGCCGATCAGCGCGCCGCGCGAGTGGGCGACATCCTTACCATCATCATCGCGGAAGCCGCTTCGCAAAGCACGTCGCAGAACAAGCAGACTTCCAAGGAATCCTCGGTTGACGCATCGATCAGTCAGTTTCTCTTCCCGTCGTCCGTCAGTGATTTTGGCACCCACAATGGTTCGATGCCGGGAACAACTTTTGGGGGCTCCAGCAGCTTCAAGGGCGGGGGCCAGGTGAGTAACTCCCAATCCGTCACCGCCCGCACCGCCGTCCTCGTCACGGACATCCTGCCCAACGGCAACTTCGTCATCGCGGGGGCGCGCCGCCTGAGCTTTTCGGGCGAGACCCAACACGTGATTCTCCACGGCCTGGTGCGTCCCTCCGACATCTCGGCCAACAATACCGTGCTTTCGACCAACATTGCTGACGCCCATCTCGAATTCATTGCCGAGGGTTCACTCAAGGAATCCCAAAAGCGCGGGTGGCTCACCCGCATCTACGATCTGCTTCGACCGCTCTAACCTCCCGATGTTTTCCGGCTCCATGACCGCTCTTCATTCTCTCCCTCACCCTTCGTCGCCGCGCCCGATTCGCCGCGCGCTCGGCTGGATTCTGCTGGGTGGATTGTCTGCTTCGGTTTTGCTGGGCGCACGGGTCAAGGATCTCACCCAAGTTGAAGGCAGTCGTGACAATCAGCTTGTGGGTTACGGCCTGGTCGTGGGTTTGGCGGGCGATGGTGACTCCAACGCGGTCGCCACGCTGCAGTCGGTTGCCAACACGCTTGAGCGCAACGGCCTCAAGGTCGACGCCGATGAAATCAAGTCCAAGAACGCCGCGGCCGTGATGGTGACGGCGGACATCCCGCCGTTTCTGAAACCCGGCAGCCGGATCGACGTGACCGTTTCCTCGCTCGGCGACGCCAAGACTTTGCAAGGCGGTGTCCTGCTGCAAATGCCGCTGCTCGGTGCGGATGGGCAGGTTTATGCGGTCGCCCAAGGCGCAATCGCCGTGGGCGGTTATCTTGGCGGTTCCGGTGGCGCAGGCGGCGCTCAGGTCCAACGCAATCACCCGACCGTCGGCATCATCACCAACGGTGCCATCGTGGAGCGCGAGATCGTGACGCAGTTTGTGCGCGATGGCCGCATGGTGTTTCTCCTCCACAACCCTGATTTCACCTCCGCCGCCCGCATGGCCGAGGCGATCAATCTCGCTTTCCCGGGAAGCCAGGCCACCGCCCGCGATGCCGCCACCGTCGACCTGTTGGTGCCCGAGGCCTATGCCAGCCGCCACGTGGCCTTTTTGGCCGACGTTGGTTCGGTTGACGTGCGTCCGGATGCCCTGGCCCGCGTGGTGATCAACGAGCGCACCGGCACGATCGTCGCCACGGCTCCGGTCGGACTCTCCCAGGTCGCGATCAGTCACGGTTCACTCACGATCACGGTGGCCGAGACCCTTGGCGTCTCCCAGCCCGGGGCTTTTGCTTCCGGTGGCCAGACCGCGATCGTGCCCACCACGCAGACCGAGGTAACCGAAGTCTCCGGTGGTTTCCAACTCGTGGAGGAGGCCCCGTCGGTCGAACAACTTGCCTTCGCGCTCAACGCGCTTGGGGTCAGCACCCGCGAGATGATGGCCATCTTCCAAACCCTCAAGCGGGCCGGGTCCCTGCAGGCCGAACTCATCATCAACTGAGGCCGTCATGAATATTTCCCCGTTAAAGTCCGTCGACCCCATGCTCATGGTGAACCAAGCGGGTTTGCCGTTTGAGCAGACGGCAGCCCAACGACCGACGCCGGAGCAAGTCACCAAGGCGGCCGGCCAATTCGAAGCCATTCTCGTGCGCCAACTGCTCGCTCCCGCCATTGAACCGCTGATGAGCGGGGAAGGCGGCACGGGTGGTGGCGTCTACAGTTACATGCTCACCGACACCCTGGCCTCCGCCATTACCAAAGGCGGCGGACTGGGTTTTTCCGAAATGATCAGATCCCAACTCGGCGATGATTCGGCCGATACCCAACCGCCCGCACTATGAGCTCCGAAACGTTACCTTCGGTTGTGTCCTTGATGCGAGCTGAGCTCGAAGCCTATGGCGGACTCCTGGCCGCCTTTGATCGTCAGCAACGGCACCTGCTGGAGCGGGAGCTGGAGCGGGTGGAAGACGATGCCCATGACGTGGCCGATTGCGTGGCGGAAGCCCAGGAGTGCCGCGTCAAGCGCGAGGATTGGGTGCGCGAGTTTGCCGCGGCCCATGACCAGCCCGACGACACGACGCTGACGCGCATGTTGACCATCTTCCCCTCCGACCAACGTCCCCTGATCGAAGCCTTGATCAAGGAGATCAACCATCTCATCCACCGGGTGCGCCGCCGGGCGCGACAAAACCACGGATTGTTGTCCCGCAACATCGAGCTGCACAGCCAAGTGTTCGAGCGCTTCAATCCCATGGCGAGACCCCGCACCTACGCGGCATCCGGCCGTGTGCCCGGCCCGGCCGCGACCGCTGCCCTGAGGGGCTCCGGCTAATCCACGCTTCAACTCCTTTTCATGTCTGGCCTCTTCGGCAGTCTCACTCAAACTGTTCGAGCTCTCAACGCCCACTCGCGTGGCGTCGAGACGGCGGGTCGCAACGTGGCCAACATGAACAACGCGGAGTATTCCCGGCAACGGGTGGTCTTCGCCGACCGGGGCACCGTGCTCACGCCACAGGGCGCCCAATCGCTCGGCATCGAGGCAAAGGCGATCCAACAGGTGCGCGACAGTTTGCTTGATGAACAGGTCGTGCGTGAACGCGGTCTCACCAGCAGCCTCGAAGCCCAGCAATCTGCCCAGCTGCAGGCCCAGGCCACCCTCGGAGAATCGATCGACCGATCGGCGGGGGTCGATGATGTTTCGGCTTCGGCCAACGGCATAGCCGCAGCCATGGCGGACTTTTTTAACGCGACCCAGGGCGTGGCGGCCCGTCCCACCGATCCCGGCGAACGTCAGAACCTCGTGCAACGAGCGGAGATCCTGACGGAGCGCTTCAATTTTACCGAGTCCCGCCTGACCCAGCTCCAAACGGATCTGGATGTGCAGATTAATACCGAGGTCGCCGAGATCAGTGCCCTGCTCGACTCCATCGCCGAGCTGAATGGCCAGATCGGCCGATTCGAAATCAACGCCGCGGGGTCCGCCGTTGATCTGCGGGACCAACGCCAGGCGCGGGTCGAGGAACTGGCCGGCTATCTGGCCATCGAAACCCAGCCCAGTGCCGTCGAGGATGGCCAACTTGATGTCTTCGTCCGCGACGCTGCGGACAACCCGATCATGCTGGTGGAGCTTACCGGGGTTTCCAATGCGGTGTCGTTCGACGGCAACCAACTCGTGGCCGGATCGGCCAGCACCCCCATTGCCCTATCGGGCGGATCAGTGCATGGCGTGCTGCGGGCCCGGGACGGGGCGGTGCAGGATCTGCGCGACGGCATTGCCCGGTTGGCCGAGCAGCTCGCCACCTCCGTCAACGCCGCCTACAACCCAACCGGCGCAACGGGCGACTTCTTTGCCTTCAATCCGGCCGATCCGGCGAGCACCCTGCAGCTGGCGAGCGGCCTCACCCATACCAATTTGAAGACCTCCGATGGAGGCAGCGCCGCGGATACGACGCTGATTCGTGCAGTGGCCGACGTGGCTGATGCATCCTTTTCCGTCGCGGGGGGCGACAGCATCGACGGCACCCTCGTTCAGTATTACGCGGGTATCGTCAGCGACCTGGGTCGTGCCGTCGCCGGCACCCAGGGCCGGCTGGAGGATCAGTCCAACATCGAGGCTCTCGTCACCCAACAACGCCTCGGCGTGAGTGGCGTATCGTTGGATGAGGAGATGGCCGACCTCATGAAATACCAACGGGCCTTTGAAGCCTCCTCCCGAGTGGTCTCCATCATCGATGGCCTGCTCGACATTGTCGTCAATCGCCTTGGCCGCGGCTAACCCTGATCGTTCCCATGCGCCTCTCCACCGCCAACACCGCCGACCGTATCCTCGACCAGCTGCAACGCCTGAGTGGACAACAAGCTGAGTTGCAGCACCGCGTCGCCACCGGCCAACGCATTTTCCAAGCGGGCGATGACCCCGCCGCGGTGGGACGGCTCGTCAACGCCAAGGTGGAGCAGCGGGCGATCATGCAATTCCAGCGCAACGCTTCGGCCGCACTGGAGTATTCAAAAACTTCATACGACGGCCTGGAGCAAATCAAGTCGCTCTCCGACCGGGCGGGTGAACTGGCCGTGCTCGGCGCCGGCACCAACGGCACCCAGGCGATGCAGGCCTACGCGGCCGAGGTGAACCAGTTGATCGAGCAGGCCGCCAGTCTGGGCAACACGCGCTTCCGGCAGGACTACGTCTTTGGCGGCACCGCCGTCGATGCACCGCCCTACAGCATCACGCGTGACGCCAGCGACCAAATCACCGTGGTGAGCTATGCGGGGGACACCGGCCGGGTGCGGGTGCCGATCGCCGCCGGAGCGGACATCGCGCCGATGCCGACCGCCGCCACGAACACCGGCATCAGTGATTTCATGAACCGATTGGTCGCGCTGCGCGATGCGCTGCAAGCCGGCGACGGCAATGCCGTGCAGGCCACCCGGGCGGGGCTCGAGGCATCGGAGGACCTGCTGGTGTCGAGCCTGAGCGAACACGGCGCCGTGCAACTGCGCATCGAGGTGGCCGAGTCCCGCCACCAATCCCGGCGCGACGAGCTCGAACGACAGATTTCCGTCGAAGCTGACGCCGACCTGCCTTCAACAATCGTGCGTCTAAGCCAGACCACCCAATCCTACGAAGCCGCGCTTTCGTCCGCCTCTTCAATCCTGCGCATGTCCCTGCTCGATTACATCCGGTGATCGTCGCCGACGCCCTGCCGAACCCTTAACCGCCAACCACCATGAAAATTCAGGCTGAAACCTTAGCTCCTCCCCCCGAGCAGAAGCCGGTCAAATTTGAGATCGAGCTTCCTGCCGGCATCATCGGATTTCCCGAGCATAAGCGCGGCGAGATCTTTCACCTGCCCGATCAACTTCCCTTCCAATGGCTCCGGCTCAACGGACCCACACTGCTGCACTTTGTGGTGATCGAAGCGACCTCCTTTGTGCCCGACTACACCCCGGAGCTCTACGATGAGGACGCCGCCACCATTGGCATCCGGCAGGCCGACGACGCGCTGGTGCTCAACATCGTGACGGTGGCCGACGACCAGTCCGCCACGGCCAACCTGGTTGGTCCGGTCATCATCAATCGCCATACCGGCACGGCTCGACAGGTCGTGATCGCCAATCACTCCCAATACGAGGCCCGGCATCCGCTGGTCACTCCGTCCTGACCCCTGCGCGCCATGCTCGTTCTCACTCGCAAACTCAACGATGCCATCGTCATCGGCGACAACATCGAGATCCGGATCAACCGGATCGACGGCGACTCGGTCAAACTTGGCATCTCCGCCCCGCGCGACATCGCGATCGTGCGCAAGGAGGTGCTCACCGCCGTCGTCGCCAACAATCGCGGAGCGGCTCGTCCGGCTCCTGCTCCCGGCCAAGGCAATCCGCTGCCGCGTCTCCCCGTGACGCCGGCCCGCTCTTAACCCCAACCTGCTCTCCCCACCATGACTCCAACCGTCACCCACCAATCCGCTCGCGACCTCGCGGCGGGGCTCGCTCGCCTGCAACCCCTCATCGATGCCTCGACCAGCCGCGCCAGTGGCGGCGACCGCCTTGATCGTCCCTCGCGCGATATCGCCGGACTCGGCCGCGCCGCCAAGATCGACGGGACGCAGGCCCGGTGGTCGGCCGTGAAAGTCAACCTGCAAAACGTCTCCAGCCAGCTCCAGGTATCCACCGATCAACTACGCGGACTGAATCAGATCGTCACCCGCTTGTCGGAGTTGGCCACTCTCTACCAAAATCCCGTGCAAAGCGTGGATGACCGTGCCACCTACGCCCTTGAAGCGGAAGGCCTGCAGGCGCAGTTGCGCCAAATCGTGGGAGGCACCACCGCCGAGATTGGCGGGACCGCCGACATCGACCGGCCGCTGGGGCGCTTCAATGGCCGCAACCTTTTCGGCCCCGACGGCGGGGAGGAAGTGGCTCTGGGCATGGATCATCGCGACACCGCAAAGTTACCCGTCATCGATCTGCGGGTCGGGGCCATGGGCGATCTGGTGCACCAGGATGGTTCGGGTAACTTTACCCTGGGGCTTGGCGACGCCACCGCCTTGGCAACCCTGGATGATGCGCTGGCTCAAATTGGCTCGGCGCAGGCCGAAGTCGGTTCCCTGCAGAGCCGGGTCGAATCCGCCGGTCGCGTGGCGGTGATGGCGCACACCAACGGCGAGGCGGCCCTTTCGGAAATCCGCGACACGGATGTGGCCGAGGAGACGACCCGCTACACCCGGCTGCAGATCCTTTCCGAGGGGCACACGGCCATGCTGGCCCAAGCCCGCGAAGCCACGGCCAAACTGCTGCCCCTGCTCAATCGGAACTGAGTCCGTCCCCGGCTTTCTCCAGTTGCTGTTCGGCCAGGTCGTGGAATTCCTCCAAGGCCCGGGCCAGGTGCTCCAACGCATTCCGGGCCGGTGCATCCTTGCGCAAGTCGCGAGCGATTCCTTCGAGGGCGCTCACAAACGTTTTCGCGTGCAGGTCGTCGGCGTTGCGGCGCAATGCATCCACGGCGCGCAGCAGGTTTTCCGGCGGCAGGCCGGCGCCTTGCTCTTGCAGCCGCTGCACGACGCCACTGGCCTTGTCGCGGAAGTCGTTCACCAATTCGGTCGCGAGCAGCTCATCGCCATCAACGCCTTCCACCAATTTGGCCCAATCGACGGCAGTCGGGGAGGAAGCCGGATGCGGAAGTTTGCCGAGTTGTCGGGCCAGGATCTCCGCCAGGGCCGCAGGCTTGACGGGTTTGGTCAGGTAGTCGTCCATGCCGGCCTCGATGCAGCGACTTTTGTCGCCTTTCAGGGCATTGGCGGTAAGGGCGACGATCAACACATTGTGATTGGTGACGGTTGACTCCGGAGAGCGGATTTCGCGGGTGGCTTCGTAGCCATCGAGGACCGGCATCTGGCAGTCCATCAGGACGAGATCGTAAGGCACCGCGGTCAAAGCATCGATGGCCTCGCGGCCGTTGGCGGTGACATCGACCTGATAACCGAGGCGGCGCAGCACGGCGATGGCGATGCGCTGATTGATCGGGTTGTCTTCGACGAGCAGCAGCCGCCAGTGGCCGGCGGGGATGGCATCGGCAAAGCGCGTCCCGGCGACTTTGCGGGCAGAGGTTTGAACGGGCTGAGAGCTCCAAGCCTGGTCCAATACGCGATGAAGGGCCGCACGATCCACCGGCTTGGAGATGCTCCATCGGGTGGTGATGCCCGTTTTGCCGTGGAGGCGATTGAGCAGGACAACCGACACCTTTTGGCCTCCGCACGTAGCCTCGACCAATTCCTCGGCGCCGGGTTCGGTTGAAGCGAGGAGAACGAGGTCGCAGTCGACCCGGCCGGTCGATTGGAGCCGACCGTTCATCAAGGCGGTGCCGGACTGAACCTCGACGTCGCAGCCCAACTCCCGGAGCATGGCGGCCAGGCGCTGGCGGGTCGGAGCAAAGGACTCGATGATCACACAACGGCGGCTGCGCCAGTGGGCCGGGACTTTAAAGAGGGCGGGTTGAGGAGCGGGTTTCAGTTCGACGGTGAATGAGAACCTGGACCCGGCACCCAGTTCGCTTTGCAGGTGAATCTCACCCCGCATGGTTTCGACCAGTTGCCGGGAGATCGCGAGTCCGAGGCCGGTGCCACCGAACTGGCGGGTGGTTGATGCGTCGGCTTGCTCGAAGGGTTCGAATACCTGGGCGACCCGATCGGCGGCAATGCCGATTCCGGTGTCTTCGACCGTGAAGTGCAGGGTGAAACGGTCGCCCCGTCGTTCGCCGGGTTCAACGGAAATCAAGACGTGTCCCTTGGAGGTGAACTTGATCGCGTTGCCAATCAGATTGGTGAGGACCTGGCGGATCCGACCCACATCACCCATGACATGATTCGGCGTGTGGGGAGCCATTTCCCATTCAATATCCAGGCCTTTGGCGTGAGCCCGCTCGGCGAGCAGGTCGAGGGTTTGGCCAAGGAGTGGTTCGATCTCAAACGGCGTTTCCTCGAGGACCAGCCGACCGGATTCAATCTTGGAGAGATCAAGGATGTCATTGAGGAGCTGCAGGAGATTTTCCCCGCTCGACTGGACGATTTCGGCATACCCGCGTTGCTCTTCCGTGAGCGGGGTATCGAGCATCAATTGGATCATGCCGATCACCCCATTCATCGGGGTACGGATCTCGTGGCTCATGTTGGCGAGGAAAAGACTCTTCGCTTGGTTCGCGACGGTGGCCTGGGTGGCAAGGGCGTTGGCGCGCGCGATCACCTCCTCCAACTGCAGGTTGGTTTGCTCGAGTTTTCGTTTCGAAAGGCGCTGTGCCAGCTCGGCTTGTTTTTGGGCCGTGATGTCCGCGCTTACGCCAACGAAGCCAATGAAGTTGTGGTGGTCGTCGTAATGCGGCGCTCCGCTGTCAAGCAGCCAGCGGTAGGTGCCGTCATGATGCTTGAGGCGGAGCTCCGCCTTGAAGGTCTCTCGTTTTTCCCAGGCGGCCGCGTAGGTTTCCAGGTAGGGTCGCAGGTCATTCGGGTGCACGCCGCGCAACCACCCATCGCCCTGCTCGTCCTCCCAGCTTTGCCCGGTGAATTTCAGCCAGTGCTGGTTGAGGCAAGTGGTGGCGCGACCTGGTCCGGCCGCCCAGATAAGCGCCGGCGTGGCATCCGCCATCGCTTGGAAATGCTCCGCATCAAATGGCGAGGTCCCGGGGGGTTTAGTGCCCGCAAAAGCAGGTTCCACTTCCACCGCCGAAACGCCCACCACCGGATCTCGTTCGGCGGCATGTGGCGGATCGTGGAAGGAAGAGGGTTCACCGTTAGCGCTTTGCATCATGAAGCTAATCGATGATACATCGGCGCAATGTGGTTATAACTTTAGTCCGGCGTCTGCTGGGCGACTTTGATCAACATCGCCGCGAATTCCTCCGCTGTGAACGGCTTGGGCAGGAAGTGGTTTCCGGGATCAACCATGGCTTGCTCGGTCACGGGGTCATCGATGTAGCCCGACATGTAGAGTGCCTTGAGATCCGGTTTGAGCTCGCGAAGACGGTGGGACAGTTCCAGCCCGTTCATGTCGGGCATCACGATGTCCGTGATCAGAACGGAAACTTCGCTCAAGGCCTCCGCCGTTGCCCACGCCAGCACATCGCCTGGTCGCTCAAACTCGGTCACGGTGTGGCCGGAGGTTTGGATCAGCAGCGTGGCGACGGAGCGCACAAACTCATCGTCCTCCACCAACAACACGTGCAGGGGTTCGATCGTGTCTTCCTCGATCGGAGGCGGCGCCGGGTAGCTGTCCGCTGACTCGGGGAGAGCCGGGACCCAGAGGTCGAAAGTGGTGCCTTCGCCTGGAGTGGAAGCCACCGTGATTTCGCCGCCGGCCTTGCGCAGGATGGCTTGGGAGGTGGCGAGGCCCAATCCCGAGCCCTTGCGGCTGCTGCGCGTGGAAAAAAACGGTTCGAAGATGCGTGGAAGGATGTCCGGCGGGATTCCCTTGCCGTTGTCGGCGACGCGGATTCGCACGTAGGATCCGGCGCTCAGCTCGGCCACTTCACCATCTCCCAGGGCGGTGTGCTCGACTTCGATTTTAACCACGCCCAGGTCGGAGACCGCATTCCGGGAGTTGAGGCAGAGGTTGAGAATCACCTGTTCGATCTGCTTGCGATCCAGCTCGACGCGGGCGGGCATCAGTGCGGTTTTGGTTTCGAGTGAGATGCTTTCACCCAGCACCGAACGGAGGAATTCGGTCAAACCATTGAGCACTTCATTGAGATCCAGCTTCTCCACGCGCGCGAGGGAAGCGCGCCCGAAGGTCTCGAGATTTTGCACGAGGAAACTCGCGCTGCGGCTGGCATGAATGATCTCCTTTACGGGGCCTTCGTGGGGCGTTTCGCGGAGGTCTTCCTCCAACAGGTCCGAATAGATGCGAATCGCGGTCAGCAGGTTGTTGAAGTCGTGGGCCACGCCGGCGGCGAGCCACCCGAGGGCTTCGAACCGGTGGCGGGATTCGTAATCGACGGCCGAAGCTGCCGAGGTTGTGAGGCTTTCGGCGTGGGGCACCAGATCATCGATTTTGGTGGCCACCCCCATGAATCCGACGGGCTGTCCCGCAGCATCCATCAGTCGGGAAATTGATTCCCGGATCCGCGCATAGCCCTGGCCTCCGCGGGCGATGCGGTAGTCGCACTGCACCGGCGCGGCAGAATCCGGCATCGCAAGATTGATAAGATTGGTGCGATCGACCGGATGCACCAGCTCGGTGGGCAAGGCGCTCGGGAATTGGGCGATACTCGACTCGGTCAATTCCAGCCAAGCTGGATTGGCGGCGAGAAGCCGGCCCGAGGCATCCACAATCCAGGCCGGCGCGGGGAGCCGAGTGATCAGTTCAGCCCAGGTTGAAATCTCGGCCGCGGGCTCAGCCCCACCGGCAGGATCGGAGGACGGACTGAGAAACGGATGCATGTGATTGATTCAGCGACAAAACCGAGGAATGACCTTAACGGGAGACGGATTCGTAAGCTTTGGCGGCGGTGAGGGGAGAGGCGGGAGGCGTAGCAGTGGTGGGGGTTCCGGCAGGGCTCAAGCTACACCGAAGCAGGAGTTGTTCGTTCTCCCGGTCCAAATGCAAGATTTGCAAACAGCGTTGGCGGGCTTTTTCCAAATCGTCGCCACCGTGTTCGTGGGGGTCGGTCGGTCGGGCTTTGATTTGGGCGAGGCTTTGGGTCCATTGTTCCAAAAGGGCCTGCTTCTTCTCGCGCTGGGCCGCATCGGGTGGGGTGCGCTTGTTTTTCAGCCAGTGGTTTTCCTCGACCGTGAGCGCGTAGAGTTGATCGCACAGGGCAAGGTGCTGGGTAAGCTGTTGGGCGAGGCTCATGATGGGTTCGGCGGGGTGGCTACGGGATTAAGAGCGTTGAGTTCGGTCTGGGTGTGGCTCCACCAGTCGAGCTGGCGGGTGCGCCAATCGGCCATGCGTCGGATTTCAAGCAGCTCATTCTCGGTGGCATCTTCGGTGAGTTTGGCGATGATGGCGTAACTGTCGCGTGCAAACTCGAACTGCATCAAGCGTTCGTGGCAAAGCCCTTCTTGGTAAAGCAGGGGCACCAACCAGGCAACGGAGTCGTTGAGATGGGCCAGGGCCTGGTAAAGGATCAGGGCGCTGCCATATTCACCCCGCTCGAAGAAGGCGTGGGCAAGCTGATTGCCGGTGCGTTGTTGCCAGTGGCGCCAGTTCTCCTGGTTCTCCTCATCGTCGGATTTCACCTGCTGCAAGAGGGTGAGGGTCACCCGGAGCGATTCATTGTGCTGGTTGAGCTCATCCAGCAGTTGGGCCAGACGGAAGTAAGCCTCGGGAGTCTGGTCGTTGTCGGGGTGTTTGGCGATGAAGTTGCGCAGCACTTTGGCGGCGGCGATCTTGTCGCCGGAAAGGTCGAGGGCGTGGGCCGTGCGCAGTCGTGCCCAGGCGAGGTCGGATTCGCGGGCATCAAGCAAGTCAAACCGCCGGAAAAACTTCACCGCCTCGTCGTAATCGCCATTCAAGAGATGGGTTTCCGCGATTTCAAACTGGGCTTGGCGCACGAGTTCACGGTATTGTTTTCCATCGGTGTCGGCGAGTTTCAGGGTCGTGTGGATGACAGAATAAAAACGGGCGAGGGCGAGTTTGCTGCTGCCGAGGTCGCGCAGCACCCGCCCGGCCTCAATGTGGGCGATAGGGGTGTGCATGCCGGCTTCGAACTTCTTCATCAGATGCTCGTAAGTGGCGACGGCCTTGATCGACTCGCCGGCGGCATTGTAAGAACGCGCCAACCCCAGATGAGCGGTGATGATCACATCGGTGGGGGCGTCACTTTTGGCGACGCTGCGGAAGGCAATGATCGCGGATTCCGTGTCCCCCTGCTCCAGCTTCATCTGTCCCAAACGCATGAGGCTTTCGCGTTCGGACTCGGCAAATGAATGAGTGGCAAAGGTGGCCGAGGCAGTGTTTGCCTCGCTGGTGTCGGCGTTGGCAACGGGCTGGTTGGATGATTCCTGCTCGTCGACAGGGGAAGGAGCCGGATCGACCGGTTCGCCGGTCTCAACTTCAACCGGGGATGAGCCGGTCTCCGTGACGAGTTCGTCGGGCGGATGAGGCGGGGGTTGGACCGAGGGCGAAGGCTCCGCTGTCGTGGTCGGGGCGGTGTTTGCCTCGCTGGTATCAGCGTTGGCCGCAGGTTGGTTGGGTGATTCCGGTTCGTCGACGGGTGGGGGAGCCGGGTCGACCGATTCGCCGGCCTCGACTTCAACCGGAGATGAGCCGGTCTCCATCACGAGTTCGTCGGGCGGATGAGGCGGGGGTTGGGTCGAAGGCGAAGGCTCCGCTGTCGTGACCGGAAGATCGGCATCTGCCGCACTGCTCGTGCTGGCGATCAGCAGAGCAGCAGCCAACCGGCAGCAGGACAGTGGAGACGCTTTGGGCATTATTCCTGACGATAGGAGGCTCTACTGCGGGGAGGTGAGCTGGGGAAGTAGGGCAGCAGGTCCTCAAGCCGCACGGATTCGGGGGCAAGGTGGGGAACCAGCGGTGTTTGTTCCGGACGAACGGGTGCTTCGGCTTCGGGTGGAAGGGGTGCTCCTTCGACTGAGGGTGGCATTTCCGGACCAGATTCCATGGCGTGATCGAGGTGGCGGGAGTCCGGTGACGCCAAAGAGGGATTTTCGGCAACCTCGGGCAAGACATCAGCCAGCGCCTGAAGTGGCCCAGCGAATGGCGACAGCTCGTCGGCGTGTTCTTCTTCCAGATCCTCCATGAGTGTTTCGATTTCGGCTTTCTTGGGAGGGTCCGCCGGGCCGGTTGCAACCAGCGGTATGAACTCGAAGGGAGCGGGGGGTCGAAGCAGGCGCAGCGGCACGGGATCGGAGACGCTGAGATACGGCTCCGAGGGCAACTCGGTGGCGGCCAGATGATTGGTGGCAAGAACCATCAGAATCAGTCGGCTCGAGGGTGGTTTGAATCCTGGTGCGCGTGGTTGAGAGTTTTTAGCACGATGGTGAGATTTTTGATACATGATAGGGATGTTCAGTGGTGATACTGAGCATACCCGATAGGAGGTCCTACCAATCTATCGGCGCACTTCCCGGCGCACTTGACTGTTTTGTGGGGAAATAAAACCGCCTTTAGCTGCGGCCATTCGTCAACAGCGGCACTGATCGCTTTTGCCAGGACCGGTCCTACGCTTCCAGCAGCTCGTCGATCACCCGGATCAGCTCGTCCATTTCGATGGGTTTCGCCAGGTAACGACTGATTTCCGGAGGAATCCGGTGTTCGTCCGCAATCCCGTCGTTGAAGCCGCTCAGCAATACGATGGGTTTGACCGGAGCCAGGCCCCGCATTTGCCGGGCGAGATCAAGTCCCGACATATTGGGCATCTTGTGATCGGTGAGCACGAGATCGATGTCGTTGTGATTGGACGCAAAGAATTCGAGAGCATGCTTGGGGTGGTGCATCATGGTGATCCGATGCCCGCTGAACTCCAGCAACATCGCGATCGATTTCGCCACGGCAGGTTCGTCATCCACCAGGAGGATATGGTGCGAGTCCTTCGCCGGGGGCCGGGGCGGGGCGGATTGGGCTGGAGTTGGGTTGTCTTCGGATTTTTGGGGTGGTGCCGGGATGAACGCGATTTGAAGCAGTTCCTGGTCGGTGCAGTTGAAAACCACCCCGTTGCAGATGAATCTCACGACCTCATTCGATTTCGTGCGCAGGTGTGCCGGGAAATTAACACACAGCCCCTGTTGGCTGAGTTGATCAAAAAACCCCACCCGTTCGAGACTTCGGCTCCAGATATCCCACTCCGGGAACTTCAGTGCGGTCACCTCTTTCACCTCATATCCCAGCGCATCTGCCAGCGAGAGGTTGGCATCCAGGATCCGGCCATCCGTCCACGCGGCGAGGAGCATGGCAATCGGGCTTTCGGCAAACGTTGCCCGGTAGTAGATGTCGGCGGCCCGGTGCTCGACCTCCTGCAGAATCATGTCGGTGCGATGCTGGTAGACAGCGGCTTCCAGGGTGAGTTCAAGCTCTCGCCCCTTGATTGGGGTGTAAAGGCGAGCGAACGGAATTGCGGGTTGGGTCGCTTCGTTGGCGGCGATGTCGTCCCGGTCCACCGTGCTCACAAGCGGACAATTCAGAGTATGGGCCAGATCACGAATCGCGGCGGGAGCGATCGTCTCACCCTCGAACTGCGGATTGAGGATTACAACGTCGGCCTGGGTTCGCTCCACCTGTGCCTTTGCTCCTTCCAGGTGAGACTGGGAACCCACGAGGAGAAAGCCCGCGCGCAAGACCTCGGCCGCGAGTTTCGAGGTCGTCCCGGCAGGGCTTTCGAACAGAAAGACACGGAGAGGGGACATGTCAGGAGTTTGGATAGGAACCGAGGTGGTCGGCATTTGTAATCTAACCGAGGGGGCAGGCTAGGAAAGCAAAACCTCGTCAGGTGTTCGCCAGATATTTACCGATGCTTTTCATGTAAAAAAGAACGCCCGGTGGGGCGGGCGTTCCATTTGGCCGAGATACGGGCCGGAGTATGGGGGGATTTTGTGGAGAGAGCGGCTTCAAGAGTCCTTGAAGAAATCATCCGCAGCTTGGTTGCTGGTGACTTCAGCGGTAGGCGAAACGACTGCTCCCGGCTTCGGTCCGGAATGAGCCGCGGCCACGAACGCGTTGGGCGTCTCGGTTACCCGTACATGCTCGATCGGAGAGACCGAGTGGGAGTTGCTGGGTCGTTGGGGGACTGACATTCCGTTTTTCTCCATGGACTGGTGTTTACCGCTGGCAATCTGAACCTGCAGTTGATCAACCGCTTCCGTCAGCGTTTTGGATTGGGCGCTCAGCTCCGAGGCGGCGGCGGCGGTTTCCTCGGCGCTGCTGGCGGTGGATTGCGTGACCTTGTCCATTTGCGTGATGGCGGTGGTCACTTGGGAAAGGCCTTCGTTCTGTTCACCGGAGGCAGTGGCAATGTCAGCCACCAGCTTGTCCAGCTCGCGGATTTGTTCCTGGATGGTGGAGAAACTGTTGGCGACTTCGACACTGATGCGGGCACCCTGCTGGCTCTTTGCCACTGAATCCTCGATTTTCGTGGCCGTTTCCTTGGCGGCAGCGGCGCAACGTTGGGCCAATGCGCGAACTTCATCGGCCACGACCGCAAAACCGGCTCCCGCTTCGCCTGCCCGGGCGGCCTCGACGGCCGCGTTCAAGGCGAGGATGTTGGTTTGGAAGGCAATCTCATCGATGGTCTTGAGGATGTTCGAGATTTCAGTGCTGGCCGATTTGATCGCCTCCATGGCTGTGACCATGGCTTGCATCTGCTCGGTACCGGCATCGGCCGAGCCCCGGGTTTGGGCAGCGGCGTCCTTCGCTTGGGCAGCACTCTCGGCGTTGCGTTGCGTCATGCTGGAGAGTTCCTCGAGTGAAGCTGAAGTCTCTTCGAGCGAAGCCGCCTGTTCACTCGCGCCCTCGGCAAGCGCTTGGCTGGACGAGGAGACTTGGTCGGAGGCGGACGCCGTCTGTTCGGAACTCTTGGTCAGCGTTTCGATAAGGATACGAACGGGCCGGGTGATGGACCGGGTGATGAAGACGGCCATGACCACGCCGATGACGATCGCAACAACACAGGTGATCAGCAGGGTGCGGAGGGTCGCCTCCAAGGCCGCTTTTACCCTCGGCCCCAGTTCGTCCTGGTCGGCTTTGACCGACATCTTTATGGCCTGGGCGTCCTTGGCGATGGCCGGGCCGACGGTATCCAGATGGGTGATGAGTTCATCAGCGCCTGCCTGCGAGTCCAGGTTTTCAAGTTTAATGAAGGTCTTGGCATAATCATCGAAGAGCCGCACGGCGTCTTCCACGAGGACCACCCGTTCGGGCTTGTGGATCCCTTGCTGGGCTTCCCCGATCACGTCCTGCACGTCTTTTTCGGCGACATGGTAGGCTGTGGCGTTGGCTGCACTCGGATTTTGGATGTAGTTTTTGACCTTGAGGCGTGCTTCCAACAGGTCGGCGTAGAGCCGGGAGGCGAGATCGTTGTCGCGAGCCAGTTCGCGATAGCTGGTAAAGTCGGCGAAGGACTGCTGCTGCTTGATGTAGGCAAAGGTGCCGATTATCGCTAGAATGAGAAGGATTGAGCCAAAGCCTGCATGGATCTTTTGGCCAAGAGTTAGCTTTTTCATTGTGGTGAGTCGAGGGGTGACGGTTGTAGGAATGTGCTGAGTAGGGCCTTACGCAGCATCGTCAGATTGTGCTATCGGCGCGGTGCCGGTATTACTTTAGCAAGAGTTTTACATATGAAACTGCCGGTGCTCCGGAGGTTGGAACCAAAAACCCCCGGCGGAGCAGGACTCCGGTCCGGGGGTTCGAAGACTAACTGAGAACAAAGGGTCTATTCGGCCGCTTCTGACAGGGCTTGAGCCGTTTCGGCGGAAACCACGCGATCAATGTCGAGCAGGGTTTTCACTTCGTCGTTCACCTTGGCCATGCCGAGCAGATAGGTCGTATCCACCTTGGTGCCGAATTCCGGGGTGGGCTCGATATCCGTATCGGTCAAAGTCACGACCTCTTCCACACTATCGACCACCAGTCCGATTTGCACGGTTTGATCATCGGCGAGTTTCACCTGCACCACCACGATGCATGTACGTTCGGCGAATTCGGCTTGCAGACCAAACTTGAGGCGCAGGTCGACCACGGGAATGACACGACCGCGAAGATTGATCACGCCTTTGACAAAATCGGGGAGTTGCGGGACGGGGGTGATTTTTTGCAGACGGATGATTTCGCGAATCTGCAATACGTTCAGTCCGAAGGCTTCTTCCTGCAGCACGACAGTGAGGTATTTTCCGGAGAGGTTGGTGAGGGTAGCGGTTTCAGTGCTCATGTGACGAATGGTTGTGGTAAGTGGTGAGGTGGCGGTTTTGTGATAGTCGCGCCCACGCGCAGTTCCAGGCTGGGGAAAAGAACCACACGATCGGCGGGCGGAGGCCTTGTTCTATGAATCGGTCAAAATGCTGATTTCTTTAGGTTCTGGTTGGGGTGGTGGATTCGTGGTCGAAAAAATGGGCGTCGTCGTTGGGGGAGTTGGGCAAAGATGCCGGTTTTACCTCGTGGCTTTGGACGGACTCGACAAAACGAGGCGTGATTGGCCTTCGCGGCGGAGGCGGCGCTTCGGTTGATGTGCCCCCGGTGATGAGCACGCTGAGGGATTGGACGACCTGGCGCAGCTCCGCGGATTGGGCGTTCAGTTCATTGGCGGAAGCGGCGGATTCCTCGGCATGGGCGGCGTTGGATTGCGTCACCTGGTCCATTTGTGAGATGGCGGTGCTCACTTGGCTGATGCCTTCGCTTTGCTCGTGCGAAGCGGTGGCGATTTCGGCGACCAGGTTGTCGACTTCGCGGGCGTGCTCCACGATCTGCGTAAGCGACTGGGCAACTTTGGCGGAGATCTGAACCCCGCGTTCGCTTTTGGAGACGGAATCGTCGATCATGGTGGCGGATTCCTTGGCGGCCTCGGCCGACCGCTGGGCCAACGCTCGAACTTCCTCCGCCACCACCGCAAATCCCATGCCTGCTTCCCCGGCGCGGGCAGCTTCGACGGCCGCGTTCAGGGCGAGGATGTTGGTTTGGAAAGCGATTTCATCGATCGTCTTTACGATTTTGGCTATCTCATTCGAGGAGAGTTTGATGGCATCCATGGCGTGTTTCATCTCCTCCACATCAGCGACGCCGTTGTCAGCAGCCGCCCGCGTGCGAGTGGAAAGGTCCTTGGCCTGCTCCGCGTTTTCAGAGTTTCGTTTGGTCATCGACGTGACTTCCTCAAGTGAAGCACTGGTTTCCTCCAGCGATGCCGCCTGCTCGCTGGCACCTTCGGCCAATGATTGACCGGAGTCCGATACTTGGGCTGCGGAAGCGGCCACCCGTTCGGATCCCTTGGAAAGTCCCTGGTTGACGCGCTGCAGGGTCCGTTGAATGCCGCGGCCAATCAGGACGCCAAGACCGATGGCCGCAAGGACACCGATAATCATCGCGCCAACCGTGACAGACTTGATGAACCGGGCACCGCGGGTGGCAGCGGCACTCACGGCCTCGGCCTCATTCGCCTGCAGTTCCACGATTTCAGTCAGGGCATTGTGAGCGGCGGCAAATGAGATGGTGCTGTCGCCCAGGGCTTGCGCGGTGAACGCTTCGGAGAGTTCACCCGCTCGTCGGGCTTCAGCCAGCATGCCGTCAAAAAGCAGCAACAGGTTGTGCGAAGCCTCCTCCAAAGGACCGTGCAGGATGTCACGAGCTTGTTGAGGATCGGTTAAAGCCAGTTGTTTCACCCTGGCAGTGTGGGCATGCAGGGTTTGGTGCTCCGGATCAATTTCAGCGGCCAGTCTTTGCAGGATCGGACTGGTCGATTCAAATGATTGCAGCCACTTGCCCAGATTGCAGGCGTTGTGGACCTCACCTCCGCTGAATTGCTTGTCGAATTCGATGAGGTTCGACAACCTCTTCTCCAGCTGGAAGTGGTCGCGTTGAAAGAGGTAGACATTGCTCTCAAGTCGAGCGGGATCCTGAATATCGACGGTATCGAACTGCCGGGCCAGATCGAGCAGCCGATCGTGGTTGTTTTGCCAGTTCGCCCAAGCGACATTAAAGCTGCGCCATGCCCGCTCCACTTCAGGGGATTTGGCGGAGGCTTCGAAGTCCGCCATATTTTGTTCCACCCGAGTCGAGATGGAATAGATCTCGGCATACTGTTGCTTGCGGTCGACAATACTTAGATCCCGGCTGAGCAGGGTTTTCTCGATGGCGTCAATCGAGGCGTGGTCGCCTTGAATCGTCAAAAGTTGTTCCACGGCCGGCAATACGCGGTGACTGAGTGTGTCGATCGACTGATCGTTACTGTTTGCTCCGTAGTAGCCAACTATGCCCAGCGCCAGGGTGATGATAGAGCAGGAGGCGAATGCGACGAAGAGTTTCTTTCCAAGAGACCAGCTTTTGTTCATGTCGAGTAATGAATTTCAGGAATGGGTTGGGATTAGGACCAGTTGCCACAGGTCAGCCGGACTGCGATTTTTGGCCGGCCTGATTTATCGAATCATTAATCAGTCCATCACCGCGGTCGGGTTTGGCACTTTCTGTTGCAAACATGCCAATGGCCATCGCCTGCGAGCCGATGAGATCTCCAAAATCGAAGAGTCCTCGGCGCAAGGAGAGCAGGGTCGCGGCACTGGTTTTTACCATGACCTGTGTAATCGGACCATTCGTCGGCAGCTTAAGCGCGATACTGGATTCGTGTAATGGAGCCTATTAGGTCGTCGCCTCCGAAGAAACGCCTTGGTCCTGATCAAGTGTTATTCCCGGCAAGCACGCGATCGGCAAGGTGGGGTCTCTTCTACGGCAACGGCCCATAAACGGCTGACTGCAGTCTGGTACACCTGGCTGACAACTAATCGTCCCGGAAGAACGAGTCTTGTTTGGACGCAAGGTCGGCGGTGATGGCTTGAGCGGGGACGGAGCGGTCGATTCGTTGCGGTTGAGGCGAAATGAGGGAGGGCTCGGCGGGAGTCATCGGTGGGGGTTTCCTGGCGGAAGTTGGCTTCGCTGAATCTTGGGGTGAAGCGGCCACCTGGGTCGCTTCACGGTTGAAGTTGGTCTTTCCCACCAGCAGGGACAGCGCGTTGACCGCGCGTTTGAATTCTTCTGATTGAGCGCGCAATTCCTCCGCAGAGGCTGCCGATTCCTCGGCCGTGGCCGCATTGGACTGGGTCACGCTCTCCATCTGGGTGATGGCTTGATTGACCTGATCGATACCCGCCGATTGCTCGTGCGTTGCGGTGGCAATTTCGGAAACCAAGTTGTCCACCTGCCGGGCTCGATCAACGATCTGGGCCAGCGACTCCGCCACCCGGGAGGAGATTTGCACCCCGCGGTCGCTCTTGGTTACGGAGTCGTCGATTTTGGCAGCGGTTTCCTTGGCGGCCGCAGCGGAGCGTTGGGCCAAGGCACGAACCTCTTCGGCCACCACGGCGAATCCCATGCCGGCTTCCCCGGCGCGAGCCGCTTCGACGGCGGCATTCAAGGCAAGGATATTGGTTTGGAAGGCGATCTCATCGATTGTCTTGACGATTTTGGCGATCTCTCCGGAGGACAACTTGATCGCGTCCATCGCATCCTTCATCACAGCCATGTTTTCGGAGCCGGAATCAGCTGCGGAGCGGGTTTCAGCCGACAGCTTCTTTGCTTCAGCCGAATGTTCGGCGTTGCGCCGGGTCATCGAGGTGAGTTCTTCGAGGGACGAGCTGGTTTCTTCAAGCGAGGCGGCTTGCTCGCTGGCGCGCTCGGCCTGGGTCTGGCCTGAGTTGGACACTTCGTGGGCAGAGTTCGCCACGAGGTCGGAACCGGCGCCCAAGTCGTGGTTGATGCGGCCGAGGGAGCGGTTGATTCCGCGGGTGATGAGTATGCCCAGGAAGATGGCCAAGACCACGGCCAAAGCCACGGTGATTACGATGAATTTATTGAAAAATCCGACACTGGCGAGGGCCTCCGTGGACAGATCCGCCGCTTTCTCCCGACTGTCGATCACGATGCGATCAATCGACTCGGCCGCGGCCGCGAGGGATTTCGCATTCGTTTGCAGCGCCTGTGCGCTCATGGCCTCCGCGATTGCCGTGGCGCGCTGGGCCTCGCCCATCATGCGATCGAAGTAAACGAAGAGGTCGTCGTAGGAAGCCACCAAAGGTCCCTGGGCCACGGTGAGAGCGGCTTCAGGGTCATCTTGAGCGAGCCTTTTGGCTTCCGCGACATACAGGTGGACGGCCTGGTGAACGGGGTCCATTTCGGCTACCAATCGTTCGAGGTTGGGGTTTTCGGAATGGTAGTTCTTTGCCCAGGCACCAAAATTGCAGGCGGTGTGATCGTCGCCGCCCGCCAGCTCTCGCCGCCCTTCGATAAAATCGACCAAGTCCCGCCCCAGCCGATAGTGGTCGCGTTGAAATCTGTGGATATTGCTTTCCAGCTGGTGTGGCCGCTGAATACCAATCCCGTCGAATTCTTTAGAGAGCTTGATCAGGCTCTGGTGATCGCGCTGCCACGCCTGCCAGGTGGTTTCAAAAGCCTGCCACTGCCGCTCCTCGTCGTCTGACATGGGTAGTTGGCGAATGAGCGCCATGGCTTCATCGGCATCTTCAAACTGGTCTGCTATATCTTGATAGGAGTTTCGCCGCATGGCGAAATCCGCATCGCGGGCGAGCAGGGTATTTTCAGCGGCATCGATGGCCGCTTGAGCGCCCTTTACCCGGAGCAGCTGCTCGACCCGGGGGAGCAAACGAGTGCTGAAGTTTTCGATCGTTTCTCCCTCTGATCTGATCCCGTGATAGGCGGCAATACCGAGGAGAAGGGTGACTGCGGCAGAAGCAATGAAGGCAGCTTTTAAACGTTTCCCAATAGACCAGGGAGAGTTCATGTGATTAGGGCGTGGAACGCGTTATACGGTTAGTGGATAACCGGTCTGCGGACGAGACGACACGGAGTCACTTGTCCCACAGGGCCATAACCGGAGTGATGACGGACTACATCCAACTTGGATCCTGCCCGTTGTGCTTCATATCGACACCAATTGCCGCAACTGAAGTCCCCGGCGGAAATTAGTAGCCGAATTCTCCTCCTCGGATCCTTGTATCAGCAAACCGCATGGGCAGTTGATGACGACCAATGAAAACCCCGCCGCGGGAGACCCGTCGACGGGGAGTGCAGGGTGGTGGTCACCCGTAGGAGACCACCGAAGTTGAAAACCACTCAGGTGGCGTCGGCTGTGGCCATTTCGGGGGTGCCCGGCTTGAGGGCGGCCACGGCGTCGTCCATCGTCTCGTAGAACGTCCAGCCGCGGGTGTCCTCGTAACCGTGGCATTCCTTGGCCAGCTCGGTGGAACCGATCATGGTATAGTGAATCGCCACTTCCTGGCAGGCCTGCATTGCGGTGATGAGCAGTTTGATCACCGCCATGTCGAGGCGTTTGACCGCATGGAGGTCGAAGACGACTTGGCTGATGCCGCTGTCCACGGCGTCGGAAATCTTTCCCTTGAGGTAAGCCGAGACCTCGTTGAGCACGTGGTTCGAACAGTGTTCCGGCAGGCTCATCACAAGACAGTTTTTCTCCTGGCGGAAGTAACGTTCGGACGTGTCCAGGTTCATCGCCCGGGCGATCTTCGCCTCCAGTTCATCGAGGTCGAGCGGCTTGGTGGCAAGGGCGGTGAATCCGACCTGCTGCGCCTGCTGCTGAGTTCCGGTATCGGTCTTCACGACCAAGCCGAAGATCGGGGTGTATTTTGTCTTCAGGTTGGCTCGAAGGACCCGGAACAGCGTGAAGGCGGATTCCTCGGGCAACGACAGGGAAATCATGATGAGATCCACTGCCGTGCTGCCGCACGTGTCGATGGCCTCACCGGTCGTCGCGACGCCTTTGACCTGCCACGGCGTGTGTTTAAGGCCGTTGGTGATTTGCTCCAGGATGGCGGGCTTGTCTTCAACGACCAGAATGTTGGCCGGGTCGAAGATCGACTTGGCTTTGGTGGGGGCCTCGCTGATGGGCTTCAGGTCGATGATGCGGCCCACCTTTTGCACAAGCACGTCTTCCTTGAAGGGTTTAACGATGTAGTCGCGCACGCCGATCTTGGCGATTTTAAGCACGTGGTCGCGGCCACCTTCCGCGGTCAACATGATCACGGGGATGCCCTTGAGGTTGGGATCGGACTTGAGTTTGGTGAGCATCTCCACGCCGTCCATGACGGGCATGGTGATATCGAGGAGCACGAGGGACGGGTTTTCCTTGGCGGCGACGGCGAGTCCCTCGACGCCGTTGGCAGCTTCCAAGATCTCGCAGTCGTAGAGCTTGAAAGCCTTTTTGACGATGATGCGGACGGTCTTCGAGTCGTCCACGGTGAGTATTTTGTAGCGCATGGGTGGAGGTGTTTAGTCGCCAGGTTGAAGAAGCACGTCGGCCGTGAGCCGCTGGCCGCCAATGTCGAATCGGAACACCTTTCGGTTGGCCGAGTGGATGGGTTCGATTTTCAAGTGACTGCCGCGCATGATCGAGGGGATCGTGAGGCGGCACGGCATGCCGCGATCGGCGAGTTTGTTTTTGAAAGTGCCCACCGTCATGTTGGTGATCTCACCGATGACGTCGTTGACCACCTCGTCGCCGCATTCGATGACCTCCTCGAGGCTCATGTCGAGCATGCGGCCCGCGCAGTATTCTGCGAAGGCGGTTTCGAAGTAGAGGTAGATAAGACCCTTGGGCTCACCGATGAAGCCGACCGTGCCGACAACGTGCGGACCGCTGAGATCCAGGTTGTTGGATGTGGTTTCGATCTCAGCCGGGGTTGAGGTTTCGTTGAGCATGGTCGAAAAAACCTCGGCAACAGCGAGGTCGAGGGAGTCTTGCACAACGTGATCAGGAATGGTTTCAACTAAAGACATACGTGGTCGGGGGTGTGTCGGTTTATATCGGCCGGATTCATCCGGGCTTAATGAATTACTTGATCAGGCAATGGCGGTTTCTAGTGCCTCGGCCGACACGCTCTCCGGTGCTGTTGCCAGAGCCCCGCCGGACACAACGGGAGTTGGGCACAGGGTGGCGATCGTCTGGGCGGCGGTCTCCCAGTCGCCGGGCTCTGCGCAGAAAAAGGTTTGGCGTTCCTCAGTCGAGCCGTCCGAAGTGGACCAGACCGTGCTGATGCTATGACGACCGCCGGACAGTTTGCAGTTGCTCAATCGCAGACTCTGCCCGGTTCCGGGCTGCCAGAGGCAGGCGGTGTCGTTGTGGTAGTTGGCCCGCCGCATCCAACGATGCGTGGCCGATTCAAAGCCACCGGACAGGTGGTTTTCGATCTGGGTCAGAAAAGAAAGAAGGCGCATAACGGCGTCTTCTATATCGGACATTCACGTATTCAGTTTAGGCTGACGCCGCAATTTTACGTAAGGAATTTCTATTGTGCCTTCAGAAACGCTTAACACGCTCTTTACGAACTCCTTCGCATGTCCCTTGAACGCATCCTCATCGTCGACGACGAGCCCCTGGTCCAGCGGTCCCTCGCCACGATCCTGAAATCGCGCAAGATTCAGGTCGACGTGGCCTCCTGTGTGGCGGCAGCGGAGCGGCAATTGGAGGGGGACGCGACGTATGACTTGGTTTTTCTCGATGTCCGTTTGCCCGACGGTGACGGCCAGCAGGTTCTCGACCGTATCATGGCCATGCCTGACCATCCCCTGGTGGTCATGATTACGGGGTTTGGTTCGGTTGAACACGCCGTTTCGTGCATGCGCGCCGGGGCGTTCGATTATCTGATCAAGCCATTCAAATCCTCCCAGATCGACCTCCTGCTGCGCAAAGCCAGCAACTACAGTCAGTTGATCAAGGTGAATCGTTACCTCAGTGACAGCGCCGGCGGGGACGATGATAAATCAGTCATCGGCAATAGCCCCACCATGCTGCGATTACGCCGGATGGTGGAGCGGGTGGCCCCGACCGATGCAACCGTGCTGATCACCGGGGAAAACGGCTCAGGCAAGGAACGAGTCGCCAAGGACATCTACCGCCAGTCGCCCCGCAGCAAGGCTCCTTACATCAAGGTCAATTGCGCGGCACTTTCCGAGCAGTTGATCGAGAGCGAGCTCTTCGGCCACGAGAAGGGATCTTTTACCGGCGCCACCGAAAGGCGTGAAGGCCGTTTCGAACTTGCCAATCGCGGCACGATCCTGCTCGACGAAGTCAGCGAGCTTCCGCTCAACCTGCAGGCCAAGCTGCTCCGGGTGTTGCAGGAACGCGAATTCGAGCGTGTTGGCGGCACCAAGACGATCAAGGTCAACGTCCGCATTCTCGCGACGTCGAACCGCAATCTGCAGAGTTTCGTCGCCCGGGGCCTGTTCCGCTCCGACCTCTACTATCGCCTGAATGTTTTTCCGGTCGAAGTGCCGCCCTTGCGCGAACGCACGGGGGACATCGAATTGCTGGCGGAGGCCTTCCTGCGTCGGTTCGCGCGCAAGCATGGAGTCCGCATCACGGGCTTCAATGACACTGCGCTCCAGGCGCTCAATGCTTACCCCTGGCCCGGCAATGTGCGGGAGCTTGAGAATACGATCGAGCGGGCGGTGATTCTTTCGGAGTCCGATCGTCCGATCACCGGCCTGGCCCTCAACCTGCCCGAGGTCCAACAGGTCATGGCCGGTCATGAGGTGGCGGTTTCGTCGCCACAACCCTCGCCGAACAATGCGGCCCCCGCGCCGGTCGATCCGCCCCACTTCGTGCCGGTGGTGCCGGCGCCGGCGGATGCCGCGCCCGCCGCAACACCCGAGCCCGCCGAATCCGAGCCGGTCATCGTGATTGATAATCCCCCGAGTGAAGCAGTGGTCGAGCCGGAGGAGAGTGAATCGGAATCAGTCGCCGCAACCGAAACCGAGGCACAGCCGGAGATTCTCCCGCTTCGCGAGATGGAAAAACGGGCGATTCTCGAGACCCTGGCAGCCGTCAAAGGCAACCGGGCCCAAGCGGCTGAAAAACTGGGCGTTTCCATCCGCACCATCCGCAACAAGCTGGCGGAATACCGGGTGGAGGAAGGCATCCCTGCCTCCCGCTAAGGTCCGTCAATAATTTGACGTTGATACGCCGAGCTGGCGGAGGGCTTCGCGCACCTTCTCGATCCCGTTGGGCATCACGGACTCACGAGTCGAGTGCCGCAGGCGCGGGTGGGGCAGAAGGCGGGCTGGTTTGCAGGGTCGATCCAATTCCAACACCACCGGAGGGCGTTCGAGGAACAGGGATTCGAATGCGGATGGTTTCGCCGTGAGGCGGAGAGTGGGGGGAGAGATGGCAGCCATACGTCCCTAATCGGACGATTGCCTCGAATCTTTAGAAATGGATCCAAAAAAACTGTTCAGGAGGTGCGATAAGCCTTCTGCACGGCAAACGTGTGGCGGCGGGCCTGGCGGACCCGGTGCATTTCCTGAGCCATCACGCCGTGGCGTTGAGCCAGGATTTGCGCCAACTGTCGGTAGCGATCCCGCACGCCTTCGGCCCGGGCTATGACTTGCGGATTGAATCGATCGCCCTGGCGAGCGAGCCGCCCGATCAGCGCGAGCTCCCGATCAAAAATGGTGTCCAGTCCGTTCCAGTCCTCCGCCGCCATGGCGGCGGGCTCCTC
>JANQKV010000051.1 GCA_028280945.1 Opitutaceae bacterium
GGAGAGAGCAGAGAGAAGCAGAACTTGGCAGGCGGATCATGAGTTGACCCCTCCGCCGCATGGATTTGCCCACGAAAGGAGCCGCCCGCGGCTTCACACCAAAAGGGCACTAAAATCCAACCCTGAAATTTTAGTGTTCTTTGGTGTTTTTAGTGGGCTCCAAACCTCAGGCTGACGGCTCAGTGCTCTCTGTAGTCCGCCCCTGCGCGCTCTGTGTCAAAAAATGCAGCGGAGAAGTTCAGTCAGGCTCTCCGACGGCGCCAGCGGCGCAGACCTGCGGCGCCGAGGCCCATCGCGGCATTCCCCGGCTCGGGAACCGCGCTCACCGAAATCATGGGATCGACTCACTCCTTCGCATCAAATCGCGCTGGCATTGGACATATCGTGAGGATTGTATTTCTCAAGCAGGCGCTTGGACAGGAAGAAGGCATCAATTGCGGTCAGACGGCCAATTTCGTCGAAATAGGGCCCGCCAAGATCAACCAGCACAAAATCCAACGGCCAAAGTGCCTCAACGAGTTCAGTAACAACCGGTGTGTTGGGACCGTATCCCCGGTGCAGCCAGGTCTCGAGCAACATGATGTCGGCGGAGGCAGAGGTTTTGGGTATGCATGGTAACTGGGTTAAAAGGATTTGGGTTTAGAATTTGATGAGTGATGCAATCCGGCCGTTCTTAGGGATGAAAACAAGGTCAAGCTGGGCAAGTATTCCGGCCCGCCCGGCCCGGTAACTGCCGGCGAAGTCAAAAAACATATAGTCCCTTGCTTCGAAAAACTCCATGACCTCATAAAGTGTCGGGGCTTCAGGTTCGAATCGGTAGAGGGATGTCTCCACAACAAACATCTCCGTCTGGCCCCAAAGGCAGTCGCCCCCGCGAAGAACCTCGAGTTCATAACCCTGTACATCGAGCTTCACGACATCGGGAATTTTCATCTGTTTGGTGGCAACCAGATGATCTATTGTTTCCAGCGGCACCTGGGTTCTCTCGGTTGGGCGCTCACGATCTTCGCGCCAGAAAGCGCTCGCTTCGTATACTCCGAAGCCGTCCGTCGGCATGACCAACTCAAGTTTACCCACTTTCGCGCCGAGGGCGACCGGGAACATGAACCATTGCTGATTGTCGATCGGGTGCACCATTGCGGTGTGTTTATGCGGCAACGCCTCGACGAGATTGTAAATGGCGTGTGGAAAGTGTCGAGCGCAGGTGTGGCTCCAAGGTCCGGTGGAAGCACCGACGTCGAGGATGACGCGAGGTTTAAATCCGAGTTTTTTAAGGATGCCCAACTTTTCGTAGTCCTCTTGGAAATCGGGATGAACCTCCTGCTCCGTCTTGTTGTAGCCCGCTTCTTCCGCAAGTGCTGTGAGCACTGTGGGATCAACCGAGATTTTGTAGCCGTGCCGGGTCAACCATTGCTGGTAGTCGGCTTCGATCGCGGCGAGTTCATTGGACGCCAGAGATTCGGTATATTGACCGACGGCATCCGTTGCACTGCCGTTGTTTTCCGAAAGTAGGTTCGCCAATTCCTCAACAACCGGATCCGGATTCGGGAGTTCGACGGCAAGGACATTGGCAAGACGGGAGAGTGCCTCCTTCGGGTTTTGGAGGAGCTCTTCCTGCTCAGTGCTCACATCAGCCCAATCCTCCCACGCTTGGGCACAGGACAACAGATTGTCGGCGAGCGTTTTGTCAGCGGGGATGTTAAGCAAACGATGTCCGGCAGCGACTGCATCGCGCAGATCGCGCAAACCACAAAAAATGTGGTCAGCCTTGGCTGCCAGAACTGGATCAAATTCATGCACTCGCACAATGGCGGTCATGTCCGGTAGCTGGCCGTTGGTAAGCTCGTGCCACCATCCGATCCACAGTTTGCTGATATTCTTGGATTGTAGCAGGTTAGCAATGGCGTTGATCAACCAAGAGGCGCCGTCACCCGGCATGCAAAAAACCAATATGAGTCGGGGAGAGGATGCTTCGGCCTGAGGCGGACCGGGAATCGAGGGTGAGGAAGACATGGCAATTGATCAGAGGCGGGGTGTTCCAGCGAAAGGGTGGGCGTCGCCATCCAAGCGGTATTTGTGCTGAATTCGAGCTGGAATCGGCATATAAAGGCGACTTATCCGAAGGTCTTACCCACCACACACCCTGAACGGAAGGTGAATCAGGCGATAGGATATGCCGGGCGAGGCACCCTTCATCATCTTCTACATCTGCTGGTATTGTTTCAGCAGTTGATTGACCTCTACCGCCTGACCCTGGCCCTGTTGGCGATGATCACCGCCGAGGCGATGGAAGGCTTGTAAGTCGAACGGGCCATGGAATCCGGGTTTGTTTGGGGCGATCTCTCGACACTCGATGTGGCGAAAGCATTGGCTTTTTCTCAGCGCGTGCCGAGCTAACGGTTTCACAATGGAACTAAGAGGCAGGGCTGTTTCTCACAGGAGAGAGCAGAGAGAAGCAGAACTTGGCAGGCGGATCATGAGTTGACCCCTCCGCCGCATGGATTTGCCCACGAAA
>JANQKV010000071.1 GCA_028280945.1 Opitutaceae bacterium
CCGTGGATGCAGCGAAGCGTGTAACTCTGAGGCATCGGCACATTGCTGATATCTATCATCATCGGGGACATGTTGGCCTAATAGCCGCATGTCCCCATCCTTTGATGTAGAGCCCGAAGCCTTAGTAAAGGCGGGCACGGGTAGACCATGTGAGAACTGATATCAGTTGTTGCTGATTTCCTCGTCGCCCAGGTCGCCCTGCAATTTCCGATGCAGCGACAGGCTGTCCACTTCACTGCGCAGGGAATCACCAAACACCTGCAGCCGCTCGGTCAGGTCGAGAGTCTCAAGGAGCCGCTGCTTGAGTTGGGGATCAGCACAGAGCGTGAAGGCGGCCAAGTCGACGAAGGCATCAAGGTCGTCGACGGTATGAAGAAACTGTACAAATCCATCGGGAGTGTGCGCTCCCAGCTGATGTCGCATCGAAATCAAGCGTTCCACCCGTTTCCGCAGGCGCCGATTATGGGCCGATGCCTGGTCACCGCGGGAAGCGAGGGGTTCGATCCGGATCATCCGGTAGGGATCCTCGGCCACAATGCCCAACGAGTTTACGCGCACGAGTCCCTGCAGGAGCAGGTTGGACGTGCCGTCATCATTGAGATTGCAGGCCCTCACGATGCCAGCGGTGGCAATCCGTTGGCCGCGTTCCTCGGACGGATCAGATTCCGGGTGCAGCCCGGCCACCGCGAAGATCCGGTGTGTCGACAATACGTCTTTGAGCATTTGCCGATAGCGGGGTTCAAAAATGTAGAGCGGCATGAGCGCCTGCGGGAAAAACGCCACATTGGGCAGCGTCATGACTGCGACCTCGTTCGGGACTGTGATTTCCATCTCCACGGTGAAAACGGATATCCAAGTCGATTTGGCCTGCAAGGGTTCGGTGTGACAACGTGCGTCATGACACAAAGGGTCGGTAAGAGTGTGACACAGGATGAGACATTGTGACGCGTTTTATCTCTTGGTTTCTTGGTTTTTGAATGAACATGAAGTATGTAACTCGTTGTTTAATAATAGAATAAGTTTTATATTCTCACTGAGGCATAACGCTTGCTGATCGATCGGGCATGAGCCGCATTATCGGTATTGATTTAGGCACCACCAACTCCTGCATGGCCGCCATGGAGGGCGGAGAACCGGTGGTCATTCCCAACGCAGAAGGCGCCCGCACGACTCCTTCGGTCGTGGCTTTCACCAAATCAGGCGAACGGCTGGTTGGCCAAGCGGCCAAACGCCAAGCCGTCACCAACCCGAAGAACACCATTTTTTCCGCCAAGCGCTTGATCGGCCGGAAATTTTCCGAAGTGAGCGAAGAGGCCAGGAACCTGCCCTACAAGGTTGTCGAAGGCAAAAACGGCGACGCTTACATCGAAGCGCAGGTGGGCGACAAAACTGAGACCTTTGCTCCCCAGCAGATGGCGGCCTTTGTGCTGCAGAAACTCAAGGCAGACGCCGAATCCTACTTGGGGGGCGCTGTCACTGAAGCGGTGATTACCGTTCCGGCCTACTTTAACGACGCCCAGCGTCAGGCCACCAAGGACGCCGGCAAGATCGCCGGCCTCGACGTGAAGCGCATCATCAACGAGCCCACCGCGGCTTCGTTGGCTTATGGTCTCGACAAAAAATCCGACGAGAAGATTGCGGTCTACGACTTGGGTGGCGGCACGTTCGATGTTTCGATTCTGGAAATCGGCGACGGGGTCTTCGAAGTGAAGGCGACCAATGGTGATACTCACCTCGGGGGTGACAATTGGGACGAGGCCCTCATCACATGGCTCGTTGAGTCGTTCAAGAGTGAGCAGGGCATTGATCTGCGTGGCGACCCCATGGCGCTGCAACGTCTCAAGGAAGAAGCTGAAAAGGCCAAGATCGCGCTTTCCTCCACGCAATCCGTCGACATCAACCTGCCGTTTATCACGGCTGATGCCAGCGGACCGAAGCACCTTAACATTACGCTTTCCCGGTCCAAGATGGAGCAGGTGTGTGATGCGCTGTTTGAGCGCACCGTGGCTCCCTTCAAGAGCTGTCTCGCCGACGCGGATCTCGCTGCAGACGGGATCGATGAGCTGGTGCTGGTGGGCGGCATGACCCGCATGCCGAAAGTCATCGAACTCGCGAAAGAACTCGGTGGCAAAGCTCCGCACCAGGGGGTGAACCCCGACGAAGTTGTCGCGATTGGAGCGGCCATCCAGGGCGGCGTGCTCCAAGGTGATGTGCGCGACGTGCTGCTGCTTGACGTGACTCCTCTTACGCTGGGCATTGAGACCGCTGGCGGCGTTTCCACGCCGATGATCGAGCGCAATACCACGATTCCGTCCAAAAAGACCCAGGTCTTCTCCACCTATTCCGACAATCAACCTTCAGTCGAAATCGTGGTGCTTCAAGGCGAGCGCCAGATGTCCAAGGATAACAAGAGTCTGGGCACTTTTAGACTCGATGGCATTCCGCCGGCACCGCGGGGTGCGCCGCAGATCGAGGTCACCTTCGACATCGATGCCAACGGCATTCTCCACGTGACCGCCAAGGACAAGGGTACCAACAAGGAGCAGAAGATCACCATCCAAGGCTCCTCCGGTCTGTCTTCCGAAGAGGTCGACAAGATGACCAAGGAAGCCGAGCTTCATGCTGAGGAAGACAAGAAGGCCAAGGAGGCGGTCGAGACCAAGAACCAGTTGGATTCCACGATCTACCAGATGGAAAAGGCCCTGAAGGACAACGGCGAGCAGTTGCCGGACGACATCAAGGCCAAGATCGAGCCGGCCCTGGCCGACGCCAAGAAGGACCTCGAATCCGGTGACGTCGAAAAGATGAAGACCGCCATGGAGAACCTCTCCAAAGTCGGCCAGGAGCTTTACGCCAAGGTCGCCGAGGCTGCCCAAGCCGCCGGAGTCGATCCGGCCGCTGCCGCTGCTGCCGGAGGAGCCGCTGGACCCGAGGCCGGAGCCGCCGAGCCCAAGCAGGAGAAGAAGGTCGACGGAGACGTGGTCGATGCCGACTTCGAGGTCGTTGACGAAGACGACAAAAAGAAGGACTAACCCGTTTTTAATGCGCCGTGGTGAAACAATCGCCGCGGCGCATTTGCACCGAACTAAAACCTCAACAAACGCTTCAAACCCAAAACCCAATCAATATGGCTAAAGTAAAAATCAAGCCCATCGGTGATCGCGTGCTCGTGCAGCACATCGAGGAAGAAGAACAAGTCCGTGGTGGCATCATCATCCCGGACTCCGCCAAGGAAAAGCCGCAGGAGGCCAAGGTCATTGCCCTTGGCACCGGCAAGAAGGACGACGCTGGTAACAGCACGGACTTTGAGGTGAAGGTCGGCGACCTCGTGCTCCTCAGCCCCTACGGTGGCTCCGAAGTGAAGGTCGACGGCGAAAAATACAAGCTGGTGCGCGAGGACGACATCCTCGGCGTCATCGTGTGATCTTCGTATCCGAATAGCGAATACCATTAACCCTTCGATTTAAGAATTATGTCAGCCAAACAACTCCTCTTCGACGAGTCCGCTCGTTCCAAGATTCTCAAAGGCGTTGAGATCCTCTCCCGCGCGGTGAAGGTCACCCTCGGTCCCAAGGGCCGCAACGTCGTCATCGACAAGAAATTCGGCTCCCCGACCGTCACCAAGGACGGCGTGACCGTGGCCAAGGAAGTTGAGCTTCCGGACCCCTACGAAAACATGGGCGCCCAGATGGTGAAGGAAGTCGCTTCCAAGACCTCCGACAACGCCGGTGACGGCACCACCACCGCGACCGTGCTCGCCGAGTCCATCTACCGCGAAGGCCTCAAGAATGTGGCCGCCGGTTCCAACCCGATCTTCCTGAAGCGCGGCATCGACAAGGCCGTCGACGCCGCGGTTGCCCAGCTCCACAAGATCTCCAAGAAGGTCAATGACCGCGAAGAGATCCGCCAGGTGGCCACCGTTTCGGCCAACTGGGACACCGAGATCGGCGACATCATCGCCGACGCCATGGACAAGGTCGGCAAGGACGGCACGATCACCGTCGAGGAAGCCAAGTCCATCCAGACCTCCCTCGACGTCGTGGAGGGCATGCAGTTCGACAAGGGCTACCTTTCGCCTTACTTCGCCACCAACCAGGAGGCGATGGAGGCTGTGCTCGAGGATGCCTACATTCTCATCCATGAGAAGAAAATCTCCTCCCTGCAGGACGTCCTTCCGCTGCTCCAGAACGTTTCCAAGAGCGGCAAGCCCCTTCTCCTCATTGCCGAGGACATCGAGGGTGAAGCTCTCGCCGCCCTCGTGGTGAACAAGATCCGTGGCACCCTGAACGTCTGCGCCGTCAAAGCTCCGGGCTTCGGCGACCGCCGCAAGGCCATGCTCGAGGACATCGCGGTTCTGACCGGTGGTCGCTGCATCACCGAGGACCTCGGCATCAAGCTCGAAAACGTCCAGCTCTCCGACCTCGGCCAAGCCAAGCGCATCGTGGTCGACAAGGAAAACACCACCATTGTTGAAGGCTCCGGCAAGGCGTCCGACATCCAGGGCCGCGTGAAGCAAATCCGCCGCCAAATCGAGGAAACCACCTCCGATTACGACCGCGAGAAGCTCCAGGAGCGTCTCGCCAAGCTCGCCGGTGGCGTGGCTGTCATCAACGTTGGCGCTGCCACCGAGGCCGAGATGAAGGAAAAGAAGGCCCGTGTGGAAGACGCCCTGCACGCCACCCGCGCTGCAGTGGAAGAGGGCATCGTCGCAGGCGGTGGCGTGGCCCTGCTCCGCACCTCCAAAGCCCTCGACTCCGTTGAGCTCGAAGGTGACGAGGCTATCGGTGCCACCATTGTGCGCCGTGCCATCGAGTCCCCGCTCAAGCAGCTCTGCGCCAACGCTGGTGTCGACGGTGGCGTGGTTGTTCAGACCGTGCTGAAGGCCAAGGCCGCCAACGGCTACAATGTCGCGACCGACGAGTATGTTGACCTCGTGAAGGCCGGTGTTGTTGACCCGACCAAGGTCACCCGCACCGCGCTGCAGAACGCAGCTTCGATTGCTGGCTTGCTCCTCACCACCGAGGCCATGATCACCGAGATTCCCGAGCCCGAAAAGCCGGCTCCGGCTCCGGGTGGCGACATGGGTGGCATGGGCGGTATGTACTAATCCCGGCTCAATTGCCAAACACTCTCAGCCTCGTCCCATTCGTCGGGACGGGGCTTTTTGTTTTATCTTGGTCCGATTGCCGGAGAGAGGATCTGTGAACGACGATCGGCAAGCTTGCGCCGGGAAAATGGGCGGAGAAGGCTTTCGTGGAGTCACTCGTTCTCAGCCGCGCGAAGCACGTCGGTTGGAATGGAGACGTTTTCTATCCAGCCCCGCTTCGGATATGATTGCAGACGTTCGATTTCGCCGGGTAGTTGGGCGATCAGGTCCTCTCCCTTGGCACGGAAGATTGCTTTGTCGGTGCTGAAATCCGACGGAGGCGGGGCACTTTGGAAAGGGATGCCTGCGGTGACTTTCGACCAAGTCTGATTGACCCGGCGTTGCCGAAACGGAGTGGCCACCAGGATGGCCGAGTCGATTTGCCAGCCTGCTTCTTGAAGCAGGGATAAAGAGAATCGCACGTTCTCTCCTGTGTTGGTGGAGGCCGGTTCGGTCATCAGTCGGTCATGAGGGAAATCCGGAATCACGCGCAGCAGTTCTTGCTTGAATGCCTCGGCCTCGGGCATGCCCAAGTCCGCCGAGCCAGCCCCCACGCCGCCGGTGAACAGGACCCGCGGAGCCAACCTACGTTGCCAAAGATCCGCGCACTGCCGGGCGATCCGCAGGTCGAAATGCCCAAAGCCGATGATCAACGCGCTGGCTGACAGCGGCGGGGCACTCCGGGCCGTGAGGTAGGAATAGACCAGATCAGGTTTCATCAATAATTCGATGACGGAAGGCCTGCCACAATAGGCCGAGTGACAGGGCAAGGAAGAAGCCCGCCCAAAGGAGGCTGGCGGGGAGGTGGCCCACGGTGGGAACGGTCAGCATTTGTGCTCCGCGCCAATTGAACACGCTCATCATTCCGAGGCGATTAACGATCTCAATCTCAGCATGCCCCGGATACATCCATTCCACCGGCAGTCCGACGGCGAAAGTGGCGAACCCCAACAGGTAGGCGACGACGATGGCTCCTGCTGCTCCCACGGTGACACGGACGAGCGGTGAACCGAAGGTTTTGGGCACTGCGGCTGGACCTGCAACAATCACGAGCAGCAGAAAAAGTCCGATCGTCGAAAACACACCCAACATGGTCGAAAGACAGGCTGCTGGAACGACGTGAGGCCTGACGAGGATTGAATATGGTTATCGATCCCCATGAATCAGCCTTGCTTCGCCTGGCGGGTGCCTTGCAGTGAACGCCATGGAGGTCATCTTTCTCGGCACCGGCACTTCCCAAGGCGTTCCCATGATCGCCTGCGACAGTCTGGTGTGCACCTCTGATGACCCGCGGAATAAGCGGACGCGATGTTGCATTCATGTGGTGATGGATGGCCTGCATATTCAAGTGGATGCCTCTGCGGAGTTTCGTCTGCGTTGCATTGACGAGAATATTAGGTGGATCGACTTCTTCATCCTTACCCACGGTCACGCCGACCACATTATGGGGATGGATGACCTGCGCCGGTTTTGTGATCTGCTCGGAGGAGAGGCGCTGAAGGTTTATTCGACGGACGAAGGCATCAGTCGGGTATTGGCGATTTACCCCTATGCCATTTTGGAGCGTCCGGTCGTGAAGGGTTATGCGGCCTTCAAACTCGAGCCCATGCCGGAGAAAATCGAACTGGAGCAAGGGACGATTGAATCGACACTGTTGCCCCATGGCGGCATCAACACGCTGGGCCTCGTTTTCACCGAGCGCAGCTCCGGAAAAAAGTTTGCCTACTACACCGATTGCAAGCGGGTGCCGAGTGCGGCGGTCGAGTTGGCCAAGGGCTCGGACGTGGTGGTGCTAGATGGATTGCGGCCCATGCCGCATCCCTCCCATATGACGATCGATGAGGCCACGGCGGTCGCGGCAGAGATTGGAGCACCGATTTCGTATCTCACGCACCTGACCCACTTGAACGACCATGCGGAGTTGGAGGCGAGTTTACCCGACTCCGTGCGAGTCGCCTACGACGGACTGCGTCTCAATCTGTAGTGCAGGCGCAGGCCTGCGCCTACTCAGCGCCGGGGCGCCACCAGGGTTGTTTGCCCACCCATTTTTCCGGAACCCCGTCGATGGCCAGTTGGCGAACAAAGGCTTGGTCTGCCTCGGTCGGTCGGAAGCGTTCATCCTTCACGTCGAAGAGAACATCATCGTCGGTGATGACCAAGTCGAAGGGCACGAGCCAAAAGTTCCATACCAAGGGGTTCTCGGGATCGATGTATTCGTGGTCAAAGGCAGTGGCCCACCACCTCCCGTTCGGGTCTTGGATCAAGTTTCCATGGCCTGCGTTCTTAATGGCCATGCGGCGTTCACCGTAGCCGGTGTCAAGTTGGTCGGAAACCGCGTAGTAGAGGTCGTAGGTATTGGTTGGTTCGTAACCGTAACGCCCGGAGGCAATGTGCAAGTATTTGTCCTCAACCTTCTGGATCAACACACCCTCGTAACCCAGGGGATGGTTCCCGTCGTGGGTGATACGGCGCGGCTCTTCCACGAGTTGGCGCATCTCATCATCCATTTTGGCGATGTAGTCTGCCTGCCATAGATACCACGTTTCGCCCTCCTCCTGGTAAAGGTGGGCATCGATCAAACGAGGTGAGATCATCGGCATCACTTCGTAAGGGCCCTCCGCCTTGCCGGAGGTGCTACGGAGCAGGCCATGCCCGGAAATGTTGAGGCAATGGGGAATCCAGAAGGTGCCGTTAAGGTAATGGATTTCCGGAGCCCAGACGGCGCGGGGATTCTTGAAGTCCGGATTCCTGAGAGGTTGGTCGAAGTGCCATGAGTTGGCCGCCTTGCCGTCCCGGTAGAGGTCCCATACAAACCCCATCGGCTCCCATTCGACCAGGTCGCGACTGCGCCAGAGGTGAATGCCGATGGTTTCGCCCCAATGGCTGCCCGCCGTCGTGCCGGTGAGATAATACCAACCGTCGGGGGCACGCATGACGAATGGGTCTCGAATCTTTTCGTTCAGGGCGAGGAAGGCCTGATCGTGGGCTGTCAGTCGTTCGCGTCGCTCTTCGGCGGTGAGCACGTTCGACTGGCCCGGCGGATTTTCAGCCATTGCGGGTCCAAGAACCAGGGTGGCAGTCAGCAGGATCTTGGTGGGGCAAGGGGAGAAAAAGCTCATTACCAATACGAAAACGATTCCGGGCCGCCGGCCAATTTTCAGTTGGGAGATCACATAACACCGTAATGTTGCGAACTTTTCTGGATCATATTCAGGTGACTCAGGTCCGACCCCGACCGAAAGAGTTAGACATTAAACCTGACTAAATTTACCAACTTATCCAATTAACCCCCGAAAACCGATTCATCATGGCTCGAATCTATAATGACATCACCGAAACCATCGGCAACACACCGTTGGTTAAGCTCAACCGCACCGCCGAGAAACACGGCGCAGGCGCCGAAATCCTGCTCAAGCTTGAGTTCTTTAATCCGCTGGCGTCGGTCAAGGACCGCCTCGGTTTCGCTATGGTCGACGACGCGCTGAAGAGCGGGAAAATCAACGACAATACCGTCATCATCGAACCCACGTCGGGCAATACCGGCATTGCGCTTGCCTTTGTTGCGGCGGCCAAGGGTTTGAAGCTTGTGCTTACGATGCCTGAAACCATGAGCATGGAGCGTCGCAAGTTGCTGAAAGTTCTGGGGGCGAAGCTCGTGTTGACGGAAGGCCCGAAGGGCATGAAGGGGGCTATCGCCAAGGCGGAGGAATTGGCGGCGGAGATTCCCAATTCCATTATCCTCCAGCAGTTTGCGAACCCTGCCAACCCCGAGATTCACCGCAAGACCACTGCCGAGGAAATCTGGAGCGACACTGACGGCAAGGTTGACATCGTGGTTGCTGGCATCGGTACCGGCGGAACCATCACCGGCGTGGGCGAGGTTCTGAAAGCGAGGAACCCGGACATCAAAATCATTGCGGTTGAGCCTGCCAAGTCCCCGGTCCTGTCCGGTGGCCAGCCGGGTCCGCACAAGCTCCAGGGCATCGGCGCAGGCTTTGTGCCTTCCGTGCTGAACACGGATATCTACGATGAGGTCTTCGCGGTGGACGAGGCTGACTCCGGCCCCCTGTCCAAGGAAGTGAATACGCTGGATGGGATTCCCATCGGCATTTCCTCCGGTGCCATTACCCAAGCGGCGATTCAGTTGTCCAAACGACCGGAAAACGCAGGCAAAACCATTGTTGCGATCATTCCGTCGAGCTCCGAGCGATATCTCTCGACTTGGCTCTTCGCGGATGTAAATCCGGAAAGCGATTCGATCGAAGATCTGAAGTAAAACCAATCTGCACCCTCCCCGGTGGTCACCGTATCACCGGGCTTTACTAACCCCAAGCTGGTCCCGGTTTTCGTCCGTTCATGGACGGGAGCCGGGACTTCGGTTTTACGTCCCTCGTTCAACCGCAGGCCGGGCCAAGCAGGCGTTGCCAAACATGCGTTATCCACCCTGATTGGCAGAAATGTTTTCCGAACCAGACCGGGCCAACGCATATCTTGAGCAACATGTCACCCGCCTGCTTTCCTCGTATGCCCATTGGACGGGAGAGGACCTGTTGCAGGGTGGATCGGGAGCGTCTCTGGCCGAGTCACTTTACCGAGCTTCGTTTGTGGTGATTTCTCATGGCACCCAGACAGATCCGATTTTCAATTATGGAAATCTCAGCGCGCAGCAGCTTTTCGAGATGGACTGGTCCACGCTCACGGCGTTGCCCTCCCGTTGTTCTGCTGAACCCGTCGAGCGGGCCGAGCGGGCGCGTCTCATGGCGACTGTCTCGGCACAGGGTTTTATCGATGATTACCGCGGTGTTCGCGTTTCAGCGTCGGGGAAACGATTCATGATCGAGCGCGCCACGGTTTGGAACGTGCTTGATGAAAACGGAACCAACGTGGGCCAAGCGGCGACGTTTTCAGAGTGGACGCCCTTGCCCGATCGCGCCGCCGCCTCTCGGACGCCTTAGAACGGCCAGATTCGCGGAATAAAGATCACCGCCATGGTGAAACACATGAGGTTGAGCGGGATGCCGATTTTGAAGAAATCGGTGAAGCGGTAACCTCCGACGCCGTATACGTAGGTATTGGTCTGGTAACCAATCGGGGTGGAGAACGCGGCCGAAGCGGCAAACATGACCGTGACCACAAATGGTCGGGGATCCACGCCGAGTTCGGCTGCAACCTGTAGCGCGATCGGGGCCATCAATGCGGCGATGGCGGCATTTGATAAAATCTCCGTCAGCACCATCGTGGTCAGGTAGATGATGGCCAGGGCCAACAGGGCGCTGGATACCCCACCGCCAAACGAGTTGATCATTCCCACCAGCCCGGTAGCGAGCAGGCCGGCGGCACCGGTGGATTCCAGTGCCAAACCCATCGCCAACATGCCAAAGATAAGGAAAATCAGGTTCCATTCGACGGAGGCGTAGGCCTCTTTTGATGTCAGCACCCGGCCGATCAGCAAGATCACCACACCCACGACGGCGGCAATTTCAATTGGCAGGATACCCAGAGCCGAGCTGCCAATCACGCTTGCGATCACCCCGAGAACCAGCGCGATTTGACCCGTGGGGGACTTGGTTGGGGTTCTGGCCCGGTCAAAGAGAACCAGGTCGTTGCTGCTGCGGAGGGCGTCGATCGCTTCGTCGGTGCCCATCATAAGGAGCACGTCGCCCGGTTCGATGGGCAGCGTCTCGATTGCTTCGCGCACGTTGCGACCCTTGCGGTGCAAAGCGATGGTGACGAGGCGGAAGCGTTGGCGGAAATTCACGCCCCGCACCGTTTTGCCGACCAAGTCGGATTGCGGCAATACCACCGCCTCCACCAACGAACCCTCATGTGCCGCGATCTGTTCGAGGCCAAGTTCCAAGTCCGAAACCAAATCCAAACCCTCCACGCTGCGGGCGGCGGCGATGCCCTGGGGACGGCAGGACATGATCAGGCGGTCACCCGCCCGCAATTCCGTGGTTTTCAAGTCGATGGGCACGGCTACGCCGTGACGTACGAGTTCCAGCACCCGGACACCGCGGTTCCACTTCAATCCGGAATCCTTGATGGTTTTGCCGATCATCGGTGAATTCGGCTGCACAAACGCCTCGGTGATATACTCTCGTTTTTCCGCATCCGACAGGATGTCGGTGAGCATCTCTCGCACCGGTAAAACCCGTTTTCCCACGATGGCCAGATACACGCCACCGATCAGCACGATGGGCACGCCCAGCTTTGCCAGTTCAAACAAGGCCACGGAGGGCTGGCCGTTGGAGACGGCGATGCCGTTCACGATCAGGTTTGTGCTGGTGCCCACCAACGTGCAGGTGCCGCCCAATACCGCTCCGTAGGACAACGGGATCAACAGCTTGGATGGTGCCAGTTTCATCCTGCGGGCCAGTCCCAGGACCACCGGCAGAAAAACGACCACAACAGGAGTGTTGTTGACGAAAGCGGAGAGCGTCGCGACCAGTGCGACCATGAGCAGGATGACCACGGGGTAAGGCAGCACGCCGGCCCGCTCCACAAAGGAGGAAAGCCGGTCGACGACCCCACATTTTACCAATGCCGCGCTTAGGATGAACATGGCCCCGATGGTAACCGGGGCTGGGTTGGCAAAGACGGCGAAGGCGTTTTCCCGGGGAATCAGACCGGTTACGAGCAGGATCGCAAAAAGCGCCACGGCAGTCACATCCGGGGGAATCTTCTCCCAGACAAAACTCGCCAGGGTCAGACCCAGCAGGACAAAGACAGAAATGAGCTCCAACGACATGGATAAGCGGCCAAGGTAAGGAGGCCGCAAATCGCGTCCCAGCTTATTTTCGGGCGGTGGATTTCCCCTCCGACTGGTAATACCACAGGAGGAAGATGATGGTGAAACCGACCACGGTCACCACCACGTTGCTGAGTTTCATGATCGCTCCGGCCAGGATCTGGTCGTCCATGGGACTGAACCCGGCGATCAATCGTGGTGCGAACTCATAAGTCGGATACAGCACGTTGTCCGAAAATGTGATGAAGACAAAAAGTGGGGTGAAGGCGATGCCCACCACAAAAAGATAGAGCATTTGGGTGGGGAGCCTGAGGGGGCGCCACCGTGTTGATCGAGTGACCACCGGCCACCAAAAGAGCACCGCGGTGCTGAAGAAGGTAAGGTGCTCCATGACGTGCACAAATCGGTCCTGCAGGGCCATGTCGTAAAGCTCGGGGATGTGCCAGACGCTTTGGGTTACCACATAAAGGACCGCTGCCGTGACAGGACGAGTGAGGAACCAACCGATGAATCCGAGCCGGCCGAGTCGACTGATGGCACCATCGAGCAGTTCCGCCGGCCATCCCAACAACCAGAGAATCGCGCACGGATAGATGAGAATCACGTGCTGAACCATGTGGGCCGAAAACAGAAACCGCTCTCCGAGCTGGTCAAACGGTGACCCTACCGCGAGATAGAAGAGCACCAGGGACGTATAGTAGCCGGTCTGTCGCCACCGAGATACCGGTTGTGTGAATCCCAGCCACTCTCGCAGCGGCCCGGTGGCCAGGGCATACACCCACGCCAACAACAGCAGACCACCGATCAGATACGGTTCATTATGCCAGTGGCGGAGGTCGATTAATTCAAAGGCCATGAGAGCGTGCAAGCGAGGTGGCTTCCAACAGGCGAAGATTGAAGACCGGCGTCAAGCGGAGGACGGCAAAGCGCACGAGCAATGTCCGAATTCTAGCCGAGATTCGTCAGTCTCGGTTCCTTTTCCGACTCCTCCCTTGCCATCGAGACCGATCTCCAAACCAGCACAGCCACCCCTACCAGCATGATCAATAGGGCTGGAGGTTGGACCGCACCATCGACCTTGGGCCCTGGGGGCAGCCAAGTCGTCAAAAAATGAAACCATTGCATGACCGCCAACCCAACAAACACGACTGGGTGCATAGCCCAAGCGACCAACATGAGCATCGTAGCAAGCAGCAGAGGAACGGTGTAAGCGCCTTGGTGCAAGGAAGTGGTACCCGGGCCAAACATGAGCAAAGCCCAGATCATATACGTTGATGTTACCCACGCCAAACTCCAGCCGACAGCTGGCATGCCGATCGCAAATTTGGGTGGTTTGGGTTCCATTCGCCGTCGGCGTCCTGCCCGCCACCACCAAACCGGCATCAACAACCAGACGACATTCCATGGCCCGAGTGATTTGAAGAGGAAGTAGAACTCGCGGCTGCGGCGTTCCGCTGCTTCCGACCAGAAACCGAAGTCCCAGCCCCGGGTTGCCTCAAAAAATGGATAGCTCAGGTTGGCACGTTTTTGCGCGATCAGCTCGCTTCCAGTCGAGCTTGAGTAGGCGTCAAAAATGGTCTGCCAGGTCGACCGCTCGTCGATTTCAATCTGCCCCGCCAAATGCCATTTTGCGAGGCGGTTTCCGGGCGGGGCGTAGCCCTTTTGGTAGGCGGACCACGGCCCGGCAATTACGGCTGCCGTAACCAGCATCAGTGCGATGCTTCTTTTCGGTAAATTCGGTTTGGCGGCGGCCAGGATCACCATGGCCAGAATTGCAAAGGCCGCGCTTCCGTGGGCCAGCCATGCCAAGGCCAACATTACTCCCGCCAGCAAAGTCTGTCGCCGGTTGGGCTGGTCGTGCAGCATCAGCAGCGAAAACCCCAGAAGCGTCGCGGAGGCTGCCGCCAGCTTGGGCCAGACGTAGTTGGAGTTGATCAGCACCATGGAGTAGGTGGCCAAAGTCACCACCAACCAAGCGGAGAGCCTGCGTCCTGCTCCCATCAGCTGGAGCACGCCCGCGATGGCGGGGATCCACCAGAGTTGGAGCTGTGCTCCGGCTGCGTGGGCAAAGATGTCCGGGGGAATCTGCAGCAGGTGCCGCCACGGTTGCAGCAGCAGCACCCATCCGGCTTGCAAGGGTGGCCGGTCGCTGCCCAACCAGTCTCCAACGAGTTGCCGCGTGCTTTGTCCTTCGATTAACCGGTCCGCAAACAGACGGGGGATTTGGTTGTCGATCGGAAGACCTGTGATGTAGCGCTCTGCACTCAATCGTTCGATTCCCAGGTCGGCAGAGAACAGGTGCAGGTGGCCCAGATACATCAGACCGATTCCCACGGTCAGTATCACTTGGTCACGCAATCGATGATCGGACCGCCAAAGATGTTGGATTTCCTGTCGCCGTCGATACGCGACAATCACCACAATCAACCCGAGCGACCACGAGAAGAGTTGGCCAGCCACGGGGTGCCAAAACCACATGCCCCAGGCGATCCAACCCAGGAGGGCGACCAGCCCAATGCTTAGGCCCAAGCGAATCGATCGAGGCGGGGCAAACCGTGGCAGCAAACCTATCATCACTGCGCTCACGAGTAATCCAGCACCAGCCATGACCCCGCCAAACGCAATGAGGTGCGTTAGAATCACGGCTGGAGCGGTGCTGGCTGAGGACGAGCCGGTTGATGATTGAGGATGACAGGTCGCCGCGGTGCTGGAATCTGAACCATACCGCCGACAAAAAAGGCGACCCCAAGGCCGCCTCGTCAAGGATAGGAGTCGCGCGCAAGCTTACTCCACCTGCTCATAAGCAGGACCGACCGGAGTGCTCGCTTCGGCCCCGTGCAGGAGAAGGAGTGCCCAGAGCGTCCCACCTCCAATGATCATGCCGATACAAAAGAGGGTGGTGAGAAATCGCTTGTCCCACTTCAGGTGCATGAAGATCCAGACAACCGCGACAAACTTGATGACGGACAGTCCCATCAAAATCGTGATGATCAACCACGTGGCGAGTGGCATGTAGACGATCAAGAGCTCCAGCCCGGTGATGACGGCGAGCGCCATCGCAACTTGGACGAAGATGTGAAATTTCCCCTCGTGGGCATGGCCCTCCGAGGCGGCGGCGGTAGCGGAATCACTCATGACAGGACAACGTATTCGAGCAGGTAAACCACGGGGAAGATGACGATCCAGACAATGTCAACGAAGTGCCAGTAGAGTCCCATGGATTCGACGTCGATGGCGTTGGCTTCGCCGAAATCGACCGGACCTCGGGGCTTGGCGAACCAAATCAGCGCGGCAAACAGTCCCATGCAGCCAAACACGGCGAGGAAATACTGACCAAAGAACTCATTGAGTCCGCCGCCCGCTTCGAAGGTGTGAACAAAACCCAGGAGGGTATACATGCTCAGCACGATCATGGCGGCAAACGTAAAGAAGTGGAACAGGCCGCGCACGACCCAGCCTTGGCCCAGCGATTCATCTTCCGGTTTAAAGGAGCGCACATACATCAGCACGAGCCAGAGGACACCGATGGCAACGTGCACCCCGTGCGTGCCGGTGAGGGTGTAGAATGTCGAACCAAACACGCTGCTGGACAAAGTGAGCCCGTAGGCATGCACAAAGTGGATGAACTCGTAGACCTGCACCCCGAGGAAGATCAGGCCAAACACGATTGTGCCCAGCAGCATCTTGCGGGTGGTGGCCACGTTCCCCGCTTGGATCGAGTTCACCGCCAACGCCATCAATAGGGACGACATGAGCAGGATGAAGGTCGATCCCGATGTCAGTTCGATCGCGAAGATGTCCCGCGGGTCCGGAGTTCCCGCCGGCGGGTGCAGTCGGTAAATGAGGTGGGTGGCAATCAGCGAACCGAAGAACATGCAGTCCGAGGCAAGAAACGCCCACATGAAGAGTTTCTTGTTGGGGATGCCGGTGGTCGTCGACGGGTCGTGATGATGATCAATGGGGCCGGCAGTGGCGGCGTGGGAACTCATGGCGTATGTCGGGAGAGTTGAAGCTTAGGACTCGGCTGCAGGATCACCGTCGTTTTTGCGGGTGGGGTGCAGGTGGTAACCACCGGGGCCTTCCAGGGCCCACATCCAAGCGCCGAAGAACGTGATGATGAGGCCCACGATGGCTCCCATCATGATGTGGTTGCAGAAGAAGAGTGCACCAAAGAGCATGCCGCACGCGGTGATGATGGGGAACCAGGAATTGCTCGGCATGTGCACTCCGCCATGGGCTTCGTCTTCGGCCGCTTGTTTGGCATTCTCCGCCGCAATCTCTTCCTTGTGGTGCTTCTCATACCAGTAGGCGTCGCGGGCGTGGACGTGCGGCGTCACGTCGAAGTTGTGTGCCGGGGGCGGGTTTGGCAGGGACCATTCCAGCGTGCGGCCATCCCACGGATCCTTCTTCACCTTCTCACCCTTGTAGTAGGTGTAGATCATCACCACAAAGTAGAGCGCGATGCCGATACCGAGCACAAACGCGCCGATCGTGGCGATCATGTTGGGGGTGTTCCAGCCCATGTTGCCATCGTAGGTGAAGGTGCGGCGAGGCATGCCATTCAGTCCCAAGAAGTGCATCGGGAAAAAGGTCACGTTGAAGCCGATGAAGATCACCCAGAACGAAAGTTTGCCCCAGTATTCGGAGACCTTCCGGCCAAACATCAGGGGGAACCAGTAGTGGATGCCGGCCAGCAGCGCGAAGATCGATCCGCCGATCAGCACGTAGTGGAAGTGGGCCACCACAAAATAGCTGTCCTGCTGCTGGGCGTCGGCCGGTGCGGCCGAGTGCATGATGCCGGAGAAGCCGCCCATCATGAACATCCACACAAATCCGAGGGCGAACATCATTGGTGTGCGCATCATGAGATGGCCCTGCCAAAGGGTGCCAATCCAGTTGAAAATCTTAACCCCGGTCGGGACCGCGATCGCCATGGTCGCAAGGGTGAAGGCAGCCGTGGCTACAGTGCCCATGCCGGTGGTGAACATGTGGTGCGACCATACCCCAAATCCGAGCAAACCGATCACCGCCCCCGAGAAGACCACGATCGGATAACCAAAGAGCGGCTTGCGCGAGAAGGTGGGCAGGATCTCTGAGATGATGCCCATGGCGGGGAGGATGAGAATGTAGACTTCGGGATGCCCGAACACCCAGAACAAGTGCTGCCAGAGAATCGGCAGGCCACCGCCCGACACTTCGAAGAAGTAGGTGCCGAAGTTTCGATCCATCATGACCTCGACCAGGGCGATGGTGATGGCAGGGAAGGCGAGGATGATCAGGAACGCGGTGAACAGGGTCATCCACGTGAACACCGGCAGGCGCATCATGGTCATGCCGGGAGCCCGCATGTTGATGATCGTAACGATGAAGTTCAATGACCCCACCACGGAAGAGACACCCAGAATCTGGAGCCCCATGATCCACATGTCCGTCGACATATCTCCGGCAAACTCACTGGAGTAGGCTTGAGCGGTGAGGGGAGCGTATCCGAACCAACCGACATCCGGCAGGCCTGATTTTACGAAAAACCCAAGGTTGAGGATGATTGCCCCGGCCATAAAGACCCAGAAGGCAAATCCATTGAGTCGGGGGAAGGCCACGTCGCGCGCCCCGATTTGGAGCGGCATGATGTAGTTGAAGAACGCGGCCGAGAGCGGCATGACGGCGAGGAAGATCATCGTCGTTGCATGCATCGTGAACATCTCGTTGTAGGTCTGGGCCGAGATGAAGTTGTTGTTGGGCACCGCCAGCTGCAGGCGGATCATCAGCGCCTCGACGCCGCCGACGAGGAAGAAGAACAACGAGCTCACGCCGTAGAGAAAACCGATGCGCTTGTGGTCGACGGTGGTCAGCCAGCTGACCAGGCCGGTCTTGTGGTCGGGACGCGTAAACAGCCAGGACCGCTTGGCCTCCTGAGTCGTTTCCTCCTCGTGGCCGATGAATTCGTTTTTGGTGAGAGACTGGTCCATGGGAGTATTACTTCAGGCTGTGTAGATAGGCGACGAGAGCGTGGCCCTCTTCCGGTGTGATCTCGATGTCGACGGTTTCTTCGTCTTTTTCCGCATCATAGATCCGGTAACCGGGCATCACGACCATGCCCTTGGGCACCACTTTGCGGCTGTGAGCCATGAAGTTGCCGGGTTTCACATTCTCCGGCTCCGTGATCCAGCGATAAAGGTTCTCGGGCGTGTTCTCGAGCAGGCCGGCGGCGATGGTGGTGCGGGAACCGATTTTGGTGAGATCGGGGCCGATCATGCCCATGCCGTCGTGGCCGCGCACGACGTGACAACCGGCACAGCGGTTTTCGGAAAAGTATCGACGGCCTGCGGCGATCAACGCCGCATCTTCCTCGCCGAGAGCGGGAATTTCTTGGATGGCGCGCCAATTGCCGAGCGGATCGGCGTCAAACTCCTCCGTCCATCCTTTTTGATTTACACGGAATGTCGGGTAGTCGCCGGTGGCGTTGGCGATTTGGGCATCAGCGGCGACCTCAAGTGTCCGAGCTTCCGCTTTTTGGTTTTCCAGCCAGGTGTTAAATTCCTCCTCGGCGAGAGCGATTACGCGGAAGCGCATCACCGCATGGGACTCACCACAGTATTCCGCGCACTGGCCCCAGAAGTAACCGGGCTCGTCAGCCTGCATCCAGAGGTGGTTGCCGCGGTTGGGGATCATGTCGACTTTGCCCGCAAGTTTCGGCACCCAGAATGAGTGGATCACGTCGACGGTGCGCAGGTTCACGCGCACGGGACGTCCGGCCGGAATGACGAGCTCATTGGCCGTCACCAAGGGCGCTTCGCCCATCGGTCCCTCTACCAACTCCGTGGGATACTCGAATTTGAACCACCACTGGTATCCGGTGGCGTTTACCTCGTAAGCGATGTCCTGCAGTTCCTCGGGGACATCATAGGTATACCAAATGGCCTTCAGCGTCGGGACAGCAATGATGACCAACGCAAAAATGGAAGCGCCGATAAGGCTCAGTTCCACGATGGGATTGCCGTGGCTTTGCTCGGGTGGTTCGGCGTGCTCGTCTTCCGAGGAGCGGGCTTTGAACTTAAAGGTCGCATAAGCCAAAACTGCTCCGACAAGCACGAAGATCACCATGGTAACCCAGAGCGTGACGTAGAATACATCGAGTTGCTCCTTGGCTACGGGGCCTTCGGTTTCAAAGGTCGACTGAGGCCCGCTCAGCCAGCCTCCATTAATAAGAGGAATAAGGACGATCAGCAGCAGTCGCCATAGGCGGGCTGGTAGCTTTTCGGTAGGATCGGAGGAACGCATTTTGACGGAATTTGCCCCGCGGAAGGAGGCACGAGGAATGCGTCAGAGTCCCGACTACAAGAGGTATTTCAAGTCATTATCTGTGAAAGTCTGATACTTCTTGGTCCCCCTTATCACTGATGAAAGAGCTAAACATAGCTGCACATTTCCCACAAAAACGCTGGCGGATCGGGCACCAATGAATTCGGTGTCATGTTATGAATCGCATACGATCCATTTTTCTCACTTTCGTCGGAGTTGCCCTGCTGGGGACCAGCACTCTCGCCGCTAAGACCGTGGTGGTGGAGGGCAACGACCAGATGAAGTTCTCCGTCAATAAGATCGAAGCCGTTGCTGGTTCCGAACTCACCATCGTGCTGAAGAATGTCGGCAAGATGCCCAAGGCGGCGATGGGCCACAATCTCGTGGTGCTCCACAAGGACGTCGACGCCCAGGCCTTTGCTCAGGCTGCAGCAGCGTCTCCGACGACCGAATACATTCCACCCGCCATGAAGGATCAGGTTCTGGCCACCACAAAACTGCTGGGTCCGGGAGAAGAAGACAGCATCACCTTTACCGTTCCGGACGAACCGGGTGAATACGTCTACCTCTGCTCCTTTCCGGCCCACTATATCGTGGGCATGAAGGGCGTGATTGTGGTCACAGCTGAATAAGGCCGGAGGCTATTTCCTCAAAACCGGACACCCAAACTGAATTTCGTCGAGCCGGTCCCCTCGCGGGGACCGGTTTTTTGCTGCTGGAGTGCAATACCACGGGCGGACCAAGAGGCGGCGCAAGGTGTGGTCGAGTCGCGACCTTACACTTTGCTAGGCCACCACTGATATAGGAAGAGGTAGACCAAGACGCCGGTGACGCTGACATAATACCAGATTGGGAACGTCCACTTGGCCCACTTGCGGTGGCGCTCGTAGTCTCCTTGGATCGCCAACCAGAAGGTGCGGGGCACCAGGTAGGCAATGGACATCGCCAGGAGGATGTGGGAGATCAGCATCGTGTAATAGACGCTGCGGATGAAGCCTTCGCCGCCAAACGGGGTGTGCACGCCTTTCACCAGGATCTTGTGCGCCACATAGCCGACGAGAAAGAGGGCGGAGACTCCTCCGGCCGACAGCATCATCTTGCGATGAGTGTCGCGATCACCGCGTTTGATGAAGATGAAACCAAAGGTCATCAGTACCGTGGCGACGGCATTGAGGCAGGCATTGAGGGCGGGGATGTCGTTGACGCTCATAACAGGAACAGACGGTCGACGACCAGCAGCCCCAATTGGAGTGGTAGCCAGGTGATCGACGCTAAAAACAGTTTTTTCGCCGCGAGGTCGCGGGTCTCCTCGTGCAGAAATTTGATGGCTCTCCCGATGAACCACAGTCCCAGGACGGCAGTTCCCGCCAAGTATATCCATGTCGCATCGCCCACAAATGTCGGCACCGCAGTCACGATGATCAGGGCAAACGTATTGATCAGCGACCAGCGCGCCACCGACTTTCCGGACCGGTCCCGCACCGGCAGCATGGGAAAGTGCACGGCGTCATAGTCTTCCCGGTAAATCCAGGCGATCGCCATGAAGTGAGGGATTTGCCAGAAGAACAAGACACCGAACAACACCCAGCCAAGCGTTTCGATCCCGCCATGGGCGGCGGCAAACCCGATCATGGGCGGAAACGCTCCCGCGATCGCGCCGATTTCCGTGCTCCAACGCGACGTGCGCTTGGCCGGGGTATACCAGGCCAGATAGCAGATGACCGTGGCCAACGCAAAGGTCGCCGCCAGCGCGCTCGCCCAAATGAAGAGCACCACGCAACCGCTGAAACTGAGCCCCCAGCCGAGTACAAAAGCGGCCCCGTCGGGTATTTTACCCGAAGGGATGGGTCGATCCGCCGTCCGATGCATCTTGGCGTCGGTGTCGCGCTCCATCCATTGGTTCAACGCCGCCACCCCGCCGGCACAGGCGGAGATTGCAGCCATGGTAAGCAGAAAATGTCCCCATTCCCATGGCGCATCGACCACAAGGTAGCCGACCATCGCGGTGATGACCGACAGCATGCTGAGCCTGGGCTTGGTCAGCTCCAGATAGTCGGAAAAACCCGCCTTGGGTGTTGATGCGGCGGGCTCGCTGATTTCGGCGGCACTCATGTTGCCGGGGAGGGAGTCGCCAACGGCGCGGTGCGCCGGCCATGGATCCACATCGTGATCCCAAAGGTTGTCGCCAGCAGAAGGGCGCCCAGTAGCACGTGGCCTGTCGTCACGTAGGGATTGCGCATCGTCCAAATCGAGGCGGCCCCGAGCGCGATTTGGCCGACGAGCATGGCCACCATCCAAGCAGCAGCCTTGCGCAGACCCTCCCCGGCAGCGGGTGCTTTCCAGAGCCGGACGGCAAACCAGACCAACGCCACCGTAAGCACGATTGCCATTACCCGGTGGGCGAAATGGATGCCCACGCGAAAATTCCACAGCTCTGGCAGCAAGTCACCGTCGGCGGTGCTCATGGGGAAATAAGGAATCGCGATGCCCGCATAGCTGTGCCGCATCACCGCAGCCACCCCGAGTTGCAACAGGAGCAGGCCGCAGCACCAACGACCGATTTTAAGCAGGGAGGCGTCGAACGACATGTCCTGCCGATTGATCCACGAACGAGCCAGGCCCAAAGCCAGGGCCAGCAGGACACAAAGGTAGATCTGGGCGAGGCAGGCGTGCAGCATGGCGAAGAGCCGGCCCATGCTGGTGTTGACCATTTCGACGTGGAGGTGATCAAGCAGAACGCGGAGGCCTCCAACGAACGCCTGGAAAAAAACGAGAAACACAGCGAAGGCCGCCACCTGGCGCAGCCATTTCCGCCCCTCATATTTATGGACTGCATACCACATGCCGAGGGTGATGAAACTCATCATCGCCGCGCTCAGACGATGGGAGTGTTCCGCAAACATCATCATGTCGGTCAACCAGCCCTCGGGATTGAGCGACCCGTTGGAAAGCGGCCAGTCCAGGAAAATCATCCCGGCTCCAATGCTGGTGGTGAAGGCCCCCAACATGACCAGAATGAAAACCCATATGCCGCCGATGGCGGTGCCCCAGGCAAGCCGGGGCTGATAGGCAGAGCTGCGTTGGTCGGTGTTGATGAGCGGCATGCGCGGACTTTGGGCGAATCAGAGACTTCCGTCCACGGGCGACGGAAGTAAGTAGGCGGTCAGCAGATGACCATTAGTTGAAGTGGAACCTGCGACCCTACAGGTGCCATTGGTTTTGACAATTCTTGTGTGAAGCAGATCGGTGATTCCATGTCCGCGGGCCTTTTCATCAGGATCTTCACGCTGTGCGCCACCGTGTTGGTGGCCGCGGGATGCAGTCGTTCCGGCGAAAACGCCGCCGCAAAGGACACCGGCCAACTCGATCCGCCGGGACGCCCGTTGACCGGGCAGATCATCAAGGTTGATGAGGACCGTGGCACCTTGTTGGTCGACCACGACCCCATTCCGGACTACATGCCGCAGATGGTCATGGAGTTTCAGGTGAGTGCCGCCGACCTTGCCAACGCAGTCGAAGGCCAACGCATCCGCGCGCGCCTCATCGAGAAAGGCGAGGGGGTGTTTCAACTCGCCCACATCTGGCCGGACGATTCGGCTTCGGGTGCCCACATCAGCGCCTCCGCCCGCGCCCTGCGGCAGGACACCACCATTCGCGGCAACCAAGCCTACCGGGCCGTCGGTGAGAATCTGCCGAGCTTCGCGCTCTACGACCAGACCGGCGAGGTGGTCGACATTGCCCGGTTTCGCGGCAAAAACATCCTCATCAATTTTATCTACACCCGGTGCCCGATCGCGACGATGTGCCCCGCGGCGATCACGCTGATGGAGTCGGTTCAGGACCGTGTGCGCCAGGCAGGTCGGGCCGACGAATTGGAGCTGATCTCCATTACCTTCGACCCGGAATATGATACCCCCGGCGTCCTGCGAGCCTACGCGGAAGCCCGCGCCATCGACCTGTCAAACTACAGCTTCATGACCGGCCCTGAAACCGCGATCAAAGACCTGCTGCGCCAGTTTGGGGTCATCGCGGAAGTCGAGGGTCCGTTGATTCAGCATACGCTCGCCACGCTTTTGATCGATGAAGAGGGTCGCATTATCGACCGCGCCGATGGCAGCCAGTGGGACCCGGATCAATTTGTCCGCAAAATCCTTCGATGAGTGACTCTGCAGCCACCTCCCCGGGCGCTCCGGCTCTGACGTCCGTCCAGCGTCGCCAGGTTGTCTGGCTGACCGTGGGGGCCTTGGTGCTTTATTTCGCGTTTCGGTGGATGCCGACCGGCACCAACTTGGCGCACGGAGATTTTCGTTTGGAAGGCGACAACGTGCTCGAGTTTTGCGACCCCGCTGCCCCGCAGTTCTTGCCGGTCACCACCGCACGATCACCGGTCGAGTTTTCGGTGTCTCCGGAATCCGTCCAACCGGAGCAGGAGGTTGATTTTACCTTCCGGCTCGCGACGTCCACCGGAAAGCCGATTGCACCTGTCGATCTGCTCATTTCGCATACGCGCAAACTGCATCTCATGTTGGTTGATCCGTCGCTGACCGATTATCAACACATCCACCCGATTCCCGGTGAGGTGCCCGGCGAATGGCATGTCAGCTTTGCCCCGAAATACGCCGGCACTTACCGGATTTTTGCGGATTTCATGCCGGCGGTGACCGCTCGCGGGCTGTATGCCAGTGTGGATGTCGACGTTCCAGGCACGCCCCAACCCCTCTACCACGAGCTTAGTCTCGTTCACCGCGATGGGCCCTACACGTTTGAGTTGAGCATGGATGACGGACGCGTGCGCGCACGGGAGTCGACGGACCTTACGCTTAAGATCCGCCACGACGATGATGCGGCCGTGAATCTTGGTGAAATCATGGGTTCGTTTGCCCACTTGGTGGCTTTTGACGAAAAACGTTCCGGTTTTGCTCACCTGCACCCACAGGAAACCGATCTCGAATCACCCCCCGATCTCTACGAGCCCGAGTTGCACTTCAATATCACCATTCCGAACTCGGGGAGATACGTTATCTGGGCCCAATTGATATTGGGTGATAACGAACTCTTTATTCCATTTTGGTTCGACGTGGAGCCCTGAGGCAGCTGGACCGGTGAAGACGCTTGAGACGCCTCGTTTGCTGATCCGCGAGCTCACGCTCAAGGATAGGAATGCGTGTCGCGATCTGCTCAGTCCTGAGTATGATTACTATTGGGGACCGGGAGCTGAAGAAGCTGACCTCGAGCAACGGGTTAGTTGGATCGTTAATTTGTCCCGTTGGGACGCGGCAGGTCGCCTGTATGGAGATCACGCCATCGTACTGCGGGAAAACGGTGAAATCATTGGGCTCTGTGGAATCGATCCTTGGGTGTGGTCGGGTGAGTTGAAGCGGCGGTTTCCCAGCTTGTTTCCCGAAGCATCCGCTGGCCAGATGAGCACGACCATCGAGTTCGAACTTGGTTACGCGTTATTGAAGTCACACCGTGGCCAAGGCTATGCGACCGAGGCGGTGGAGGAATTGATCCGATTTGCCTTCGAGGAACAAGAGGTGGCGGCAATTTATGCCCGCACCGACACCAGCAACGCTCGCTCGTTTGCCATGATGAAACGCCTCGGAATGGAGACGGCGGCCAACGCGGACTGGGGCGGCTATGTCGGCCGGCTGCGCAATCCGGGATAGAGGTCGCCAGCTTAATATCCAGGCAGAGTGGAGGCACGTATCACAGCACGACATCATCCTCGGTGAACCGAATCCGATCCGGTCCGTGCGAACGCACCTCCATGCGGGTCCCGCTCAGTTGATGGAAATACAGGGGCGTGCCCCAGCGATCGCATAATTCGCCCTGTTCGTTGATGGCAGGATGATCGGGCGGTAGAAATGAAAGCCGCCAGATATTGCGGCCGGTGAGGGCGGCAGTGATTTCCCGGTTGGTGCCGACGGGGTTTCCGGTGTCCTTGCCACGGCGCTGCCACGCTCGAAACACGCCTTGCAGGATACGCAGGTCCTCGCGCGCGGTGCCGTCCGGCGCATTGAGCCCCGCGCCCACGAGTCCGGCGGGAATCGGGTCTTCATGCGCGATCATGATGACGGGTGCTTCCAGAGAGGCGGAGGGTGGTTCTGCAGCCGTTCCCGCCGGGCGCCTCGCCTGATCATTGAGAGATTCCGGAGAGTCGGGTCGAAGCCAAAGCCACGCGGCGACGACTACCACACCGCCGACCAGAAAATATGCAGTCAGTTTTTTCATACGTTCATGAATCCCATGCCACGGGTTTGAAAGCGGCCGATGTTGGGAAGGACGACCGGCAGGTCGGTCTCGCTGACGCCGAACCAGCGGGCGAGGGTGGCGGCGTATTCATCCACGCTGGTGGTGGGAATCCAACGACCGTGGTCGGTGTCATCGGGGCCGTCGACGGTGAGGTTGGGCATGGTACCGTAGATGTCGCCGCCCTTTACGGCACCGCCCATGATGATGTGGTGCCCACCCCAGCCGTGGTCGGAACCGTTGCCGTTGCTGACGTGGGTGCGGCCGAAATCGGAGGCGGTGAAGGTCGTGACGTTGTTTTGCAGGCCGAGCGCAACCGTTTCGTCGTAGAAGGCCTTCATGGCCTCGGATACCTCGGTCAGCAGCAGCGAATGTGCGCCGATCAGAACGTCGTGCGTGTCGAAACCACCGATCTCGGCAAAGAAGACCTGGCGTTTCAGGCCGAGTTGGGAGCGAGCCTTGATCAGATGGGCGATCATTTGCATTTGCCTGCCCAAGTCGGTGGCGGGAAACGTGGTGGTGGGTGCGGCCGTCGTGGAAAGGGCCGCGCTCAACAGGTCGCTGTTTTGGAAGGCGCGTTCGGAGGTTTGGCCAAATGCGGTGCGCATAAGATTGGCATCGCGGTTTTTGAACATATCGCGCATCGCTGTGATGCGGGTGTTCATGATCTGGTTGTCCTTGTCTTCATGCCACCACAATGAAGGAGCACCCGACTCAGAAACCGTCAGTTGCGTGATCTGGTTGCCAACTTGAAAGAGGTTGTTGCCGGCCAGCGAGATGGCCATGGAAACCTGGCTGTTGCTGTTAAACGCATTCGTGAGGTCGGCGAGGCGTCCGCCCCAGCCGGTCTGCGACAATCGATCCGGCACACTCGTCTGCCATTGCAAGGCTTGATCGGCGTGGGAGAACAACTGCGCCGGCAGCGGCACGGATTGAGCCATGTATTGGTCACGCGTGGTCGGCACCACCAACGTGCCCACATTGGCGGCGAAAGCGATCTGGCCGGAATTGAACAGGTCTCGCAGGTGCGTCATGGCCGGATGCAGGGCCCAGGTGCGTCCGTCGGTTGTGGTGGGATTGATGCCCAGAAGATTGGCCTGCGGTAGGGCGAGATTGCTGCGGGCACGGGCGTAGGCGGCGTAGCCCGCGGTGTCGTTGGGCACGATCATGTTGTCGTTATCATTGCCTCCGTTGAGGAAGATGCAGACGAGGGCTTTGTAGTCGGAGTCCATGCCGGCGGTGGCTGCGAGTCCGGAGTCCGGGCTGGCTACAGCGCCAATCAGGCGGAGTTGGGACATGGCGGACAACATGCCGGTGGTGCCGACGGCTTTGCAGCACTGGCGGATGAAGTGGCGGCGGGAGTGAGGATTCATGGGAGACTGAGCGATTTATTTTTGGACGGCGGCGTCCGGAGACGTGGCCACAAGATAGATGAGTGAACTGACGCCGTGAACGGCATCGGTTTGCCCGGCGAGTTGGTTGGCGGCTTGGAGCAGACGTGTGCGCGAAGCGTCGGAAAGCGATCCAGCACAGAGCAGCACATTCAACTCGTCGATCAGGCGGCCGGGATCGTTCCAAAGGGGAGTGAGCGCACTGATATCGAGCAGCGGGATGGACTCATCGATGCGTTCCTGCGGGTCGGTCACGTTGGAGAACGTAACCGTCGACAAATGATTGGGCACCATGATGGCGGTGGTGTCGTCGGTGATCTGCATTTCGGGCGCCACCAGGCCCGCGGCAGCCAGATCGCCCAGCGGCACATAGTCGGGACGGAAGAAGTTGAAGACCGATTGGGCACCCAACGGGCGCTGCCCGAACACGTTGTCGCCATCGGAGAAGCTCAATCTGTTGTTCGCCAATTGAGCGTCCAGGCCGCGCATCAGTGCCGTCACGCGCAGCAAGGGTTCCTTCACCTTCCCAAAACTGGGCAAGCTGGCAATATTGGCGTCGCGGGCTTCAGGGTCCAAGAGGATGGCACGGGCCATGGCGCCGAGGTCGCCGCGCTGGCCTCGGCCATTGTCGGCATAGACTTGGGCGACGCGATAAATGTAGCCGGGACTCGGATTGCTGGTGACCAGGCGCTGAATCAACCGCCGCGCGAGGAACGGGCCCGTATTGGGATGGTTGATCAGGGTATCGATTGTATCGCGCAGATCCTGTGGGGCGCCTTGTCCGGCCGGCAGGACCCGGCCTGTTACAATGGTCTTGGCGCCCGTGTCATGAAACGATGGATACGCGCGCATCGGTCGATCATAGATGTCATCGACCAGATAGAATTCGTCGTCCGGCGCATCGGGATCGTTGAAGCCCCAGCCCGTGAACACCCGGGCCGTTTCAGTGATGGTCGTTTGATTGTAAGTAGGAATCGGCAGGCCGTTGTCATCCAGTTTGAGGGTGCCGTCGGGGTGCAGCTCCACCAAACCGATCGTGAATAACTGCATGATTTCCCGGGCGTAGTTTTCATCGGGCACCGAACCAGTCGTGGGGTTGGCCTTGGCATTTTGCAGGTGGCTCAGGTAGAGACCCATCAGCGGATGTAGCGTGACCTCTTCGAGCAGATCGCGGTAGTTCCCGAGGGCGTGGCGGACCAATACGTCATAGTATCGGGAAACGGCCTCCTGATTGTCCTCAATGTTGTCCGGGATGTCGGAGATGACGAGGATCTGGCTCAGGGCGAAGGCCATGCGTTGCCGCAACTGGTCATTGCCCTGCAAGGCGATCTGCCACCAGGCACCAAGACGATGAAAGCGATCGACAAAGTCCGGCGGCAACTCCGGGTCGTTGAGTGGATTTAGAGTGGTTTGGTTTTTTGTCTCCGTATGATGCAACGAAGCCGGTGTGGACAATTGAGTGTCGATCCACTGTGCGAAGCTTTGGTTCAACAATTGGTCGATGGCCGCGCGCCTAGGCCCGAAGGTCGCCTGGGTGAGAAAGCGTGCAGCATCGGCCCGGGAGGTGGGAGCGGTGGGAGCGTCTGCCGGCGTCTTTGGTACAGTGAAACCGGCCGAGGCATCGTAGCGGAGAGCTGTGCCCGTGAGTTCGCCACCGGGGCTGTTGACCGTGTCCACAGTCACAAAGAGCCGGCCCTCACGGAGGGCTGACAAAATGTCAGATGGAGAATGCTGCCCGACCTGGGAGATGTTCCACTGCGTGTTGGTGGTGGTGCCGCTGGGCAGGCGAACCAGCAGCGTGCCGTTGGTGCTCGGGTCGCCGAGCCGAAGATAGGCAGCGGTGATGGGTGAACTGAGATTGGCGAAGCGCGTGCTAATGGTCAGCGAGCTGGCATCGGAGGCCAACTTCAGGGTCACGTTGCCATAGCCATTGGAGGCGGAGGATTGGGGAGCAAGGTTGGCGAAATAGAGGGTGCCGGACTCATAAAAAATCGTCACGCGTGCCGCGGTCGAGCTGTCGGCCGCGTAACCTGTTCCGGGGGCCACCGAAACGAGCACTTCGCGACTGAATGAACCTACCTCGCTGTTGGGATAGGGGATGACCGATACGGTGGTTGCAGTCTGCCCAGCGGGAATGGTGACACTGGTGGGAAGGCGCACGTAGTCCGTGCCGGCCCGGGCGGTGCCGGAGACGGAAAGGGTTACGCTAAGGGGCTGGTCGGTTGCCCCCGTGCGGCTGACTGTAATTTGACCGGGGGTGCTGCCGGGCGCCGTGTCGGTGGACGCCTTGGTGGCGGAGACGGTTATCACCGGGCCGCTGACTTCTTCAGTGAGGTCGTAGACCTCAATCAAGGCGGGACCGGCGGCCCCGCCCGCGCCACTTACCATCAGGGTATAGGCACCGGGTGCGAGGTTTGCGACCAAGGCTGCGTCGGCACTTCCCTCGTTTAGTGCGAAGGCGCCGGCGGCGCTGAAGGTGTCGGACAAAGCGGAACTGTCTCCGGTCGACCCCCAGTTGTCGTTGGTGGCGATCTGCACTTGGTCGGACTGACGCACCAAGGCCATGACGGGGTCGCTCAGCGCGTTGGGGACGCCGAAGTTCTGCAGGGTCGGACCCACGGCGCGAAGCAGCAGGCGCCGGTTGCCCGCACCCGGTGCGACCACAAATCCGGAAATTACGAGCGTCTGGTTGGATTCCACGCGTGCCCGGGTGGAAAGATTGGTCAACCGGGCGGGGCCGGAAACGTCGTAGACCTCCACGAGTGCGGTGCCGTAGGCTGTGTTGGGGGCCGTGCGCACGACCGCCGTGTAAGTGCCCGGAGCGAGGGTTGCGGTCAGGGCAGCGTCGCTGGAGTTGGCGAGCAGGCCGAAGGCGCCGACCTCGTCGAATGTGGGAGCGAGCTCGGATGACCAGGTTTGGTTGGACGCCACGACGTTGTTGTTGGCGTCAACGATCTCGAGGGTAGGGTTGATGACGGCGTCACCGACGCCGAATCCGCTAAGGGTTGGTCCGACCGCGCGAACGAGAACTGGCTTGGCCGGTCCGTCGGAGATGACAAAGCCCGCAATCAGCACATTGGCGCCGTCTCCGACCCAGGCACGCGACGACAGGTTGAGCAGGCGATCCGGTTGTGGAGCGGCCATGCTCAGGGTGGAGATGGCGGAGAGGATGGTCAGCCAATGCAGGGTCCGCGTGATGGGGCGTTGAAGGCGGGGCAAGAAAATGAGCGGCAGCAGTGTGGTCCATGAGCAGCGGAGGGTTGGAAATCGGGTGAGCATCTCGAAAGGAATGCGGTGGTTCATACCCGGCACTAACGCGGCCCGTGTTCAGTTTATTTTCGAATTTTGAAAACTTTTTGGATCTCCTCCGCAGAAAGGTTCGGGTTCGAAAAATTTTTACCAATCGACAATAAATCAGCCCGACTGCCGTTAGTGCCGGTATCTGTAGTGTTTTGAAGGATCACATTCTGATCAGTCGATTTCGAGAATCAGGGGATCGCTCGGCGGTCGCCGAGCTTTTCGGGCGCTACCAAACCGACCTTTTTAACTTCATCTGGCAAATGCTCCGGCAAACCCACGACGCGGAAGACGCGATGCAGGAAACACTGATCAAGGCGCTGCGGGCCCTGCCGCGTTACCGGGAGGAAAATCACTTCAAGAGCTGGCTCTTTCGCATCGCCCATCACGAAGTCGTCAACACAATCCGCCGTCGTCAGCGGCAGGAGCTGCACGAGGAGCCTCCCGGGGCCAATCGAGCCGAAACCGGCAACCCGTTTGGCGCTCATCGGCTCGAGGGCCGGGAACGTGCCGTCCATCTCCAGCAGGCCATCGAGGCGCTGCCGGAGTCGGAACGACAGGTGGTCCTGTTGCGGATCCAGCAGGAACTTTCGTTTAAACAGATCTCCGAGGTCCTCGATGCCCCCCTGGGCACGGTCCTCGGTCGCATGCACGCCGCGAAACAACGACTCAAAGCAACCCTTGATCGGGAGGATACCGTATGAAACCAGAACTCACCCCCGAAGAACTCCTGCTGTATTGGAGCGGCGAAATGCCCGACGATGAGCGGACTGATTTTGAAACCCGTCTTGCTGACGATTCCGCTGCGCAAGCCTACTTGCGGGAGTTGGCGGATCTCAACGATGAGGTGGCTGCCCTGCCTCCCCAAGCCACGACGCGTGACTGGTCCGAGCTCGTGGAACAGGAAGCCGACCTCATCGAGCTGCCCAATCGCCGGCCGGCGAAAGTCATCCCGTTGTGGCAGCGGCGTGTTCCCCAGCTCCTGGCGGCATCTCTGGTTGTGGCCCTTACGCTGGGCTGGCTGCTGCAACGCCAATACCGTGGCGACGATGCGCCCATGCTGGCCACGAACGAAGCCGTCGAGACGGTCACTCCCGCCGAAACCTCCGTGGTCGAAGCTTTGCCTCCTGTTGAGACCCCGTCCGAATTGGTTTCGCCCGTTGTCCCTTCCCGCCGACTTTCGGATCGGCTCTTCCAATCCTCCGTTCGCCTGACCACCCGCGATCGCGTGCAGTCGTTGCGCGAACGCCGGTCCAATCTCTACCGTCGCGATCGGCTTGTCCCCGGAGCTTCCTCATGACCTCAAAATCCCTGCTGACTTTTTTGCTGTGCCTGGGCGTGATCTGCCCGACGCCCGTTTTTGCCCAGGAAGCTTTCTTGCCGCGCGAAGATACGGAGTATGAGGAATGGGATGAGGACGAGGAGCATGAGGCTGAGGAAGACGAGGAGATCCCCGAGCCCAGCCAACGCGAGATTCTCAACTTCCTGACGACCCACCTTCCGGAGGCGCTGCCCCTGCTCGAACGCGTTCGGGAAGAGGAATCGTATCGGGATTACCAGGAGGTTCTCGAACGGGCCGCGGAGATCTACATCGACCATGCCCACGCCCTGCGCGAAGGCGCCATCGAGGAGGCCCAGCTCATCCTGGACGTGCAGCGAGCCGAGTTGCGCTTGGAACAGGTCGCCCTAGCTTGGCATGATGCCAAATCCCGGGCGGACCGCGAGCGTTACCATGAAGAACTGGCCATCGCCGCGGCGGCGGTGGTCGACCTGGAAATCAAGGTCACTCGCAACGAGTTGACGTTTCTCGAACGCGAAACCCGGGAGCTTCGGCGAGAGCTCTCCCGGCTTGAAAACGGACGGGAATCGCTCATCGCCGAAATCGTGCGCGACATGACGGACGAGTGATTCAGGAACCAACTGATCGGCGCCACGGCCGAAAGGCCCCGTAAACGGCTCCGCGGAGCAACCACTCCAGCGGACCTTGGTTGAAGTGCTTCAGCCAGATGGGCGCCAACAGGAGTTGCAGGGTGGAAACCACCAGAAAAATGCCAAACTGGCCACTGCGGGAAACCTCTCCAAACCACCCGAAGCCATGCCCAAAAAACAGGGTCGTGGCGATCAGGGTTTGGCCAAGGTAGCAGGTCAGGGCCACCCGCCCGACTGCCGCGAATCGAGCCCGCCACGCCGTCATTTTGGCTCTCAGCACCAACGTGGCGACCACTCCCACGTAGCCCAGGGTTACCAGCAGGCTCCCAAAGTAGTTAAACTGTGAATACAAAAACATGGACTCGGCCCAGGCCCACCCGGTGGAAACGTTCAGCCCGGCCCCGGTGATGACCAGGAGCAATCCGACGGGCAGGCAGATCGCGGCCATTCGCTGGTAGTGCTTTACCTTCCATTGGCCGGAAAGCAGGCCCCATTGGAAGAGTCCCATCCCGATCAGCATCAATCCGCAGATTCGCCAGAGAAAAAAGATGAGCATGACAAAGGTCTGCATGGCGGCCGCCTCCGGCACGCGGATTTCCATCTGCTCCCGCCAGCTTCCTTGCATGATTTCGATTTCAGCGGCCACGTCCTCTTCACCGGGGGCCCATTCCTCCAATTCGGCCTGAAAGGCCTCGCCGTCGAGTTGTGACGCCCAGCCCGCATAGCTTGCGAGAAACAGCAGGGGAGTGACACTGAACACCAGACAACCGATGACGACCTGTTTGAGAGGTTTGATTCGGCGCAGCAGAAACACCAGAAAACCGCAGATCGCGTAGGCCACCAGGATATCGCCCCACCACAGCAGGTAGGCGTGGGCCATTCCGATCAGGAACAGCACAAACGTTCTCCGCAGGTGCCGGGCCCAGGACGAGCGTTTTGCTTGGTCAGCCCGTCGGGACATCACCACCAAGCCGGCTCCAAACAGCAGGGAAAACAGGGTGATGAACTTGGTATCGAAGAACACATGGACCACCCACCAGGCTGCGCCATTGAGTCCCTCCATCGACCCGTATGCGCTCGGGTTCATATAGGCGGCCATGGGCATGGAAAATGACCACAGGTTGACGGCAAAAATCCCCAGCATCGCGATGCCCCGCAGGACATCAAAAAGCTCAAAGCGCTCGGCACTCGGCACAGGGCCCGGGGAGATATTCATGGCGGGGAGAAAACGAGGTTTATGCTCGTGACACAAGGACCCAGCGGTCGGTCGTCACGGTGAGAGTGAAAATGAAAAGCCGGAACGCGGATGCGTTCCGGCTTGAAAACCGACCGGGCAAGAGGGGGGATACGCTACTTGACCACCTCAATCGAATCGAGATGCACCCAACCCCAGGATTTGCGGATCTCGACCGTGTTGTTGCCGGAGTTGAAGTTCACGTTGTTGACCGTGACCGTCGTCCAGCCGCTGTTTGAGTTGAACTGCACCTGGCCAAGGCTGTTGCCGTTGACATACAGGTCGTTGTACTTGGTGCCGAAGGGCGCGCTGAAACGGATCCGGAGGTTGTGAGTGCCGGCGGCGTTTAACGTCACGGTGACACTCACTTTGTCACCATTGTCGTTGAACGTGCCGCCATCGATATAGCCCGCGCCTTCGTATCCGGAACCGGTGCTGGTTGTGCTCACACCGGTCAGCGTGCCGTCCTCGGTCTGGACCTTCAGGGTTTCGGAACCACCGCCGGAACCGCTACCGGCTCCCACGACAGTGAAGGCGTCCACGTCGATCCATCCCCAGGACTTGCGCAGCTCGATCGTGTTGTTGCCGGCATTAAAGGCCAACCCGTTGACCGTGACTTCGCTCCAGCCGCTGGTCTGGGGGAAGTAGACCTCGCCTTGATTTGCGCCGTTCACCCAGAGGTAGTTGTATTTGTTCTGGCCGGCCTGGTAGCGAATTTTCAGCGAGTGGGTGCCGGCGGAGGCGAGGTTGGCGGTGACGGAAAACCTGTCGCCGTTGTCGTTGAACGTGTTGGCGAGAATGTGTCCGGAACCCTGATATCCCGGGGCGGTGGTGCCGACCGATACGCCGGTGAGGGTGCCATCCTCGGCTTGCAGCACGAGGTCGCTGCCACTGCCGCCCCCGCTGCCGGACGGGAAGATGAGATTCGGGTAGTTGTTGAACATGGCCTGGGTGGCGGCCTTGAAATCGTCGATGTCGCCGTAGGAGTCCACGCCGTTGGAAGTCCACGCCATGCCGCCCTGGTAGCCGCGGTCGTAGAGGCGCTGGTAGTTTTGGGTGGGATTGTATCCGGCCGCTCCGGAAGCACCAAACTCACCGACAATCACCGGTTTTTCACTGATGTTGTATTGGGCGGGGGAGGTGTCGAACGGGTTGCCGAAGTATGGGTCCATCCACTCGTAGTAGTGCAGCTTGTAAAAGTCCAGATAGGCCCCGGATTGATACGAGCCCAGGCTGGCGTCGCTGAGAAGGTTCAGGCCGCCATTGGCGTAGGCGTAATCAGAATTCAGATACTTGGGGCCGGTGCCGAAACCCGAGGTGACCAGCACGTCGGAGTTGCCATGCACGGCGTTGGCCACGCGAGCGATCAGGTCCAGGGTGTTGGCCCGGTTGATGCCATGGTTTTCGAAGGTCCAGTCGATCTCATTGCCGACGTCCACGGCCCAGAAGTAAGGATTGTTTTTGTAGCGGTTGATGAAAGGCACGACGTAGTTGTTGACGAAGGAAGCACGGTTGCTGGCCGAGGCATACATGTTTCTCCAGGCTTGGAAATCCGTGTTGGGACTCTTGGTGTGATCGAACGAAATGAACGCGATCATGAGGTGAATCTCGTAGCTCTGGGCGATCTGGAAGAGGTCGTCCACGTCATCCCAGAATGCCTGGGTCGGACCGCTCACATAACCTCCGGAGTTGATGTTGATGTGGCCGTCGCCGTTGCAGGAAATCCATACGCGGGTGGCGTTCACGTCGGCGTTTGCCATGCGCTGGAACTCGTTGCCCCAATTGGTGTAATTGAAGCTGCCTCCGAAGTCGTTCCAGGCGATCCAGGGAGTGTTGGCGCCGTTTATCCAGATACGGGATCCATTTGATCGAAATTCGGTGCCGGAGACACTGATGCGTTGGCCGAAAAGTGGCGCCACGAGCGCCATCATCAGCAGGGAGATGAGGAGTTTTTTCATGGGGTGTGTTTCCTTGTGGAAGGATGTGGGATTACTCCGAACCCCTCGTAAAAAGCGGGGGTAGGAGATGGGTGGTAATGGTAGTGATCCTGCCCCTTCGCAGTCCCCTGAGCGAGCGACCCGCTGGTCACACATTCGACCTCTTTGAACCGGTGAATCCCCGGTGATTCAGGGTGTTTTTTCTCTTAACGATCAACGCGGCACGAGCGTGGGCCCGTCCTGCCAAGCGGAGTCGATCAGGGTATTGGTCGGCTGATCCGGCACACCGTGGCGGTGGTTGATGAGCATGCCGGAAAGAAAATCAACGGCGAGTTGCCCGATGGCGCCACACGCGTGAACCACCCCGGCGTAGCGTGAGTCGGGCTGATCCAGAAAACAGTCCACGAATCCGATTTCGTCCGGGGCCTTCCGCCCGGTGCGCGTGCAGATTTCAGCGTAAATCGCGTTCGGGGCCAGAATCACGTCGGGTCGGTAGGCGGCATACCAGTCCTCGACTCCTGCGCAATGTGCTTCCACCGCTTCGTGTTCGTAAAGAAACGGCGGAATCCGCTGGGCCAAAGGCAGTTTCTGCTGCTCCCACCCGTAAGCAATTTCCCAATCATAGTTGACCAACCTGGGCCAATCCCGACCCATGACCAATCCCGGTCGCCGATATCCATACTCCCGGGTTTTCTGAATCGCTGTCATCAGGGTCTGCTGATGATTGACCGCAATGCTGTGCAGGGCGGGATTCTCCGGCTGGCAGCCAATCCGGACCGCGGAAAACTCACCCCAGTCAAGCTCCAGATTGAGTCTTCCTTTGGCGAACGAAGACAGGATCAGACCTTCGATGTTTCGGGCGTGCAGAATCTCCTGCAAACGGCGGGAGCTGAGTTGTTGGTCGTGGAGGTTAAACTCGTCCAGGTGGAAACCCAAATCGGCCGCCCGCTTGCGCGTTCCCCACAGGAAATGCCGATGATGGCAGATCTCTGTGAGGGGAAGTTGCCAGTCACTTATAAAACCAAGGGTCAGCACATGACTCCGTCGTTTTTGCGACTCTCGGTAGCGGCAGAGGGCGGAGAGAAAAGGGTCCTCCGTGTAGCCCAGTTTTTTGGCCATCGCCTGAATCTTGGCGCGGGTGGACTTGGGGATTTTGGGGCTGTTGCGCAGGGCCAGCGAAACAGTTGAAACGTGCACACCAACAGCTTGAGCGATCGATTTTTGGGATACGCGCGCCATGGGAATTTGACGAAGCGGTTGACGGGGTGGGATGAGTGAGAACGGAGTGTCTGGTGACTTTTCGATTGGTAGGCCGACCCCCTCAGATCGGAAAGCTGTGGCTTGTTGGCCGTTCAGCAGACCGGTTTTCGATTCTCCCCTGGCCCCCGGGAGGTAGATCTGCCCGCCGTGGATGAGACGACCCGTAGCCCCCGGAGCCTAATTTACATTCGATTTACTTGGCTTAAGCAAACTGGCGGATTCCGGGGAGGGAGGCTCACAGGGAGATAAACACGAGCTCCCCGGCCTTGCTGTCCGGCACAATCAAGAGCCTACGCTCCCGATCCAGATAATGATCGGCTGCGGACTGAGCAGTATGGAGCAGGATCGGCTCGTGGCCGTGAGGCGGGTATTGCCAGATCTTTCCGGTGAAGACTTCGGTGATAAAAAGATTGCCGTGATCGTCGGTCTCGACCCCGTCAGCCGACCGGTGTCCGGTTGCGATCATTCTGGGTTTTTCTCCCGGATAAGCCGCCACGACATGGCCGAGGAAAAACGACGCGACCAGAATGCGCCCGTCCGGTTCCACAAACGTGCCGTTGGGATGAAACATCTGGGCGGAGTCTCCCATGGCGAGGGTCACGGTGCCGTCCCAGGCAATGTGATAAACCCGTCCGCCCGGTTCTTGCTCAAGCACGGCGGGATCATCGATCGCGCGAAAGCCGTCAGGGCCAAACATCTGGCCGCTGTTGTTCATCTCGGTTACAAACACCCCACGCTGGTTGGGATCGAGGGCGACATCGTTGAGGTAAACGGGTGGAATCGGAAATTGATCAGGGCCCGCGAGCAGGGTGCGGTTGCCGTTAAGGTCGATACGCCAAACGTGGGTCTTGTCGGCAGTCACCAGCGTCTCGCCCGTGAACACGATGCCCTTTGGCTCCTGGAGACCTCCGATGTAAAATTGACTCACATTACCCTTCGCGTCGACTCGATGGATGGCCCCATCGGTGGCGGCATCGGGGTGGTTGCCGCGCTCGCCCATGATGGTGACAAAGAGATCACCACTCCAACCACGCGTGACACTCTCGGGGTTCTTGCCGACCGGCAGGGTGTCGATCTTGATTCCGGCGGACAGGGCAACGGAAGTGGCGAGCAGCAGGGGGACCAGGGAACGCATCATCGGAGCAGAGAGTTTACGAGTGGAAGAGGCAAAGGCCGGTCGACTGGACCGAAATGTCAGCGGGGCAGATTTTTGATTTCAGGGTTCTTCTTGCGATCGCTCCAGCGTTTCCAGCGCTCGCGGATTCTCAGCTCCATCCAGTCCAAGCTGCGGGCCAGCCATGCCGACTCCCCGGAGATGAGAAAACCGGCCAAACCCCAAAAAAGAACGGCGGGGCCCGGGGTAAGCATCAGTGGCACCGCGATGATGCAGCAGATGATGGCCAACAAAATTGTGATGGGACGTCCCACGAGGCGTTCGCCGCGGGCGCGCAGTTCAGCCCGACGGCGATAGCGGTCGCGAAACCGGCTTCCCGGCTCCGCGTTGCGAAACTCCCGCCAGAACTCACGCAACCGCTTCATGGATGGGCCGGATTGAGGCGGGGATGCCACGGTGGGTCAACGCCCGGAACCCAACATGATCGGGATACGCTTCGTGGCACCTGATGGGGCGGAGCGGTTATCAGTCTGGTTTGACTGACTCTCTTATCAAGATCCGTCGCTACTTCGGATCGATTGGCGTCTGCACGAAGGTGGATAGGCCGGTTAATGCAAAGACGGCGAAAACCGCAGCGACCACTCGCCGGCGGAGAGCACGATGCGCTCCGGGGCGGTTTGGGGTGCAGTGGCATTGACCTGCACGTTCGGCAAGTGCGCTGGCCGGGGGATTTCGGCCTCGGTGCCAGGTGGCACCACCACGTCGATGACCAGATCGTCGCCGTCGCGTTGGGTCGCGGCGGTAATGCGACCCGCGGCGGAGGGTACGACCACTGCGGCTGAGTTGAGGGGGCCGAGGCGGGGCGCAACTTCAAAACGGGCGAACCCCGGTGCGAGCGGCGCGACACCGGCGATGTAACGCGAGAGCAAGGTGAGGGGGCCGCCACTCCAGGCGTGGTTGATCGTGCCGCCGCCAAAACCCTCCGCCCCGATGCCCCAGCCTTCGTAAAGGGTGGTGTAGTCGTCGGCCAACATGGCGGCATAACGCGATTTCATCCGCGCCAGGGCGTCGTCGACAAAGCCCATGCGGATGAGGGCCTCGAGCACGTATTTTTCCATGTAGGGACTGGACTGGCGGCGCTCCCGCAGAACGTCACGAATTTTTGAATACGTGGAGGATGGCGCGAGCGTGGCCACCACTGCGAGGCCGTTGCCGCGGTCGTCGGGGGCGCCGGTATGATCCGGTGAGCGATAGGCGGTGCCATCCCAGCAGTTGAAGTGGAAGGCGGTGCGCAGAGCGATGAGTTGCTGGTCGACCTGCGCGGCGGCCTCGGGGCGGTCGAGCAGGTGGTAGAGGTCGCGCTGGCCGATGAGGGCAAGGGCGTACCACCCCTGGTAGAGCAGGCCGAGGTCCTTCTCCTCGCCCCAGTCGCCCCAGGTCCAGCCGCCGGCCCGGGGCTCGACGAGGCCGTCCTCCCCGATCTGCCAGAGGGTGAGGTAACGCTCAATGGCCGGCATCACCTCGGCGGCCAGGGCGAGGTCGCCGCTGTCGTGAATGTAGGTCCAGAATCCGTAGTGGCCGATGCTGGCGAGCATCTGCGTGGGCAGTTCCTTGTCCCAATTGCCCGCCGGCACGGGCGAATAGAGAGTGCCGTCCTCACGCTGCCAGTGGATGAGCTCCCGGATGGCCTTGCGGGTGATGGCGTCGGAGCGCCGGTCGAGGGCGTAAAACGTCTGACCCAGTTCGATCACGACGTCACCCCACCACTGAGCGCGCTCGCGGTCGGGGCAGTCCATGTAGTTGTCGCGCAGGGTCACGTAGAGGGTGCGAATGGACTCCTGCCAGAGCTGGTTGAGCAGCGGATCATCGCAGGCGAAGCTGCCGACGAAATCGGTATCATACCCGGTTTCACGATACGCGAGATCCAGGATGGTGACCTCCGGCGGGAAGCGGAACTCCACGGTGTGGCCGTTCATCCACGCCGGGCATTCGAACGTCTGCACGCCGGCGCGGGTCACGTATTCAGTGCGCACGTTGGGTGGGCCGCCCCCGCGGTAGTGGTCGGTGCGGATGTCGACGGTGAGCCCGGCTGGGGCGGCGATGGTGAAAATGGGGTGGACGTGGGCATTGTAGGGCAGGCGGGCGCGCACGATGCCATTCGCGTCACGGGTGGGCGCGCGGGTGGCGAATTCCGGAAACGCGAGCACGCCATAGTCACGCCATTGGGGAATCGGTCGGGCCACCAGGTCGTGCCACGGCGCGGCGGGAGGCGGTCCTACGACAATGGCGGACGGCCAGGCCGAATCATCAAAACCGGCGGTGGGCCATGCGGGCAGATCCTTCCGGGCGTCGAAGTGCACATTGGCTTCGGAAAGTCGGTAGTTGGGGTGCGGTTCGCCGGTCGAGCCGAAGGCGGGGTGCGGTGCGATCCGCCAGGACGTATCTGTTCCGAGGATACGCCCATCCGGGAGTTGTGTTTCCAGCACGAGTCCGGCGCGACCGCTGTCGACATGACTGAAACCGTGCCGGCCCCAAAACCATACCAGCACCGCCAGGGTATTTTCGCCCCTGGTCAGGTAAGGGGCGAGGTCCACCTCGTCGTAGTAAGTCGCCTGAGGGCGGGGTCCACGTTTGAGACCGCCCTCGCGGATCACCAGTTGCCCGTTGACCCACAGCCAATACTTGGAGTCCACGGCGATCCGGGTGGGTGCGGCGGCAGGTTGGGAATCAATTGACCACGTGCCGCGGAACACCAACCACGAGTTGGGCTGGGTGGCAATTTCCGGCGCGGGGCTGATCCACGACGCCGACCAGACGTTGTTGTTCTCGGCTCGTGCGAAACCAAGGATCGTGGTGAGCAGAATCAGCAGAGCGATGGAGGAGGAACGGGGAAGCGACATGGCGGGAGATCAGTCGAGGTGGATGAGTCCGCGTTGCACGGCGATGGCGACCAGTTCCGTACGGTCGGCGGCTCCCAGCTTGGCCAGCAGGCTGCGAACATGGGCTTTGGCGGTGAACTCGGTGAAGTTGAGGATGCCGGCAATGTCACGGTTGGTCAGGCCCTTGACCACAAGGGGCAGCACCTCGCGCTCGCGATCAGTAAGTTCACCAAAGGTGGCACGCTCCTCCAGACGCTGTTGCACGGCGGGCGGGATATAGCGCTCGCCCCGCGCAGCTGCTTCGATGGCGCGCAGAAGTTCGGGGCCGGGCACACTCTTGAGCAGGTAGCCCGCGGCCCCGGCTTCGAGGGCGCGGTGAATGTCTTCATCGCCATCGTAGGTGGTGAGCATGAGGATGCGGGCATCGGGATGGGCGGTGCAGATTTGGCGGGTCGCCTCGATGCCGGTACCATCGGGCAGGCGCAGGTCCATCAGCGTAACGTCGGGCTGGTGTCGGGCGTAGCGTTCCACGGCGGAGGCAGCGTTGTCGGCTTCCGCGATGACGGCGAAGTCGTTGCGCAGACTGAGCACGGTTTTTAGTCCGGCGCGAAAGACAAAGTGGTCGTCAACGACCATGAGTTTGAGGGGTGGATCAAAAGTGGGCATGGGAAAGTCAGGAAGAGGCATTCACCGTGCGGGTGACAGGTACCTGCACGCGGATGCGCGTGCCCGCACCGATCCTGGAGTCGATCTCAAGCTCAACACCGAGAGCGGCGGCGCGTTCGCGCAAGCCGCGCAGGCCGAAGTGGCCTTCGCGGACCGGCTGTTCCGGGTTGAACCCTTGGCCGTCATCGACAATCGCCAGTTCGACGCCTTCTCGGTTGAAGGTGAGGCCCAAGTCGATTGACCGGGCGGAAGCATGTTTGAGTGCGTTGGTGACGGCTTCCTGGGCGATGCGAAAGAGATGACTGGCCACCGACGGCCTCAGGGTCACCGGTTCGCCAACACAACGAAACGTGATGGTTGGACCCTGGGTTTCGTTTAGCGCTTTGCCCAACTGTTCCAATGCGTCGGGCAACGTGGTCTCCTCAAGCTTTAAGGAGCGGAGATTCCACACGGAGCGCCGGACCTCGGCCTGGCTCTCGCGGAGCAGACGGGTGGCTTCCTGCAACAAACCCAGCGCCTTGTCGGGCCGTTTTTCATAAAAGCCTTGGACGGCATCCATTTGCAGACCGACGCTCGCCAAAGATTGCTCGAGGGTGTCGTGCAGCTCGCGGCCCAGACGGGTGCGCTCCGCCGTCAGCAGGGCAAAGTCGGCTTCGGCCGCATGGCGCGCGGCCAGTTCCTGGCGCCATTCGCTGGTGCGCAGGGTGAAGCGTTGGGCCAACTCTTCCCGGGCTTCCTGAAGGCGACGACGGGTTTCCTGCAAGGCGGCGTTTTTACGCGCGAGCAGGATGGCCACGACTGAAACGGCGGCAAAAAGCAGCCCTGCGCTGACCAGACCGCCAATCAAAAACAACGCGAAGTCGGGCGAAGTATGCCAGGGAGCGGTTTCATCAAGCCTGATTTTGTCGGTGGACTGCACGTGGATGCGCAAGGCGGTGGGGAAGGGGAACAAATCCAGGTTTTGCCCGGGACGCGTGTAAGCCTCGGCGATGCCCTCAACCGTCACCACCGCACCATCGCGCCAAGCCGACGGGTAACGGTCGGTTGCAGGTGAAACATGCGCCTCAAAGTCGTTGCCGTCCGTTGTGCGCAACGTGATGACCCAAGCGTCGTCTCCGGGGCGGGGTTGCCCCACGATCCGGCCGTTCATGCGGGCGAGATGTCCCGGTCGGTTGAGTCCGACTGAGAAACTCGTAACGGTGGGTTCGGGCGGAGACCCGGGACGGCGGGCCAGTACTTGGGCATGATCAAGCCAGAGGGTTTGGGCGCGACGAAGCGGGAATCCGGCGATATCGAGCACGTCACCCGGCTGGAGGTCGGGCCATGACTCGGCGGTTTCGACAAAAACTCCGCCGGTGCCGTCGCGAATGGCGAGCCAACCGCCCGCCGGACCGCCGAGATAGGAGCCGGACACCCGCACGCGGTGCCCGGCGTAGCCGTCGGGACTGAAGCGGAACAGGTCGCCGATCACTTGGACCGGTAATTCTTCGACGGGCTCGGGCGGGCGGAGCACGTCGATGTCTTCGTCCGATTCGACCAGGAGCACGCCGCGCAGGAGTTGCCGCTGGCGGCTGAACAGACCTCCCGCAACACCGGTCACAGAGATTTCGGCATCCGCCAAGTCCAGGCTGCTCTCGGTATATTGGTTGACACCGGCGAGCACAGTCTGGCCATCGACCCGCAATTGCAGGGCGAGGTGAGGCACGTTGGACCGTTCCACGGGTGTCACTGAGGTGACGACACCTCGTAGTTCGATGCGCATCGAATCAAACCGACCGCTTGAAAGCGCGCCGGCAGAAACGGGTCGGGCAGGAGGTAAAGGAGCGGGTCCCAGCTTCTCGATGGATCTCAACGCCACCACGGGGGCGTAGTCACCCGGAGCGGTGATCCCGTGAACCCGCACGCGCTCCCCCAACGGGAGATCGATTTCGAGCCGTTGCAGGCGCACGTAGATGCCGCCGGTTTCATCCTGCACAAAAAAGCCGTCGCCCAGTTTCCGGTGAAAATGGGTGACAACCGCTTCGAGCTCAACGGGCAAACCCTCGCGGGCTTCCGCCGAAGTCAGTCCGTGCACGTCTGCGGCGAAGCGCAGGGGAGCGACATCGGCCGCGGTGTCGATCACCGGCGCGATGCACAGTCCGACCAAGAGCAGACCTTGCCGCCAACCCGATCCCAGCGGGAGGCGGACGGATGACAGAACTTGTCGGGCGAAGGTGCGCGGCATGGAAGGGAAGGGGTCGGGGAGGCGCGGGGTGCAACCGAGGCAATAGGCTGGGAGAGCTATACGGTTTGCCAAGCTCGGTCGATGCTCTGGGCCCCCGCATTATCCATTTGGCTAATAGTAGAGCGGGTTGGGCGTTTGTTAGAGTCCGCTTATCAGAGGCCTTTCCCCGGCCCATTCGGCTACCCCGGCCTCGTCTCGAACCCAACCCCCGACCCTGCCACCGAGCGCTTACCTAACCCAACCGCACCCATGCATATCCCTCCTTCCCCCAACACCTTCGGGTCGTTTCGATCGACCTCGTGCCCACTTCGATGGGCCGCTGCGCTTTGCACTCTTGCCGCAGTGATTGGCTTTTCATCCACCCCCGCTGCTCAGGCCCAAACCGCCGCCTCATCCGTCTCCGCGGAAGGTTCCGGCGTGGTGAGCGGTCGTGTGCTCAATGCCCGTTCGGGCAATTACGTGGCGAATGCCCGTGTGCGCATTGCCGACACCAATCTGGTGGCCCTGACCGATACGGAAGGTCGATTTGTGTTGGCCGGTGTGCCCACCGGCACGCAGACCATGCGGGTTTTTTACACCGGATTTCCCGAGCAGGAAATCTCCGTTCAGGTTGTTGCCGGTGAAACGGTGCGGCGATCGATTATTTTTGGCTCGGAGGAATCCACCACCAGTGGTGAACCCACGATCACCCTGGACGCATTTGAGGTGGCGACCACTCGTGAATTGGATGCGGCTGCCGATGCGATCAGCGAACAGCGTTTTGCCGACAATATCAAAAACGTGCTCTCGACCGATGAGTTTGGGTTCATGGCTGAAGGCAACGCCGCCGACTTTCTAAAGTTCATGCCCGGCATCGCTGTCACGGACACGGGCGGCAACAGCCGCGACATCGTGCTCAACGGTGTCGGCTCCGAGTTCGTGCCGATCACGATCGAGGGATTCAACATCGCCAGTGCCGGTGTGGGCCTCAACACCTCCCGCTCCGTGTCGATGGACTTCGTTTCCATCAACAACCTCTCGCGCATCGAGGTTAACCATGCGCCGCTGCCCGATGACTCCGGCAACGCCTTCGCGGGTTCGATCAATCTGACGCCACGAAGTGCCTTCGAGCGGGCCAACCCAACCTTCAACTATCGCGCCTTCCTGATGGGCCGCGGTGATGAGTTCGATTTCAACAAGACACCGGGGCCGGGCCGCAGCAGCTCACGCAAGCTCCGCCCGGGATTCGAGCTCTCCTGGCTCGCTCCGGTAAACGACAACTTTGGCTACACTGTCACTGCTGGTTACTCCGACAACTACTCACCGGAACCGCTGACCCAGTATCGTTGGCACGGGGCCTTCGCCGGGACCGGCAACCGCAACAATTTCCCGCAGACCACCCCGGACCGGCCCTACGCAACCAACTACACGATTCGGGATGCCGCCAAGGAAACCGAGCGCATTTCGTTCGGCACGACGCTGGATTTTCGACTGCGCGAATACGACCGCATCTCGGTTGGCCTGCAGTATTCCTACTTCGACCTTCTCGCCACCAACCAGACCATCGATTTCACGTTCCTGCGGGTGGCGGACCACGACAGCACATCGACGACCAGCGCCAACGGGCGGGGCCGCGTGACACTGACGAACCTGGTGCGGCACCGCATCAACCGAACCATTCACCCGACGCTTGTGTGGTATCACAACGGTCCGACCTGGACGAGCCGCATGGGCGTCGGATACTCCATCGCCGACAATCACAACAAGGATCAGGACAAAGGTGCCTTCAACACCACCCGGTCGACCATGAACAATGTGACCATCATGTTGGATGACGTTGGCTACCTGCGCCCCGGCAGCATTACCGTGACCGACAACGCGGGGGGGGCGGTGGGCACGCCCATCGATCCGTTTACCCTGACTGATCGTTACTCGCTTAATACGGCCGACTACGCTCAGAACATCGTGGATACAAATCGGCTTACCGCCTATGCCGACGCTTCCCGCCAATTTGACCTCGGCGTGCCGGTCGAGGTGAAGGCGGGCATGCGCTTCGAAGGCCTTACCAAGGAGAACCAGAATTTCTTCACCCGCTATTTTTACGATGGCGAAAACGGCAACCGCGGCCCCTCGGCCTTCCTTGATGCCACTTACGCGGCGCGCGACGGCCAGCTCGGTTTTCCCGCCATTCAAGGTATTGACAGCTACGCCCTGCATCAAAACCGCCTGGACAATCCCGACAACTTCCGCCTCAACGCCGCCGGTCAATACTTCAATGCGGTCAACGGTTCGCGCGAAGCCTCCGAGGACATCATTGCCGGTTACCTCCAGGCGGGGGTGCAGTTGATGAACCGCCGGCTCAATCTCATCGGCGGTTGGCGCGTCGAACACACCCGCATCGATTCCAACGGGCCGCTCACCGACCCAACCGGCAACTACCAGCGCGACGCCAGCGGCAACGTCATTCTCGACGACGATGGTCGCCCGGTGCCCATTGTGCCGGTCAATCCGAACGCGCTCGACTACCTGGAGCTCACGTTTCTCGAGCGGGGCTACAATGTGAAGACCGACTACACCGAGGCGCTGCCGCGTTTCAACGCCAGCTACATGATCACCGAAAACCTGATCGCCCGCGCGTCCTGGGGACAGTCCTTTGGCCGGCCCAATCTCATCCAGTATTCCGGTGCCATCACTTTCCCTGATCTGGAGGACGACCGGCTCGGCAACGACTTCTTTGTGGTCAACAATCCGGACATCGAGCCGTGGACGGCCGACGCGTGGACCGCACGCCTCGAATACTACTTCAAGAACGTCGGCCATGTCGCCATCGGCGCGTTCATTCGCGACTACGACAACTTCTTCACCAACATCACGGAGCCGGTCACACAGGCGTTTCTGGATCCGCTCGGACTCGATCTGGCCGAATACGAGGACGCCCAGGTGCGCACCCAGATCAACTCCACTGATCCCGTTCGTCATGTCGGTTATACGTTCGAATACAAGCAGGCGCTCACCTTCCTGCCGGAGTGGGCCCGGGGCCTGCAGGTGTTTGGCAACCTTACCCACATCGACCGCGATCCCGAGCCCTTCGTGGACTCGCTCGATGTCTCGCGCAACAATGTCAACCAGCCTCCGCTCAATCCGTTTGAGAATACCGGCAACTTTGGCTTCACCCTGTCGCGTGAGCGTTTCACCGCGCGGTTGAATTGGAACTTCCGGGATGAGAAACAAACCCAGCTCATCGCCTGGCGGCCCGATGGCACGCTGAGCACCAGCCAGTTTGGCTACGTGTATCGTCCGTCCCGACTGCGGCTCGATCTGGATCTCGAGTTCAACCTCACCCGGCATCTCGGCCTCTTCATCAACGGTCGCAACGTCACGGATGTCGCCGATGTGATTGAGGCGGGTGGACCCGAGACCCCGGACTACGCGCGGCTGCGCAGCCGAGTCGATTACGGGGCGCTGTGGACCTTTGGGGTGAAGGGTCAATTCTAGCTCACCGATTTATTGCTTTGGCCTGACTGCTGTTTGTTGGGGTCCTGCCTCCATCGCCTGATGCGATGGAGACAGCCGGTTTGGTCCCTCGATTAAACCACTTGCCTGGCTTTGATTTATGAATCGTTTCGTTGATGTGGCGCAGGGGTGGCTGGCGACATGCTGCTGGATCGGATTGACCGGGCTGATCCTGCCCGTGCCGGAAAGCAGTGGGGTGATGGCTCCAAAACCATCCGCCGCTCCTCCGTCCAACGTGCTGTTCATCGCGATCGATGACTTGAACGACTGGGTCGGGACACTTGACACGCATCCCGCCGCCCGCACTCCGGTCCTGGATCGCTTGGCCGAACGGGGCACGACATTTCTCAACGCGCATTGCCAGGCCCCCTTGTGCAATCCGTCGCGCTCGTCGGTGCTGCTCGGACTGAGGCCATCCACCACGGGTATTTACGGATTGCAGCCGGCGATGCGCGCGGTGAAGGCCTGGGAAAACCACCCCACCATTCTGCAGTGGTTTGCCCGGCACGGCTACCATACCCTGGCTGCGGGCAAAGTCGACCACGCGCGGTTTCGCGGCGGGAGCAATCCCGCCGGCGAGGTGCATGAGACCGGCCCCTGGGGTGGTCCCGGTGAAGTCTTTCCGGCAACCAAGCACGCCGGCGAAACCCCCATGGGCAACAACCCCTGGATGGACTGGGGTGCCCACCCGCATGATGAGACCAAGAAGGGAGACTACCAGGTGGCTGAGTGGGCGGCCGAACGGCTGCAAACCCTGCCGCCCGGCCAACCGTTTTTTATGGCCCTCGGGTTTTTCCTGCCTCACGTGCCGACTTATGTGACGCCGGAGCAATTGGCCGCGGTGCCGACCGAGGGGGTGCTGCCGCCGGTGTTGGCCGATGATCGCGTCGACGTGCCGGACTTTGCCTGGTATCTGCATTGGCGGCTGCCCGAGCCGCGCCTGCGCTGGATGCGGGAGCACGGTCAGTTGCAGCCCTACGTGCGGGCCTATCTCGCGAGCACCACGTGGATCGATGGCCAGATTGGCCGCGTGCTGGAGGCCCTGGCGTCGGCGGGTTTTGCCGAGAACACACTGGTGGTGGTGTGGGGCGACAACGGCATGCACTTCGGCGAAAAAGGTGTGACGGGTAAGAACACCTTGTGGGAGCGATCCACCCGGGTGCCGCTCTTGGTCGCCGGGCCGGGCGTGGCTCGCGGCGGGCGCGTTGCTGTGCCGGTGGAGCTGCTGGACCTGTATCCGACATTGGCCGACCTGGCCGGTTTGCAGGAAGACTTGCCTCCACTCGAAGGCATCACGCTGCGACCACAGCTGGAGGATGCGACGACTCCACGGCAACGTCCGGCGCTCACGACCGCGAATCCCGGCAACCATGCCGTGCGCAGCGAGCGGTACCGATATATTCGATACGCTGACGGTGCGGAAGAGTTCTACGATCACCTGACTGATCCGCACGAGTGGCGCAACTTGGCGGGCGACCCGGCGGTGGCCGCATTGATGGTGGATCATCGCCGCTGGCTGCCGACCCGCGATGCCCCGCATGTTGCCGACCACGGTGGCCGCACCTTGGAATACGATCCCGACACGGGTATCGTGAAGTGGGAAGGGGAGGTTGTTCCTGCCGGTAGCCCGGTCCCGGAGTAAACTGAGGAGCCTCATATCACGCCGCAACCACCTGCTACGGACTTTCCAAGATCGAATGGGGTCAGTTCAGCAGATAGATCTCAATCAACGCTTCTCCGATTTCTTCCGGCGGAGTGTTGTTCAGGTGAACGGTATAAGCTCCCGGCGGCAACTCGATCACAATCGCCGCATCCTTGGAATCGGTTTCCAACGAGAAGGCTCCCGCCCGCTCGAATGTTGGGGTGATTGTGTCGAGGCCATCACGAAAAGGATCGTTCCAATCGTCGTTTACACGAATAACTTCATTTCCGCGGTATAGCCTGAGAGTGGGGTTGCTGAGAGCTGTCGTAACTCCAAAATCGCTCAGAGTTGGCCCGATTCCACGAATTAGGATCAATCTGGAGTTTGTCCCACTCAAAACAAAGCCGGCGATCAACGGCTCGCCATTGATAACCCAGCCACGAGCTGAAAGATTGATGGGCGTGGCTTCCAACAGAGCATCGGGCGAGGTGTAAACCTCCATCAATGCCACGCCGCCATCGTTGTCAGCGGGTGCAAGTTCGACGGTATACGCTCCCGCAGATAAATTGGCTGAAATCACCGCGTCCGAACTTCCCGGCGGCAAAGGGAACCCTCCAAAAGAGCCTCCGTCATCGGAGGTCCAGCCCACATTGCGGGCAAGTTCCTCGGATCCCTGTCGGAGGGTCAATTGAGGTCGCGGGAGAGAGTTGCTCACACCAAAGTCTGACAGAGTTGGGCCGACTCCTCGGAGGACCATGGGGCGGGTGGATCCAATTTGATTTACGAACCCAGCGATCAAGTGGCGCCCCGGTTCTATGCGGGTGCGGACAGATAGATTAAGCAATCGCGCCGCACCAATGGAAGCGTCCGGCGGGTCCAAACTCCGCAGGTAAGTAGGCAGCTCCATCTCGGTGAGATTGAAACCTGAGGCACTGAAACCATAAAACCTGCCGTTCGGAGCGAGAGTGGGTTGGCTGACGGAAAAACCTGCCTGTCCCCATATCCCGTTCCTCGTAGAAAACTCATGCCACGAGAGGGAGGGTTCAGCGGGAAGTTGATCTCGGCTTATTTGATAGATCCCGCTCCGGCTGAGAAGGTAGAGTCCGCCTCCCGGATATTCGAACACGTGGACAAATCTGTCGTTGGCCAAAGTTGAACCGGCAGGTGCGCTGACCAAAGTTGTTACTGAGCCTCCATCAGGATCGATTGATCTAAGCCGCCCTTCTTCAAATATGAGGTAGTCACCTTCGCGTGAGACGCAGAGTCCATTCAATACATAGTCCGAGAACAACACGTCTCCGCCCGCACCGTCTGCCCCGAGAACTCCCGTTTCCCGATCACCCAGTATTGTTGTGGTTACCCCTGCGGGGCTCACCCAGCGCAAGACCGAGTTAAATGAATCTCCCACGACCAGTTGGTTTCGGTGGTAATCGAACGCGATTGAACGGGGCCATTGGAATCTGGCGTTTCGGCCGGTTCCATCCATTGGCCCGATTGTGCCCGGCTCACCTGCGATCGTGGTGACCTCGCCCAGCAGGGAGATTCGTCTGATAGTATGACCTGATGGGTCGATTGCATACAGGAACTCGTTTCCATCCCAAGCTAGATCTCCAATCGCTGCACCAGTCGTGCCTCCGAACCGAGCGTTTGCTCCCCAGCCATCCTGCATCCCGATCTCTTCTCCGCCGGCGATTGTCCGGATGATGCGATCATCAGAAACATGTTGGATTCGATAAACGTTCGCAAACCAGAATCCGCCGGTTGCGTCGCTGGTAAGCCCTGTCGCGAGATTTTCAATCGTGGGTTCTTCAGCGGGAAAATGTTCGGGAAGATTCTTCAGGAAAGTTCGCACTCCCGGACGCGGAATCACGGTCACCTGAGCTTTTGAGGATTCGGTTTCGCCATTGGCGTTCAAAACTCGGACGAAGTAGTAACCCGCTTTGGCGTCGATGGTTAAAGTGTCGCCGCCGGTGAAGACCAATTCCGGGGCTGAATCCAAATCAGCCTGATAATACCAGCGGTAGGAATCACCGGGCCCGGCAGTCTCGACAGTAAGGGTTATCAACCGACCAGCAAGCGCTTCGACAGGCTCCGGTGAACGGGTTATGATGGGCGTTGGTCGATCAACGATTATCGGAAACGTCACCATCGACGCGGACGCGTGCACCACTGCCGTCAGGCCACCGGAAGCAGGTTCCACGATAAATGGAGACCAAATGAGCCGTCCTTTATACTCTCCGTTCGGCAGACTTGAAACTTGTGCAACGCCTTCACTTCCATTCAGAGCTCCTGGTTCCCCAAGCTCGGGGGTAGACCGTAATTCGTTTCCTACAGCATCCTCGATCGAGAATCGCAGTAGAGAAAACTCGTCGGTCGGCGAGCGTGGGGAGAATTCCACCTGAATGTCCGATTCCGACCACGCCTGCAGTGCATCAAAATTACCCACGCGCAGAGGGTTTCCCGCCGTTGGCAGCGGAGCGAGATTGAAGGTATAGACGTTGCTCCCGACTTGGACGCGTTGAGGTCCCGCAGGAAACTCGGCGTTCAGCGCATCGACGTCCGGATAGGACAACTCCAAAAACAAGTCATTTGATTCATCCCGAGGTATCTCACGGTCCGCGCCATTGGCTTGGCGAACAAACGCCCTGACGCCTGAAGGAGTGGACCCTTCGAAGGTCACTCCTGCACCAAAAAGACTTTCAGCTGGAATGGACTGATTGGCGGAGATCTGTTCGACCCCTTCGAATCGAGACACCAGTATGACAGAGGGAGTCTGGGCGAGCCCACGAACGGACAGAAGAAAAATACCCAGACAGTAAGTCAGATTCGCCAGTCGGTTGATTCCACTCCTATGCATTATTGATCAGAATTTCAGGTGCTTGATGGTGAGGCCCTTGTTGAGCAATTGGTTGAGGGACTCGATGCCGATCTTGATGTGGTCTTTCACAAAATTCTGGTCCACCGCCTCATCACTTTCCGCGGTTTTCACGCCTTCGGGAATCATCGGTTGATCGCTGACGAGGAGCAGGGCTCCGGTGGCGATTTCGTTGTAGAACCCGGTCATGAAAATCGTCGCGGTTTCCATATCGATGGCGATGGGGCGGAGTTTGCGCAGATACTTTTTGAACTTCGCGTCGTGTTCCCACACCCGGCGGTTGGTGGTGTAGACCGTGCCAGTCCAGTAATCGCGGCCGAAGTCGCGGATCGTGGTGGAGATGGCTTTCTGCAGCGCGAAAGCCGGGAGAGCCGGCACCTCCGGCGGGAAGTAGTCGTTGCTCGTGCCTTCGCCGCGGATGGCGGCAATGGGCAGGATGAGGTCGCCGATGGCGGCGCGGTGTTTAAGGCCGCCGCACTTTCCGAGGAAAAGCACGGCCTTGGGTTTTAAGGCCGTGAGCAGGTCCATGACGGTGGCGGCCGTCGCGCTGCCCATGCCGAAGTTGATGATCGAGATCCGTCCCGCGGTGGCGTTGGGCATGGGTTTGTCCTTGCCGCGCACCGGCACCCGATGGCGTTGGGCAAACACCTTCACGTAGTGCTGGAAATTGGTGAGCAGGATGTGGTCGCCCAGCTCGTCGATCGGAACCCCGGTGTAGCGCGGCAGCCAGTTGGCCACGATCTGCGCACGGGTCTTGAGGCCTTTGGGGCCGGGTTTGGATACAGGCTGGGCGGAGGGAGCGGCCGAGGCGGCCGCAGACGTCACAGGTTTTGGCATGAGCAGGGATAGTTCACCGTCGACGGAGGATGCAAGCGTCTCGGCTACACTCACTCGGAGGATTGCGGCCGTAGGTCGCGCAGCCTGATCGTCTGCGTGAAGCGGGTTTTGCCCTCGTGGTCGATGCAAGTGACCCTGAGATGACGGGTATCGTCTTCGCCGGCGACCGCCACTTGCACGAAGTTTTGCGTGCCGATCAGAGTGCCCGCAATGACGTGCGGATCGTCCGCCTTGTCGCTGTTAGCTGCGTCCCAAGATCCACTGGAGAGGGGCGAGGACGTGATTTCATAAACCCATTGGCCGGCGTCACCGATCTGACGTTTATACATGGCGCTGTGGTGCACGTCGCCCGTGAGAAAGACCACGCCGGTGAGCTCGTTTTCCACAATGAAATCAATCAACTCTTCACGTTCGCGCCGGTAGAGCTCGTGGGGTTCGCCGCGGGGCCGACGTTGCAGCATCTGGTTGCCCGTGACGATAAAGAGGAACTTGAAGTGCTGGAGCTCCTTGGCCTGCAACAGAGACTGTTTGAGCCACTCC
>JANQKV010000017.1 GCA_028280945.1 Opitutaceae bacterium
TGTCACTGCTCCATTCCAGCGCCCAACCCAGGGTCTCGGTGTAGAACTGCAAACTCCGCTTGATGTCCGAAACGGGCAGCACGGGGATGGTGTTTTCGACGACAGGATTCACTCTGCCTTTAAGGCCTCGATGGGACTGATGCACAAGGCGCGACGTGGCGGTCGAGGCAAGAAACCGTGTTCTGTCACTCAGTGAAGTCACCATGCGCAACACGCGCTCGCGTCACTGGAGTGGCAGCCCGATTACATCCAATCAGCTACTTCGCGGGCAAGGGCAGGCAGTAGGGGTGCGGTGGGCGGCCTTCGTCGCTGTCGAGCACGTCGAAGATGGTTTCGATATCTTCTCGGTCGGTCAGACCGGCCTCTTTCCGGCGAAACTCAAACCGATCGGTCATATCGTCTTTCCAGCCGAGCTTGGTGGCAAAGTGATTCCAGATCCGAATATTGATCGGCGAAAGATCACGGCCGTTTTCTCGCACTCAGGCCAGCACCTCCTCATTGCTACCCCCGCCAAGGTGCGCTCCCGCAGATCCGCACAGTCGATCCGGAGATACTGGCACGTGAACGAGTCGATGGCCTTGCCTAAATTGGCCTGAAAGTCCGCCCCTAACTGACCTCGCGCGTGCACAGGCGGATCTTACCTAGCGAACGCGCGAAATAAACCATACCGTCGGTTTCGGTTTAAGGAGAAAGAGGAGCTTTTTGTTCGGACATTTTTGAAGAAGGAAAACATAGATTATGAAACAAACGAGCCGTCTCTCGTGAGACTGACCGGAACGCGGAAAAGGTATCACGGCAAAATTTAACCCGCTCACCTGTTCCCAAAATTCAGCCTCACAAACCACCACCGAGGAGATGGGCGACCACACCTCAACGAGCACTGCGAGAATACCAAGTTGCCCCCTAACCTGCACCTTTCCCGCCATGCACTTTCAGCTAGTCAAGAGTCAACACCTGACGTCGTCTGGGTGCTCAGGAACTTTATTCTGTGCGTTTTATCCCTTTTGGTGCACCCTACCTGCCCGTGATACCCTTCCCCGCCAACGTTCGTTTTGGATTTCGCTGCTGCTGTTTGTTCTCGCTGTTAGTGCTGGGGGCGCGGGGGGCGCTGATCACAACAAACGAGGGCATCGCGGATAACCGAATGATCGATTTCACGCATCCGGAAGGTTCCACGCACTGGATTTTCCAACCCCAGAACATAGCCGGGGAATATGGCGAGACCGTGCGGTGGACGAGCAGCGAGAATTGTCTGTGGATATCGGGCAATGATGTAGCTTTCGGCGAAAACGGCCACTGGGGCTTTGGGAATCGCACCGGAATCATGGGCTCGGCGATACGCCCCGGGGAGAGAGTGTGGATGAAGTTCGAGTTCACGGGTGGTCCCGCACATGCTGCATCGGTTTTCTTGAACTACACTCGGGGGAATTACCACGGCGCCGATCCGGGCAGCACGGTGATGAAGATTACGGCGTTAGATGCGGCGGGACAGGAGTTGGAGAGTCACAATCTACTCGAGGAGGCCCCCATCATCATCACCGCCAACTATCCCGGGGCGGGAATGGTGCGGGGAATCGCCCGACCGCAGAATGACATCGCGGCGTTGGTGATTGAAAGCGACGGGCGTTTTTTTGCGTTCGATGATTTGCGGATCGCAAGGTTGGGGCGGGGCAAATTGGTAAACATCTCGACCCGGTCGGCGGTGGCGGTCGGCGGGCGTTTGATCTCGGGGTTTGTGATTGAAGAAGAGCCGGCGCAGGTGCTCGTGCGCGCGGTCGGGCCCGGTCTGTTGGAGTATGGCGTCGAGGGAGTGATGGCCAATCCGCGACTGGTTTTGTTTCAGCAAGACATGGAGTTGGTGGCCAACGAAGACTGGTCGATCGATGACAACGAGGAAGACATCGCGGCTGCGGCGGCGAAAGTGGGAGCGTTTGGGCTGACTCCGGGCAGCGGCGATGCATCAATTCTCATCACCCTGCTGCCAGGTGTCTACACGGTGCAGGCGAGCGATGTTGACGCCGGTGGGGGCGAGGTCCTGATCGAGGTTTACCAAGTTCCGGACGAGACTGCGGACTGATTCCGTCGGAACGCTGCCTCGATACCGTTCAGATCCAAACAGTGGTTGGGGCTTCGCATGAGCGCTCGAAAACAACAGAATTCCCCCAAAGACTGCCGCGGATACGTGTCTACAAAACCACGGCCCCCAATAAGAGCAACCAAAGGTAAAAGGGGTTCAGTGCGAACTACGCCGCATCCTAGCGAAAAGTTCCCGAACACCACCAACCACCCCACTGCCTCCAGGATCTTTATCCTGTGCGTTTGGCCCCTTCAGGCTGCTGTTTTGACGTCCGCTGCAGGCTGGACTGAGCGGTGCTGCACAGTGTCAAGAGTCAAGACGTGACGTCATGTGGCTGTGTGCAGGCCGACCCACGCCGTGCTGCCACCGTTCACGGGAATCAGTTGCGAAAGCATAAGTCGGCCATTGTCGCGATGCACCGACCCCATGTTGTCACTGCTCCATTCCAGCGCCCAACCCAGGGTCTCGGTG
>JANQKV010000035.1 GCA_028280945.1 Opitutaceae bacterium
CTGCAGCAAATCCCCCAAAATGCTTCGCCCAGTCTCACCGGCCCGACTCAAATCCGCCAGTGACCACGCGTTACCGGGTTTCTGTCGCTTGGCCGAAAAATACTCCCGCGTTCCGTCAGCCGCTACGGTGTAAAATTCCACCCCTTGACCCTCCTTGCCGTGCGGCTCCACAACCAATTCCAGCACCTCATCCCCCAGCACCTTCATCAGCGCTTCGACGGTCCATAGCGACTCGTAGCGGTTGCCGAGTTTGTCCCAGATTCCGCCTGCCAAACGAGTATTCGAGCGAAGTGCGCTCATCTAATCTAGCTTAGGTTTGCCAATTCAAGGGTTAACGAGAGCCTGGCTCGGCGTCGGCTGCTGCGAAGAGTTGATTGATGATGTCGGCCGCAATCCGCAGCATCCCGGGTGCCCCGTCGAACAATGTGCTCGCGCCATGCGCGAGGTTGTTTCGCATCGGTGGCAGGAGTTCCACTAGCAGTTCCGAATACGAGTTCACTGTTACTGTTCCTGCCTTTGTAGGAATCTGCCGCGGCTCTTTGATTATCGGAATCGGAAAGAACTGGAACCCTTGATCCCTGATGAGCCCTGTATGCACCGCCCTACGAAGCATTGTCTTGAAGTTCTTCGCGCTAGGGCTCTGCGGATTCAACTTGAGCCGCAACGCAAACTCGACGCACGACAGTGCCTGCAATTCCGCATTCATGTAGAACCGATAGTAGAACCAAGCATAAACCGCCAAGTTTTGTCCCACTGCGAACTGCGACTGAATATCCTCCGGCACATTCGAATTAAGCGCGATGCCAGAGACCGCATCGTGCATGTCCTTGAGCGTATTTTGTCGCTGCGTGCCCGTCGTCCGATTGATGAAGACGCGGAGCAGATTCCTTGGATCAGGCTCACCAATTTCAGCAAGTGGTTTTAGCACTTCGACACTCATGAATTCTCCTTTTGGGTGAACGGTGCAGCGCCCTCGGGTTTTCAAGGATCGTGCTGGACCTTACTTCTTTCTGCGCGTCGAAGACGCGATCAGCAAATAAACACGACTACTTTTGCGCTGCATTGGTTGGTAGAAACGAGTCACAGGTGTCCCTATGCAGTTTTTCTGCCCAAACGGATTCAACCATGTTCTTAGATGTCGATCTGCTCAAACGTCGCTTCCTATCACAGTGAATATCTGGGCGCGGACTCGACGAAAGGGGCGTGGGTCTTGATTCCTCGTTGATGCTCCCCCTCCGGCGACCTTGCCATTCAATTCGACCGAGGCTAAATGACTCGCGAATGCTACCCCAATTCCCAAAGACCCAGAAGCTGATTGATGAGCTCGCGAACGAAGCGATGTTCGACGCAATGTATGAGGCTGGGCCGCTCTTGCTCGAGATTCAATCATACCAGCAAAACGAAGGACGGAAGGGTTCATTCCAGATAGATTCTGGCGAAATCGAGCAGATCGACTTCAAGAAAACCTCCGTCGAGATGAGCTCACCCGCGAAGCCAGGGCAAGGCGAGTCCCTCAATGAAATTTTGGCGATGACTGCCAGAGGTGGTGCCGAGATGGGCCGAAAAATGCAGGACACCATTCTGCAGAGCGTGGAAGCCGCGACTGAGAAGGTTGGCAATGTGATCCAGATTCGAAACAACGAGATCACGCCCGAAGCATTCCTCGAAACGATGGAAAAGGTGGAAATCGACTTCGACGAGGACGGTCGTTCCCGAAGCTCGTGGTTCCTGCCACCAGCGATGGCCGCAGAATTTCACAAGAACTACGAAACTTGGCAGCAGGATCCTATTTTACGGGCGAAACTTGCTGCGCTGGAGGAAAAAAAGAAGGAGCAGTTTCGTGCGCGAGAGACTTCTCGAAGACTGGCTCGCTAAGATTGGAGAACGTGGGTTCGAGATCCCATTCTCGCAGGTGCTCATTACGCGTGGCCATCGCGTGCTGCTCATGGGCCACAGCCCGATCGAGCATGGTAAGGATATCGTTACCCGCGACGGCAAAGGGCGCTTCCACGCCTACCAGCTTAAGCAGGGCTCGGTCGGTCTGAAGGAATGGCAGCGCATCCGATCGCAGATCGTAGCGTTGGTGGAGACGGCGATCGACCATCCAAACGTCGGTAATGCCCGGTTTGATCCCCATCTCGTCATTTCTGGAGAGTTTTCTGCGCCTGCCCGCAGTCGCATCGCCGCCGAGAACAAATCATGGAAACGGCGCGGATTTCGGCCGCTGCAGCTGACTTCAGGGAAAGAACTGCTCGCAGATTTTTCTACACTGGCCAGCGACTTCTGGCCAGTGGCTGTGCCAGAGATCCAAGCGTTTTTGGATCTGTATCAGCGTGCCGGCAAGGACCTGATCGATAAGGAGAGTTATGCAGCCTTCTGCGTCAGCTTAATTACCGGTGGACGCAGGGTGAGGACGGAAGTCGGCCGCCGGATTGCGGCCTTGAATATATTCGTTAGCTACCTTCTTTCGAAGGCCTACGCGGCGGAGAATTACTGGGCGGTGATCGAGGGGTGGACAATTGCCGCGAGTCACATCGCGTGGGTGGCGGCAAAGCACAGGCTCGCTGACAAACACTGGCGCGCGGCATTCAATTTGGCGCGTGAGGCAGCCGTGAGTGCCCTAGCGAAACTCAAGGACGAGGCTCTGGAAGAACAAGCTTTCGATCCGCGCCACCTTGAATGGGACGAGATTACGCGAGTGCGTACGACCTACGTTGTCGGAGCCGTCGCGGGCTGGTTCCTGCTCCAACGAGATTCGGCCAACGCCGAAGAGGTTGACCGCGCCGCCACGCTCGTGCGCAAGGCCGTTAGCGATCGCCGCACGCTACTTTGGGGAGAGTCTGCCGTCCCGTTTTTTCTTCTCACGATCCTCTTCTTGGGAAATGCATCTGGAGACCGGTTCGATGAGGCAATACTTGTCAATCTGATCACGACGATCGCGGTCACGAATGGGCGTCGCTCACGCGAAGGTCTAGCAGACCCATACGAGGATGCCGACACCGTGCTTGAGAGGGGCGTGCGTCGGTTCAAGAATCCGAAACGTCGACCGCGGATGCACACTGGCCAATCCTACACGTTGGAAGGACTCATTTTCCTTGCCGCGCGCCGGCTGTTGAAGGGCCCGCTTGATGCTGCCTGGGCCGGTATTACCTACGTTCAATTTGCCAAGTTTGTCCCGGAGAGGGTTGAAGATTTTCTCCGCTGGAACTCAGAAAACGGGAGTCTCGATAACCGCCAGCCGGGTCGTCCGCAAAGCTGGGCAGCACTTCTTGCCACCGTCCGCAACCGTGAGTTTCGCAAGCGGCTCCCATCGGTCCTCCTCAACCATCCGGATTTCGCGTTGCTCCTCGTGCTCGTGTTTCCGCAGCGCCTTACGACCGAACTGATGCTGTGGCTCGACGACTCTTTCCGCCTAAGTTTCGGGAAGACACGTCAAACCTGAGATTTTAAGGGACATCGCGAGTAATAGCACCGATCGATGACTCGCGTTAAATGGGCGTTAAAGCGCGCGGGGAAGAGGCTTGAGTGCGCAGAATGGCGGAAAATACGCCAGTTGACGAATTGAAGTAGTAAAATACTACTCATGCTATGGGTCGTTCAATGCCGGTAAAACTTTCGGGGCCTTTGGTGAGTGAGGCGCGTCGGTCGGCGAAGCGGTTTCACCGCTCGCTGACGGGGCAGATTGAGCACTGGGCGGCGCTGGGGAAGGCGATTGAGGCGCGGTTGCCCGGGGAAACGTTGGAGGGGTTACTCGGCGGGGAGAAGGCGATGACTATCGATCAGGTAAGCGAGGTGACGGAGCGGCAGCGGGTGGCGGATATTCTTGCCCAATTTGTGGCGCAATCGCCCGGAACGAATGACAACAGTTTGCTTGCCGAAATCCGGCGGAGTGGTGTGCCGATCTACGGGACCCGGACCGAGTTGGGTGGCGAAGTCCTGGAGATGGATTCATCCGGGGAAACGCGGCCTGTTGCTGCTGAATCGGGGATACACTGAGCGCCGACAATGGCTACGGATGCGTTTGCCGCGTTGGCGGACTTCGGGAGCCGTTCAGGGCCCGTTTTGATCGTGTTGGTGGGACCGAATGGCGCCGGGAAGAGCACGTTCTACAAGCGCTTCCTGAGTGGTGTGAAGTGGCCGTTCGTGAATGCTGATGTGCTGGCAAAGTCGCTGGTCGATGCCGGCTCACCGGCGGGTGAAGAAACCGAGATTCTAGCTGCCCAACTCGCGGAGAAGCGTCGCCAACAGTTGATCGAGAAACGGGAGAGTTTCATCGCAGAAACGGTCTTTTTCGATCCCGTTGGAGCAAAGGTTCGGATGCTCAAGGAAGCGCAGGAATCGGGCTACGAAGTGGTCTTGGTTTTCGTGTGCGTTGTATCCGCGGAGCTCACTGCCCTGCGCGTCAAAACCCGGGTGGCGTGCGGTGGCCATGACGTGCCGAAGGACCGCATTGCCGCACGCTATGAGCGAATGCGAAAGAACGTGAAGGCGGCGCTGCCGTTCGTCGATTTGGGGCTGATCGTGGACAATTCTTCGCTGGATTCGCCGCATCGTCCGGTGGCCGTTTTGGCGCATGGAACCGTGCTCAAAACGTATCCGCCAATCCCGTGGTGGGCGGCGGAAGTCCTACTTGGGTAGGCCGTTTAAGCCTTGGTATTGCGCAGCCGTCAGCGCGCCAGGTTGCGCAGTTTGTGCGCAGGAACAGGCGACAATTCGTGTGCAGTTCGAGCACGAATAGGCGTCCTGTTTTAGCTTCGCGAGACGCCCAAGTTCTGGGCGATTCAGTCACCAGCAACTGCGGTTTTCTGCGGCGAAATGTGGCGGTTCCTGAGCCACCAAGCGCAGGGAAGTCGTCGGCGAGAGCTTTTGGAGGGTAGTAAGCGATGAGCTTCGAAATGGCGGGTGAAATCGCCTTGTCTTTTCGAATTTAATATCATAAGTTATTAAAAATAAATTACTTATGGTTTTATCGAATTGCATCCTGGATGGGCCTGAGTGCTCACGAGTGATCTGGAGGCAGCACTTGGTGGTGCCGGTTTCGTGTTCTTACAGCGTAAGGGGTAAGGTGTCCTCAATCATTGGGAAACGTGACCACGTTTCCTCCCTGTTATCGCGCGAATGTGCTGGGTGACATGATCCGGCCTCGGGTTCAGCGTAGCGTGAAGATCGCGAGCGGATACTTCCGCGAGCACCTGAAGGTGGGGGACTATTACACGGAAAAGGCGAACGTTCGCGGTGAGTGGGTCGGGCAGGGCGCGGTCAGGCTCGGGCTAGGAAGGGGAGTGAGCGAGCGTGCGTTTCAGCGGTTGTGTTCGGGCAACCATCCGGTCACGGACGCGAAACTTATCGCGCGTATGAACACCACTCGGATGGTGTACGGAGACAAGCGACCCAACCGTCGGGTCGGCTACGATTTTGTGTTTAGTCCCACCAAGAGTATTTCGGTGATGGCGCAATGCGTTGATCCTCGGATCGTCACCGAGGCGCACAATGAGGCGGTGCGTGTGGCGATGACCGAATTGGAGAAATTCGTGGGGACACGAGTGCGCAGGGATGACGCGAACTCATCCCGACCGACGGGCAACTTGGTGGCCGCTTTGTTCCAGCACGATACGAGTAGAGGACTTGATCCCCATGTGCACACGCACGCCTTCGTCATGAATGCTACGTATGACGCGGTTGAGGAGCGTTGGAAGGCGATCGAGCCGGAAGAGATGTTCAAGGCGCAACGCTATGTGGATGCCGTTTACCAGCACAGGTTGCGGGCGGGATTGTATCGGCTGGGGCACGCCTGTTCGGTCGTCGGAGGGCGTTTGGAAATGTCACAGGTTCAGCCGGAAACCATCGAACGGTTCTCCAAACGGCATCGCGAGATTGACGAGCTGGATAAGGCATCGGGTGCGAGTGGAGAAACTGTGGCGACACGCTATGCTCGACGCGAACGAATCGCTCGCGAATCCAGGCGCATGAAGGCGCGAAATGTATCGTTGGAAACGCTGCGGGAATCGTGGTGGGCCGAGATGACGGAGCGCGAGCGACAAGCACTGCTTTTCAGGTCTCCGAAGCAGGATTTCATGCCGAATCGGCGGTTGTCGCCCAAGTTGATCGTCGATCTGGCGGAAACCCATCTGTTCGAGCGCAACGCCACGGTGAGCGAGCGCGATCTCGTCGCGTATGGATTGCTGATGGATTCCGGCCACTTCATGATACCGGAACGGCTTTGGGAAGAGGTGCGTTCGCGAGACTACGTGCGCGACGAATGCCGACCGGGCGTTGTGTCGTTAAAGGAACAATCAAGCATCGAAGCCGAGTTGGTAGAGCTGGTGGATAGATCACGGGGCAGGTGTCAGCCCATCAACGTCTCCTATCGTCCGGAGGGGCAGAGTTTGGACGAAGAACAGGCGAGAGCAGTGAACCAGCTGCTCAAGTCCTGCGACGGAGCCTCAATCTTCCGGGGCGGTGCGGGAACGGGCAAGAGTTTCACTTTGAAGCATGTGGTGGAAGGTTCGCGCGCTGCGGGACGAAACGTTGTGGTTGTCGCGCCCCAGAATCAGCAGGTGCAGGAACTGGCGCGCGATGGTTTGGAGGCACAAACGGTGGAACGCTTGCTGCGAACGCGGGATCTGCCGCACAACGGTGTGTTGATCGTGGATGAGGCTGGGCAGATTGGAGCGCGGCGAATGATTGCACTGGTTAGGCTTTGCCTGCTCAAGCAGGCGCGACTCATTTTGTCGGGAGATACGCGCCAACATGGAGCGGTGGAAGCTACAGATGCCCTGCAACTGCTGGAAACAAGAGGTGGTGTGGTTCCGGCCGAGTTGTCGCGGATTCGTCGCCAAGATCCTCGTCGCGGTGAAACTCTCAACGAACGCCGGGCGATTCGTTCTTACCGGGACGCGGTGAGAGCGGCGGCTGATGGCCGTATAGACGAATCATTTCAACGATTGGAAAACGAACAAGCTATCCACGAAGTGGCGGATGAGTCCGCACGGGCCGAGCAATTAGCCGACGAATTTGTCCTGGCGTGCAACCGCAAGGATCGCGTGTTGGCTATCGGGCAAACGTGGGACGAGGTAAATCGATTGAACCAAGCGATCCGCACGCGGCTTCAGGCTGTGGGGCGTGTCTCTGGCGTGACGAAAATCGAGTCACTGCAAAATCTGAATCTGACCCTTGGGCAGCGCATGGATGCAGGAACCTACCGGCATTGTCGTGACATCGTGTTCGTGCGAAACTACGGGAGGTTCAGCAAGGGTGACCATGTGAAGGTGAGCGCGGTGGAGGGACAGAAGCTCCGAGTGCTGAAGGACGGAAAAGCAACCATGCTGAGTTTGTCGAAAGCCGACAGGTTCACCGTTATCCGGCCGCGAAAACTGAGCGTTGGCTCAGGAGACCGATTGCAGTTGAAATTCAACGGAACCTCAATCGAGGGACAGCACCTCTCAAACGGCGAACTCGTGACGGTCGAACGTTTGGAACGGGATGGACGTTTGATCGTGCATGATGATCGCGGCGTCCGGAAGACACTGTCGGCGCAGCAGCGCGTCTTCAACCACGGTTACGCGGTCACTTCCTATGGTTCCCAAGGCAAGACTGTAGATACCGTGTTGTTCTCTGATTCAGGCACGGCAGGCGCAACCAATCGCAAGCAGTGGTATGTAACAATTTCACGAGGCCGCCGGAGCGTGAGAGTGTTCACCAGCGATGCGCGTGCCTTACGCGAGGGGATCGAACGAAGCGGAGACAAGGATTTCGCTCTTCAGGAAATTTCAACCCCCATTGCCCCTTGCAAGCCACCGGCAGCGGCGATGACACAGCGAAAGATCCAAAAGTCACGCGACAATTTCGACGCCGTCGCTTGGAGTATGGATGTAGCTCGCCGTCACCACCGTTGGAAAGCCATGCATAATCGAATCAGCCAGCAACGCGCTCAAGGTTTCGGGCAACGGCATTGATGGTGATACGATTCTGAGTCTCGAAGTCACGCTGGCAAACTACGTGTATGATGTATCCAATTGAGTAAATTTGGCTTAAGGTAGTGAGCTTAGCCTTCTGGTGGCGCTTCGAGTGTTGGCGAATTCCATCGACGTGGAAGGAGAGCCTCAGCCGTTGATCGTATTTGAACGAACTCGCGCTAGTAGGAACGCCAGCCATCGTCCATACCAGATATACCGGCGAAGAAACGTCTAACGTCTTTTTCGGGTTGGGACATATATTGAGGTTCTTTCCTCAACAAATCCGAATTCCCTACGCTTGCGAAAGCCTGCTGCCTAAACGTCAATTCTACCGGATACTGTGAAGAACAGACGCTTACTTAACGACTACCATTGTTAAAAGCGATCTGACATCGTGGCATGAGGAAGTTGTCACTGAGATGGTGCCATGTTGAGCGGCACACTGCTTCGGTTGAGTTTGACCCTCTCTCTTGGTGCATTTTCTGCCGTGGCGCAGACGTGGCAGGTCGTTTCACCTGATCAACGCACTCGGATTACACTCGAATTGGCCGACGGTCGGCTAAGTTACACCGCGGACCTGCAGCGCACCCCGCCGGCATGGCAAGTCGAAGCATCGGGGTTTGCCGGAGTGATCAGCGAGTCCCCGTTGGGCATCAAAACAACATCTGACGACTTTTCGGAGCGACTTTCCTTGGCCGGTGACGGAGAGCTTATTGCCCGCAGTGATCGCTACACCATGTTCACCGGTAAGCAGTCGGACTTAGACAATCACTACTACGAACGGGTCATCACCTTCACTAACGCAGTGGGCAACTCGATCGAAGTGCACCTGCGTGCTTACTCTGAAGGTGTCGCGGTACGCTACGGATTTCCCGAAGCGGGAAAATCTCTCACTGTGGTGGATGACCTGACAGGCTTCAGAATTGAAGGTGAAGGTCGGAAATGGATAGCACCGTATTCGGAGGTCGATCAGTGGGCTCCGGCTTATGAAACCCCCTACGTGGCAGGTATCCCGATTGGCACTGCGGCCAACACGCCAGTCGGATGGGCATTCCCGGCCCTTTTTCACGCAAATGATTTTTGGATTTTGCTGACTGAGGCCAATTTGGACGGGTCCTATTTCGCCAGTCATCTCCAACCCACGGCTGAAGGGGGACTCTATCGTCTGCGACTGCCGGAAGAGACTGAAACCTATGGAGTCCATCCGCAGGCCTCAACCGCCGTAGGACCGTTCCACTCGCCATGGCGAGTCATTATGATGGGAACCGATCCTGCCGACATCGTAGAGAACAGCCTTGTGCACCATCTGTCGGCCCCGAGTCGCATCAAGGACCCAAGCTGGATTGTTCCCGGTCCTTCCACTTGGAGCTGGCTTTTCGATGGAAGTAGTCAGACAGATTTCGACCGCCTGGCTCCTTTCATCCAGCTAGCGGCGGAGTTAGGTTGGCCCTACTCGATGGTCGACGCTGACTGGCATGTCATGACCAACGGCGACATTCACGACGCTTTGGACTATGCCGCGGAGCGGGGGGTGGGTCTGACGGTTTGGTATAACTCCGGCGGCCCTACCAATCTGGTTAAACCCATCGGCCCCGCAGACCGTCTTCATCATGCCGACCTGCGGCAAAAGGAGTTCGCCTGGCTACAATCTCTCGGCGTGAAAGGCATCAAGGTCGACTTCATGCAGTCGGACAAACAGGGCCAGATTCAACTCTACATCGATATCCTGCGGGACGCCGCCGAGCATGAGCTTTTGGTCTTTTTCCACGGGTCGACTTTACCCCGGGGGTGGGAGCGGACCTGGCCCAATCTAGTTTCCATGGAAAGCGTGATGGGGGGAGAGCAACTATGGAGTCAGGATTTCGCTGACAACTTGGCCGCTCACAATACCATCCTGCCATTCACTCGGAACGTGGTGGGGTCCATGGACTACACCCCCTTCACTTTGGCCGGACGCGACCCGGCGGTCATTCCCAACACCACACCGGGCCATGAGCTGGCCACGGTCATCGTATTCGAGAGTGGGATACAACATATCTCGGGCACCGTCGCCCATTTTGAGGAGCTGCCCTATTATGCCTGGCGTTTTATGGAGGGCATAGAAGTGGCTTGGGATGAAACGCGATTGCTTGCAGGCACACCGGGTGACTTTATCGTGCTCGCTCGCCGCAAGGGCGAGAAGTGGTTTCTCGCTGGACTAAGTGCTCGGGAGGAGTCGTTTACTTTGGACTTGGAACTCGGATTCCTCAACAGCGGGTTCTACTGGGGCGAATTTATTGGGGATGGTGAGGCCCCAAAGCGGTTCAGCCATCGTCGCTTGGAAAAGGAAGCGAGCGGCACCCTTTCCGTCGAATTCGCCTCGCGCGGAGGCTTCGTGGCAACATTGGACAAGCGATGAGTCGATTCAGTTCATTTCGAGTTCGGGCGCTGGGGCTGATACTGTTTCTCCTTGGGACAGGGTGGGCACAAGCCGCCGCATCGGAGTCAACAAAGCCGCAGGTCTTGATCATTACCGATATGACCCATGATGACGGCAACTCACTCATTAGGTACCTCTATTATTCGCACATGTTTGATACTCTGGGGATCGTGGTAACACCTCAGCTGCCGGACTACGACTACGATTCCCAAGGGCCTTGGCAAAAAGCCCAGCAGATCCTCTCGGCTTATGGTGAAGAGTTCACGCAATTGAGACAGCATCATGCCGATTACCCCGAACCAAAGGCACTGCAGAGGGTCACTAAACAGGGACGGGGTGCATTGCCGATCATCTGGTTGACCAACGAAAAGGAGTTCTCGGGGCCCATTGGAGATCGAAAAGTGACTTCGTCATGGGGCAAAATTGAGTTTTCCGACTGGATCGGAGACGGCGTAAATCCGCATGGCCACACCAAAGATTCGGAGGGCAGCGAGTTTCTGTTGGAGTTGTTTCGACGACCTTCGGATGCCCCGCTGTTCGTCCAGATGTGGGGAGGTCCCATTACTTTTGTGCAGGCACTTTTTCGGTATCGGCAGGAGGCTAGTCCGGCCGATTTTCAGAGACTACTAGATCGACTGCACATCTACGGGATCCTGTTTCAGGATATCACGTTCGACTTCATGGTGGATCTGGATTTGGTGCGGACCCTAAGCTGCGGAAATCTGGGCACGGTTGAATCGACCTATCATGGTGATAGAGTGGCTCCCCGTTGGTTGCTCTATGATGCCGGGCACTTCTGGCGTTATTGCTGCCCACTTGATCGCAGCCTGAAACCCATGCATGCTCATGAAGTGCGCGGGCACGGTCCCCTTTCTGAACTTTACGATGACGGCGGGGAAGGGGATACCCCTGCTTTTCTGTATCTGGTGAGTGCACAATTGGGGCTCAACGATCCGTTGGATCCCACTCAGGGCAGCTGGGGTAGTCGTTTCGCATCAATGGGGGCTGATTTCCCGCCGGGATACTATCACACCTGCGACCTTCCTATGTCCGAGCTGACTCGCTGGATTCCCGCAGTCAAACGGAGTTTTCTCAATCGGCTGTCCTATTCGACTCGGTCACCTGCTCAAGTGAATCGTGAGCCCGCCCCAGTAGTACAAGGAAAACCCGGCCCGGACGTAATTCGGATGACCGTCGACCCGGGAGAGCGAGTATTGCTGGATGCATCAGAATCTTATGATCAGGATGGTGACGATTTGGCTTTTGATTGGTGGGTGTATCCCGAGGCCTCCAGTTATCCTGGGCGCGTTGAGTTCGAACCTGCCCAGACGCCGCAGTTTGTCTTTACTGTACCGACTGACATCGGTGAACACACGGTGCATCTGATTTTGGAAGTCAGGGACAACGGTTCTCCGAGCTTGGTGGCCTACCGTCGAGTCATCCTACGGGGAAACGGGCAGTTGTATGCCGAGCACCGACGAGATTGAGGCAATCCGCGCAGCCGATCTGCCTCGTATACTGACTAGCCAAACGGTTGCACCAGAAACCTCAGATTAGCTATATTCTTGGAAACAAGGGCATCTTACGAAGTTACTCGGTTATTTCCAAATCCCCGACTTTCAATTTCTTGATAGCAATCGTGCATAGGCACTCTGCGATGGACATGATTCCTTGGAGAATTGAACCGATGCGTGTCGCGGGTCCGTATGCCAAGCCGGTGAAACAATACGCGTTGAGGTAGCTTTTGGGCCACTAACCCTCTGTGGTTTCAGGAGCGAAGATCACCTACAATTTACTGACCACTCTATGCCTAGCTCAGCTCGCGGCACTTCTTTGGTCAACTGCGGGAACCCCGCAGCCGCTTTAATCTGTGATTCCCCATCGGAACCGGAGTAAAGATGCGACTGCTCAAGCCATGTAGAAATTAAAACTACGCCGGGTAAGCTTTAGACCAACGGGAGTTCTCAATCAGTCCGGTTCGGGAGTCCGTTCTGCGTGAATGGGTTCGAGGGCGGTCCGGGAAGGGACCCCTAAGGGAGGATTTTTGAGTTTTGAATTCGAGCCTTGGATTTGGGGGGCAGGACGCGGTAGTTGAGGATCAAAACCAAAAATGGGGGATTGCCGTGCTAGGTCACTTTTCAGGGGCGGAGGTTGACGACCCGTGAGGTGGATGGCGCAACCTTCTGAAAGGGCGAATCATTCTCGTTTTTCGTAAGCAGCAAGCGCACGTCATCGTAGTAGACATATTCTCGGGCATCATCGGGGAATGCGATTGGGTGGTCTTCGAAAGGGGATTTGTAGAGGCCAATTTTCAGATATCCTGCGTGTTCGTCGTTGAAGTAGTTCGTGCCCCGATCTGTCACCGCCTGGGAGTAGGCTTCTGATCCCTCGGCCTTCCATACTTTAAACCAACCCGCTGCTTCGTCCGAATGGGAGCGCTTCCAAGCGATGACCCAATGAGTCCAGTTGTCGGTTGTGATCCGTGTCCAATCTCCGTCGGCGAAGAGCGTCTTTCGGTCGTAGTGATTCCGGTCTTTCTCGCAGGGGTTTTGTTGAGCCAAGAGCCAGATCCGCCACCGCATGGTGTCGTCGATCAGCAAGCTCAGGGGAGGTCGACGGTAGGGCTCGCCGCAGTTCCGGTCGGGATTACCGTGCCATTGCATCACAACCGTGTAGTTGGGTGCTGCGGGATGCTCGAAATTTCGAAAATCGGCCGGCACGAAGATGCTGAATCCCAGCCACACAACATCGTTCAAGCTTTGATTCGCGGGGTATTTCGTCAGCTCGGCCCGACGGCTGTTGGCCACCATCGGCCCCACCTTGTTCAGCAGCACCTTCAGGGAACGATTACCCGTGGAAAATTGGATGGGAGACGAGGCGAGGATATCCCCGGAGTCCTCGGCGAATTCCCGGCCACCGAAAATGGTCTCCTCATTGTTTGGATTGAATCCGATCCCATCTTCGAAACCGGTCTCGAGCACCATTGTTTCGCCGAGAACCTCCGCGAAGGTTGGCAAGCACAGAATCAGAAACGTGAGCAGTCTCGCGAGGAGAGGCGGTGAAGCGAGCGTTGCGGGCATGATGTTGTGGAGGGTTAGTCGGGGTGCGATTCACGCCGAAGTCATCGCGCGTTCGCGGGTGACTTCGTGTTGCAGGGGTTTTCCATTCGCGAAGCGTTCCACTTCGTCGGCGATCAAGTTACCCATGCGGGAACACTCGGGTCCTTGGCTGCCGGCCAAGTGCGGCGTCAGCATTACATTGGGCAATTCCCAGAGAGGAGAATCCTTCGGCGGAGGTTCCGGATAAGTGACGTCCAGGTGGGCGAACAAATCGGACCGGCGGGTGAGTTCGGAGATCATTTCGTTCTCATCGATCAAGGCGCCACGGGCGGTATTGATGAAGCTGGCATGCCGCCGCATGCTGCTGAAATGGGTGCCGCGGATCATGCGCCGCGTTTGGGGGAGGAGAGGGGCATGGCAACTGACTACGTGGGACTCTCGAAACAACTCCTCCAGTGAAATGGAGCGCACGCCCAATTCCAGCGCGGTGGCGTCGTCGAGCATGGGATCGTGCGCCAGGATATTGACCTGCAGGCTGGACAGTTTTTGAGCAACCAGACGGCCGATCTGCCCCAGGCCAATCAGCCCGACCGTGGATCCCACCGCTCCGGCTATTCGTTCCACCTGGCGTTCGAATCGACCCTCGCATCGCCCACGGAGGGCGTGAAACCAAGTCTGTTTCAACGCCATGAGGATGGAGGCAAAGGCAAACTCGGCGGTAGGGACCGCGTTGGCGGCGGCAGCCGAGACCACCCGGATTCCCCGGTTCCACGAGGCTTCGGTCGCTACCGTGCGAATCGTTCCGGCACCGTAGAAAAGGATCTGCAAACGAGGAAATTGTCGCAGCCATTCATCGGTCATGGGGGGCATGCCCCAGCTGCTCACGATCGCCTCCACGGCAGTTCCATCGGGACAATCCAGCGTTTCGTTTTCCGTGGAAAATACCGGTGCATGGAGATCCATCTGGGACTCGATGCGTCGTCGGACTTCCGGCGGATAAACAAAGTCGCCGGAGGTCGGATTAAGGACGTAAATGAATCGAGGATTCACGACGATGGCGGGCGACCCGATCTCCGGCCTGAGCCCCTGAGCGCAAGAGAACAGGCGGAGGCGTTGGGTGGCTAAGCCTAGTGTTGGAAGATGTCGCTGCGGGGCGATTCCGGTTCGAGGGCCAGATCGTTGGTGATGACGATCTGGTCAATCCGGGCACCGGGCTCGCGTTGGATGATCACCAACTCGTGTTCGCCCGCCGAAAGCGCGAAGGTGGATTCTCCGCCCAGCGCCAGGCCCACCCATTTCCACTTCCCCCATCCTTTGTCCTCGGCAAAATGCCAGGCTTCCATCGGTTGATCGTTGAGGATCACAAACATGGAGTCGCTCTGATGGTCGGGGCCGTAGACGTATCCGAGAATACGATACTCGCCGGGATCATCGATGGTGAAGGGGTAGGTGGCGTTGGCGGAGTGCATGGCCACGTAATGATCGCCATAGGCGGATTCTTTTTCGAAAATGGCGAAGGGCGGAGCAATCGAACCGGACTCGGCCTCGAACGAAATGTAAGTGTGCCCGGTCTGCCGGTTTTCACCGTCGAACGATGGGTCCGTGGTGAGGACGAACATGTCCTTCTTGATCTCGTTGGCGTCGCGCGGAGCGATGGCGAAGGTGTAGCGTCCAGGGGTGAACTCCATCGTCGCTACCTCGTCGGTTGCATCGATACCGAGTTTCAAAACATCCCATGCCCACGAATTGTGAGCGGTGGTGTTGATGTTGTTCCAGGGGCCTGCGGTGACGGTTTCTCCGGCAGCATCGGTGAATTTGACCGAGAACGAATCGTTGTTCCAATCCTGCGCAAAAAACCGACCGAAGAGTCGATAGGCGCCCGCTTGTTCGACTTCGAATTCCCAGCTTGGTTGCCCGCGGGGTTGTGTGATGTAGGCTTGGCCTGCGGCACCAGGATCGGTGATCCGTTGGAGCGACACCTTGCGCGGGTCCCAGCCCGATTCGGCCTCCAACGTGATCACGGTGGTGTCGTCGACGAGCTCATCCGGGTGCAGCGCATACAGCACCAAGACCCAATCGTTATCGACTCCCGGTTCGCCGGGCGGGTCAAACGTCACCTCGATGGGGGAGTCGTTGTCCGGGCGCACGGGGAAGCGGGTGGGTGGAACTGTCTCGGCCTTGGTGGCGGGGTTGAACCAATGTCCGTTGCGGGGATCGAACCACGCGCCCTCCACGACGTCTTCACTCATTTCCGCGAGATTGAGGGTGAACGAGCGACCGTTGGCCGAGTAGGCGAGGGCAGTTCGTCGGTCATGGGAAATCATGGCAGAAAGTTGGTTCGAAGTCGCCGCTGCGGTGGTGGCGTATTTCCAGCAGGTGGCATCAACTTCCCCCAGATCCTCGTCGAGAAACAGCTCGTCAAAGGGCTGCCAGTTTCCCCAGCCGACGGAGCGCAGATGGTCGACCAGCAATTCGTAGACGTGCACCATGTCCTCGGTGCCGGGATCGATCAGGTGTTGTTCCCATTTCTCCGGGAATCCCCAGATAAAGGTATTGCCGTAGAGGTGGCCGAAGGCTCCGGCGAAAATCGAATGATACGCCTGGAACCGCATGGGCCAAGCCTTCCATTCGAAGGTGTATTCCTCGTAGCGCCCCTCGAACATCCAGACCGGCTTGGTCGGTTCCATTGCCCAGTCGTGCTTAATGGTTTCGACCAGTCTGCTCGGACAAGCTTGGACGGAGTTGAACGACATCCACGGGGCGTCGTGAAACCATTCCGATGAGGTCGGACGGTCTTTTTGGGGATGGTAACTCATGAGAATGTCGGAGTAATCGGCGAGTCCGTCGTGACCGGGGGTTTGTTTGATGCCATCCGCGACGCCCTCGGCCATGGCGTGAAAAACGGGTTGGTAATCGAATTCCCCATAAACCGGCGAGCGGTCCCCGCCGATCATCCAGAGGATGTGGTCGTGATGACGATAGCGCTCACCAATCCAATAGCCGTAGGTGTAGGCGTTGTTTTCGTTGAAGACGATTTTTTCCCGCCGCTTGCCGTGGCCGTTGCCTACCACCATGGAGTTGAAGCAAATGACGAGGGAAACATACATGTCCCGCTTCGCGATCTCTTCCACCACGTAATCCAAGTGGTCCCAATAATCGTAGGCGGCGGGATCGTTGGGGTCATTGCCGGGCACCTCGTTGATGAGGTTGGGATCCCAATTGCCCGAGGTCGTGCCAAACGGCACGTCCCCAAAAACGTTGGTGTAGTTGTCCTCAAAAAGCGCGCCGACGCCGATGATGTTGAAGCGTTGGCGTTTCCGTTCGTCGAGGTATCTGACCACTTCGTCGCGGTCGAGCAGGATACCCAGATTCCACGCGGTATCGCCGTGCAAAAACACCCCATTGCCGGCGGCGTCCTCCAAGTAGCGCTGATCTTCGCTGACGCGGAGCTGGTGATCGGGAGCGGCTGCGTTTAATGGTATAGCAGCGCAGGCAATGACCGCGCACAGCAATGCGCTCAAAGGGCGGGGAGGTCGGACCGGTTGGCGGGGTCGAGCGTTCAGAGAAAAGAGTTGATCGGACATGATGATACGAAAGACGAGTTAACGAAGTGAGGCGAATGAGTGCCTGACCTGCGAAAATCTCCGGCTTTCGTGAAGTAAGCCGATGAACTGAAATGACGACCGTGGGCGAACGGAGATTTTAAGCGAGGGGTTGTCAAACCAATCCGCACCGGGGGCAGTCACCGCTCGGGAGGTTCCACCGGCTGGGCAGGGGATTTGTTCAGATCGCCGGGGACCAGAATCTCGATGGGGTCGCTGGGCACACCGCGTTCGTCGCGGTTTATCATGCTGACCAGTTGTTCCATGGCACAACGCGCGATAACCGGAAGCTTCTGATCGATGATCCATGCCGAACCAGAAGTGGCCAGGCCGAGCGTGCTCACGTAGGTGATTTTGCGGGCTGAGTTTTGGTTGTAGGTTTCGATGGCGCGGTGGGTTCGGTCGCGATTTCCGAGAATGACATCCAGTTGGTTTTTCTCCACCCAGGCGGTGAGTTTTTCGAAGTCATCCTCCAGTTCCTCTTGGCAAAAACGCAGGATGGTTTTCGCGCCATTCCGTTGGCGAGGTTTCCACGACCGAATACCGGACTCCCATAATTCTCTAACAATAAAAGATTTAGGTGCAACAAAATGAAATCCGATGCGACGGTATCCCAGACTTTCCAATTCATCGAGCGCGCGTCGAATACTTTTGAAGTAGTCGAAACAGACGCGATGGATCTCGGGATCCACCAAGGTGAACCCGAGCGAGATGATGCTGAAATTACCGAAGCTGGAACCGATGGAAAAATCGTGGCCGGGAGAACAAAAACAGACCCCGCGAATGTTGCGGGCATCCAATTGGCGCTCCAGCGTCCTAAAACTTTTGGGGGATTCCGTGCAGTTGAATTCCTCCAGATTGTAACCCAGTTCGGTTGCTCGTTTGGCAGCGTGCTCGAAGTAGAGGGAGGACATGGCACCTTGCCGTCTTCCCTGCTCGTCTTGAAACACGATCCAAGCGAGTTGCCCTTGATAGGTCCGGCGTTTTTGGTTGGTGCGATAGCTCACCAGCGCACTGAGAGCGGGGTCGGGAGTGTAACGCATTTCCCGGGCGATCGCCTTCACGCGTTGGCGGGTGCGTTCGGGAATCTGCGGATGATCGCGTAGCGCCATCGACACGGAACTGATGTGCAGGTTGGCTCGAGCCGCGATGTCTTTCAGGGTAACTCGTTTTTTCATAGACCGACCTCTTTAGAGGAAGGAGTCCCCATACTCAATAGTTTGAGTCAGGGTGCAGTTGAACGCGATCCACGGTTCCCGCAGTGCTTGCGAGCTGACTCCGCGAGGAATGGCGACCGACCTCAACCCAACCCCAAACCCTGATGAATTACCTGACTTGCAGACGTGTCGTATTGACATTTAGAATACAAAAAATCGTTCGGGCCTTGTGCCTGATCCTGGGTCCCGCCGGGCTTATCGCCCAGTCGGTGACCGAAGCCAACGACGAGGAAGTGGTGGAGCTTTCGCCCTTCACCGTTGAGTCATCGTCAGATTCTGGATACGTCGCGACTTCCACGTTGGCCGGAACGCGTATTCGCACGGAGATCAAGGACCTCGCTTCCTCGATCAGTGTGGTGACCAGTGAGTTCATGGAGGACACTGAGGCTACGGATGCCGGTTCACTGTTGTCATATCTCGGCAATGCGGAAACGGGTGGCCTGCAGGGCAACTTTTCCGGTGCCGGTGATCAACAAGATGGCCGTTATTTTCAACCCGATGAGCGGACCAATCCACAGTTTAACCAACGGGTTCGTGGACTGGGTAAAGCCGCTCTGACTCGGGGGTATTTCCTCACCAGTATCCCCTTCGATTCCTACAACACCGACCGGGTTACCATTAACCGTGGGCCCAATTCGCTACTGTTCGGGATCGGCGATCCCGGAGGAGTTCTGAACACCGGTCTGAAACAGGCCTACTTCGGCGAGACCTTCGGCCAGGTCCGGGTTCGGGTGGGCGGAGAGGGAAGCTTCCGCACCTCGGTGGATATCAATCAAGAGCTGATCGATGATCGTTTCGCTGTGCGCCTGGCGGCGCTCTATGACGATGAGAAATTCAAGCAAAAGCCGGCTTGGGAGACTGAGGAACGTTTCTATATCGCCCTCAACGCCACGTTGGCACAGAACAAGGGCTCTGAAGTGCTCGGGCCCACGACACTGCGGGCAAACTTCGAAAATGGCGACGTGGAAGGGTCACCTGTGGAAGTTATCCCGCCGTCCATTGCCTTTGGCAATTGGTATGAACCGGTTGATCCCTCGATTTCCCAATACACGGGCCAGACCCCTCCCGGACGACATGTTTCGCCGGCGGATGGCGGCACCTGGCAATTTCAGGAAACGTATAACCCTTTCCTCATCAATTCGGAAGGTGGCATCAATACCAACACCCATCCCGTGGTATTCCGCCACATGCTCGCGGTTTACAACAACGCCAGTTCGTCCACCCCCGGGATCGGGCAGGGCGGATTGGAAGGCATGTTGGGACTGATCGCGTGGAATTCGGGTCGAGATACGCTTGAAAGTGCCGGCCTGAGCGGCACGCCCGGAGTGGCCCCTCTTGAAGACGGTGCGGTCGGACCAGTGGGCTTGAACCGCTATGTCGCCTATCACACCAACAGTCCACTGGCCGAAGGCTATGCCATTGGCTTCGCGGTGCCGACTTTGCAGGACCGCAATATTTTCGATTATCGCAACCAAGTCTATTCCGGTGGTATTGACCGGGTGGAGCGGAACTTTGATGCCATCAACATCGCATTGGAGCAGACGTTTTTCAATAATGCCCTGGGAATCGAACTCGCTTACGACCAACAGGAATACACGTCGTATCGGGACTTCTTTTTTACCGGTGGCAACGGCACCAGCACCACCGGTCCGTATGACATCTATGTGGATATCAACGAATTCCTGCCGAATGGTCAGCCCAATCCGAACCTGGGCCGAGCTTATACCCGGGTGGCTCGACCGGAGACCCGTAATGATACCACCGACAGGGAAACCTTCCGTGCCACGGTATTTGCCACTTACGACTTTGCTGAGAAATATGACAACTGGTTGAAGTTTCTTGGTAAACACAGTCTTACCGGACTCTATAATGAGAGCACCACGGACACCTTCTCCAATCGCTGGTTTGAGTCTTGGAACAGTGACACCGAAGACATCGCCAGTATTGTGGCGGGTGCCACGCTCGATCACTTCCGTCGTCCGGTTAATGTATCTGTCTATACCAGCGACTCGCTCTTGGGCACTGCCTCGATAAGTGATGTTCGTTTACAGCAGATACAAATTGATCGGCCCCAGCCGTTTGACACCTACAACATGGTTTACGGCGACGCCGGCAAAACGATCCCCGCCGAACGAGCCGTAAGTAGTGGTGAGTTCTACATTGAGCGTTACCTCCGCAGCCAAGGTATTGGCCGCCGGGAAATTGATTCTTCGGCGTTCAGTTGGCAGTCCAATCTGCTCGATGACCACATCGTGGGCTTGTGGGGCTGGAGAGAGGACAAAACCAGGTCTTTTGCTCGCGCCAACGAGACCGAATCCGGCATCGACAGCCAATTGCCCGACGGATCCTGGAATCCTGAAGCAACCATCCTTTCCGCGAATCCGTCATTGGTGCAATCGGGTGAAACCTACACCTGGAGTGCGGTGGCCCGGTTCCCGGAAAAATATCTTTTTGAATTGCCCGCGGGCCTCGACTTGCAGGCTCACTACGGTGAATCAGAAAACTTCAATCCCATTGGATTGCGCACCAATACGTTAGGCCAAACCATTGGACAGCCCTCGGGCACGACCAAGGAGTATGGATTCCTGGTCAGCACGGAGGACGGCCGGGCCTCGATAAAACTCAATTGGTTCGAAACCAATCTGGAGAACATTTCGGTCAGCGGAGCGGTCAACGTGCCCGGACATGCCGCCAGCAATATCAACGCCTATCGTGCGGCCGAATTGGACGGCATCCCGTTTGAGAATCAGCTCGCCTTGGTGGGTAATCCCGCGGCACATCCCATCAAATCCTATGCGGATTTCTATGCTGCCTTCGATGGTGCCATACCCGCCATCTTACGCCCGGTGGTGAACCCACGCTGGGAGGATACTGATGGCGATGGGGTCGACGATCGCTATCGCATCGACGGCATTCCGAATCTCTCGGCTACCGCGGATCGTTCCGCTGAGGGTTTTGAAATCGAAGCGGTGTTCAATCCGACCTCGGCTTGGCGCTTGCTGCTCAATGTGAGTCAACAGGAGACGGTGCAGACCAATACGGCCCTCGTTAATGCGGCTGCTACAGAACTCTACACTCAAAACATGGAGGCTGCCGGTCTGTTGGAAATGGCCAACGACCCCACGGGTGCTGGACAGCTTCGGCCAATTGGTGAGACGTGGACGCAGAACAGTCTCGCTCCGATCCGCGCGCAGCGTTCGTTCGATGGCACCAAGTCCAACGAGCAACGCGAATGGCGTGTCAATGCGGTCACCAATTACCAGTTCCAGGACGGTCCTTTCAAAGGCGTGGGCCTGGGCGGTGCGGTGCGTTGGCAGAGCGCTGCAGCGACGGGTTACTTGTTCGAGGTGGATCCTGATTCCGGCATCCCGGTTCCGGTGGTCAGTCAGCCCTATCTCGATGATGGGATCTACAGTGGAGATGTCTGGGTCTCTTATCGCAAAAAGCTGACCGAGAAGATCGAGTGGTCGATTCAACTGAATGTGCGCAACGTCATTGGCGATGACGATGACCTCCCCGTCAAAACCAATCCGGACGGTCAGGTTGCCGTGATTCGGATCCCGAATCCCACGACTTGGTATGTCACCAACTCGTTTCGGTTCTAATTGAGATGCTGTTTCCAGCTGGGCGGGACCCGTTCTCGGTCCCGCCCTTTTCATCATGAGCGCTTCCGATCGCCCATCCAACCTGGTCTTTGTCACGGCCGATCACTTCCGGTTCGATACCCTCGGCGCCGTGCAAGCGGGCAGGGAGGTGACTCCCCATCTCAACGCCCTGGTCCGGCAGAGTCTGGATTTCCAACGAGCCTACTCGGCCTGCCCGTTGTGTGTGCCGGCCCGCACCGCGATGGCGACGGGGCGGTATCCCCATCGCAACGGCGTGCTGTGGAACGACTGGTCGGGTGAACACGCCACCCCGGACAAGACCTTTCACGAGGTCCTGCAGGAATCCGGCTACCGACTCGGGGTGTTTGGGCGTCAGCACATCATCACTGACCCGCCCCTGCCCGAGCGGCTGCGCGAGGCCACGTGGTTTGACGAACAGGACCATCTGGCTGCCCGTCGGTCCGGATCAACCCGGCCTGAACCACGCCCTGAGGCTCATATCACCTCGGTGGTCGAGCGGGTGGATGGCGAGTATCGAAACTTCAACTACAGCAATGCTCACGTGCAACCGGAGGCGTCGCCGATTTCCGAGCGGGAGGACTACAGCTACGCGTCCCAAGCGATTCGGTTTCTCGGTGACTACTGCCGCAACTCCGATCAGCAGCCTTTCGCCTTGTTCCTGAATCTGTGGGCTCCGCACCCGCCGCTGAAGCCTCCGGCCCAGTATCTCGAAAGGTTCCCGCCCGACCAGTTGACGCTGCCCGAGAACGTGCTCCGGGTTCCGCTCCGCGAGCCCGCCAGTCGCCGCCGCGGGGTGGCCGCGCAATTGGCGGAGTCCTTGGATGAATCCGCCGTTCGTGAATCGTGGAGCGCGCATCTGGCGTTGTCACAGATGGTCGATGACTTGGTGGCCCGGGTGCTCGCTGAACTGGATCGGCACGGCATCACTGATGAAACCATCGTGTGCTTCACCTCCGATCACGGGGATCATCTGGGGCAGCGGCGAATGTATCAGAAGATGGAGCTCTATGAACCGGCGATTCACGTGCCGTTGTTCATCCGGATTCCGGGGCAGGCCCCCGCCGCCAGGTCGCAACCGGTTTCACATGTCGATTTGTTGCCGACGCTGGTGGAGGCACTTGATTTGTCCGCCACACTGGAGACCGATGGTTGCAGTGTCTTGTCCGACTCCGGGGAGGCAGCGGGACGGGATCGGGATGTTTTCCTGCAGTATCGGGGAAATCCGGGTCTGGGGGACACGCGTCTCGCCGTGGTCAGCGGCGACCTCAAGTGCGTGATCGACGATGAGGGGGAAGTAGAGTTGTTTGACCTGAAAAATGATCCCCTCGAAATGAACAACCTCGCCGGCCAAGAATCGTTTTCCTACCTCGAATCAAAAATGGTGAACCGGATGGTGGAGGAATGGGGAGAAGCCTTGGTGAAAGGGGGCTCTCCGGCCATTCCACCTCCTTCCTGACATGACCACCAACTACATCGTAGTTGGATGCTACCTCGCGCTGATGCTGGCGGTTGGGGTGGCCTTCCGACGCATGAACCAGTCGACGGACGACTACTTCCGCAGCGGGTGCCGCGGCACGTGGTGGTTGATCGGGTCCAGCGCATTCATGAGCGCGTTCAGCGCCTATACGTTCACGGGCGCGGCGAGCGTGGCGTTTGAAAGCGGTTGGACGGTGATGGCGATTTTCTGGGGCAACGCGCTAGGGTTCTTGTTCAGTTTTCTGTTCCTCGCCAGATGGTTCCGGCAGATGCGTTGCGTCACGAGTGCGCAGGTTGTCGGCCAGCGGTTCAACGATACCACGCGATATTTCTACGTGGCGATCGGCATGGTCAACGGCCTGTTGGTATCCGGCCTCGCGCTCTACACCTTGGCGATTTTCAGCTCGGTCATATTTGGCCTGCCCTTGGTCGGGGCGATTCTGGTCCTGGGCATGATCATGGTGGCCTACTCGGTCCTGGGCGGCAGCTGGGCGGTGATGGGCACCGACTTTTTGCAGACCTTGATTTTGTTGCCGCTCACGGTGTTGCTGGCGGGCGTTTGCCTATGGCACCTCGGGGGAGTGTCCGGGTTGTTCACCGCCATCGAAGCCGCCGGATTGCAGGAGACGTTTCGCATGGTCAAATCCCCCGGCCAGTTTCCCGCCGACGCCTTCACCTTGTTTTGGATCGCGGCGATGATCACGAAGAACGTCTTCAATCAGACTTCGATGATGGAGGCCGTGCGCTACTTCTCGGCCAAGGACGGCAAAGCCGCTTCCCGCGGAGCATTGCTGGCCTGCATTCTGTTTTTGGTCGGCTCGTTGATCTGGTTCCTGCCGCCGATCACCTCCCGCCTACTGTTTGCGGAGGAGGTGCTGGCGCTGCCGCTCGCCAAACCAGCGGAAGGTGCCTACGCTATTGCCAGCATGAACCTGTTGCCAGTGGGACTCGGGGCGATCATGGGGGTGGGCATCATTGCGGCGACCATGAGTTCCTTGGACTCGGGGCTGAATCGAAACGCGGCGGTGGTGATCTATGATGTGGTCCCGTTGTTCTGCAAAGTCACGGGCCGAGCCAGCCCCTCGCCGCGGGCGCTCTTTCTGGGCGGGCAAGCGGCCAGCTTGGTGTTTGGCACTATCATTGTCGGACTGGCGGTCTATTACTCCACCGTCGGCGGAGTGGGTGCTTTCAGCATCATGATCAACGTGAATGCCACGCTGGGAATTCCGTTGGCGATCCCGATGGCATTGGGGGTCCTGATCCGGCGCACGCCGGCATGGGCGGCTTTGTTTTCCGCCGCCGTAACGCTGGTGTTTTCGTTGAGTGTCGCGGCGGGTTTGGATTGGACGTTCCAAGCCCGGGTCTTTGCGAACTTCGTCGTCGGTTCGCTCTCCTTTGCGGTGACGCGATGGTTCTGGTCGACGACCTCCGCAGACTATCGCCAGAAGCTGACGGAGTTTTTCCAGCGCATGACCACGCCGGTCGATTTCGAGGAGGAAGTGGGGTCGGCCAATGACCACCGGCAACTCCGCCTGTTGGGCAAATTCGCCGTCACGGTGGGAGGGCTGTCATCGTTGTTGCTCTTCACAACTCACTCGGCGGCGGACCGGTGGGTGCTGATCGCCTTTGTCGCCATCGTGCTTTCCCTCGGCGGCATGATGTTGGCCAAATCGCGAACCTGATCGTCGAACGCGGGCATGAATCGACCGATTCTTTCTAGATGAAAGCACCCACGATTCCGTCCTGTTCGTTTCCTCGCGGATTCAAGTGGGGCGTGGCGGCGGCGGCTCCGCAGATCGAGGGCGCGGCGCGGAAAGACGGAAAGGGCGAGTCGGTCTGGGATCACTTTGCCCGCCAGCCCGGACGCATCACGGGAAATGCCAACTTGGATGTCGCCTGCGACCACTACCACCGGTTTGCCTCCGACTTTGCCCTGATGCGCGACTTGGGGGTCAGACGCTATCGCCTCTCGCTGGCCTGGCCCCGGATTTTGCCGAATGGCGACGGTGCCGTAAATCAAGCGGGCATCGATTTTTACCATCGTCTGTTGGATGCCATGGAAGCGGCGGAAATTGAGCCGTGGATCACCATGTTTCACTGGGATCTGCCCCAAGCGTTGGAGTCGCGGTATGGCGGTTGGCGGAGTCGTCGCACGGTGGATGCCTTTGCCCGCTATGCCGACGTGATCGTGCAAGCGTATGGGCGTCGCGTGAAGCACTGGATCACTCTTAACGAGATGAGCTCCTTCACGGTCCTCGCTCATGGCGTGGGTGAACGGCCACCCGGAATCAAGAGTGGCGAAGAGGTGGTCAACCTGACGTATCATCATGCGCTGATGGCCCACGGGCACGGCGTGCGGGCGGTGCGCGAATACGGTGGCCGCGGCGCGCGGGTGGGTCTCACGGATGATGCCGCGATCCCGGTGCCGATCATGGAATCGCCGCCGCACATTGCCGCCGCGCAGAAGGCATTCCGGGAACTCAACTACCGCTCACTCGATCCGTTGTTCCATGGGCGATTCACTTCGGTCTATCGCCGGTTGGCGGGCCCCAACGCCGTGCGGGCCCAGCGGGGGGATTTTAACCTCATTTCCATGCCGACTGATTTCCTCGGACTTAATGTCTACACGGGCGTTTACGTGCGCGCCGGACGCGGTGGACGTCCGGAGTATCTGGACTTTCCCGCGAGTTTTCCGACGGCCGATGCGAGTTGGCTTCGGCTGGTGCCGCAGGCGATGTATTGGGGGCCGCGACTGGCCCAGTCGGTCTACGGGGCTGACGAGATCTACATCACCGAGAACGGGGCGGGCTACGATGATGTGCCCAATGCTGACGGAGAAATCGTGGACCTGCACCGCCGCCAATACATCCGCCAGTGCTTGGGTGAATTGCACCGTTGCATTCAACATGGAGTGCCGGTGAAGGGGTATTTTTGTTGGTCGTTTATGGACAACTTCGAGTGGCTCGACGGCTACACCAAACGGTTCGGCCTGTGCTACACGGATTACGCGACCCAGCGCCGGATTCCCAAGCTGAGCGCGAATTGGTATGCCGAGATCATGCGCACGAACTCGTTGGTCTGAGACGTTAGCGCTTACTCGAGCTTGATGACTTGTCCGCTCGCGGCGGAATCGTAGGCCGCGTAGACCAACTCCAGAGTTTTCAGATTGTCGGCCGCCGTGGTTTCCGCCGTGCCCGTGCCGTTGAGCGCGGACAGGAGGTTTTCCTGGCAGGCGACGATGCTGCTGTGCACCACGTCATATCGGGCATCCGCCCACGGGAAAAAGGGCGGGGGGTGTCGGCTAATTTGGGTGCCGTCCCGGGTGGTAAGTTTGATCTGAAAATCACAGTCGAGCTCCAGGCTCGCATCCTCCCCTTCGATCACCACGAAGGTCTGCGGGAACCGTTCCCGGGACCAGCGGCTGGCGTAACTCATTTCCGCCACTACGGTGGTTCCCGAAGCCATGCCGAGCATGACCGTGGCCGCGTCTTCTCCGCGAATGTCCCGATGCACCTGATGGGTGTGGGCGTGAATACTCCGGGCTTCGCCAAACAGGAACCGCACCACATCGAGAATGTGGGTGCCGATGTCGGTAAGGATAAACTGGTCCAGCTCCTTCAGGAACGGTTGGTTTTCGAAAACGGGGAAGCTGCAGTTGTAAATCACCGTGGCCCGCCAGACGCGACCGAGCACGCCGGAATCAAGTTGGCGCTTGAACTCTCGCAGGGGAGCCTGCCACCGCCAGTTTTCGTTGATCAACAAGGGCACGTTTTGTTTCCGGCAGTGTTCCGCCATGCCACGGGCCGTAGCTAGGTCCGGAGCCATCGGCTTTTGGCAAATCACCGGCAAACCCCGGTCAGCCGCCCGCTTGGTCAGGTCTGCGTGGGTCTCCACGTTAGTGATGATATCCACAAAGTCGATACGCTCGTGCTGGAGCAGTTCGTCGGGATCGTCGTAAACGGCGGGAATGGAAAACTCTTCCGCGAGCGCGGAGGCCTTGGCCTTGGTGCGATTGTATACAGCCACGCACTCGACCCCGGGGATTTCGGTCCAGCCGGAGAGTTGATAACGGGCCCAAAAGCCCGTGCCAAATATCGCGAATTTCAGGGGTGGGGAAGATGTCGACATGGCGATGCAGGGTTCACCCTCTAGGTGAGCACGGTTGAGCGGATTTCGTAGGGTGCTAGCGTTACTCTTTCGTCTCCGCAGCGCACGGTCTGGGGTGATGCCGCGAGGTTCACGAGAAAGCGTTGGGTTGTTGAATGGTCGGCACTGCGTAGTTCAAATCCGAGGGCCTCCCACGGTTTGGGCGAAGGCAGCTCGCGCAGGGTTCCCCCCTGGAAGTCACCAAAGACCTTGAGTGCTTCGAACAGGGGAAACGGTGCGCCGGACGAGTGAGGGGACTGATCCGGTGGAGGCGATTCGGTCTCCTGCGCCATCACCCCAAGGTCCCCCAAGGTCTCAAAGTAAGTGCAAGCGTAAGCTCCCGCGGTGGTGAGGTGCAAGAGGCTGCCGAAAGTCCATGCTCTGGCGAAGGGTTGGGTTTGACGCAGATCGACTCGCGCGGACTTATCGTCCGCGGTGATCGAGCCGGAAGCGGATGTCGCGTTGGGGTTGGCGCGCATCCTGAAGGTGATGGGCGAGATGATCACGGGCCGGTCGGTGGCCAGTGCGCGCGCCGACTTCACGGTGGTGGCTTGGATTTCCAGCGTTTCACAGAGGGAGAGATCGTCGAAGGCGTGAACCTGCGGATTGATGGAGAACGTAGCGCCGTCGGCCTGTTCGAGACTTTCCGGCGCGCGGTTGAGTTCGGCGAAGAAGTGATCCGTCCCGGCAAAAATAGGCGCGTCCACCTGCACACGCTTGAGCGCGGATCGCAGCTTTGTTGTGAGCGCGACGGGAGTCGCCTTGCTTGCTCGGGAAAACAACAGGATGCGGCGCAGCGGGGCGCGGTTGTGGGCGAGGAGCTGCGGAGCCAAGCTGTCGAAGTCAGTCTCATCGTTGGCAAAAAGTGCCAACTCGAGGCCAGCATTCAATCGGGCTGCCTGTTCGCCGGCGAGATCAAGCCGTGCGGCAAAGTCGGCGGAGTCGACATCGAGCGAGACCCGCAGGTGATCGAGTCGCAGCTGGCGCAGGGTTTCGGTTTCGTGTTGGGTCCACGGGGCGGCTTTCAGATCCGCGGGAGTTTCGAGTCCGAGTCGAGGCAAGAGGTGCCAGGTGCCGGCGTCGGGGACGGTGAACGCGAGGTCTGAATCCGATTCGTTGTCGGAAGCGTGGTCGGGGGCGGCGTCGGGTTCGATGCGCACCGTGACGGTTTGCTCAACCCGATCGCCCGGCTGGTAGTGGACGGGGAAGGGTTCGGCCAACGGCGGCGCATAGGTTTTGAAAGACGCGTCGGTCCAGTTGCGTTGGTCCTCCATCTCGAACGTGCTGCCTTCCATTTCCACCGTGACCCAAGTGCCGGGGGCGGCTTGGTGCTCAATGCGTTGGATGTCGGAAAAGGGTTGGTGAGCCGAGATCAGAGTAGGGAATTCCCCGTCATCGACCTGGCCGTTGGTATGGGTGATCCGCGTGGCCTTCCCCGCCGCGTTTGGTGCGTGCAGCACCAGCAATCCAATGCGATTGCTCTGAAACGCACTGAACGCCTCCCCGGCAAAGTGATAGGTGAGGGAACCGTCGACCCGGCCCCGAATTTCCACGCGGCTGCGAAAATCGATATCGCCCAGCTGCCAGTTTAGATCGAACGCCACGATGGTCTCGTCTCCCCGGATGTCCTCTCGGTAGTTCGCCAACACCGGTGCGATCGTGCCCCAGTTTTCGTCCCGCAGGGCGACGTAGATTCCACGCAGCAATTCGATCGAACCAAGCCGGACGAAGCGCAGAAACGTCCCTTCAGGTTGCCACAGGGCAGTGAGAGGGCCGGTGGTCAGGGTAGCGGAAGGCATCGGGCGAAAGGGGGGAATAACGGTGGACTGAAATTGGGGAAGATTGAAGCAAGAGCTGCAAACTTAAACTTGCATGAAAGATAATAAACTTGCATGAAATGAAAACCGTATGACGACTTCAAGTGACGTGGAATCGACCTCTGAAATCAGCGCAACCGAGAAACAAGTTGCTCGAAAGATGTGTGATCTTCGGCGCGAAAACGGACTCACCTTACGCGGCTTGGGCGAACGCACGGGGTTGTCGGAATCCTACCTCTCGCGGGTGGAGAATCTAAAAACCGCCATTAGCATTTCCAATCTGACCAAGGTGGCGGAGGCGTTTGTGGTGCCGGTTTCCGTCTTCTTCGAAGCGAGCGAAATCCCCGCCAAACTGGTGCTGAAACGGGCGGGCGAGGGAAAGACCGTGCGTCTGCGTGGGCGCAACGGGGTCAATGTCCGCCTGCTAGCCAGCGACATGCCCGAGCGAATGATGGAGCCGTTCATCGTCGATGTCTCATCGGCCCAGGGTGACATCCCGATGCAATCGCACAGTGGGCAGGAATTCATTCACGTGCTCTCCGGTCGCTGCCGGTTTTATTACGGGTCGGACGAATTTGAGTTGGCGGTCGGCGATGCCCTTTATTTCGACTCCACGGTCAATCACCGGATCGAGCCCATCGAGGGTGTCGCCTGCGAATGTGTCGCGGTGGTGACGTCGAAGGATTTTTCATTCCACGGCAATATTGCCAAGCTGCTCAATGACTGAGTCCGCCAAGCCCGCGCGCATCGGCGCGACCTACCTGATCGAAACGGCACATCCGCTCGAGAAAGCCGCCACGATCATGGCGGGAGAGCAATCCAGTGGCACGTTTTTGAAAGTGCCGGGCGAAACCCCCGAGCTGCAGAGGACCTTTGGTGCCCGCGTCGAATCCATCACTGAACTGGGTGAGGTGGCGGAGCCAAGCCTGCCCGGCGCACGCGGACCACGGGAGGGTGGGCGCACCATTCAGCGTGCGCGGGTGCGGCTCAGTTTTCCGACCGGCAACATCGCGCTCTCCCTGCCCAACCTGCTCACGATGCTGGCGGGCAACTTGTATGAGCTGTCGCCCTTTTCGGGGCTTCGCCTCGAAACCGTCGATCTGCCCGAATCGTTCGTGACTCAATTTGCCGGTCCGCAATTCGGCGTGACGGGCACGCGACAGATGGCCGGAGTGCAGGATCGTCCCTTGATTGGAACCATCATCAAGCCCAGCGTCGGCCTGTCCCCGGAGGACACCGCTGCCTTGGTGCAAAAGCTGTGTGAGGCCGGTCTGGATTTCATCAAGGACGACGAATTGATCGCGAATCCTCCGTATTCGCCAATCCGGGAACGGGTGGCGGCGTGCATGCGGGTGATCAACGATCATGCGGATCGCACCGGACGGAAGGTGATGTATGCCTTCAACATCACGGACGAGATCGCTGCCATGCGCCGCCATCACGATGTGGTCAAGGCCGCCGGCGGGACGTGCGTCATGATGAGCCTCAACTCGGTGGGTCTCACCGGGGTGCAGGCTGTGCGCCAAACCTGTGAACTGCCCATCCACGGCCACCGCAATGGTTGGGGGGCACTGTCGCGCCATCCGTCGCTCGGTTTCGACTATCGGGCCTGGCAGGTGTTCTGGAAGCTGGCCGGGGCTGACCACCTCCACGTCAACGGTCTGGAAAACAAGTTCTGCGAATCCGACGAAAGTGTGCTGGCGTCGGCCCGGGCTTGTCTGGCGGGGCTGCACGGGCGGCATCAGGTCATGCCGGTGTTTTCCTCCGGTCAATGGGCGCGGCAGGCGTTCCGGACTTACCGGGAGCTTGGCAGCACCGATCTTTTGTATGTGTGCGGCGGCGGCATCATGGGGCACCCCGATGGCATCGCGGCCGGGGTGCAGAGTGTGCGTCAGGCCTGGGCCGCCGCGGCGGCAGGTCAATCGGAGGCGGAGGCGCTGGCCGACGACCGCAACCGGGAACTCAGTCGGGCGGTGGAGTTTTTCTCGGGGGTGGAAAAATGACGTCCGCACCCTCCCAATCGGATTCCCCGTTGATCGCCTTCTACGGCGATGATTTCACCGGCTCAACCGATGTCATGGAGGTGCTGGAAATGGCGGGTTGTTCCACCACGCTGTTCCTCGATCCACCGACCCCCGCGCAACTGGCAGCGGTGCCGCCGAGCCGGGGCTTGGGGCTCGCCGGCATCAGCCGATCGCTGCCAACCGCTGAGATGGAGGCGGAGCTGCGCCCCAAGTTTGAGTTTCTCAAATCCCTTGGGGCCAAACTGGTCCACTACAAGGTGTGCTCCACGATGGATTCATCCCCCGAAGTGGGCAGCATCGGGCGGGCAATTGATATCGGGTTCGAGGTGTTTGAGCCGAAATGGAGCCCGATTGTGCTGGGCGCACCCCGGCTCAATCGATTTGTGGCCTTCGGCAACTTGTTCGCGCGGGTGGGGGAGACGACCCACCGCTTGGACCGACATCCCACCATGAGCCGGCACCCCATCACTCCGATGGCGGAAGCCGACATTGGGCGGCACCTTTCCGCCCAAACCGACCGTCGGATGGTGGGCGTGGATACCCTCGCCCTGCAGGCGATGATGGCCGGGGAGTCGGCGGGACTGTCCGCGGAGGTCGTCGCCTATGATCTGGTGGTTTTTGACACCATCCGCGATGACGAGCTGGCCAAGATCGGGGAAATCGTTTGGCGGGCGGCCGGTGGAGATGTGACCTTTTCAGCCTCGTCGAGTGGTCTCGAATACGCTCTGGCCGAGCATTGGCGTCGAAACGCGCCGGAAGCGTCTGTCACTGAGTTTCCTTCGGCGGGCATGGCAGACAAGACGCTGGTGATGAGTGGCAGCGCGGCGCCTGCCACGGCTGCCCAAATTCAGCACGCCCGGAAAGCAGGGTGGGCTATGATCCGCTTGGACGCCGAGCGTCTGCTGGACCCGGCCCAACGGGAAGCGGAGTTTGCTCGAATCGAAGCGGAGGTGCTGGCGGAGTTTGCGACGGCCTCGGGAGTGGGACTCTTCACCACGGAAGGCCCGGACGATCCGGCGATTATCCGAACCCGGGAACGGGCCGAGGCGCTCGGTGTGTCTTCGGTCGGTGCCGCGTTGGGACGTGCGCAAGGCCAATTGCTGCGACAATTGCTCAAAGTGACGGGGATCCGTCGGGTCTGTGTCGCCGGAGGTGATACCTCGGGCTATTGTGCCCGGGAACTGGGAATCTATGCCTTACGATTGATCGCACCGATTGATCCGGGATCGCCGCTGTGTCGGGCTCACGCGGACGGTGCCTTCGATGGGCTCGAGATTTCGCTCAAAGGCGGCCAAGTGGGACGGCCGGACTATTTTGAATGTATCCAGCAAGGAGATACACATGCGCGCTCAAAACTGAAAGAAATCCTATGACCAAAAAAATCGCCCTCATGGGAGCCGGTGGAAAAATGGGCTGCCGGATTTCCCGCAACATGCTGCGGGAAGCCGCCTACGAAATGCTGAATGTCGAAACCAACCCGGCGGGTCGGCAGCGTCTGGCGGATCTGGGTCTGGAGGTGGTGTCTCAGGAGTCGGCCGTCGCCGCTGCGGATGTGGTGGTGCTGGCCTTGCCGGATCGTTTGATCGGGACAGTGACCCGGGATTTGATCCCGCAACTCCAGCCGGGCACGCTGGTGATTGGTTTGGATCCAGCGGCGGCCTACGCCGAGGTGATGCCGCTGCGCGAGGACTTGAGCTACTTTGTGTGCCATCCCTGCCACCCGATGTTGTTTCAAATGGAGGCAACCGAGGCAGCGCACGAAGATTGGTTTGGCGGCATCGCGGCAAAACAAAGCTTGGTATGCGCCCTGCATCAGGGATCGGAAGATGACTATGCCACCGGGGAAGCGATCGCAGCCGCCATGTTTCAACCGATCTTACGGATGCATCGCATCACGGTGGAACAGATGGCCATCCTGGAGCCGGCGGTCGTGGAAACCACCACGGCCAGTTTGATTCTGGCCTGCAAGCAGGCGCTGGATGAGGGAGTGCGCATGGGGGTGCCCGAGGAGGCTGCCTGGGACTTCGTGATGGGGCACATCCGCGTGGAATTGGCGATCATCTTTGGTTTCGCCGAATTCCCCTTCTCCGATGGGGCCAAGCTGGCGATTGAGAAAGCCCAGCGCCGGATCTTTCGCGACGATTGGCGCGAGAATATTTTCAACCTCGATTCCGTGAAACGCAGCGTGCGCGAGATCACCGATTCGGTGTGAGCCCGTTCCGGTCCCCCTGCTTTAACCCCAAAATCCCCATGACCTTAAGATCCTTCCTGTCGACCGCCGTGCTTTCCGCCGGAGCGCTTTTTATGTTTTCCGGCTGCTCGCCGAAATCGGACCAACCCACGGTGGGTGTTTGTTTCGAGACCCTGCAAACGGAGTATTGGGCGGAGTCGTTTGATGCGTTGCGCACGGAGTTGGAGTCGCACGGTTTTGCGGTGATCGAGGCCATCTCCGATGGCGACGCGAACCGCCAGCTCAGTCAGATTAAGAACTTCCTCGTGCGGGGCGTGGACGGCATCATCGTTGCGCCCAAGGACCGGCAGTCCATCGTGCCCGCAATCAAGGCAGCGAATGACGCCGGCGTGCCGATCGTCTGTTACAATCGTCCTCCCGCGGAGGGGGATCACCAGACCGTGACGGTGGTGGCGGACAACTTTGCCTTGGCCCGTGACACCGTGGCCTATCTGGTGGAGCAGGCCCGCCAAAAGGGGGGCAAATACCGGGCGGCGATCCTGATTGGTGACCTCGGGGATGAGAACGCCGTCAACCGCCGGGAAGGCTTCAATGCCGCGTTGGCGGGCACCGAGGATTTCATCGAGGTGGTCGCGCGCATTCCGACGGAATGGAATCAGGAAAAAGCGCGGGCCGGGCTGGTGAATGCGCTGCAGACCCATCCTGACATCAACTTCATCTTCACCTCGTCCGATTTTTTACTGCCGTCGATCAGCTCGGCCCTGCAGGCGCAGAACAAATGGCATCCCCACGGCCATGCGGATCATGTTCTGCTCGGCGGCCTGGATGGTGATGCCACCGCCTATCAGTTGATCCTCGAAGGTTACATGGACGCGACCGGCGTGCAGGACCTCTATTTCGAGGCGGAACAATCGGTGCAGGCGCTGCTCAAGTTGCAGCGCGAGGAACCGGTTGAGGCGCGCATCCTGGATCCCGGGTTTGTGATTCATCGTGACAACCACGAGGAGATGGCCGGCCGCACGTGGGGCGCGCGGGTGTTCGCCCGCAACCAAGCCCAGTAGACGTCCGTGGTGCGCGCCTCTCTGTCCCGAGCTCTGCTCTCCGATTACTTCATTCTCGGTTTGGCCGGGGTTTACCTCCTGGGCATGGCTCCGGCGGTGCCCGGCCTCCTGTCGCCGCTGAACCTGGCGAACCTCGCCGAGATTGCGTTGCCTCTGATGGTGTTGGCGATGGGGCAAACGCTCGTCCTCATGACGGGAGGAATCGATCTCTCGACGACCTCCAACGTCGCGTTGTGCAGCGTGATCGGAGGTATGATCATGAGCGGGGCGGACGAGGTGTTGGCCGGAAGCGCTTTGGCGATGCCGGTGGGAGTTTTGGCGATGTTGGCCACGGGGGCGCTGGTGGGATTGATCAACGGACTGTCGGTGGCCCGAGGCGGGATACCGGCGTTCATGGTCACCTTGATTGGCATGCTGTTGCTCAGCGGCCTGGCCGTGCGGCTTACCCGTTCCCTGCCGATATCGGATCTGCCGGACGCTTTTGTGGCCATCAGTGGAACCGCAGGGGTTGCGCTTGCTGTGGTCCTGCCGGTGCTGGTGGTGGGCCACTTGGTGTTGTCGCGGACCGTCGCGGGGGCGTGGTTGCAATCGGTGGGACAAAATGCCGCCGCCGCGCGGGTGGTGGGAATCCCGGTCGAGCGCACGGTCATGCTGGCCTATGTCGCCTGCGGCGTGTGTTCGGCCTTGGCCGCCATTCTGCTGACCGCTCGCCTGGAATCGGCCTCGCCGGTCTTGGGCCAACGCATGCTGTTGGACATCGTGGCCGCGTCGATCATCGGCGGCACGAGTTTGTTTGGGGGTCGCGGCACCATCCGGGGCGCGGCGTTCGGGGCGATTCTGGTGTGCGTGGTGACCAACAGTCTGGATCTGGTGGGGCTGACTTTTGCGGTCGTCATGCTGAGCAAAGGAGCGGTGATTCTGGCGGCGGCGGCATTGGATGCGTTTCGGAGCCGGTTGCTGGCCAAAGCGGAGGGGAGTGCGTGACGGCTCCACCACCCGCGCTCTCGCTGCAGGGAATCTGCAAGTCTTTTGGGAAGGTGCAGGTATTGCACGACGTCGATTTGACTCTGCCGCTGGGCCAGACACTGGGCCTGGTCGGTGAGAACGGGGCGGGCAAATCGACTCTGCTCAACATCCTCGGCGGCAATCTGCCAATCAATGCGGGAACCATCGCGTTGGGCGGATTGGACTACGCGCCGACGGGGCCGGCCGACGCGGAACGAGCCGGGGTGGCGTTTATTCATCAGGAACTGAATCTTTTCGAGAACCTCAGCATCGCGGAGAATTTTTTTCTCACCCGATTCCCTCACCGAGGACCGCGTGTCTGGGGGGTGATTGATCGGCACGAAACGCGCGAGCGGACCCGGGAGTTCTTGCAACGCGTGGGCCTCGCCCATGATCCCGACACGGTGGTGGGGGAGCTGAGCTCGGGAGAGAAACAATTGGTCGAAATCGCCAAGGCGTTGAGCGTTTCGGCGCGGGTGATATTGTTCGATGAACCGACCACGTCGTTGACCCGTCACGAAGCGGCTCGGTTGTTCGATTTGATCGCCGAGCTTCAAGCCCAGGGGCAGGCTATGATCTACATCTCCCACGATCTGGATGATGTTTTGAAGATCTGCGATGAGATCGCGGTCCTGCGCGATGGCCACCTGGTGCGGCAGGGAGCACGCGACGAGTGGGATGCTGACCTGCTGGTTCAGGCCATGGTGGGCAGAAAGATTGAAAGCCTGTTTCCCTCGCGCGACCTGACGGCCCGGTCGGAGGTAGTGCTCGAGGTCGAGGGCCTCACGGCGCCGGGGAGATTTGAGGGCGTGAATCTATCGGTGCAGGCGGGCGAAATCGTGGGGATGTTTGGGTTGGTGGGAGCAGGCCGGAGTGAAGTGTTGCGTGGTATATTTGGGCTCGATGAAACCACGACCGGCCGCGTGCGGGTGGGTGAGGGTTTGGTGGCCCATCGCACTCCGCGCCGCATGATGGAGCGCGGGGTCGCTCTACTGACCGAGGATCGGAAGCGGGATGGTCTCTTCGCGATATCGTCGGTGTCGCGGAATTTTGGCATCGCGAACCTGGGCGCCTACGCGCGCAACCGCCTGGGATGGATTTCGCGGGAACGACAAGATCGGGCGGTGACGCGGCTGCGCGATGCGGTGCAGTTGGATTCGAGTGTGCGCGAGAACCAGATGATCCGAACCCTCAGTGGCGGAAACCAGCAGAAGGTCATCATCGGGCGTTGGTTGGTGCGCAACCCACAGCTGCTGTTGCTCGACGAACCCACGCGGGGAATCGACGTGGGCGCGAAACAGAAGATCTATCAACTGATTGGCGAACAGGCCGCAGCGGGTAGTGGCGTGCTGGTCGTATCCTCCGAGATCGAGGAGTTGATCGGATTGTGTGATCGCATTGTGGCGATGCGGTCGGGGCGCGTTGTGGCGGAGTATCCCACGCGACCGTTTGATCGTGAAGAGATCTTACGGGCGGCGATCCAAGGCTGAACCATGAGTTTTTCGATCAAAGTTTCCCGCCGATTGATGGATCAGCTTCCGCTGGGGTTGCTGCTGTTGCTGGTGTTGGTGGTGGGAGCGGTGGAACCTTCGTTCTGGTCGCTGCATTCATTCAGCAACATTCTGGTGCAGTCCTCGACGACGGTGATCCTGGCGACCGGGATGGCGTTTGTGCTGATTGCTGCCGGCATTGATTTGAGTGTGGGCAGTGTGATGTATCTGGGCGCGGCACTGGGCGGACGCTTTTTGATCTCGGCGGGTTATTCACCGGGAAGCGTGGCGGTGGCCGTCGTCATCATGCTAGCTGTGGGGGTCTTGTTCGGGGTGTGTAATGCCATTCTGGTGACACGGCTACGGGTGCTGGCGTTCATCGTTACGCTTGGCACGCTCTACATCGGTCGGGGGCTGGGGCACTTGGTCACGGAGACCAGGGCGTTGAACCTGCCCAATGAATTTCTCGCGTTGGGGGCAACCTCGCTGGCGGGTATCCCCATGCCGGTAGTAATTGCAGCCGTCGTGGCCGGCACGGCCCATTTTGTTTTGCGACGAACCACCTTTGGGCGACAGGTGCATGCGGTCGGTTACGACAGCGAAGCAGCCCGACTCGCCGGAGTTCCCGTGCAACGGCGGATCACCGGCGTGTTTTTGTTGTGCTCCACCTGCGCGGCGATCGGCGGCGTGGTGTCGTTGTCCCAACTCGGCACGGTGAGCCCCAATCTGGGCTTCGAGCGGGAGTTTACCGCCATCGCGGCGGCGGTCCTGGGCGGGGTGAGTCTGTTCGGCGGACGCGGAAAAATCCTACCCGGCGTCGTGGTCGGCGCGTTGTTTTTGCAGACCATCCAAAGTGCGTTGGTGGTCCTGAATGTGGACCCCTACAACTACCCGATCGTGAGCGCAGGCATCCTTTTCATCGCCGTGTTCCTCGATGCGCTCAAACGTCGCCGGCGCGCAGGCAAAGGAAACCGTTAAGGCGGCTGACCTTCGAGTGGCTCGGGTGGTTCAATCGTCCACAGCCGCGAAAACCATCTGCGTGAACTGGGAACTGGTGGCGTCCTGTTTCAGGTTGCGGGTTTGTTTCAGAATGATGCCGAGCAGTTGTTCGCCGGGGTCGGCGAAGTAGGCGATATTGAAGTAACCTCCCCAGCTGAAAGTGTTCAGTCCCCCTTTGCCGCCTTGGGCGACTCCGGCCTCACCCAAAACCCGAAAAGCGAGTCCATAGTGGGCATACGGTCCGAGATCGCTTTGGTGCGCCATGATGGTGTTGATGGTCGTGCGACTCAGCAGGCGGGTTCCATTGTATTCGCCGCCGTTGAGATACATCTGCAGGAAAGCGGCGTAGTCGCGTGCGGTGCTGGTGAGCCCGGCCCCACCACCGAACCAGGTGCGGGCACCTTTGACGGGGTAGTCGGCGTCGTAGTATTCAGTTCCCTGATACTTGTCCCATCCGCCGTCGGCCGCAGGTTGTTGCACGGTCACGAGTCGATTCGCCTGCCCGGGTCGCAAATAAAATTGGGTGTCATGCATGCCCAGGGGTTCAAAGATCCGGGTGCGCAGAAATTCGTCGAACGGCAGGCCGGAGACGACTTCAACCAGACGCCCCGCGACATCGAGTCCCTCCGAGTAGTGGTAGTTTTCTCCGGGATCGAAAAGCAGCGGCAGCGCGGCGAGTTTTTTGACGTTGTCGGCCAAGGTTACCGGTTCGGTAGTGAACAAGTCGGTGATGCCCGCATCGATGTAGATTTGTTTAAGGCGGGGATCCTTGTCGATGATACCATAGCCGATGCCGGCTCGGTGGGTGATGAGTTGGCGGATGGTGATCGGGCTTTTGGCCGGGCGGGTGAAATAGTTTCCCGAAGTCTCATCGTAGGCCTCGAGCACAACGGGATCCGCAAACTCGGGCAGGAAACGGGACAGTGGCATATCCAACCGAAAGTGTCCTTCCTCCCACAACATCATGACGGCGGTGGCCGTGATCGCCTTGGTTTGGGAGGCAATGCGGAAGATCGCATCGGGGGCGAGCGGGGTGCCTTGTGGATCAGCCGATCCGAACGCCCGATAATGAACAATCCGACCGTGCCGGGCGAGGAGAACGACAGTACCGGGAATGTGCTCCGCGGCGATGGCGTCCTGCACCATCGCGTCGATGCGCGCCAGACGATCCGGTGAAAGACCCACCTCGGCGGGAGTGCCAACGGCCAAAGGAGGGGACGACTGGCCGGACGAAGTTTGGGCGAGGCCGCCTACGGCCAGAGCCAACCACGCGGCGAAGAAACGGGGTAGAAGGGGCATGGGGCACTACCGTGGGCGTTCCCGGACCATCGAGCAAAGCCACCCCTCACTCCAACTATCGGGTAAATCTGGCGGGTCAGTATGCCAATGCCTCGCGCAGCATTTGCGCCAGTTCGACTTTAAGCGGTTTCACGTCCGGGTCGTCCGCGCGGTTGATCAGCTCAGCAAGATCTGTCGCGTGATCGTAGAGCTCCTCCGAACCATCGCCATACCGGATGTAGCGGAACCTCTCGTTCTGCACCGCGAAACTCTGATCGAGCCAACCCGTGATGGCGACGTGCGGCCACGGCTGGTCCGGTTGATTCAGCAGGGGCACGAGACTGCGACCTTGGTTGCTGCGGTTGGGCGGCAGGCCGGCGAGTTCGACCAGCGTCGGATACAGGTCGATCAACGAGACCACGCGATCACAGCGCTGGCCCGGAGTGCCGCCCGGCACGGAAACTATCAGGGGAACATGAGATGATCGCTCCCACAGCGAGTGCTTTTGAAACGTGTTCTTTTCGCCGAGATGATAGCCATGGTCCGACCAGAGCACGACGATGGTGTTGTCGTGGTGAGGGCTTTCCTCCAGCGCGCGCAGCACCCGGCCGATCTGATGGTCTACAAAACTCGTGCTGGCGAGGTAGGCGTGAATGATGCTGCGCCATTGGTCCTCAGCAATGGCCCACTCCGTGCGCGGCATCTGTGGCTGGATGGAGATCTGCTGACCGAACGCGGGCACGTCCTCCAGATCATCCGGATCGAAAGGAGGCAGCGCGATGGTGCTGTGGTCATACAAATCAAACCACTTCTGGGGAACATACCACGGCACGTGAGGGCGGAGAAATCCCACCATCATGAAGAAAGGCCGCTCCCGTGGCTCGCGCAGTCGCTCGACGGTCCAAGCGGCGGTGTGATGGTCGGGCAATTCGTCGTCATGCTCGGGGGCGGCCGCCCAATCGGTGGAGGTTTTCTCTTGGTGCCAATTGCGGCGCAACCGCCCGGTTCCACCGAGGAAGTCGCCCCGTCCACCGGAGTGATTGACACTGCCTTGGGGCACATGGCGATGAGCGATTTTTCCCACGGCCAAAGTCTCATAACCGTGGCGGGCGAAGTAGGAGTGGAGGAGTTCGGTTCCGAGTTCTTCGGCTCGCGATTGGAGTTCCAGGTCTTCCATATGCCCGTCGAATCCGAGCACGACCGGATGCAGCCCGGACAACACGCTAGCCCGCGACGGTCCGCACAGCGGATACTGCGCGTGCGCTCGGGTGAACACCGTGCCGCGCTCCGCCAGGCGATCCATGTGGGGGGTCCGCGCGCCGTGATACCGGTCCATGAACGCCGGGAAATCGTTCAAGTCGTCCACGGAAATGAATACCACGTTCGGAGGGCTCCCCGCGGCTCCAATGGTGACAAAGAGCGAAACGACTAACAGGCGAAGAAACATCATGCGCAAAGTCCGGATGAGGGAAATTGTCACGCGCATCAAACCCGCTTGTCGAGGTTGGGCGCTGAAGCGGATTCTAGGGCCTGCTGCGTCCGGGTTGTAATGACATCCCAGCGACCCGATTTGGCGGCATCTGATTCGGTCAACCAAGAACCGCCCACGGCGATCACCATGGGGTGCTGAAGGTAAGTGGAGAGATTGTTGGGATTTACTCCTCCCATCGGCAAGAGCTGGAGTCCGGTGTGGCGAAAAGGTCCTTCGATCGAGTTCAGATAAGCGAGCCCACCCAATGGTTCGATGGGAAAGATTTTAACGGTGGTGCACCCGTGCTCCAGCGCCTTTTCAATTTCACCTGCAGTCGCCGCGCCAGGGATGAAGGGGAAACCGCGTGCCTCCGATTCCCGCACGGTAGTGGGGTTGAATCCCGGGGAGAGGCCAAACGATGCCCCGGCGTCCATGGCCTGATCGATTTGTCGAGGGGTCAGCAGCGTCCCCGCGCCCACGGTCAGTTCAGGAACTTCGTCACGAATTCGGCGGATGCACTCAAACGCGTGCGGCTGGCGGACCGCCACTTCCATGATACTCAGCCCGCCCCGCACCAGGGCCTTGGCCATTGGCACGGCGTGTTTTGGATTCTGAATAACGACCGCCGGTAGGATGCAGTTGTTCTCCAAGAGGTGGTTCAGGTTGTCCTCCGTCGTCATCATCGAAGTGGGTTGGTATCCGATTCAGCGTCGATCAACCGGTCCAAATCTTCCCTGCTGCAATGGGGACAATCTCCCTCGGTGGTCAGGGCGATAGCAGCCAGGGTGACGGCAGTCGGCAAAGCTCGCGACATGTTGTCCTGCAAGAGCCGATGCAGGAAACCGGCGGCCAAGGCATCGCCCGCGCCCAAGCGATCGATCGGGTTGACCGGCACACTTGACTGAAAAACCACCTCATGGTCCAGGGCAGCCCACACGCCTTGAGCTCCATCGGAACTGACGATGTAGGATGCACAGGTGACGTCGCGGAGTTGTTGAATGAGCTTTTCGCCGGTGCCGTCCATTTTCCAAAGCGCCTGAGCGTCGCGTTGGGAGCAAAAGAGCACCTCGCACGACCTCAGCATCGGTGTCAGTCGTCGGGCCGCGGCGTCGGGACTCCAGAGTTTGGCGCGGTAGTTGACATCAAAACTCACCCGTCCCCCGCCAGCGCGGGCGAGTTCGACGGCGCGCAGCACCGTGGCATGGGCGGAAGCAGACAAGGCACTGGTAATGCCGCTGACGTGAAACAAGCACCGGGATTGAAACAAAGCGGCATCCAATTCGTCTGGGTGGAGCAAGGTGGCGCAGGATCCAGACCGATCGTAATGGACTTCGACAATTTGAGGAGGCACCGCAAACTGCACGAAGAAGGTGCCAAGCCGGCCCTGTTGGTCCCATTCGATATGATCTACCCCCACGCCAAAACGGCGAAGCTCATCCACGAGGCCGCGCGCCAAGGGCGTGTCGGGCAATCGGGAAACAAAGGTGACGTTGTGCCCCAGTTGGGCCAAGTTGCAGGCAACGTTGGACTCTGCTCCCGCGGGAAACGTGTCGAGTCCTCTTAGGCGACGCAATGGGATGCCGGCGCGGGAACTCAGACGAAGCAGCACTTCACCGAGGGTGACAACCGGTTGGCCGCGGAGAGAAGAAATCGAAGACATGGGCGGAAGCGATCGGGTCGACCTGTTAGGCCGGACTTACTCGGTTCATGGGAGTTACTTCTTTGGTGAACTCCGCGTGCAGGAAGCGCATGAGCAGATCGGACTTCAGCGAGGCATAGGCCGGCTCATTCCAGAGGTTGTGGGTTTCCGCAGGGTCCACCTCGAGATCGAAAAGCTCACCGTATTCACGCCCCCGATACGTGGTCAGTTTGTAACGGGAATTCACGTAGGTTTTGGCGTAGAGGGTGGTGGGTTGATGGCGGTTTTCAATCAGGGCGTGATCCCTCGGGGGCGGGGTGCGACCGAGCCAGCTCGCCGTTTGATCGAGTCCAGTCATCGATGACGGAGCAGGCACATTTGCCGCACCGAGGAAAGTGGGGGCCAGATCCACGAGTGATTGAATGTCCGTCGAATGGGAATCCGGAGTGATGTGACCCGACCACGCGGCAATGAGGGGAACCTTGATCAGATCCTCGTAATGAAAGGGGCCTTTGGCATTCAGGCCGTGGTGACCGAAAAAGTGACCGTGGTCGGAGGTGAAGACGATGAGTGTATGGTCGGCGATGCCGAGACGGTCCACCTTGTCGAGAATCCGGCCGATGTATTTGTCCATGCAGCTGATCATGCCGTAGTAGATCGCGATATCGCGGGCGAGGGATTCGCGGTCCTGCAGATGTGAGCAACAGCCGTGCATTTCGTTTCCGCCAGGCTCCTCCCAATCGGAAAAATCGGGACGCACCTGCTGCGTTTTGCGAAAGTGTTCCGGGTTGTCGTTGTGTTCCCCGGGTTGCAGCTGCGGCACGGTCAGCCGGGCGGGATCATACATCCTGTCCCAAGGCTCCGGGATCAGATAGGGCGGATGGGGATCGAAAAAACTGGCCCAATGGAAAAACGGTTCGTTGGCCTCTGTCGCCTCTTGCAGCAGCTTATTGGTGCGTTCGGCGATCCACGTGTTGTAGTGATATTCTTCCGGAAGCGTCCAAGTTCCGTGCTGGGGTGAATTCGCGGTCTCGCCGAATTTGAATTCCTGCCAGGTGTTTTGGAAGTGCTCGCGCCATTCCGTGAACCCGCGTTCTTCCATCCACAACGCGTAATGCTGGCCCACATGGGTCTCATCGGTATGGTTTCGCGCCAACTCGACGTGATCGAATCCGTAGAAAGGTTGATCAAAATCCCTCCAGAAATCGAGGTCCCGCAGCACTGGATAAGATTCGAGCGAAGGATGGATTGAGCTGCTGCGTAGCGGTTGGAAATGAGCTTTGCCCACCAGGCTGGTCCGGTAGCCTGCGGCCGACAGGGCGGCACCCACGGTAGGTCGGTCTTCCATCAACTTGGTGCCGAGCGAGTAGGCGCCGTGCTGGCTCGGGTAGCACCCGGTGATCATCGACGCCCGTGTCGGCGTGCAGGTGGGGTTGGGGCAATAAGCGCGCTCGAAGAGGCATCCCCGTTTGGCCAGTCGGTCGAGATGGGGGGTGTGAATCTCGGGATTGTTGAGTCCCAGCGTGTTCCAATGCTGCTGATCACTGGTGATGAGCAGGATGTTGGGCGGTTGGCTCACGGGCATGGATGGGGTTTGAAAAAAAAACGACTCAGTGCTCCTCGGATTCTATTTGAGCGAGGATTTGATTCCTCAGGTTGGAGTTTTCGATAAGCTGGGCCAGCTCGATGGCTATCCGGGGCGTGGAGGCTGCAATCGTCTCAGAGTAGGCTCCGAGCACCTCATCGGGAATGCGATCGATCGACAGCAGAAACTCACCGGCTTCAGTCGGGGCGACCCGGCTCCAGTCCCGCATCACGTCGGCTTGGATTTGAGAGCGGCTTTCGAAATTCGGAAGTGACGATAGCCAAGCGAAAGCCGCCGCCGGATCCGTGGACGACCAGCGCTCTGCAATGATCCTTGCGGCCGGGGTCAAGTCATGGGGAGCGGGGACAGTAGCAACCCAATCTGCGGTGCCGGGCAGATCAAATTCGGACCATTGATGGATCAGGTGTTCGAGTGCTCGATGGCGTTCTTCCCCGTCCGTCAACCCAATCACTGACTTGGCTACATCAACCGGAGCTTGGTTGGCCAATTGACGTGCGACCAGCATTTGCCATAGCTCGCCCCGGCGATGAGCCGGCAGGCCGACAGCAAGGTCAGCGGCTTGGCTGATGGTGGGCGGAAGGGAAACCACTTCAAGGATGGCCAAGACGGAGTCGGTTGCTTCCTTACCATGCAGCTGCGTTTGCACATATTGCCATGCGGTGGTGGCGTCGTTTCGTCCCCAGCTTCGCATAAATGCCTGCAAAAAATGAGCGGGAATCTTGGCTTCATCCATTCCTCTCGCCTCAAGTAGTGACAGGGCTTTGGGAATTGTTTCGGGGGAAAGAAATGAGACCGCGCGTTCAAAAAGTGAGCGTCTAATCCCCATTAGGCCGTCCGGCACCGCTGGCAGGTCGGCGAGGGTTGCTTGGATGACACCGAGTGGGTCGCGCTCGGCTGCTGCGTGGATTCTCTGCAGCTCAAACAATCCCGTGTAGGAAGGATTGCCGGAAGCTGGGATTTCAGGACCGGCTGGGTCCGCCGCAGCGGGAACGACAGACACGCGATTGGTGTTCAAAACGGTTGGATCGCGGCTGCCGGGCGCATTCTCCGGGGGGAGGGTGATCGGTGGTTTTGCAATAGAGAAGGCCACCAAGACCGCCGCTTGGACGATGTTGGTGGCAATCAACACGGGAATCCACAGTCGCAGATTCATCCTCATGTCAGCTAGGGGTGGGAAAAGAATCCTCGCGGATGATACGATGCCAGGGAGGCTAATTGGCGCGGACAAAACGCCACCTTACCTTGTTGCCAGTATCATTGGTAAGGTCGTAGTTGCCGCTGGAGCTCGTGGCTTTTAACCGTTCGTTGCTGTATTCGCGGTTCTCAAGATAGTAGTAGTCGGTGATGCCGCTGGTTGTGAACCGCCACCTTACCTTGTTGCCCGTATCGTTGGTCAGGTCGAATCCACCGGTGGCGTTGGTCGCCTTGAGTCGCTCGTTGCTGTAGTTCCGATTCTCAAGATAGTAATAGTCGGTGATACCGCTGTTAACGAGCCGCCACTGCACTTTGTTGCCAAAGTCGTTGGTCAGGTCGAGACCACCGGTGGCGTTGGTGGCCTTGAGTCGTTCGTTGCTGTAGTTGCGGTTTTCGAGGAAATACCAGATGCCGACCTGAGGTGGACCACCCGAGCCGCCGGCCTGAGCGGGATCGACGTCGTTGAACGACGTGCCGTAGCGAACTTCATCAAAGTAGACCGTATCGGTGCCGTTTCCACTGGGCACATTGGGTCCGCGGTAAATGCCGCATTTGATCTCCATCTCCTGGGCCAGCTCGGACTGGCCGATGCTGCCGGTATAATTGGCAACCTGGGTGCCATCGATCCAGAGGCGGGCAAATCCACCACCCGCTGGCCGAACATCCGCCCCGATGACGATCTCATACCACTGGTTCGTATTGAGGGTGGTCTTGTATTGGTGGGTGGGCGGGCCGGAGTTGACCGGGTCGCTGTCGGTGCGGACGCTCAATTGGATGGCGACCTTTCCGCTGCCCGGACTCACCCCTTTCTGGAGTTCGAAGTTGATGGGCGGGATCGCCATGGACGTGCACTGGCGCCACTGGTGCAGGGTGAGCCAGTTGCCACTGGAACTAAGCGGTTGGTCGATGTTGCCGTCGAATCGAATGGCGAAACCCATGTAGCGCGCTACCCCGAACATATCGCCGTTGCATTCGTGCATGCGAAACTCTGAACGGTCGGTAGTGGCGTTGTTGTTGGTGTTGACCTGGGCCTTGATGCCCTTGCTGCCTTCGTAGGCTGGCGAGGTTACAGCGGCGGCCTGCACTCCGTCGTCGCGGGTATCGTAGCTGATTGGGCTGCCCGATTCGCCGTCCCATTTACGAATGACGGAGGCATCGGTGGATGCAGCCAGAAGGGTAAGGAAAGTGAGGGTGAGCAAGCGCCGGGTGGCACCTGGTGAAAAGAAGGCATGGGGTAGTGTTGTATTCACAGGGGATGGAGTTTGAAGGGCAGATGAGTGGGTAGCGGGGGCGGGGGGCGTTGTGTGGTCCGGGATCATGAGCCGGACTTCCCGAACGCCTTCCTCTTAACCGAATTGACGCCTGCAGGTTCGGACGTGGTGGTGAGCATTTCGAGAATCCCGATTCACAAACCGTTGCAGGTTTAAAGATCGGGAGAGGTAGTGGAGAAAGGAATGCCGATCTGATTGAAAAGTCAGAAAACCAAGTCGCTGAACGAAACCATCAGACCCACCACGATTAGGAAAAACAGCGCCCACCAGAAGACGATGTTGCTGCGCCACGAGTCTCCAAGATTATCAAAGATGTTGAGCTTGTGGAAATTGAGGGTGAGTTGATCGGAAACCTTTTCCGCCGTGGGAGGGGGGCGCAGTCGGGAGGCAGTTGCACAGGTGAGGGCGGCGGCGGCCCAGACGATACTGGCCTGCATGACGAAGGGCCGGAACAACTCGACGATGCCGGGCAGGGTTCCGGGAGCCTGCGCGTTATAGAGAATTTTCAGCAGCACACTCACCGTAAATCCCACGCCGATGGCCCAGAGCGCGCCGTAGCCGTTCACGCGCCGGGAAAGGATGCCCAGCACGAAGATGGCCGAGAACGGCGCGGCGAAAAAGGCGTAGAGCAGCTGGATGTAGATGAAGAGACTGCCCTCGAAGTGTTTGATGAAAACGGCCATGACCATCGACAGCACGAGGATCACGGTCGTGGAAATCATGCCGACCCGGACGAGGGTTTTCTCCGTGGCCTCCGGTTTGATCCATCGTTTGTAGATATCGAGGGTGAAGACGGTGGACGTGGAATTGAGCACGGAGTTGACCGTCGATTGGATGGCCCCGAACAAGGCCGCCAGAATCAATCCGCGCAGCCCGATCGGAATCAGGGTGCGCACCATTTCGACATAGGTCTGGTTGGAGAGCTCGGTCGCAACTCCCCACGGGTTGTCGTTGATGATGTCCGGGCGCATCGCGAAGTAGATCAATCCCGGCATCACGACCAAGGTGGGCAACAAAATCTTCAGGTAACCCGACATCACGATGCCCATGCGCGCGTGCCAGCTGTTGCGGGCGGCCAACACCCGTTGGATCATGAACTGGTTCAATACGTTATACCAAATGCCCATGGTGAGAAACCCGACCAACATGGTGGTCCACGGGGCGAAGGGGTGATTCACCGGTTGGATGATGGACATGCGGTTGTAGTCGTCGGTGCCGAGGATGTTTTGCGCGACATTACGCAACGCCTCCGCCCACTCGGCTCCACCGCCGCCCTGGTTGCGTTCGACCATCACCTGGATACCCCGCCAGATTGATCCGCTGTCACCGGAAAGTGCATACAGACCCAGCACACTCACGAGGAACCCACCCAGCAGCATGACAAAGAGGGTGAACAGATCGGTCCAAACCACCGATCGCAAGCCGCCGTAAATTGCCCAGATCCCGGCCACGAGGCCGAGGGCAAGAATGCAGGTGCCCAGCGACCAGCCGGTGAGAGTTTGCAGGGCGATGCCGCCGCCGTAGAGCACCGCAGCGAGAAACGCCACTACGTTGGAGATGATCGTGATGGCGGCGAAGACCTGGCGAATGGCGAAATTGAAGCGACGCTCCAGAAACTCGGGAATGGTGAAGACCTTCGAGGCGAGCAGGAACGGAATAAAGATCCAGATCAGAAAGGAAAACGCCCATATGTTGCCCCATTCGGTTTTGGCGATGCAGATGCCGTAAATATAGGCAGCTCCCACCATGCCGATGAAATGCTCGGCGCTGATGTTGGAGGCAATGAAGGACCCGCCCACAGCATACCAAGGCAAGTCGCGCCCGGCCAAAAAGTAGTCGCCCGAGTCGGACTTTTCTTTGCGGCCCACCCAAAGGCCGATGAAACACAACGCGACGAAGTAAAATCCGAACGCCAGGTAATCCCAAAAGTGGAGATCAAAGGCATTGAGGACATCCATATCGGATCAGGGCAGTGGGGCTGGGCGCAGATAGGGAAAAGAACTCGCGGAGGAGGCGAGGGAACCCGATCAAAATGGGATCGGGGCAGAATGATGGGTGCATGCCGGGGTAGGGCACAGCCGACACTTTCACAAACCGTTGTGTCAGCCAATCACCAACACGCCTTGCTCCTGATAGATGCGGAGGACAACCCCCCCCGCGGAGTTAAGTTTGAGGCCGCAGTGTTTCGGCCATTCGCCAGGAGCCATGCACCAAGGTCAGTTTGGCTAAGTCGGGCTCACCCCGCTCATTGAGGTTGATTTGATTGACGACCAAGTCGGCAGCCGCGCCACCGATTTTTTCCGATTGCAGACAAACGCCGGCGAACAGGCTTTGATCGTCCCGCTGGCATATATCAATATATCCGACCTTTTTTGGTATATCTACTCCCATATCTTTTAAGAAATCGGGAACGTAGTGCCGAAAACTTAATATAACGTCAGGCTGGTGTTTTTTATACCAGGATTTGAACTCTGTATATGCTTTCTTTAAATCAATCTCGTTCTCGAAAGACGAACTTAGTAGAATAGGGATCCGCTCGTTTTGGGGGATTCTTTGTTGATAACTGAGCAAGCCCGCGGACCAATGGCACTCGTTGAGGTGTTCAATACGCGAGGGGACGGCCAGTCCCAGGCGTTTATATCCGAGTTGGGTAGCCTGATCGATGGCGATAGAGATGTCCTTTATAAAATCCCGGGCAGCTCGGTGGATGTTGGGACTTTTCAATGGATACCCCATGGTTGCGCACGCGAATCCGCTGATGTCCATGTCCAGGCGGCTGTTCATTTCGAAGGGCGGAATGATGACGATACCAATGATCCCCCGGCTGCGGAGAATGTTGACCAAACGCTTGGGAGACATGCCGGGCTGACCCAGCCAGAATGTCTCCGTGTTGTATTTGAGTTCGGAGGCGCGTCGGCGAAATCCATCGACCAGGGGCGGGATTGATCTCCACTTGCGCCAGCCATCCCGTTCTGCGAAAAGATCTATAAGTCCAATGGTTGCAGAATATTGGGATTTTCGTCCGCGTTTGATTTGAGTCATGAGGGCGGACACCAGAGGACTGGGGCTGTAGCCGATATCCTTGGCCACCTTTTGCACTCGGGCGCAGGTTTGGCGGCTCTGCATGGGGTCATTCCGGAGTGCGCGGCTGACCGTGCTTTGGGATAATCCGGTCAGTTTCGCGATCGTCTTCAGAGTGGGTTCGACGTCCATGGGGCGGGATATCTGGCTGAGTCGGCGTTGGAGTTTCCGAGCCAAAACCGATGGCGCAATGTGCAGCGCACTTGATATCGGAGTCAAGGTTGGTCGTTCAAAGTGTTGTCGGGGGCTGTGTTCAAATTCTCCTCGCGGGAAAATTCCCCGCTGCGGTTTTTCGACCTGATAAACAAGTCTTTAACGTTGAATCCGGCCGTTTTCACATCGATTTGTGAACTGCCGAAATTGGAGGAGAGCAGCAAAAATGCAGCGTGGTGGGGACGTTAGCGTTCCGGAATCCATCCTATATCTTTCTTACCCCATATTTCCCCAGTCCCGTGCCCGTAGTCGAGAATACCCCAGAACCCAATTTAGTAAAATAGTTAACCCGCCTGTGTGGCAGGTGCATGTCCCTTGTTGAGATTTATTCTATACCAACGGGGTGTCAGTAATCTGATCACTGGTGGAAATCCGCTCTGAAAAACTCGAGGGGATTTGGACAAACCGATTCCGATGACCCTCTCGGTTCGACTCACATGACCAATACCATGAGCCCCAAAACCAAAGACATACCCAACCCCATGCGGCTGCTTGCCTTACTCGCAGTCGCATTGCCTCTCGTCGCCCAAGACGTAGAGGATACGCAAGTAATCGAACTCAGCCCGTTCATGGTCGAAACCGATGACAACGTCGGTTACCGAGCGACCACGACTCTGGCTGGCTCCCGGGTTCGCTCCGAAATTCGTGAACTCGGTGCGTCAATTGCCGTGGCGACCAAGGAGTATATGAACGACGTTGGGGCGACCGACGGGGATTCGCTTCTCCAAAATATCGGCAATGTCGAAGTCGCCGGCGTCTTGGGAAATTTCTCCGACGCCAACGTCAACAACAACACCACAAACAATTCGCGTCTGAATCCGCAAAACTCCCAGCGGGTCCGAGGATTGGTGAGTGCGGTGCTTACGCGGGATTATTTCCAGACTTCGATTCCCTTCGACACCTATAATACCTCTCGCGTCACCGTAAATCGGGGGCCCAACTCCATTCTGTTTGGTTTGGGTTCTCCCGGTGGTGTGATCAATAATTCCACTACCACGGCTTCCATGCTGGGTGACTCTGGCGAAATCAGTGTTCGCATCGACAGCCGGGGCGGCCACCGCGAAACCTTGAACTTCAACAAGGTAGTGGTCGACAAACGTTTCGCGATTTTCGGTGCCGTGATGAACGAGCAACTGAAGTTCAAGCAGGAACCAGCATTTGAGGACGATGCGCGTGCTTACTTCGCCGTAAACGCGGTGTTGTTTCCTAACGAAAACTCGAACTTCCTCGGGGCCACCACGTTTCGTGGCAGCGTCGAGGGGGGGGAAATCCTGCGCAATCCTCCGGACATGTTGCCGCCCCGCGATGGATTCTCCTCTTGGTTCGAGGGGTATCCCGACGTGAATGCTCTGTTACGGGTTCCCGGAATCGATTTCAGTCGGCTGGACAATGGAGGAGTGACTCAACAAGAAGTCAGGGATGCCGTTGCAGCGGGCTTGGCTACGGTTCCTCCCGGCATGACCTTGGATGAGTTTGCTGCTCAGGAAGGACAGTTTGTGCCCATGAGTCTCCACGATGACCGTTTTGTGGGTGGACGTCCGCGAAACAAGACCATCTCCCGCCAACCCTATTTTATCTTTCCGGCCATCAACTTCGACGACGGCCAAGCCGACACGCAGCCTGGGTTCAACGATCCCGGTCTGGCCGGCATTCAAGGCATCATGGCGCGTTGGCGTCGCAATGGCTTCCCTGTGCAGGATCTCTACTGGACGCGGGATCCCTACAACCAACTGGGCGGTAGCTTTTCGTCGGCTTCCATTCAGGACCGCAATGTCTTCGATTATCACAATCGACTTCTGCAGGGCACCACGAATCGGGTTGAGACCGACTTCGATGTTACCCAGTTGGTGCTGCAACAGGAGCTTTTCAATGGGCAGGCGGGTATCGAGTTTGCCTTCGATCGGCAGAATCGCAAACAGGAGGCGTTCACCCCGTTTTCCTCCGGAGACAGCAAGCAGATCAGTATCGATATCACCACGCATCAGGCCAATGGTGACTCCGATTTTGACGGCGTGGCAGACCGATTCCCGAACGAAAATCTCGGTCGACCGGTGATTCGTTGGGGCGACACGGACAACTTCTCCGATAACAATACGTCGTTCGAACGAAACGAACAGGAGACTGTGCGCGTGACCGCGTTCGCCACCTTGGATTTCGCCGAGAAGACCGACTCCAAGTGGGGCCGACTGCTGGGTTCTCACACCCTGACCGGCCTTTACGAAAAACGCACCAACGACACCTATTACCAAGAGACCAATGGAGCTTGGTGGTCCGACAACGGAAAGTATCCTGGAAGTCGTGATGTGTCCAATGGCGACAACGACAATTTTCGGCGCAAGGTGAAGGCCCAGATTTATCTCGGCCCCGATGCGCGAGGCTTGGCCAACCCAGGACAAGTCCGAATCACCGAAACCGTCAACGTGCGGCTTCCCCAAATTGGTGACACTTATGGAATTTGGTATTTCGACAACAACGGTGCCATTGACTCCGACGTGACGGATACCTGGCGCGTCATCGAGGCCCTCCACTGGGCTGATGTAAACCGACGAGAGCTCGAATCCTCGGCGATCAGCCTGCAGAGCCGCCTTTTCGACAATCACATCATCGCCATGTATGCGCTGCGCAACGACGAACAGCGTGAGTTTTTAAGACTGGAAGAGGATGGTCCGCGCACCGATCCCAATGATCCAAGTTTCCTCGGACTTCGTCGGAATGACGCGGGCGACAACATCACCGATGGCGACTTCAATCGTGATCTGCTCAAATTGCAGGATGTCCCTCTTGTGGATGACGACGATACGACAACTTGGAGCGTTGTGGCCAGGTATCCCGAGGCTTGGTTGGGCGAGCTTCCGTGGGGTCTCGACTTGTTGGCTCATTACTATGAAGGTGAGAGTTTCGTTCCTGCGGGAAGCGATGTAAACGTGTTGAATCAACGTCTCGGAAGCCCCTCCGGCAGCACTGAAGAGTATGGTTTTACCGCCGAAGCCTTCGACGGGCGACTGTCATTGCGGCTCAACTGGTTCGAAACGGTGAACGCCAATGCGCGAGCCGGTGGAGTCAGCAATGTCGTCGGCCAAGTCGAGTTCTGGCTGGAACGCATCACCGAGGCGGAGAATGGCGGAATCCCGCTCTTCCCCAGCGCTGAAGATGCGCTGCTCCTGCCTAACACCAATCCGAGTAATCTGGAACGCTCGACAGGCACTGATGCGGACATCATCGGAGTCAACAGTTACGACGAATACTACGAGGCGATCATCGGCCTGCTGCCCGCCGAGGTTCAGTCAGTATACAATTACCGGGTGACCACGCTTGAGAATGGTAATCGAGTTGTGGACAGCAATCCGCTCGATGGCGACCTGTTTTCCACCTTCGATTTTGTCAGCAAAGGGGTGGAAATCGACCTCGCCGGGCAACTCACGCGGAACTGGAGTGTGTTGCTCAACATCGCCCAACAGGAAACGGTGCGATCCAACTCTTTGCCCACCGCCTTCGGCATCGCTGAACAAATCAACGCCAATGTGCAGTCGTCTGGGTTTGCCAAATCGCGTCGTTCACCCTTCCAGGGCAGCAACGATGACACCGGGCAAATCTACAACAACATCCTCAACAGCATGCGGGCCACACGAGCGTTGGATGGCACGGCTTCGCAGGAATTGCGGGAGTGGCGCGTCAACCTGATGACAAGATACGACTTCATTGAGGGGCGCCTCAAGGGCTTTAGTGTGGGCGGCGGCATCCGTTACCAAGATGAAGTTGCCACTGGCTACCCGCTGACCCGCGATGAGTTCGGCAACATTATCCCGGAAATCGGAAATCCTTGGACCGGTCCGGATGATCTGAATGGCGATTTGTTCGTTAAGTATGAACGCAAACTTAGCGACCGGATCAATTGGTCGATCCAGGTGAACGCTCGGAACATCTATCGCAAGAATGGCAGCGACGACATTCCGATTCATACTAACCCCGACGGAACGCTGGCGCTGATCAGAGTTCCGCCTGAACAACAGTTCTTCATTACGAATACTTTCAGCTTCTAATTTGGGTTGGGTTAGGAACCAAACATGCTGTCAAAGCGCCAAGGGATGCCCGCTTCATGTTTGGGCGGGCATCCTTACCGCCTATTTTCCTCAACGGGTCGTGATTCCAAGCACAAGTAGGCTCACCGCAGTGCTTCCAATCGACTGGAGGATGTGTCCCGGCGTCTACTGGGATTGAATCCAAACCGCCAATCTATCCGTCAAGCACGCAAACTGCATAGATTTTTGATGAACTCACCGGGACCCAATGGCCGCTCCATCCCTGCTCCCCCTCGATCCATGCAACGCATGGGTATGGTGCTCGAACGCGGAGGCCCTCAGGCGTTTGACTGCCACGTCCTTGGTGACCCATGCATTGTATGGGATGAAGACATCGGCCGCTACCGTATGTTCTATTTCGCGCAACGTCGCGAAGGGGAGAATGAGATCAATACCATCGGTCAGGCCATCGCCGCAGAGGAGGGGCTTTCCATCCCCAGGAGTTGGGTCAAACACGGACCGATCAAACTTCTCAACCCCGAGGCCCTCAAGTCGGACTGGGGAACCCACAAACCCTGGGTTTTGAGTGATGCGTATCACCCCAACCGGGCGGTCAAATTACATGATCAGTATTGGTTGTTCAGCTCCACGTTTCAGGAGAAGAAGAAGGTCATTCATGTGGCACGCGCTCCTGCTTTGACCGGTCCTTGGACCGTGCAGGAAAAACCTATCATTGATCGGGGAGCGCCCGCTGATGCGGATGGATTGCACGCTGACACCCCCACTGCTTTCTGGTTCGAAAAGCGGCAGGAAATTCTCATTTTTTACATGGCTTTTCCGGCGCAGGCTCAGCGAAACCATCCGCACTCTCCTTTTGGATCCTCAAGCTGTGCAGCCGTTATGAAACCAACTGAATTGGTGGCAACCAAACTGGGTCCCGTGATACAGCCGATCAACGAGCATGGGCATCGATCCTATGGATGGATCGGTGGCTTGCATCTGTTGCCCGCAACTGGAAAAGGCTGGTGGGCCACTCTCGGTGGTAGTCCCACGCCTCCGGTTTCACCCTCGGAGTCCGAACACATGCGTGAACCCTCCCCCGCACAGACCGGTTGGTCATTTACTCCTGAGGCATGGCCCGTCAGGGGATGGCGGGTGGAGCCCAACCCGATCACTAATGTCGATCGGCTGGAACCCGAAGCGTTGGCGGAAGGGGAGGGGCATAATCTTTGGCGCCATCACGTGCTGATCGACGGCGAAGGCAAACGGCTGGCGATCTACTACAACACGGGTGCCTACGGCGAAGAGCGCCTCTTCGGTCGCACGGCCAACTTGTGAGGCACCTGCTGGCCAACCCGGCTTTTAGGGAATCTAAACTACTCGGTCCAAAGTTGATCAGCAGCTCCCCGTTTCGTCTGTCGGGATTCCCTTTTCGGGGTAGGCCTGCACGTCCGCCCCGTTGTCGGCCTGGCTGACGCGGTCAGCATAGAGCGTGCGCCAGAGTCCCTTGGGTTTGGGTTGGCGCGGTCGCCAAGCGGCCCGGCGGCGAGCCAACTCGCCATCGGAAACGTGCAGGGTCAGGGTGCGGGATTCCACGTCGAGTTCGATTTCGTCGCCGTCCTCCACCAAAGCGAGGGGGCCGCCTACGGCGGCTTCCGGAGCGGCGTGGAGGACCACCGTGCCGAAATGAGTGCCGCTCATGCGGGTGTCGGAGATGCGGACGAGATCGCGCACCCCCGCTCGGATCAAGTTCTCCGGTAGAGGTAACATGCCCCATTCCGGCATGCCTTGACCCACCGGGCCGCAATTGCGCAGCACCAGCACACTGTTGGCATCGATATTGAGATCGGATGAATTGATGCGATCGAAGGCGTCGTCGCGGCTTTCAAAAACGATGGCCGGTCCGCGGTGTTTCAACAGGTGTTCGCTCGCCGCCGCCGGTTTGATAATGCAGCCATCAGGAGCGAGGTTGCCCCGCAAAACGGCCAGACCACCACGTGAGTAAACTGGCCTATCAAGCGGACGGATCACGTCGTCGTCAAATACCTCGGCGCCCTCCAGGTTCTCTTGCCAATTGCGACCATTCACTCCGTTGAGACTCAGATCCAAGGCATCGCGGATTCGATGCATCAGGCCGAGCAAGCCTCCCGCGTGGAAGAAGTCCTCCATCAGGTAAGCGCCCGAGGGTTTGATGTTGGCGAGCACCGGCACGTTGGTTTTGCGGGCGTCGAAGTCGGCCAGTTCGAGCGTAATGCCGGCTCGCTTGGCCATGGCGATGAGATGAATGGGAGCGTTAGTCGAACCGCCGAGCGCTTGCAGCACCACGCGGGCGTTGTTGAAGGCGGCCGGGTTTAGAAACGTGGAGGGTTTCCGGTCCTCCCAAACCATTTCGACGATCCGACGCCCGCAGGCACTGGCCATGTGCCGATGCCGGGAATCCGGCGCGGGGATCGACGCCGAGCCCGGCAGGGTGAACCCCAGCACCTCGGCCAGCGAGGTCATGGTCGAGGCGGTGCCCATGGTTTGGCAATGCCCGGCGGAGCGAGCTCCGGCCGTTTCCATCTCCGCGTATTGGGCGGGGGTGATCTTCCCGGCCTGCAACTCGTCATGCCAGCGCTTGGCATCGGTGCCACTGCCCAAGGGATGACCCCGCCAACGTCCGGAGAGCATCGGACCGGAAGGCACAAAAATCGTCGGCAGGTCCATGCTGATGGCCCCCATCAACATGCCGGGCGTGGTTTTGTCGCATCCACCCATGAGCACGACGCCATCGAGCGGATGAGCGCGCAGGTTTTCCTCCACCTCCATGGCGAGCAGGTCGCGGTAGAGCATGGTGGTCGGCTTCATGAACGGCTCACCCAGCGACATGCAGGGAACCTCCAGAGGAAATCCACCCGCCGCCCAGATGCCCCGTTTTACATCCTCCGCTCGTTCGCGGAAGTGGATGTGGCAGGGGTTGAGTTCCGACCAAGTGGAAAACACTCCGATGGCGGGTCGACCTTCGTAGTCCTTTCGTGAATACCCGGCTTGGGCGATGCGTTCCCGGTGGATGAAGCCGCGCAGGCCGGGGGCCGTGAACCATTCGGCGCTGCGCAGATCGGCGGAGGTTTTTTGGGGCATGGTCGTTTGACGGTGGCTGCGATGGGAAAGAGGCGCGACGTTTCTTCGCTTCCCGGAACAGCAGGTGGTGGCCGTCGCCCAAGGTTGATGCCAATCGACTCCGCCGAGAGGAGAATTCTTCACAAGCCGTTGTGAAACTACGGCCTGGCGTTGAGTTTTTGGTCAAATTCGCTGCCACTCGCGCGATGCGAATCGGCCTGATCACCGCCCCGCGCCGGATTTCCTGGACCGAAGTGGCGGAACCCACCTGCGGTCCCGGGGAGGTCAAAGTTCGCTTGCGATGGGGTTGCCTGTGTGGATCGGACAGCCCGTTTTTCAAATACGACTTCAACCAGCTCAAGCGGGAGGACCGCACGGTGCTGCGCCAACGGCTGGATTACGATCGCGATGACCTGTATCCGTTGCCGGTGGGCATGTCGTTGCATGAGTGTGTGGGACAGGTGGTGGAGTCTCGCGCCAACGACTCAAGGTTGCGCCCCGGGGATTGGGCCCTGGCCCGTCCGCCCTTGATGGACGGTCTGGCGGAAATTCTGGTCCTACCGGAGTCGCAGGTCATGACCTTGCCCGCGACAGATGTGTCGTTGGAAGAGATGTTGTTGTGCCAACCCTTGGGCACAGTGCGGTATGCCCTGCGTAATTTGCCCGAGGTGGCGGGCCGGACCATTGCGGTGGTGGGGCAGGGGCCGATGGGCCAGTTGATTAATGCTGAACTGGCCCGGCGGGGAGCGAAGCGCGTCGTGGCAGTCGATCGGCAGACCGAGCGCTTGGCCATGGCCAAGCGTATGGGTGCCACGGATACGTTGGCGGTATCTTCTTCAACTTTGGATCACGGCGGCTTTGTAGATGGCGTGGACCTCGCCATCGAAGTGGTAGGGCACGACGAACTGGCGGTCGATTTGTGTGCGGATTTGGCGCGATTTGAGGGGCGGATATTGATCTTTGGCGCGGTGGATTCCCCGCGGGTGGATGCCTATCCGCTGGGCGTGATCCTGCGGAAAAACCTGACGGTGCATCACTCCATCGGGGCGAATGATAACGCGTGGTTTCAGGCTGCGGCCCGCTCAATCGCGAATCGGGAGATCAACGTTTCTCCCATCATCACCCATCGGTTTCCGTGGCTGCAGGCCCAGACGGCTTTCGAAACGTTTGTGGACCGAAAGGACGGAGCACTGAAGGTCCTTTTGGATTTTCACATCGATTTGTGAACGGCGGCGTTTGGTCCCCCTGCGTCGTTGGATAGCTTGGTCGCACTGAGCGGGAATGGCTCACTTTTTCCGCCCGTCAATCTCACCCCATCACCCACCTTCGGAACGCGGTCGCGCTCCATTTCGCTTTCTCTCTATGAGCCCTTCCGCGGCCCTTCGGGGCATTTACACGATTCCCTCCACTCCGTTTCAGCCGGACGGCCAGATCGACGGAGCCGGGTTTCGGCGTATCGTGGATTTTTGTGTCGAATGTGGCGCGCATGGGTTGGTGTATCCGGTCAATGCCAGCGAGTGGATTCACCTTACTGATCAAGAGCGTTTCGAGCTGACCGAAATCCTGGTGGAGCAAAACGCCGGTCGGATACCGGTGGTGGTCAGCGTGACCTCCAACACGCGGGAAGGTGCGGAAAAATTTGCCGAGCATGCCCGGGCGATTGGGGCGGACGCGGTCATCGCCCTGCCACCGGCGTTGCGAATGAAAAACCACCCCGACGAGGTGGTCTTTGATTATTATCGCGGCATCGCGGCGGCGGCCCAATTGCCGGTTTTTATCCAGAATTGGGTGGGGCCCATCGGCACGCCGATGTCATCGGAGTTCCTGCTCCGCATGTGTCGCGAGATCGAGCAGGTTTCCTACATCAAGGAGGAAACGATTCCGAGCACGGCGCGCCTCACGGAAGTGGTTCAGGGCAATGACGGTTCCGTGAAGGGATTCTTTGGCGGATCCGGCGGTCGATTCTTCATTGAGGAACATCAACGCGGGTCCGATGGCAACATGCCGGGCTGCCATGTGACTGATGTGGTGGTGGCCCTGTGGGATGCATTGGAGGCGAAGGACGAGTCCCGGGCTCTGCAGATTTACAAGGAGCTTGCGCCGTTGTTTTTCTTCGAAGCGCAATTGCCCGGGTGCTACAAGGAGGTGCTGAAACGTCGCGGGGTGATCGACTGTGCTAAGAAGCGCAACGGTGACATGCCGCTGGACGAAATCGCGTCCCGTTATTTGGACAAAATTCTGCGGGATCTCGCACCCTTGATGACCTGGGGCCGATAGGCCGGGTTGCGTCACCTATTGGATGAAACCCCGGCGGCTGCCATGAGCGACCAACCCTCAGAACAACGGGAGTCCACGGAGACCTTGGCCCCCTATCCGGGTTCAAAGGCCATGCCGCGATGGGGCCTGGGTGAGTTGCCGGAGCCGCCGAAAATCGGGCTCAAAAATATCCTGGGGTTCCTGGGGCCGGGTTTGCTCATGGGCGTCGCGGCCATCGGCGGAGGCGAGTGGTTGATCGGTCCGGTGGTTTCCGCGCAATACGGCGGGGCCATGCTGTGGGTGGCGACCATCAGCATCGTCTGTCAGGTGTTCTTCAACATCGAGGCCTGCCGCTACACGCTCTACACCGGTGAACCGATCATGAGCGGCATGTTGCGCACGACGCTGGGACCGGTGTTTTGGATTAGCTTCTACCTGTTGTTCGATTTCGGCAACGTGTTCCAATTCAAGGTCGCGAGTGCGGTGGCTCCCGTGGTTGCGCTCGCGACGGGCGAGATGCCGCAGGCCGACGATACGGCATTGTTCAAAACGCTCAGCTACGTGATTTGGGCGGTGCTGCTGCTGCCGTTGCTCATCGGCGGCAAGATCTATCGAGTGCTCAAAATCATGATGACCATCAAGTTGATCGTCGTCATCGGCGTGCTCGGGTCCATCGCGGTGCTGTATTCGTCCTGGGCCACCTGGGTGGAGATTTTCTGGGGATTCCTGCAGGTGGGGAACATCCCGTTGGGTGGCGGCGAACACGCGAATATTTTTGTGCTGTGGTTCAACGGCGAAGCGATTCCGCACCTTGAACTTAAGACCGTCGCGCTGCTGACCGCCTTCGGCGCTATCGCCGGTTGGGGAGGGTTGGGGCAAATGACGGTGAGCAACTACACGCGCGACGAAGGGTGGGGCATGGGGGGCAAGGTAGGTGCTATTCCCAGCTTTATCGGTGGAAAGGACCTGCGTCTCTCGCATGTGGGTATCGTTTTCGCCATCACCACCGATTCATTGCGCCGGTGGAAGGGATGGCTGGCGCGGGTGCGGGCGGATCAGCAGTGGCTCTATTTCCCTTCGGCCATGCTGGGCATCGCCCTGCCGTGCATGCTCTCAATCGAATTCCTGCACGGCATGGAGTTTGAATCAAGTGATTGGCTGATTGCCGGGATCACCGCCGAAATGGTGCGGGATGCCATCGGGGGGTGGTTGGGGATATTTTATTGGTATATGCTGATGATTTGCGGGTTCCTGATCCTGGTTCCCTCCACGACGGTCGGGGTGGATTCCTTGATTCGCCGCTGGGTGGATACTCTTTGGACGGCGATCCCACTGCTGCGGAAGTGGGACACGAGTGAAGTCAAAAAACTCTACTTCATCATCCTGATGGTAAAGGCCGCCATGACCATGGTCGGATTGTCCTTCGGCAGCCCGGTGGACCTGCTGCTGATGTTCGGCACGTTGTCCAACTTCGCGCTCGGTATCATCAGTTTTCACACCCTCTATGTAAACCTGACCCTGCTGCCGGATGAGTTGAAACCTATCTGGCCCCAGCGCATCGCCGTGAGTCTGTGCGGCCTGTTCTATCTGTCGCTGGGTGGGCTTATGACCTGGATCAAATTTGCCTGATCCTGCCCCGCCATGACCTCCATCCTCGCCCGCTTCATTTTCCTGTTCATTGCCACGGTGGTAACCCTTTCGGCGCAGCACCTCACGTTCAAGGTGACGCATGGACCGCTGGTGGGTAGGGGAGGAGTGGATACGATGAGCGTTTGGATGCGCACCAACGTTCCGGGCGAAGTTCATGTCGACTACGGCCTGCGTCCTCTTCAGCTCGACCAACGTTCGGCATCGGTCCGCACCGAGTTGGCCAACGACAACACTGCGGTGGTCACCCTCACCGGGCTGGCGCCGGATACGACATACTATTACCGGACCAGCGCGGGCAAAGGTGGGTCATTCCGCACCTTCCCTGATCCGGCGCATTACCGCAGCGCAGACTTGAATCCGGATGGGTTATTCAACTTCCAGTTCCACTTCACGTCGTGCATGAGCCAAAGCTACAAGGACGGCCCGGGACCCGATTTGCCGACCTTTGATGCGCTTAACGCTGCGTGGCAGGACAAGGTGCTTTTCGGCATCACCAACGGTGATTTCATTTACGAAGAGGATCGCGACTACCCGCTGGAGGCATGGCGGCTGCAGACTCAGACCTCGCCAGCCGACACGCCTGTCGAGTTGGAAGTCGCCCCGGCCATCGTCGGCGTGTGGGAGAATTACAAAACCTACCTCAGCCGCGGCTCCAACCTCGCGGAGTGGTATGCTCGCGTGCCCAACGTCTTCACCTTCGACGATCACGAACTGCTCAATGACATTTATGGGCCGGGCGAAGTCGGTTATTTGAATCGACGGGCGGTGTTTCGCGACCAGGGAGTGAAGGCGTGGTGGGATTACGTGGGCTGGGCAAATCCCATGCAGCACGCGGCCCGCACTCGGTTTGGCCGCGCCGAGTTCGAGTTGGGATCCGACATCCTGCACGATCCCTCGGCAGATTTTACCCGGCTCGATCTGTCCGACCATGGCACCTTGCATGTGCATTGGGGGCGACCCGACGACGGGGTGGTGGACATGAAACTCGATCAAACCGAGGGCGATCCCAACACCGGAGTCTATGCCATCACGGAGATTGTGGATGCCCACCGGCTCCGCATCGAGCCCGCTGCCCGCGCTACCACGACCAGCCCGTATTCCATTGGTCGTCGGAGCTATGGTTCGTTCCGCGTGGCCAACTGCGAGTTCATCATTCTGCAGACTCGTTCCCACCGCACATTACATGATGTGCGGGCTCCGGCGAAACCCGACGCATCGATTTTGGGTAAGCAACAGTTCGATTGGCTGCTGGATACGATCGATCGGTCGACCGCCGACTTCGTTTTCCTGATCTCATCGGTCAATTTCTCGATTCCTCACGTTGGCAGCGGCGGCGGCAAGGATCTCAACGTCGTGGCCAAGGACGATGCTTGGACGGTGTTCCTGCATGAACGCGAACAGTTGATCGAGCACTGTATCGCACGCAGTCCCCAGCAGTTCTTCGTGCTGACGGGTGATTTGCACAACAGCTTCGCGGTGAAAGTTGCCGAGAATTTATGGGAGTTTGGTTCCGGACCGGCCAACTCCGTCAATCACGTGCCCGCCAAGGACGAAGGCGGTCGCCCGGCCAATGGTTTATTTACCTACGGTCCGCGCGAAGTGGACATCCGCTGGTCCACCTACGTCTTGGGTGACATTCCTCGCAGCCAGCGGCACTACCCGACCTTCTGCATCGCGCAGGTAAACAACGTCTTCAATAATCCGGTTGATCGCGGCGGGGAGCGTTGGGTGGCGTTCCCGCGACCGCATGTGATTTTCAAATACTTCGATGGCTTCACCGGCGAACTTCTCTACAGCGAAAGCGTGCATGCGAAATAAAATGAAACTGCTGCGAGCTTTGGCGCTCGCTCTCTGGGCCGGCGGATATGTCGGCGGTTCTCTCGCTGCAAATGCCGCGGAACCTGGGCCCAACATTCTGGTGATCCTCGCCGATGATCTGGGCTACTCCGACCTCGGCAGCTATGGCGGCGAAATCAACACCCCGCATCTTGATGCCCTCGCCGCCAACGGTGTGCGTTTCACTCAGATGTATAACTCGGCTCGTTGCTGCCCGAGTCGGGCGTCGTTGCTCACAGGGCTTTATCCGCATCAAGCCGGCATGGGAGTGATGGCGCAAAACGATCAGGGACTTCCCGGCTATCGAGGCCAGATGGGCAACAACACGGTCACGATTGCGGAGGTCCTGCGGGGAGCCGGTTACCACACCTTCGGGTCAGGCAAATGGCACGTAGGTTTCCCCGGTCCGATTGAACGTGGTTTCGACGAATTCTACGGTTTTCTGGAGGACTACGGCGTGGACAGTTGGGAGCCGCGATGGATGCAACGATTTCCGACGGATCGGCCCGCCCGAACCTACCCGCCGGGTGAGTTTTTTGCCACGGATGCTATCACCGACCATGCCCTCGATTTTCTCGACCTGGCCGAGCAAGCGGACGACCGGCCTTGGTTCCTGTATCTTTCCTATCAAGCCCCGCATTTCCCCGTGCAGGCTCCGCCGGAATTCACGGCAAAATATGAGGAGACCTATCATGTCGGCTGGGATGTCATCCGGGCGCGGCGCTTCGCGCGCATGAAAGAACTGGGAGTGATTCCTCCCGAAACCAAACTTTCCGCCTTGAGCCCCCTACCGCGTCCCGAACTGGCGGAAAAATCCGGGGTGCCCGGCGACGGCATGCACAATCCCGCTTGGGAAATGCTGGACCTCGATCGTCGCGCCGATCTCGCCCAACGCATGGCGGTGTTTGCCGGCATGGTGGACAACATGGACGCAAACATTGGTCGTGTCGTCGAACACCTTCGCGCCACCGGCCAACTGGAGAACACCTTGATCCTGTTCATGAGCGACAACGGCGCATGCGGGGAGTGGGAAACCTTTGGTTTTGAATATCCCGACCTCGATGCGCGGGTCCATGGCAATACCCTCCTGAATCCCAACGTGTTGCACACAGGGGAAAGCCTGGCCCGACTTGGCGGTCCCGACAGCCCCTTGTTCAGTTACGGTTCCGGTTGGGCCAACGCCGGCAATACGCCTTTCACCCTTTACAAGATGTATACGCACGAGGCGGGCATCAGCACGCCTTTCATCATGCATTGGCCAGCTCGGCTGCGCGAAAGGGGCAAGGTCTTCACGTCGCGCTATGCCCACTTTGCCGACATCATGGCGACCTGCGTGGACGTGGCGGAAACGGAATATCCGGCCACCTTTGCCGGACACGCCATCACGCCGCTGGAAGGTATCAGTATTTTAGATACGCTGACGGAAACGGTTCCGGCTGATCGCGTGCTGACCTTCGAGCATTGGCGGCACACCGCCATCCGGGAAGGCGATTGGAAACTGGTGAGCAAGGTCCGGGCTCTCGGGGGAGATGGATTTAGTGAAGATCCAAAACTGGAGCTGTATAACATCCGACTGGATCGCGCTGAGACACGCGACCGCGCCGCCGAACACCCCGACAAGGTTGCGCGTCTCCGGTCCAAGATGCTCGACGAGTTTCGCCGCACCTGGGTGCTGCCGGCCCCGTAAACCCTTTGAGAAAACTCACTATGAAGCCCGACCCCATTCCTGTCCCTACGACTCGCGGCGCTTTGTTCCGCGGATTCCTGCTGCTTGGCCTAATTTTGACGTTTGCCACTTCGGAGGTGAGAGCCACCGAAGCCATTCTGCAGCCTGATGATTATCGGCACTACATTGAGAGCTTCAATGCCGCGGAGCAGGACGAGATCAAGACCTACATCTACAACCACAAGGCCTGGGCGTGGCTGCGGGGCATGATCCCGCTGCTGGATTGTCCCGACGAAGACCTACAGCGGACCTACTATTTTCGCTGGTGGACGGTGCGAAAGCACATCGCGAAACCGCGGCCGTCGTTTGTTGTCACCGAGTTTCTCCCCCCTGTTTCATGGGCCGGACCGCACAACACGATCGTGTGCGCGGTCGGACACCATCTCAACGAGCTCCGATGGTTTCACCAGCAGAGCTATTTGGATGACTACCTGAACTTTTGGTTCCACGGCGGCGGTGAGGTTCATCGCTACTCGAGCTGGCTGGTCCACGCGGCTTGGCAACGAGCCCTGGTGACCGGCGATACCGACAGTCTGGTGGCTTTATTGCCTGAGTTCGTGCGTTTCTATGAGGATGCGGAGATGCGCCAGTTCGACGAAGCCACCGGTTTGTTTTGGAGCGTTGATTCCAACGAGGGCATGGAATTCAGTATCAGTGGTGTGACCGAGCATGTCCGCCAGCACAGCCACACCCATCGGGAGGCTTACAGAGGCGGACAGGCGGTCCCGGGTTACCGGGTCGCCACCAACGCCTACATGGTCGCCAATGCCCGGGCGATTGCCGAAGTTGCGGCCTTGGCCGGCGAGACCGGACTGGTCGAGCGTTTCACGGCCAAATCCCATTCGCTCCAGGAACGGATGCTGGCCGTGCTATGGGATGAGAACGCCGGATTCTTCAAGTCGACGGTTTCGCGCGGAACCGGTCCGACCCTCTCCGACGCCCGCGAGTTGAGCGGCCTGATTCCGTGGTATTTCGACCTGACGGCGACCCGGCATGATGAGGCGTGGACGCAGATCATGGATCCGGAGGGTTTCCACACGCCGTATGGTCCGACGACGGTCGAGCAACGCCACCCGGATTTCATGTATGCCAACGGGCACATGTGCTCGTGGAATGGTCCCGTTTGGCCGTTTGCCACGACGCAGACACTGGTCGGCATGGCCAACCTGTTGAATCGGAGCGGTGATTCCGGCGTGGTGGATCGTGATGACTATCTCCAACTGCTGCGGAGTTACGCGGCGACACATCGGATTGAAGAAAACGGAGAGGTGATTCCGTTCATCGGCGAGAGCATTGATCCCGCCAATGGTGAATGGCGCTCTCGTCGCATCCTGTTGCAGAGCGATCGCGCCGACAAGGAACGGGGCCGCCACTACAATCACTCGGGTTTTGTTGATCTGGTCGTGACAGGACTCGCGGGATTGCGACCACGGGCGGATGACATGCTTGAGGTCAATCCGCTTTTCCCGACAGACACCTGGGACTATTTCTGCCTGGACAATATCCGCTACCGCGACCGCACCGTTTCATTGGTTTTTGACCGCACCGGTGAACGTTATGGCCGGGGGAAAGGGTTCATGGTGTTTGCCGATGGCCAGCTGTTGGCTCAGCGCGATGAGCCCGGTCGCGTAGAAGTGCCGTTGCCTCCTCGCGAACTCTATCACGAAACAGTCGCCGGTTGGACCAAGCATGAAGGCAATCCCGTTTTGGGCGGAGACCTGGGCACGTGTTTTGATGTCTCGGTCTTGCGGGATGGAGGCCCGTTCAAGATGTGGTTTTCGTGGCGCCCGCAAAAAAGCATCGCGCTGACCGAAAGCGAAGATGGAAAGCATTGGAGCTCCCCGGAAATCGCCGTCCCTTTCAACCGGGAATCACGCTGGGAGGATCTCGTGAACCGACCGGTGGTGATCCGCCGCGGTGACGAATACCTCATGTGGTATACCGGCCAAACGCGAACGCCGCAGCAGTCGTCGAAAATCGGATTTGCTCGCAGTCTGGACGGCGAAAACTGGAACAAGGTGAGTCCCGATCCCGTCCTGGTGGCGGACGACCCTTGGGAAAAAGTCGCCCTGATGTGTCCGCATGTGATCTGGGACGAAGAAGCTGGCTTGTTCAAAATGTGGTATTCCGGCGGCGAGCAATACGAGCCCGATGCCATCGGTTACGCCACCAGCCGCGACGGAATCAAATGGGACAAGCATCCCAACAACCCGATTTTTGCACCCGATCGAAACTACGCGTGGGAGTATGAGAAAGTCACGGCCTGCCAAGTCGTGAAGCACGACGGATGGTATTACATGTTCTACATCGGCTTCCACGATGTGCATTGGGCGCAGATCGGGGTCGCCCGCTCTCTTGATGGAATTTCCGATTGGGAACGCCATCCGCAGAACCCCCTCATCCGCACCAGCCAAAAGGGCTGGGACCGCGACGCCTGTTACAAGCCGTTCGTGATCTATGACGAGGACAATGAGCGGTGGATGCTCTGGTATAATGGCCGCAAACTCAGCGTGGAACAGATAGGCCTCGCCATCCATGAAGGAGAGGACCTCGGTTTTTGATCCGCCGGGTCCATTGTCTGAACGCCTGACCGAATTCGATACTTATGAAGAACCAACGAATGATGTCCTGGTCGGCTGTGGTGACGGCGGCCTTGCTCGCGTGGGGAATTCCCGCCACCGCCGATTCCTCACCCGAGGATGATGCCTGGGTATTTGTCAGCGTGCCCGACTTTTTGAATCGCGACACCCGCTACCCGCAACCCGGCTTTGAAGATGCGCTGTCTTACTTTCTGCAGGCAGTGAAGGCGGAGAATCCCGATTTTGTGCTGGTGGCCGGGGATGTCGTGAACGGACGTTGGCCCACCTTGTTGGAGCCCACGCCCGAAGCGATCACCGAGAAAGCCGCCGTGTTTTATCCGGCCTGGAAGGCCCGCATGGCTGCACACGACCTCAAGTATTACGTTGCCATTGGCGACCACGAGATTGGCGACGACCCTTGGCCCGAGGCCAAGGTCGCGACGGTGCCTGTTTTTGAACAGGAATTTGTCCGTCATTTCCAAATGCCTCTCAATGGCCCACCCAGCCAGCGGGGAACGGCATACTACGTTTACCACCGGGGCACCCTGATCATCTCCCTCAATGTCTTCGAACCCGGCGACGGACCCATGGGGAAAATTGTGGCGGATGTCACGGGTGAGCGGCTGGCGTGGGTCGCCGAGGTGATTGATGCCCATCCGGACGCCGAGCACGTCATTGTGATGGGGCATGCGCCCATCCTGGGGCCGGTAGCCCGACTGAACTCCGGGGGCATCATGCTGGAGGGCGGACGGGACTCGGCCTTGTGGCAGACTCTCGCAGCCAAAGGCGTCGATCTTTACCTTTGCGGAGAAGTGCATGCCATCACCTGCACCGAAGCCGATGGGGTGCAGCAGATCGCCCACGGCAGCCTTTTCGGTTGGAATCCGACGGTGAACTATCTGGTGGTGCGCGTAAGTCGCGGACGGCTTGAATTGGAATTGAAGGAAATCGACGCCGTTCCGCATGTGGTGGAACGCATCTCCAAGAGTATCACCATCACACCCGAATCGCGGCAGGAGGGTTTTCGGTCCATGGGCACGATGGAGATCCTCAAAACCGCGAGCGGGACCGAAAAAACCAAGACCGGCTTGTTCCGCGGACCCATCGACTGATACGATTCTCTCAACGGCCCCGCCCGTTTTTCCCCATCCCCATGCCAGCACGCCCCAACATTCTTCTCATTATCACGGATCAGCAACGCGGCGATTGCCTCGGCATCGATGGTCATCCCGTGCTGCAAACCCCTCATCTCGACGCCTTGGCGGCGGCGGGAGCGCGGTTTCGGCGGGCGTATTCGGCGTGCCCGTTATGCATGCCGGCACGCCGCACTTTGATGACCGGCATGTCGGCGGCCAGTCATGGTTTGGTGGGCAACACGTCCGGGGTGCCGCTGGATCACCCGACCTTGGCGGAGCGGTTGCGCGACAGCGGTTACCAGACCCACTTGGTCGGCAAATTGCACTTTTTTCCCGTCCGGCGTCGCTACGGCTTCGACAGCATGGACTGGTCCGATGGACCCTACAAAGGAGGAGGAGGAGACTACACCAAGTTTGTGGAGCGGGAGGCACCGCCGATGCCGCGGGTCGAGCGGGCCCACGGAGCGACCACCAACAGCTGGGTGGCGCGACCTTGGCATCTGGAGGATCGGTTGCATTTCACCAACTGGACGACGGATCGTGCTTTGGAGTTTTTGGAGAAGCGCGATCCGACGGCGCCGTTTTTCCTCAAGGCCAGCTACTTTCATCCGCACACCCCCAGCACACCGCCGGCGTATTACTTTAGTCACTACATGAATCAGGACTTGGGTGAACCGCATGTCGGCGCCCACAGCCGGATCAGCGAAGGACCGATTCCGGGTCTGCCGGTGCGATCCAAGCGGTGCGCGTTGTCTTACCAGCAGATGAAGCAGTTGCGCGCAGGTTACTTCGGGTGTATCCACCACATCGATGACCAGGTGGGACGTCTGCTGGAGGCCGTGCCCCGCGATACGATCATCGTTTTCACGTCCGACCACGGCGAGATGTTGGGAGATCACCAGTATTTCCAAAAAGGCCGCGGTTTCGAGGGCGCGTCGCGGATTCCCTATTTGATCAAATTCCCGGATGAGATGAAGGTCGAAGCCGGGCAGGTGCGGGATGAACCGGTGGAACTGATGGACATTATGCCGACCTTGCTGGATGCCGTGGGCGTGGATGCCCCGCGCGAAATGGACGGCAAGAGCCTGCTGCCACTGTTACGCGGCAAGAATCGGGGCTGGCGGGAATTCATCCACGGCGAGGCGGCCCACCGCAACGCCGGCACTGAACTGGAACCCGACATATCCAACCATTTCCTGACGGATGGTCGGCGGAAATTTGTGTGGGACTCCGCCACGGGGCAGGAGATGTTTTTCAACCTCGAGAACGACCCATACGAACTCGAAAACCTCGCCGACCAACGCGAGCACAGCTCCGAGGTGAGCCACTGGCGGGATCAACTCATCATCAAACTGCGCGGACGGGAGGAGCGTTTCGCCAGCGGCAGCGCTTTGCGCGCCTACGGCAGAACGCCGCCGGCTCTCGTAGGCGAGACCTTGCGAAAATACGGCAAGCAGGGAAAGGGGACGGGAGACAAATGAACCGGCGAACTGCCATTGGCAGCATGGCTGGCATGACCGGTGCGGCCCTGTGGGGAAGTCCCATGGTGACAGAAGCACTCCGTCCGCCTGGTGCTTCGCGATTACGACAGTCGATCGCTCATTGGGTTCTGCAATATGCCGCAAAGCCGCCCACGTTGGTTGAAACCTGTGAAATCGCTCGAGAGCTGGGGTGCGCGTCTGTTGAGTTGGTAAAAACTCGCGAGGAATTGAATACGGTCCGTCGGCACGAACTGATGTGCGCCATGGTAGGTTTGGATGCGGGCGAGGAGCCGGCTCCGTTGCGAGGGCTGATTCATTCAGCGCATTGGTCCGTGGTGTTCGAGAGGATCCGGCGCAGTATCGACCTTGCTGCGGAATTCGGTTGTCCCAATGTGATTGTGTTCACCGGGTCCAATTTAAAGGACCCTCTGAATCCCGGGAGTCCTCGGGTGCCTCGAGCCGAAGCCCTGCGCAACTGCGTTGAGGCCTTGCGGTGCCTGCAAGACGATGCCGCCAAACGAAACGTGGTGCTTAGTTTGGAGCCCCTCAGTGGTCGCAATCTTGCCCACCCGGTGACCGGGTTTGCGAGGCAGGAAGGACTCGACCTCGATTTTTGTGCAGAGGTGGTCCAGCAGTTGAACACGCCTCATGTGAAGCTGCTTTTCGACGTATACCACGTTCAGGTCATGCATGGTGATGTCCTGCGGAGGATGGAGCAGAATCTGCCTCATATCGGCCACATCCATATCGCGGGATGTCCCGGTCGGGGTGGACTGATCGGGCGTCAGGAGATCGCCTATCCCGCGGTTTTCGAGACGTTGATCGAATCGGGTTATCGAGGATTTGTGGGACACGAGTTCATTCCGGATGGCGATATCCGGCGTTCCCTACAGGATGCCGTGAGACTCTGCCATGGCGCTTCAAATTCCGAAACAATCGTGAGTTGAGTCGGGGATGGTTCGAAATCAGTCCGGTTTGAGCGCCCATTCTGCGTGAACGGGTTCGATGACGGCCTGCGTAGATGCCTCAGTCAGCGAAGTTAATTCGTTACCAAAAGATCCGTGGAGCGCCCTTGACCGCACTCCATGGCGGTCGCCTCAATCCTATACTCCCTCCTATACTTGGACTCGAAATTCAGGCTTTTTCAGGAGGATTCAGGACCATAATTCACGTTTTCGACGACGTGCTTTCATAGGTGAGACTAGTTGGGATGATGTGGGATCAACGGATTAAACGACCTTAGAAGCCCTTGCCGCAAGGCGTGAAGGTTCGAGTCCTTTCCCGAGCACCAGCTCACCGGAGGCGAGCAAGCTTGCACTAAAGCTACGGCTGGCAAATGGAGCGGGGCTAACCGGGCCGGATTTGGCGGGGCGGCAATTGAGGGGCCAGCCGATTTCGAGGATGTTCCGGAGCCCGAGTGGGGTGGGACAAAAATTTGTGGTGCCCTCCCTTAGCAAACAATCTCAGCCACCCATTTATTCTTTTAACGGTTGGCGTCGGGCCAATGATGGTAACTTTGGGGGGGCTTGAGGCCGCAGAATACAATCAAGAATCAAACTCCTTGGTGGACCCGTCGGAATCTGGGTTATCGACGGGGGAAGTTGTTTATGGCGGGAGTTGATCTGGCCAAGACAGCTGCGAAAAACGGAACACCATTGTATGTCTACGACCTTTCGCGGGTGGCGGCAAACCTTCGGAGGGCGAAGCGGGCCTTGAAGCGGGTGACGTCCCGATCACGGGTGTTCTATGCCATGAAGTCCAATCGACATCCTGAAGTCTTGAAGTCTTTGCGATTGGCTGGTGTCGATGGGATTGACGTGTGTTCGCCCGCCGAGCTTCAGCGGGCCGTGGAGTTGGGGTTCAGGGAAAATCAAATCTCCTACACCGGCACCGCCATGTCGGAAGGGGATGCGGATGTGCTCATGCGGTTCCCCGGGGTAGCACTTAATTGTGACTCTCTCAGTAGTATCCGAAAAATCGGGCTTCGCGATCCAGGTCGGAACATTGGGATACGAATAGATCCGAGCATTGGTGTCGGTTACCGTCAGAACCGCCGTTTGCAGTATGCCGGAAATGAGATCACGAAGTTTGGCATCCCCATCGAGCGGGTCGGCGAAGCGATCAGGTTGGCTGCGTCGTTGCAGCTGGAGGTTGGTGGACTGCATGTGCATGCCGGGTGTGGTTTTTTGACGCCTCAGTTGCCGCAAGTGAGGCGGGTCATGGCGCGAGTAGCGGAACTGGCCGCAACACTACCGGCGCTGCGTTACCTCAACCTGGGAGGGGGGTGGGGGATTCCGCTGGTGAAGGAAGACAAGCCGCTCGATCTTGAGCGCTGGGCTTTGCTGGCCCATGGTTATTTTGGCACCGGGAATACTGAGGTTTGGGTCGAACCGGGGGACTACCTGGTTAAGGATTCAGGTGTATTGCTGCTCACGGTTACGGAGATCGAACGTCGCCAGGGGCGCGAATTCGTTGGACTCGACGGTGGATTCAATCTTCACCCCGAGCCGGTGTTCTACGATCTTCCTCTCGAACCTGTGCCGCTTTCATTAAGGAATGGTCGCAAGAGGCGAGTGACATTGGCGGGAAACATTAATGAAGCTCATGATTTGTGGTATCAGAGTGTCTTGCTTCCGCCTTTAAAGGAAGGTGATGTCATGTGTTTCCTCAATGCAGGCGGCTACGGCGCGTCGATGGCTTCGAACCACTGCATGCGAGGATCTTTTAAAGAACTGGCCTTAAAATGAACGTGAATGTTTCTGTCGAAGATCGCGACGCCCTTGCGGCGCATTTCGGTGCGGATAACGACGCTTTGCAAGCGGCTCTGCAGCGCCGAGACCACGGCGAGCCTCTGGCCTACATTCTGGGCTATTTTGATTTTATGGAGACGCGTTTTCACGCCGATCCGCGGGCGTATGTCACCGACCCTGAAGCGGAGTGTCTGGTCCATGCGGTGATTCGAGAGATAGATGCGTTCAGAGCAAGTTGCGACCGTTGGCCGGTGGTGGCGGAAGCCGGGATTGGCGGCGGAGCGCTTGGCATCACGGTCAAACTCGCCCGACCTGAAATCACTTTGATTGGCGTGGATATTGATCCCGATGCCCTGGCCGTGGGGGCGGAAAACATCAACCGGACGGGCGTTGAGATCGAGTTGGTGGAAAGCGACTGGTTTGCGTCGTGGCCGCGAAGCGAGCCGCCGGATTTGGTGTTCGCTGATCCGCCCTGGGGCCGGGAATCCGACCTCTACGACGAATCGCGCGATGCCCGGCATTATCATGCCATGCCTTCCGGTTCCACTTTTCCCGCGGACGGACCAATGGGAGCGCACCGGGCCCTCATGCAAGATGTCCGGTCCAGAGGATGGGCCAGCCATCTGGTCCTTAACGTCGGCGTGTTGTCGGATGAGGAAACCGTTGACAGCACAAAATCAGCGGCTCGCGCCCGGCTGGTGCGATCTGCAGATGGGATTGGTTTGGTGCACGTTTGGATGCATGCTCCGTCGTTTCCCGTTTGGCATCCCGGCAAGTTGGCGGCAACGAACCAGGCTGCGTGGAACGAGCTCTATGCCTCGACGTCCGATTTGGTCTGGGGAAAAGATCCGGTCGGGTTCCTGGAAGCATTTTTGGCACCTGAGGACTTTGGTGGCTTGAAGAGGAAACGGGTGCTGGATGCGGGCTGCGGAGAAGGCCGCAATCTCACGCTTTTGCGCCGTCACGCAGAAACCCTCACGGCTTGTGATGCCTCGGATGAGGCCCTGGCGAAAATTCCCGCTGCTTGGCGGGAGGGGGTTGATATTCACAAATGTCACCTGGACGATACCCCCTTCGCCGACGCCAGCTTTGATTTGATCCTACTTTGCGACACGGTGGAGACGTTGCCCGATGCGCAGTCGGTGTTATGCGAGATGCGACGAATTGTGGCCCCCGACGGATTTTTGGTGTGCAATATCCCCGGTCCGGAAGGAGATGTTGCCGGGACTGATATGTCTGAGATTGGACCGGATCAATATCTCTACCGAAGCCGATTTTTCTTCCAGTTTTTACAGGGAGATGAATCGCGGCAACTCCTGTCATCGGCGGGTTGGCGAATCGAGCGCGATGAGTTGATGTCCTGGGTCGAACCCGCGCATCCCGAGTTCCGTCCGGAGCCTCACCACCATCGCAGTCACGTATATCTGCTCAAAGCTGCGTTGACTGACGCGACCGGTGACTACTGAGGTGCAGGTGAGACCGAAAGAAGGGAAAGCGACCAGTGAGTGGTCGCGGGTTGCTCCGCTGATGGTGCTGGCGGGAGTGCTGCAGATGGGAATCGCCATCGGTATGAGCGCGGCGGATTCGTTGTTCATCTCGCAAGTGGGGGCGGATCGACTGCCGGTGATTTACGCGGTGACGCCGGTGATGATGCTGATCTACGTGGCGGGTTACGCCCGGTTGTTGTCGCGCAAGGGAATCGATTTTGTCTTTCACGTGACCCTGGGTATCCTCGTCGTCGGTGGCGTATTGTTTGGGTGGATACTTCAGGGTTCGGAAAAGATCCCGGTCTGGGCGCTTTATGCGGCCAAGCTCTACACGACCCTGTGGTTTATCGGCCTATACTCGCTCATGTGGAATTACGTCGATGGATTCTTCAATTTGAGCGATGCCAAGAAAGCCTATGGATTGATCGCGGGCGGGGCGGCGATTGGAGCCATCGCGGGAGGCATGCTGGTAACCCAGTTCAGTGACGTTTTTGGCGTGGGTTGGCTGTTCACCGCCTGGGCATTTAGTGCGGCCCTGGCCTGGCCGGTGCTGCGTTGGATTGAGCTTAAGGTGAGCCGTGTGCCGTCCGCAGAGGAGACGGGAACCGATCAGAAACGAACGCTGCAGGGGACGTTTGGCCTGTTGTTCGCCAACCGGTTCGTGTGGGTGTTCACGCTGTTGATTTTCCTGACTCTTGTCACGGCGACGGTTTGCGAGTTTCGGACCATGTCGATCTTCGAGGCCCACGTGCGCACGGCCGAGGAACTCGCCCCCCTGTTTGGCCGACTCTACGCGGCGGTGAACGTTTTTAATCTGTTGATCACCCTCGTGGTGTTTCAGTTCCTCGTGCGTCATCTCGGTGTGCGGAACATCGCCCTGATTCAGCCCGTCACGTTTCTGCTGGTCTTCGGGTTGTTCCTTTTGGACGAAGGGATCATTGTCGCCTACGTGGGTTTCGTGGCGCTCCAGGGAGTGATGACCTCCGTCGACTACAATAACGTGAATCTGCTTTTCAACGCGTTGCCCGAGAAAGGGAAGGAGGAGACCCGCACCGTGATCGAGGGGATCTGCGAACCCATGGCCACCGCCACCGCCGGGGTGTTTCTGCTGCTGGCCCAACAAAACCTCTCGGTAGGGACGCTGTCGTTGGTCGGATTTCTCCTGGCGGCAGGATGTTTTGGTTTGGCGATGGTTTTGCGGATCGATTTCGTCAAGGGGGTGGTCGAAAACGTCCGCCGAGGGTGGTTGGATTTCAGCAGTGCGGTGCCAACCCGTCTGGCCGAAGTCGAGGCCTCTTCGGGGCCCAAGGACCAAAAGAAGCTGACCGAACTGATAGCGGTGTTTGGCAAACGGTCTTCCACCGAGTCACGCCTGAAAGCCTTGGAAGAGGTCAAACGCATGGACGATTCCAGGGTGCTGTTGGATCTGTTGCAGCGAATGGTTGCGGTGACGCCGCACGAGCGCCGCGCGATCAAAATGGTGATCGTGGGATTCGGCCCCCGGGCGGTGCCTGCGGCGGTCAAGGTCCTGCGGGAGCCTCGTTTCCCCTTGGTTGCCCGTTCAGTCGCGGCGCGGGTGCTCCGGATGGTATCCTTGCCCCACTTGGAAGAGATGTTGCCCAGCTTGATGGATTCGCTGGTCAGGCGCATGTTTGTGCTCACCTCGTATCGGCACGCCCTTGGCCAAGAAACGGCCGAAACACGGCACTTGGATGGGCTGAGAATGGTTTATCGGGAACTGCCGGATATGACGATGGAGCTGGCTTTGGAGTTCATGAGCGTGACCGGCCTGCTTCCGGGCTACGAGTCCATCGTCGAAGCTTTGCGAACCGGCACGGGTAAGGAGCGGGGGTTTGCTTTGGAGAGTATAGAACAGGCGAGTGGCCGGGTGCTGTTTCAACGATTGCTTCCCTTCCTGGACGAACGCGGGGATGAGGAGGTCATGGCCGTGGGTCGGAGACTGGGCTTCGTGAAGGAGTGTGACATCGCCTCGGTGGTGGAGCAGTCGATCGGCGCGGCGTTCCCGCTTGAGGCTTCTGCCGCGCTACAGGCGGCTCTGGTGATCAATCCGGGCAATGCGGCCAGCTATTGCCGGAACAGTCTGGCGAAGACGACGCATCCGACCCTGCAAAGCGACGTGCGGATTTTACTCAAACGGCTCGAAACCGGTGAAACGGAAGAACTCACCACGGTGGAGAGAATTTTGGCCGTCTCACGCCATTCCTTTTTCAAGAGCTGGGGATTGCGATCCATGGAGTTTGTGGCCGACGATTTGGAAATGGTGCGAATCGAGCGGGACCAGGAAGTCATGCGTGCGACCCAGCCGGTTACCAGGGTGGGTTTTGCGCTTGCAGGAGAGTTCGTGGTCGATCGACCAGATGCCCCGTTTAGTCTCAGGGCACCGGTTGTCTTCGGCCTGGAGGCGTTGGAGAAGCAGTTTGCGCCGCGATGGTCGGTAGTTTGCACCAAACCCGGTGAAATGGTCTGGCTGAGTGTCTCCGTTTTGCGCGCCGCGGTGATGACACGACCCCGGGTGGGATTGGATCTCTTGCGCTGGAGGATGTCTCTTTCATGAGCCATCGCCCGTTCCAGCTCCGAGCCCGATCCTGGCTGCAACTCGCGTTTCTGCCGAGCATCGCGCTGGTGATCCTCGCCGTGGGCGCGACCTTGGTCCGCGATCTGCGACACCTTATTCTCGAAGAATTTGATCGCGAACTGGAGGTGGTCGGACGTGTGCAGGCGGCCTTCCTCGATGAAGCAGAGCACGCGTGGTTGATGGAGGAACCCGACTTCGTGGCGTTGGCGGCCGGTGGTCCGGCCGGAGATTTTTGGGCTGTTCTCAACGTGAACGGAGAACAGGAACTGGCCCTGGTCGACCGGAATTCAGGTGAACTCGGACAGGAGCGCGTGTCCTTGAGTCAGCCGGTGGTTGATGTGGCTTATACCTCCGAATGGGGTTTGGTCGGAGTGTCCTTGTCGGCGCCGAACCGGCTCTACCGGATCAATCCGGCCGATGGCTCGGTGTCGCCCTGGCGTGATCTGGGCGCGCCGATCACCGCGCTGGCGAGCGACCCCGACGGCAATCGATTGTGGGGGGCGGGACACGGTAAAGCCTTTGGCTGGGAGGGACCGGATTCGGCCGGCCGGGAAGTGGAAGCAGAGTGGCCGGAAAGTGTAAGCGAGCTGGTCTTCGATGCGACCGCCAACGTGCTTTGGGCCGAATCAGGATCTGATAGAGAATGGCATGGATTGCAGTTGTCCGATCGGTCGAACGTTGCGGGTGCGGTTTGGGATTCGTTCCACATATTTCCGCGAGCCTTGGCATTTGATGCCGATCGAGGATTGGTGGTCGGTGCCGCCGAGCGCCTGCTGGGCGTCGATCTTGCCCGGGGAGCGGTGGTCACCGACGATTACACCATTGCCTTCGGCAAGGTGCATTCGGCCTACTACCAAAGAGCCGTGCGCCCTTTTCAGCGGACGCTGGATCGGTTGGGCCTTACTTACCTCTATTCCCAATCGGTCAGCGACGGATCGTTGATTGTCTACGGGTTGGACGGTTCAGTCGACGACGACCACTCGCCGCTTTATACTCGGGACGTTTTGCCCAGCGGGGAGGTGGAAGGTGTTGCTCGATTGATCGAAACAGGCGACCTCCACTTTACCGAGCTCAGCCGTTGGGAGAACTGGGGTTTCCTCAAGTCCGTCTTTGTTCCGATTGGAACCGGCAACATGATGGTCGGCGTGGATGTCAATGTGGGCGTGATCGAGCACCGTACGCGACAGGCGTTGGTGACGGTCTTTGGACTGGTGGCAGTCAGCCTTATGCTGACCTCGGCCTGGTCGTTGCGGATTTCCAAGACCCTGCGGGCTCCCATCGAACGGTTGAAGGCCGGGGCGCTCAAACTCGCCGTCGGGGATGCCGAGGAGCTGGCGGTGCTGCGCCCGCGGGAATTGGGTCGGCTTGCACTTGCCTTGAACGAGGTGGGGCGGTTGATGCGGGAGCGTTCCAGTGATCTACGGCGTCGGCTCGATGATGAATCGACCTTGCAGTATGAGCGGCGGATTACCGGTGTGATCGACGCCGAGTGGTCGGCATTCTTCCCCGCAAGAGACATCAGTGTGCTGTCCCCCGAGCCGGGATTGCGACTGGACGCGTCTACGTTCGCAATCGGTTGGGGTTCGACGGCGGATGAGCCTCCGAGCGAATCCTTGGAACGTTCGGTTTTGCTCGAACAGTTTCGCGCCAAGGTTCCTCCCCGGGGTTCCGCCGCCGCGGCCTTTGAGTCTTGGCGCGGATTGGCGGCGTTCGCCATCGTGGATCAGGTTCGCCGGACCGTCTGGCTTTACCGGCGGCCCGGTGCCGAAAGTGGTTTTGGCCGCCGGACGAACAAGCCGGCCGGTGATCAATTGCAACTGGGTGATGGACCGAAAATCGATTTGGCCGATTTCCAATTCAAGGAGGTCGCTCCATGAGCGAAGAGTCGAAACAAGCGGTGCTGGCGGCAGTGATACCGTTCGATCGTCTGAGCCCGCTTGAGCTGGAAATTGTGGGTGCGGTGTTGCAGGAAAACTCGTACGAGCCGGGTGCTGTCATCCAACTCGCCAATCATCCGTTGGGCCGGATCCTGATCCGCACGAAAGGAAGCTGGCAGAGCGAACATGCGGAGTTACCGAACGTAATCGGAGTAGGGGCTTTGATCGGGTTGGAAGGGCGGTATCCCGAAATCGTGGCGGGTGACTCCGGGGTCGAGTGCTATGCGCTGCGCAAAGGTCATTTTTTTACGATTATCAATGAGTGTCCCGAGGTGTTGGTCAGGTTGCTTTCCGCGAGCGCCGAGGTCGCCGGTCCCAAGCGGTTCTTATGACCATTCGCCAGCAGATTTGCCTGGGGATCATACCCCTCTTCCTCTTGATCGGACTGCTGATCAACGGGGCCGCCGGTTTGCTGGAGGTTTGGGAAGTCGAAGGAGATTTTGAGCGGCAGGGTCGGGCGCTCGCGGTGGTTTTAAGTGAAAACGTTGCGACCTGGATCGAGGAGGAAACCTACCCGGGCGGGCCTTACGCCCGCCTGGACCAGGCAATGCTGACTCTCGGGGAATTTGATGAGATTGTCTCGGTGACGTATTGGCTCGATTTGGACACTCCGGCTTGGCACTGGCCCGAGGATGATCCACCGTCCCGGGTCTTGGCGGAGCCCATGACCGAAGAACCGTTATTGGGCGGGTTTTTGATCGACGAGCACGGCGTGGCGACAATGGCGGCCGCCGCGAAAACGATGACAGGAAGCGAATTACCCGCCGGCTGGGTGGAGGTGCACTTGCAGGACCCGGGTTTGGGCGGCCTTCTTCATCGGTTGATAGGTGCGGTGGTTTGGCATGGACTGGCCATTCTGGCGCTGGGTGTCGGACTGGCGTTTGCTCTGGCGTACTTATTCAAACGTGACGTGGCCCACTTGGTGGCATCGACCTCCTCCGTTGGGGGCGAAGCGTTTCGGGTTACGTCGGACTTGAGGATTCGTGAAATCGCAGAGCTCTCGGAGGTGTTCCATATCCTGGACGCACTCATTCGCGAAAGTGAGTCGACTTTGGTATCCCGCGGGGCAGACCCGGAATCGCCTGGGCTTGGTGACGCCAATTTGATAGACGACTTCAGACGGAGATGGATCAATCAGATCGATGACGATCAGGTGGCGGGGCGAAATGTCTCGCTGAAGGTTTGGGGGAGTTACGGCGGGGCCGGATCCTGGTCGGTTGTAGTGGAACGCTCGGGTGAAGGGATCCTGGTATGCGGGAAGCTTGCCGGCCCGGAGACTTTGGGGACCGCCCGTCTGGCCCACGCCGCTGCGGAAGAGTTTCGCCTCCGCTGCGAAAAGGCCCCGGTGGATGTGGGGACCATTCTCGAGGAGTTGAGTCTGGTTTATCCGCTCTCTTACGCAGGGGCCCTGCAGTGGACGGAGCATAAGTCCGGAGGCACCCGTCTGCGATGGCAGCGGGGTCTGGACGTCACCATCGAAAAGTGGCGGGGTGAGCGCGTGGCGTTGCACGATCAATCCGAACATATCGCCGAACTTTTCGAACTGCTGGTCAAACGCTCAGTTGACGCTTCCAACCAGGAACTGCTCACCATCTTGAACTCTGCGACAAATCACGAAGCGGTGATCATAGCGCTCGTGAGCGACATGGGCGAAGATTGACGTCGGATGGCGAATGCGCCTGCCACCTTATGGAATTCACTCCGCCTATGGCCGGGCAAGGTACGCGGGCGGGAAGTACATGTCTGGCGTATTGCCGTCCGGCAGCCCGACAGTCTGGTCGATCAGTGGATCAATGACTTGCCCCCGGAGGAGCAGGACGTTTGCCGAAAATTTCAACGGCGCGAGGACCGGGTTCGGGCCGGGCTCGGGCGCTGGTGGCGCCGCCGGATCCTCGCCCGAATTCTCGATCTGCCGCCGGGTGAACTCGTATTTTCCGCCACGCCGGAGGGTAAGCCCTTTCTGCTGCGCCCCGCGTCGCCCCGCAAAATCCACTTCAATGTTTCCCACTCCGGGGATTGGGTGCTGATCGGAGTAAGTGAGGGCGGGCGAGTGGGGATCGACGTCGAGATCCACGGTAAAATTGATTTTCAGGGGCTTGCGGAATCGTGTTTCTCGGCCGCCGAAATCAAAGCGTGGTTCGCCCGCCCGCTCGTCGAACAAAAGACCGTGTTTTTCGACATTTGGGCGCGCAAGGAGGCCTACCTGAAAGCGATCGGCTCGGGACTCAGTAAGCCGCTGAAGGATTTCTCCGTTCCCGCTGCGGAAGCCCCGGGGCCACTCTTCATCGTGGCTCCGGCCGGGGGTATTGGCGATCGTTGGACCCTGTGGCCACTTGCCGTCGACTCACGCCATTCGGCCGCCTTGGTGGCGGAGGGCAGTCCGTCGGCCATCAAGCTTTGGGATGCGGAGCCTTCGGCCCTCGGGTCCATCTAAATGTCGATGGGCTGACGCCTTAACGGAGGTAATCCGAGTCGCCGGCAAAGATCGGCGCGGAACTCCCACCAATCGAAATTAAAATATTCGCCGCCGTTTTCGTAGTGGCGGATGAACGCCTGCCCCAGCAGGTAACTGTATCCCGCCATGATGAGCGGCGGCGCCAGCCAACGCACGGGGACGGCAATCCACGGCATGGTGGCGGTGAAAAAATCCCGGGCGATTTTGGTCGCGGGATTACTTGCCAAAATCAAATTCAGCACGCCACCCGAGCCGGCCGCCAAGGCCGCCTTGGCCTTCGATTGGGTAAAGGGCACCTGATAGATTTTCGAGAGATCAGCCAACATTTTGAGCTGCACGGCCGAGACCGCCACGCTGCCCACGAAGGCCCCGGGCACGAGCGCCGCGGCGGCGCAGTAGCCGGAGTGCTCTTTTACGGCCTGGCGGGCTTGCCGCGAGGCTTGTTCCGTTACCCGGGGCTCGATGGTAACGATGAGCTTGGATTCCCCCGGCATACGTCAGAAGTCTTTAATGGCCTCCTTGGCTTCGGTCCACCGGCGGCCGAATCCCTCCTGGGCGACCGTCAGGTCAAAGTCGGCCAGGGTTCCGCCGTTTTCGAAATGATCGATCATGGTCTGGCCCAGGGCCCAGGTGAACATGCCGCTGGCGGCCGGCAGGGTCGACAAACTGAGCAGTCCACCGATACCGGGCAAAACCTTGGCGAAGCTGCCCACCGCAGCCGTGGTGACGACCGTTCCTCCCACCGACCCGAGCAGGGACGTGACTATGGTCTGCGATTCCGCTTTGGAGAAAGGCACCTCGTAGACTTTGGCCAGTCCGGCCAACAGCTTGAGTTGCAGTCCGGTCAGTGCCGCCAGATCTGCGAAAGGCAGCGGGATGAGACCGGTACCGACGGCAATGGGGACGTGGCGGCGAAGAACAGCTTGAGCGTTCTGCCGACGATTATCGCTTTTTGCGGCAGCGGGGACTGTGGCGGCGGAGGCAACCGCTGCCTGGGTCGCAGCCGCTTTCGGCTTGGGTTTCGCGGAGGGTGTTTTCCGCTTGGTGGTTTTTCGTACTGGTTTCCGCTTGGTGGTCGCGGCCTTGGTTTTTGAGGCGACTTTTCGGGTCGAAACCTTCGCTGGCTTGGCCGGTGCCGCATCAGAGGCCAGGGAGCGGTTCAGTTTATCCAGCAGTTGATCGCTTTTTTTTGTTCGGGGCATGGCGGTTGGGGTAGTTATTGGGCGAGAGCCGCGATCTCCAACGCGGCCGAAAGTAATTCTTCCCGGCTGGCGGCATCCAGCGCCGACCAGCCCAGGAGGGGCGCGTGTTGAAATGCCTGCCGGCGCCCGATGCGGGACTGAAGGGCGGGAATGCCGATGCGTTCGGTGAGTGACGCCAGATTCTGGGCCAGCACCGTTCGTTTTTGCACTTGGTTGAAAAGGATCCGGGCTGCCCGCTCCTTGGGGAGATGGGCGGTGATGGTTTTAACCGTGTCTTGAGAGGTCCAGAGGTCGGCGGGGGACGGGGAACTGACGAGAATGGCGCAATCCGACTCGGCCAGAGATTGGTGTAGCAGCTCGGAGTCGAGGCGGGGCGGGGTGTCGATGACGGTCAGGCGATGATTCGAATCCGGGGTCGCCAGCTCCAGTTCCCCTGTCTGTTCGATCCACCGGGTGGCCGTCCCTTGCGGGTCCCGGTCGATGAGACCCACCCGGTGTCCCGCTTTTTGGAACGCCGTTGCCAGCAAAACCGCGAGGGTGGTCTTGCCCGCCCCTCCCTTTCCGTTGCACAGCGTGATTTTCACCGATCGATGGGTGGACACAAAAAACCCCCGGGGCGAACCCGGGGGTCGGTAAAGTGCATTTAAGCAGTGGAGGAAGCTTCGGCTTCGACCTCAACCGCGGGCGCACGCTTGTCGGAAGCGAGCACGAAGAGCAGGCTGATCAACGGCGTGAAGATGAAAGCCAGAATCAAATATGCCCAGAAGCCGAATTTGCGCTCACGACCGAAATAAGCAACGATCAGCGAGAGGAGGATGTAGACGAGTAAACCTGGAATCATGGTTAATGGGAGGGAGTTGGATGGACGTTAGTTAGGAGGAAGGGCGGAGTTTCGATTCGATCGAATCGGCAAGCGAATCGATTTTCGAGTCGGCATTCTTGGCAATCGTGGTGAGTTTTTCCTTACCGGACTTATACTCTTTCACAAAGGATTCCTTGGTGGCCTCTGCGTCAAAGGTGAGGAAGGTGCCTCCCGACTCGTAGTGTTGGGTGAAGGTTTTTCCCACGGCGTAGGTGATGGCACCGGAAACAACCGGGAGCGTGGCAATACCGAAGAGCGAACCCAGGCCCGGAACGATTTTGGCGACACTGCCCACAATGCTCACGGCTATCGAGGTCGCACCGAGACCGCCGATCAACGAACCCACGATGGATTTTCCGCGGTTTTCGGAAAATTCGATGCCGTAAGCTTTGGAAATTTCGCTGAGCATCTTCACCTGTATACCGATGATGGCGGCGAGGTCGGCCAGAGGAAAGGGGATAAGGCCGGCCCCCATGGCCCAGCCGACGTATTTGTTGGTGATGGCTTCAGCCTCGGTTTGAGCGGAAGCGGGTGCAGTTTCAGTCGTCATAAAAATTTACGGTTAAAACGATCGGAAAGGGACCAAATCTTGTGCTGACCAAGATGGCAACCAGCAAGGCCAATCTCTTAAATTAAGAGCGATCTCATATAAATTAAGAGTTTATTTATTATACATTAAGAATTACTCCGATAGTAAACTCCCTATATGGCTCTTTAAATTAAGAGTTTATTTAATGTACATTAAGAAATACCCCGAGGGTAAACTCCCTATATGTTTCTTGCAGGAATGTAATAATCAGGTAAAATCCTGTTAATGAAAAGTATACTGAAATTCATATGTCATTGATATTAAATAGTTTACTAAGATGTGCGGTTCCGCTCCGTGTGGCTTCTGCATAATTGTAAACCGACTGCTTTTTTTGCTTCCCGCCGCATCCACTTGAACGTTTGTTACGAGGTTCATGCCTTTATTTAATTCACCCTCTGATCTTACCACCGAGCTGGAAGGTTTCGCATGGTCGGAGAGGCTGGCCCTTTCGGCCCGGAACGACCAGCGGGGTGTGACCCACTATGACGAGGTCGGAGGACATCGGTTTCAGAGCTACGCGGAACTATGGAATGAAGCGGCCACGATTCTGGGTGGGCTGCAGGCAGCGAATCTGGCGCCGGGTGTGGCGATCGTGCTGCAGGCAGATTCAAGCCGGGATTTCCTGGCCGGTTTGTGGGCCTGTTTTCTTGGAGGGTATGTGGCGGTTCCGGTGCTGATGCCGCCGACTTATGCTCAGGATTCCGCCCCCCGCCGGAAAGTGTTCCAAGCTCTCGATCAGGTCGAGGGAAGTGCAGTGCTGATCAACGACGCTCACCTGACCGCGTTCCGCTCAGCTTTGGCCGAATTAAATGTGAGTGCTCCGGTGTTTACTTTTGAATCGGTTCGGTTGGCGCCTGCCGGTCGCGTCGTTCCGTCCACCCTTGATCGCGCCGCGCTCATGCTGTTCACCTCCGGCAGCACCGGGGCCAGCAAGGGAGTGCCCCTGACCGAAGGAAACCTCGCGGCAATGGCGGCCGGAACCGTCGAGATGAATGGTTTTGGAACCGACGACGTGGCGCTCAATTGGATGGCGGCCGATCACGTGGGAGCGGTTGTGTTTTTGGGGCTGGTGCCGGTCTTCGCGGGCTGTTCCCAGGTCCAGGTTCCGACCAACTACATCCTCCAGCAACCGACCCGCTGGCTCGATCTCATCGATCGTCACCAGGCCAGTATTTCCTGGGCGCCTAACTTTGCATTCTCACTGGTGCTCGACAGCGAAGAGAAGATTCGCGCAGGCGAATGGGATCTCAGCTCGATGCGCTTTCTCGTGAATGCCGGCGAACCCATCGTGGCACGGACCGCCCGAAAATTTCTGCGAGTGATGGAATCGCGCGGTTTGCCGTCGGATGCCCTGCGGCCGGCTTTCGGCATGTCCGAAACGTGCTCGGGCATCACTTGGTCCCTCGGTTTCACGTTGGCAGAGACCACCGACGATCAACCGTTCGTGAGTCTCGGTCCCACGATTCCGGGTGCCGAGATGCGCGTGGTAAACGATGCCGGCGAAGCCTTGAGGGCAGGCGAGTCCGGTCGCTTGCAGGTGCGTGGGCCCTCGGTCTTCAGCGGTTATCTCCGTCGAGAGGACGTTAATGCCGAAGTGTTTCAAGACGGCTGGTTCACGACAGGTGACCTGGGTTACCTTGAGAACGGCGAGCTGTTCATCACGGGCCGCGAGAAGGACGTCATCATCGTCAACGGCGCCAATTTCTACTGCCACGAAATTGAGGGGGTCGCCGAGGAGGTGGCAGGCGTCACCAAGTCCTTTACTGCTGCCTGCGGCGTTCGGGAAAATGCCGGTGAAACGGAAGAGCTGGCCATATTCTTTGTGCCCGACGAATCAGCCGATGCCGGGGTGGTGGCCAAAGCGCTGCGGGCGGCCATTGCACAACGGATCGGGGTTGCCGCCCATTATGTGGTCGCGTTGGAAAAATCGCAGGTCCCGAAAACCGAGATCGGGAAGATTAAACGACCCGCGCTGCGAACCGCGTTTGAGCAAGGCGATTTCTCGGACCACGTGGTGTTGCGTCCCGCCGCCCGGCGCTCGGGCAGCCGCCGGCGCGCCAAGCGGAGCGGGCGGGATTGCCGCATGCTTCAACGAGAGATCACGGCGATTTGGCAGGACATTCTCGGCCTCGATGAGGTCGGGGGAGACGAAACGTTTTTTGAACTGGGCGGGCACTCATTGCTCGTAGTCGACGTGCAACAGGCGCTGGCCCGGCTGGTTGGCCGGACGGTGACCATCGCGGAGCTTTTCAATTGCCCCACCGTCAATACACTGGCCCGGCACTTTGCCCGGGATGGGTCCGAATCTCATCAAGAGGTCCGGCCGGCGGCAACCGCCGCCGGCAAATCCGCGGGCGTGGCGATCATCGGCATTGGCTGCCGTCTGCCTGGGGCGGATGGTCCCGAAGAGTTCTGGGACAATCTCGTCAACGAACGCGAATCCATCCGCTTTTTCACGGCTGACGATGCGATAGCCGCCGGAGTGGATCCATCGCTCGCCCGGGACCCTTCGTTTGTGAAGGCCGCGCCCGTCATCGACGGGGTGGAGGAGTTCGACGCCGGTTTCTTCCGTTATTCGGCCAAGGAGGCCAGTCTCATCGATCCGCAGCAGCGACTGTTTTTGGAGACCTGCTGGGAAGCGTTTGAGGATGCCGGTCATGACCCGCTGACGACTCCTTACGAGGTCGGACTCTATGCCTCTGCGGGTCTCAACACTTACCTGGCCAACAATCTCCTGGCGGACCCGGCGTTTCAGGCGGAGGAGATGGGTGGCCGGATGCTGACGGTGGACTCCATGGGGGGGTTCAATGTCATGATCACCAATGACAAGGACTACCTTACCACGCGGGTGGCCTATAAGCTCAACCTGCGTGGTCCGGTGGTGAACCTGCAGTCCGCCTGCTCGAGCACGTTGCTGGCGGTGCATCAGGCGGCGCGTGCGCTGCTCGATGGCGAGTGCGGCATGGCGCTGGCCGGTGGCGTTTCCATCAAGCTGCCACAGTACGCCGGCCATCAATACTCGCCGGGCATGCTCAACTCGCCGGACGGCCATTGCCGGGCCTACGACGCCGCGGCGGAAGGCACGATTTTTGGCAATGGCTCCGGCGTGGTGCTGATGAAGCGGGTTGAGGATGCCGTCAAAGACGGCGACCGAATTTACGCTGTCGTGCGCGGCTCGGCGACCAACAACGATGGGGGGGACAAGGCGGGTTATACGGCCCCGAGTGCCCAAGGTGAATACCGCGTCATGCGTGACGCGATCGCCCGGGCGGGAATCCATGCCGAAACGATCACTTACGTGGAAGGCCACGGCACCGGCACGCCGTTGGGAGATCCGATTGAAATCGATGCCTTGTCGCGCGTGTTCCGCGAACACACCGACCAGAAACAGTTTTGTGCCGTCGGCTCGGTGAAGACGAATATCGGTCACATGCAGATCGCCTCCGGAATCGCAGGCCTGATCAAGACCGCCCTGGCGGTGAAACATGCGCAGATCCCGGGCACGTTGCACTTCGAACGAGCCAATCCCCAGATCGATTTCGAGTCCTCGCCCTTCTTCGTTTCAGCCCAGACCCGGCCGTGGGAGACGAATGGCATGCCGCGCCGGGCCGGAGTGAACTCCCTCGGCATCGGGGGCAGCAACGTGCACGTGATTTTGGAGCAGGCACCGGCGGGGGCGGACGAGCCGGTCCGCGACGATACCGGGCCTTTCCTGCTGCCGCTGTCGGCGGCATCGCCGTCGGCACTGGCCGCTCTCGCCGGTCGTTATGCCGACCGCCTCACCGAAGACGAATCGGTGTCGCTTGGCGATGTCTGCCATACCGCCCGCATCGGCCGGGCCCAATTGGGTTTCCGCAAGGCGGTTGTCGCCTCCACCCGGGACGAAATGATTGCGGCCCTGCGGGAAATCAGTGATCGCGATCTTGCGCTGACGGCGGCCCGTCCGCCCGATGGCTTGCGACTTGGTTTTCTCGTTTCAGGCCAGGGCGCCCAACGGACCGGGATGGGACGTGACTTGGCGGAGCGGTTTCCCGTCTTTGCCGGGGCGGTGGCCGAGTGTGCCGACATTCTGGATACGCTGTTGGAGGTGCCCGTTCGGCAGGTGATGTGGCCGGCGCCGGGAGACGATGCATCGCTGATCAACCAAACGCGTTTCACCCAGCCGGCTTTGTTCACCTACAGTTATGCCTTGGGCGAGCTCTACCGCAGCTGGGGCATCGAGCCCGACGCCGCCCTGGGCCACAGCGTGGGTGAATACGTCGGCGCGGTGTGGGCCGGAATCTGGGAGCTGGAAGATGCCTTGCGGATCGTGGCCAAGCGCGGGCAGCTGATGCAGGATGCCCCGGGCGACGGGGCCATGATGGCGATCAATTTGGCGGCCGAAGATGTTGCGGTGCGGCTGGCCACGGCAGGGGACGACCTCGTGATCGCCGGGTTTAATGGGGTCCGTCAAACCGTGGTGGCCGGAGATTCATCGGCGGTCGATAATTTTGCGCAGCGCCTTGAGGCCGACGAAATCCTGGGCACGCGGCTGCGGGTCTCCCACGCTTTCCATTCTCCGTTGATGAATTCTGCCCGGGACGGTCTGGCCGAGGAGATGACCCATGCCCATCCCGCCGAGCCTGCGATCGATCTTGTCTCGAACGTCACCGGTAAAATTGAGACCGGGATTTTTGCGGATGCAAAATACTGGGCTGATCATTTGCGGCGTCCGGTGCGTTACGCGGATGGCGTGCGATCCATGATCGACGCTGGCGTGCAGGTATTTTTGGAGGTTGGGCCGCAACCGGTTCTCACCGGACTCAGTCGAGCTGATCACAACGAGGACAGCCTCACCTGGATCGCGAGTGCAACAAGGGCGCACGGGGAGGTGGTATCCGTCTTGAAAGCTGTTGCTCAGCTTTGGGAGTCGGGTGCGACCGTTGACTGGAACGCGCTGGCCGAACCCTTCCCCGGCAATCGGGTCGCGCTGCCCACCTATCCGTGGCAGCGGGAACGCCACTGGATCGAGGGCACCGATCTTACCCGCGGCCGTTCCGGAGGCGGGGGCTTCAATCCGCAGAATCCCTACCTTGGCCACCCCGTCCGGCTTCCCCGCTCGGATCAGCACGTATTCTCCCAAGCCGCCACCCTGGCGGGCATGCCTTGGGTGGCCGACCATCTGGTCCACGGCCGGATGGTTGCTCCCGGAGCCCAGTTCCTCGGTCAGATTCTAACCGCGGGCGAACGGATTGGTGCGCGGCAGCCGTTTGCAGTGGATGAAATTACCTTCGCCTCTCCGCTCATGCTCGCCGACGGCAAGGATCGCGAGGCTCAGTTGACGTTCGGGGCGGCCGATGCCTCCGGCAGGCGGGAAGTGGAGCTCATCAGTTTCTTGCCCGATTCGGACGCGACCACTTCCCACGCCACGGGCACCTGGTTCCGTCTCGACCATCTGTCGTCTGACCGTCTCGACCTCAAGGCCCTGCGGGGCGAGCTCAGTTCCCCGGTGGCGGTGGCCGATCATTTCGAGACCATGGCGCGAATGGGGATTTCGCTGGGCCCCGATTTCCGATGGATTGATGCGATCCACACCAACCGCCGGGGGCAGGCACTCCTGCGAATCAAACGTCCCGAAACGGCCACGGTTTCCCCCGGCTGGCACCCCGGCATGCTGGACTGCAGTCTTCAGGCGTTGGTGGCGGCCATGCCGGCGGTCGAGGGGCAGTTTGTGCCGTTCCGGATTCGACAAGTGCGTTGGTTGCGGGCCCTGCCCGAAGAAGAGGTGCAATGGGCGCACGCCACCTGGAGCCCCCCGGCCAATGGCACCCCCTCCTTGAAGGGGAATGTCAGCCTGCTGGATGAATCGGGCAACGTCTGCGTGGAGGTGGAGGGATTTGAGCTGCGGGCGATTTCGGCTGAGGACGTGCAACGTGCCCTCGGCTCGCCGCTGGAGGATTCGTTGTGGCAATCGACTTGGGAGCCGGTGCCCGCCGGAGGCACACCGCCCCAATTGGCCTGGCACATCCTGGCCTCCTCCAAAACCGCCGCCAAACCTGCCATCGATGCCCTGGAGAGCAAAGGCATCACAGCAAAATGGATCGAAGCCCTGCCGTCCTCGTTGGAGCCGGGGATCGGCTACGTGGACCTCACCGGTTGGAACGCCCCGGATCCTGCCTCGGCCTTCCGCACCGCCCAGAGCGTGTTTCAACGCGACCTGAGCACGCCTTACTTCTATGCGGTCGATGCCGCCGCTCACCCGGAAATGGCGACGTCAATTGAATCGCTCTGGCGGGCGTTGCGCTGGGAACGCCCGGAGGGCGCTGGCACCGTGTTGCGGTTCGCCGACGAGGATCACTGGCAGCGCTTTGCCGAAGTGGCCCCTGCGTTGGCCGATGCCAGGGAGGAGGCGGCCTTTGCCATTGCCGACAGCGGGGTCAAGGTCCGTCGCATCGCTAAGTCGTCGCCGAAGCGGGTGCCTGCCCAAGCGGTCGAAATTTCCCCCGAAAAGTCTTATGTGATCTCCGGCGGTGGCGGGGGCTTGGGTCTCGAAATGGCCGCCTGGTTGGTGGCACAAGGTGCCCAACACCTGGTGCTGAATGGTCGGACAGAGCCATCTGATGCCGCCAGCGAGCGCATCGCGGCGTGGAAGGAGCAGGGCGTTGCCGTCAGTTGGGTGGGATCCGATCTCCGGGACGAGTCAATGGCCATGAAACTCTGGGATGCCGCCCGAACCCTGGCTCCGTTGGGTGGCTGGGTGCACGCGGCCGGACTTTTGCGGGACCATCTCATGCCGGATCTTTCCGAGGAGGACTTTGCGGCGGTCTGGCAAGCGAAGGCCGGCTCTGCCCAAAACCTCGTGGCGGCTTTGGGTGACACGACCCTCGATTTTATCGGGTTTTACTCCTCGATCGCATCGGGGTTTGGATCGGCCGCCCAGAGTAATTACGCGGCAGCGAACGGATACCTCGATGGCCTGGCGGAATCACTGCGTTTGCGAAGCCAGCCGGCCGTTAGTCTTCGGTGGGGACCCTGGGCTCGGGTGGGTATGACCGCTCGCCTCGGCAAGGCCTCGCGCGAGCGCCTGACGGGCTGGGGCTTTGGCCAGATCGACCCGGCTGAAATCGGCCCGTGGCTGGGGCGTTTGCTGGCGGCGGAGAACGATCCGCTGATTCTCCCGCTGGACCTGGCAAAGTTCCGGGAGGCCCTGGGGACGCCGGTGCCCGGCATATTCTCCCGCATGTTACCGGCGGAGACGGCGACCGCCGGCGAATCCCCTCAGCCCGGGATCGACTGGGCGCGGCTTCCGGTCGACGAACGCGGGGGACGGATGCAACGCATGGTTCGTGAAACCATCGCGAAAATCCTGGGCCTGTCCGGGGGGGAGGCGGTTTCGCTGACCAAGGGGTTGTTTGACCTCGGCATTGATTCCCTCTCAGCGGTTGATCTCAAAAACCGCCTGCAGACGGTGCTCGGTATCAAGATTCCGGCTACGTTGGTCTTTGATTATCCCACCGTGCCGGCGATTCGTGATTTTCTGCTCACCAAGGTCGCTCCGGCGGACGCGGTTACGGAAGCTTCGGCGAACCAGACGGATTCTGCATTGGATGATCTGGCCGAAGACGATCTTGAGGCACTTCTCGCCAAGGAGTTGGGCGACTAGTTCGGCGACGGTTTGAATTTAGCCATGGCAAAAACTCTTGAGACAATCGGCGTAATTGGGGCGGGCGTGATGGGAACCGGCGTGGCCCAGAATCTCGCGCAGAAAAAAATGCAGGTTCGTTTGATCGACATTAACGAATCGATTCTGGCCAAAGCCACCGGCCAGATTGAGCAGACCCTGCGTTTCGCCGGCATGATGGGAGGAGACGAAGAGGAAGCGGAGGATTCCGACGTCGTGATGGCGCGTATTCGGACGAGCACCGACCTCAATGACCTCAAGGAGGTGGATTTTGTCGTGGAAAACACCACGGAGAATTGGGCCGTCAAAGCGGCGGTCTATCCCCAGATCGACGCGATCTGCCGCCCCGAGGTGGTTTTTGCGGTCAACACATCGGCGATTTCGATTACCCGGGTCGGCGGTGTCACGCAACGTCCGGAGCAGGTGGTGGGAATGCACTTCATGAATCCCGTGCCGCTCAAATCGATGGTGGAAGTGATTCGTGGCCACCATACCACCGACGATACGATTGCGACGGCCCGGCAGTTTCTCTCCCAAATGGGCAAGGAAGGCGTCGTGGTGGAGGACTATCCGGGATTTGTCTCCAACCGGGTGCTCATGCTGACCGTCAACGAGGCCGTCTTTCTCGTGCAGGATGGCGTTGCGACCGCTGAGGATGTGGATCGGATTTTTGTCGGCTGCTTCGGACACAAGATGGGGCCTTTGGGGACCGCCGATTTGATCGGCCTAGACACGATCCTCTACTCGCTCGACGTTCTCTATGAGAGCTACAATGACCCGAAGTTCCGACCCGCTCCGTTGCTCAAAAAGATGGTGGCGGCGGGCCTGCACGGCCGGAAATCGGGCGAAGGGTTTTTTAAGTATCCGACTTTTGGTTAAACTCGACATGGAACAATTAAAAATAGCAGACCAAGTGCGTGAGTTCGTCGGCAAGTTTTTGCAGGGCGCTGATTTTGAGGATGACGATGATATTTTCGCTCTTGGACTGGTGAATTCTCTCATGGCCATGCAATTGGTGCTCTTCCTGGAAAAGGAGTTTGGCATCAAATTCGCGAAGAATGAACTGAAGTTGGATAACTTTCGTTCCGTTGCGCGCATGACGGCCATGGTTGCTGCCAAGCAGGCGTAAACGTCCCCCCGTTGCGATGGCTGTCTTGTCTCCATCTTCGGTTGATTTGATCGCGGCATTCAGAGCGTATGCCCGCGAACACGTGGCGCTGCGAGCCGATGCCTGGGATGAAAACCAGGAGATCCCGCGCGAGGTCTACACCGATCTTGGCACGCGAGGCTGGTTGGCCGGCCCCCTCGATGTCCGCTGGGGCGGAGCAGGTTGGAGCGCAGCGGTTTTTGGCGAGTTTTGCGCGGCGATAGGTGAAGCTTCCATGTCGCTGTTGAGCACGCTGACCGTGCACCACATGGCGATGGCCATGATCGCTCAGTGGGGCGAGGAGTCTTTGCAGGAACGGGTGTTGCCCGAACTGGCGGCGGGGCGCCTGTTGGGAGGATTCGGCCTGACCGAACCAGAGATTGGCTGCGCGGCCACGGAAATAGGCACCCGACTTCAAGCGACGGGTGACGGCTACACGGTATCGGGCCAAAAAAAGTGGATTTCCGGGGGGCAGCATGCCGATGGTTTTGTGCTGCTCACGCAGCTCGATGGAGAGTCGACGGCGGTCTGGGTCGAGCGGGCCCGGGGCGGGGTCACCAGCACGTTGATCCCGGGCATGCTGGGGTTCCGGGCGGCCATGAACACCGATCAGCGGTTCGAGGACTGTCCGGTGCCGGCGGACGCAATTCTCGGCACTGCGGGCGGGGGCTTCGCCTTTGTTTTCAGTGCGGGATTGGATTTGGGGCGGTTCATCATTGCCTGGGGTGCCCTGGGTTTGCAGCGGGCCTGTCTGGTCGCGTCGACCCGGCGCGCGCGGAGCCGGCATCAGTTTGGCAAGCCCATCGCCGAGCATCAGTTGATTCAGCGCCATCTGGCCGAAATGCATACCGACCATCGTGCGTCGGAGGGTCTCTGCCGCCGGGCGGCGCAACTGCGGGACGAAGGCGTGCCGTCGTCCCTCATGGAGACGGCCACGGCGAAGTATTTTGCCAGCAAGGCAGCATCCCGCATCGCTGATCGGGCGGTGCAGATCCACGGCGCGGCCGGCTGCGGACCGGACCTGCCGATTCAACGTTACCTGCGCGATGCCCGGATCACGGAAATGATTGAAGGCAGCAACGAAATGCAGGAGATCATGCTGGGGCAGTATTCAATATCAGAATACGCCGGCCGCTCCTCTCTCCTACCGACAGGCTTATGAGTAAAGCAACCGAGCAACCCAAGCTGAAGTGTTTGATCTGGGACTTGGACAATACGCTCTGGCAGGGCGTGCTGGCCGAGGGGGATGACCTGCGGCTCCGGTCGGGGGTACGGGAACTGATCGAGACCCTTGATCAGCGCGGCGTGTTGCAGTCCATCGCCAGCCGCAATGACCACGGGCCGGCGTGGGCCAAGCTGACCGAGCTGGGTTTGGCGGACTATTTTTTGGTGCCGCAGATCCACTGGGGGCCAAAGTCCGAGTCGGTCGCGGAGATTGCCCGGGCTCTTAATCTGGGCGTGGATGCCTTTGCTTTTGTCGATGACCAACCGTTTGAGCGGGAGGAGGTCACGGCCGCGCTGCCCGAGGTCCGCGTCTACGATGCCGCGGACGTCGCCTCACTGGCCGGCCGACCCGAATTCACGCCGCGTTTTGTCACGCCGGATTCGCGCCACCGCCGCGTGCTGTATCAGCGTGACTTTCAACGGAAGGCGGCCGAGGAGAAGTTCCATGGTCCCAACGAAGCGTTCCTGCGGTCACTTGACCTTAAGCTGCAGATCCGCCTGGCAGAGGAGGGAGACTTGGAACGTGCCGAGGAGCTCACCCAGCGGTCCCATCAGCTCAACACGACGGGCAAAACGTTTTCCCACCATGAGCTCGACGCGCTGCGGCAATCGGATGATCACGTGCTGCTCGTGGCGAGTCTCCGCGATCGGTTTGGAGACTACGGCAAAATTGGCCTGGTGCTGTTGAGCACCCGCGTGGAGGTTTGGCGCATCGACCTGCTGTTGATGTCGTGCCGGGTCATGTCACGGGGGGTGGGTGGAGCCCTCATCACCTGGCTGCGGCAGCAGGCGAAGGAGGCGGGAGTGGCGCTCCAAGCCGAATTTGTGGAGACCGGCCGCAACCGGATGATGTATGTCACTTACAAATTCGCCGGGTTTGAGGAAAAGGAGGAAACCGATGGTGTGACGCTTCTTGAGAACGACCTGTCGGCCATCCCGGACCTGCCGAACTATTTTACGATAGAGGCCGGCATTTTCCTTGCTGCCGGGGCCGCCCCATGAGCGCTTCGAAACAAGATCTGATGGCGCGGTCGCTCGCCGAAATCCGGCGACTGAAGGCGGAAAACGCCGCCTTGCGCAAAGGAACCGATGAACCGATCGCCATCGTTGGCATGGCCTGCCGTTTTCCCGGCGCGGACAACGCCGCGGAGTTTTGGGAGATGCTGTGCGAGGGACGCAGCGGAATCACCGAGGTGCCGCCGGAGCGCTGGTCGCTGGATGACTACTACGACGAGGACGGTGAGGTTGCCGGCAAGTCGGATTCCAAACATGGGGCGTTTCTCAACGACGTGGACAAATTCGACGCTGCGTTTTTCGGCATTTCACCCAAGGAGGCGCGCAGCCTCGATCCACAGCAACGCCTGCTGCTGGAGATGGCGTGGGAAGCGATGGAGTCGGCCGGGGTGGCGCACGACCAGCTGATCGCGCGCGAGGTGGGCGTGTTCGTGGGCATGAGTGGCCTCGACTATGCCGTCCGTTTGCTGGCGCCCGGCAACGAGGAGTTGATCGATCCCTATTTCGGCACGGGGGTGGCCATGAGCCCGGCAGCGGGCAGGCTGTCCTATTTTCTCAAGGTGACCGGTCCCTCGATGGTCATCGACACGGCGTGCTCATCCTCGTTGGTGGCGTTGCATTCGGCCTGCGAAAGCCTGCGCCGGAACGAGTGCGAAGCGGCCTTCGCTGGCGGCGTTTCGCTCATCTTGTCGCCCGCCATGTCGATCAATTTTTCGAAATCCGGTTTGCTGGCCCCGGACGGGGTGTGCCGGCCGTTCGACGATGCGGCGCAGGGTTATGCCCGGGGGGAAGGCGTTGGCATGGTACTGCTCAAACCACTTTCGGCCGCCCGGCGCGACGGCGACCGGATTCTGGCCCTGGTGCATGGTTCGGCGGTCAACCAGGACGGCGGCAGCAGCGGACTCACCGTGCCCAGCGGGCCGTCGCAACAGCGGGTGATTCGGCGGGCACTGGCGCAATCCCGTCTGTCGCCCGCGCAGATTGATTACGTGGAGACGCATGGCACGGCCACCCCCCTGGGAGACCCCATTGAAGCAGGGTCACTGGCGGCGGTTTTTGCCGATGAGCGTGAGGAACCCCTGCGGATTGGGTCCGTCAAGTCCAACCTCGGCCACCTGGAAGCGGCGGCTGGCATTGCGAGCCTTTGCAAGACGGTGCTCGCGCTGCAGCACGGTGAGTGGGTGCCGCACCAGAACTTCCGCACACCGAGCCGGCACATCGATTGGAACGAGTCGAAGCTCGAAGTCGTGACGGAGCACCGGGCGTGGCCGCGGGGGGATCGTCCCCGTTATGCCGGCGTGAGCGGCTTTGGTTTCGCCGGAACCAACGCGCACGCGGTGCTCGGGGAAGCGCCAGCGGAGGAAGCTGCCGAGACCGCTCCTCGGTCGGGGGAAACCTTGGTCTTGAGCGCGCGTTCGGGACCGGCTCTCGATGCGGCGCTGGCGCGCTGGGAGGCTTGGCTGGGCACGTCCCCGGCGGTGCCCTGGCCGGCGGTGGTGCATACCAGCCAGGCGGGCCGGACGGCGTTTGAGCATCGCGCGGCGATTTGGGCGCAAGATGCGGAGGGCGCCCGGCAGGCCCTGGCGCGGTGGCGGGAGAAGAATCGTTCACGCGGTCTGGTTGTCGACGAAGCGGTCGAGGAATCGTCGAGTCTGGCCACCGCTTTCGTTTTTACCGGCCAAGGATCACAGTATCGCGGCATGGGCCGCGAGCTCTACCGGACCTCGTCGGTTTACCGGGAGACCGTTGACGAGTGCGCCGCGGTGGCGGAGCCGTTGCTGGGCCGCGATATTCGGGAGCTGATGTTCGGGGAGGGCGAGGCGGCCTCCGACGCTACGCAGGCAGATGCCATTTTTGGTGGCGGGAACGATCCGGCCAGCGATGATCCGATCAACGAAACCCAACATACCCAGGTCGTGATCTTCGCCACCGAGGTGGCCCTGGCGCGATGGTGGCAGTCAATCGGGGTCAAACCCTCCGTGGTGCTGGGCCACAGCATCGGTGAATATGCCGCCGCCTGCACCGCCGGGGTGTTTTCGGTGGCGGACGGGGTGCGGCTCACCGTGGGACGCGGCAAGCTCATGCAGGAGTTGTCCGGCGAAGGTCGCATGTTGACGGTATTCGGCGAGCGTGAAGTCGTGGAGCCGCTGATCGAGGACCACTCGGACCGCGTGGCTTTGGCCGCCGAGAATGGTCCCGGTATTCTTCTGCTTTCCGGCGATGGTCCGACGATCGATCTCCTGGCGGAAAAACTGGAAGCCGCCGAAGTGCGGGTGATGCCGATGGCGATCTCGCATGCGTTTCATTCCCCGCTCACCGAGCCGGTGTTGCCGAAGTTCAGGGAGTTGGTGGAAAGTGTCTCGCTCAGTTCGCCGCGCGTCCCCTTGATTTCCAATGTTTCCGGAGAGTGGGTGACCGACGAAATGGCCAAACCCGACTATTGGGTGCGCCACCTGCGTGATTCCGTGCAGTTCTGCGCGAGCATGAATTTGCTGCACGAACAGCGTCCCGACTTCATCATCGAGGTGGGTCCACAGCCGACGCTGATGGGATTGGACTTCTGTTTCCAAGCGACCCGCGCCGCTACCAGATCGAATGCCCGGTGGCTGGCGTCCCTGCGGGCGGGAGCCGAGTCCTGGGTGATCCTCAGCGAAAGCATCGGACGGCTGTGGGCGAAGGGCGTGAAGATCAATTGGTCTGCGGTGCAGGAGGGCCGCGAGCTTGGCCGGGTCGACGCCCCGGCTTATGCCTTTCAACGTCGCCGCTACTGGTTGGAGGCCGCGGTGAACTCGACGCCTATTGGAGATGCGGGGGAAGCGGAAGCCGGGGAGGTGGAGACCCCCGTTCCGGTTGAACCGGCCAAGCCGGAGGTGACCGAAACGATCCGTGATGACCGTCCGATCGATGCCATCGTGAAGGAGTTTGTGGTCTCGACGGTTTGTGAAGTCAGTGGATTGGATCCCGCGGACCTTTCCGTCGAATCCAACCTGCTCGAGATGGGGTTGGATTCGTTGATGTTCGTGCGCATGGGCCGGCTGCTGGAGCATCGATTCCAGGTCTCGATCTCGGCCAAACAATTCTACGATGACCTGCACCGGGTGGGACCCCTGATCAGCCATTTGGCGGCGACCGTGGACGAGGGGGCGGCGCGGTTGGCACCGGGGACGACGGAAACGACCCCGGCAAAGCCCGCCCGAACTCAACCGGCTGCGGCACTGCTGCCGGAGACGAAGTCACGGAAGCGCTCGCCCGCCCGGCCGACGGGCACCATGCGGGCGAATTTTGCCGGCCTCGAACTCGAGCCGCACCCCGGGCTTACGTTGCAGCAGGAACGGTTCCTGGTGGAGCTCATGAAGCGATTCAACCAGCGAACCGCCGGCTCCCGCGATTTCACGCAAGCCGCCCGGCAGAGTGTGGCCGATTGGAAGCACAGCCTGCAGTTCAAGCTGAGTTTAAAAGGCGTGAAGTATCCGATTGTGGCGGAGCGTTCGGAGGGGGCGCAGATCTGGGACCTCGACGGCAACGCCTACGTCGACTTTGCGCTCGGCATGGGGGTCCACTATCTGGGGCACCAACCGCCGTTCATCGTGCGGGCGGTGAAGGCCCAGGCGGAGCGGCAGATGGGACTGGGACCGCAGTCCGACTTGGTCGCCGAGGTGGCAGAGCAGATCAAGACCCTCACGGGAGTGGAGCGGGTTTCCTTCACGATCACGGGCACTCAGGCCGTCACGTTGGCGCGCCGCTTGGCGCGGGCGGCGACCGGCCGGAACAAGATCGTCCAGTTTGCCGGAGCTTACCACGGGATTGACAACGACGTTCTTGTCGTCGGAACCGAGGATGGCGCGGAGCCGCTCTCACCGGGAATTCCCCAGGGCATGGTGGATGACGTAATCGTGCTCGATTACAACAGTCCGGAGGCCCTGGCGGAGATTGGGCGGCGGGCCGACGAACTGGCCGCGGTGATGGTGGAGCCGGTGCAGAGCCGGCGGCCCGGTTTGCAGCCGCATTTGTTTTTGCGGAAGCTGCGCCGCATCACCCGCGAACTGGGCATCCCGCTCATTTTCGATGAGATGATCAATGGCTTCCGGGTGCTGCCGGGCGGAGCCCAGGCGTGGTTTGGCATCGAGGCGGACATCGTGACCTACGGCAAGATCGTGGGGGGCGGGCTGCCCCTGGCGGTGGTGGCGGGCAAGGCGGAGTATCTCGATTGGATCGACGGCGGCTTCTGGCAGTTTGGCGATTCGTCCACGCCGCGGGAGCAGACGATTTTCACGGGCGGGACGCACAACCGGCATCCGTTGGCCCTCGCCGCGGCCCGGGCCGCGCTGGACCACATGATCCAGCAAGGCGACGCGTTGGCCTGGGCGGTGAACCGGCGCACGACGGAGATGGTCCGGCGGTTGAACTGGTTTTTCGAACGCGAGTCCGTGCCGATTCGGGCCGCCAATTATGGCTCCCAGTTCCGGTTGGAGGCGCCGCAGCTCCCGTTCGAAATGGAGGTGCTGCACACGCTGTTGCTGGAAGCCGGCATCTATACGTGGGAGCAACGCACGTGTTGTGTCTCGACGGTTCACAGCGAGGCCCAGCTCGACCAGTTCGTGGACGTGGTGAAGGATGCCGTCCGCACGATGCGCGCCGCCGGCTTTGCGCTGCACAGCGAAAACGTCTTGCGCCGATTCGTGCCGATGTCGTCGGTGCAGCAACGTCTTTATGCACTGAGCCAACGCGAGGGCGGCGAAGGGCCCTATCACCTGAGCGGCCTGTGGCGGGTGCGGGGAGAATTGGATTTCGAGCGCCTGCAGGAGGCCTTCCAGGAAGTTGTGGTACGACACGAGAGCCTGCGGACCGCCTTTCTCGAGAGGGATGGCGAATGGGTGCAGGAGATCATCGAGGAACCGCGCTTCGGCGTCGAGCGATGGACCCTGGCCGGGCAGGATCCGGAACAGATTCTCCAACGCTTCATCCGGCCGTTCGATCTTACCGCGCCGTCGCTGATGCGCGTGGGATGGATCGATGGGGACGAATCCAACCCAGGCGGATGGATCATGCTGGATGCCCACCACCTGGCGGTGGATGGCTTGTCCATGGAGACCGTCCTGCAGGAGGTCTGCGCACTCTACGAGGGACAGGCATTGCCGCGGGTGGCGCGTCAATACCGCACGGCGCAAGCCCATTTGGAGGGCGAGGAGTTTCTCGCTTCAGCCACCGCGCACGAGGCCTATTGGCGGGAGCGTCTGGCTGGCGAACTGCCCATGCTGAATCTGCCGCTGGATCATCCGCGGCCCCGGGTCTTCGATTTTGCGGGGGACCGGCAGTTGCTCGAACTCGGCCGCGAGGAGACCGCCGCCCTGAAGCGGGTGGCCCAGGCCAACGGGTGTTCGTTCTACATTGTGCTGATGACCGGTTTTGCGCTGTTGTTGGAGCGTCTGAGCGGGCAGTCGGATTTGATTGTCGGGGTGCCGGTGGGCGGACGCGGCACCCCGGAAAACGAGGCGGTGGTGGGAATGTTTGTGAACACGCTGGCGCTGCGTCTTTCAGTCGATCGCGAGGCGACGGTTGAAGAGATCATCCGCCGGGTGCGGAACGACTGTCTGGAGGCGTATGAGCACCAGGATGCATCGCTGTCCCGTGTGATGGAGGCGATTGGGTATGCCGGGCGCACCGATCGGAATGGCCTGTTCGACGTGATGTTCTCCTACGAGAACGCGGACCAGCGGCGGTTGTCGATGGAGGACGTGGAGATCGAGACGGTCGACCAGTTCGAGGGTTCCGGCATGTTCGACCTCAACCTCGACGTGATCGAGGAGGGTGGTGTCGCCCGGGTGCGTTTTCATTATGCCTCTTCGCTGTTTGACGCGGCGACGATTGAGCGGTGGCGGAGCTACTACGCCGCGATTCTCCGCGGTCTTGCCGCCGCCGACCCCGCTGATCCGATTGCGGGGATTGAGCTGATTTCCGAGGATGAAATGGCTCGGTTGAAAGGGTGGGAACAAGATCCCAACCCCTCGGCCGGTGGCACCTTGCTGGCGTGTTGGCAGGATCAGGTGGCCCGGAATCCCGGGCAGATTGCCCTGCGTTATCAAGGCGAGGGTTGGTCCTATGCCGAAGTTGATGCCATGGCCGACCGGCTCGCGGCTCGGCTGCGGGACGAAGCCCGGCTGGAGCGCGAGGAGGTCGTGGCCATCGCACGCGACATTGATCCCGTTTTCATCGTGGCGACGTTCGCGGCCTGGAAGGCGGGTCTGGCGTATCTGCCGGTGGACCCCCGCGGGCCGTCTGAGCGCAACGCCGGAGTGTTGATCGATGCCGGCGCGAAGCTGGTGATCGCGGCGGAGTCGTTGGAGTGGGTCGGCGAGTGTCCCGTTTGGACCGTGTCGATGGAGGACCTGGCCGAAGGTCCGACCGCGGCGACCAACCAGCGCGGGACCAACCCGGACGATCTGGCCTACGTCATCTTCACCTCCGGCAGCACGGGAAAACCGAAAGGGGTTGAGATCACGCATGATGCCATCACCCGGACGATCCGGTGGCGGGTCGATTTTTATCGATTCGATAGTGAGACGATAACGTTGCAGATGCCCGCGGCGGTTTTTGATTCCTCGGTGATCGACGTATTCTCGACCCTGGCGGCGGGCGCCACGCTCGTATTGCCGCGATCGGACGAGCGGCGGGATCTCACGGCCTTGGCCGGTTTGGTGGAGCGGGAAGGAGTCACCAACGTATTATTCACTCCGAGCCTGTATTCGGCGCTGCTCGACATCGACCCTGCCTGTGCGGCGCGCTTGAAGTTGTGCTGTGTTGCCGGTGAAGCCTTGTCGCGAAAATTGACGGATCGCCATTTCGAGCTCTGCCCGGACACCCGGCTGATCAACGAGTATGGCCCCACCGAAAACAGTGTCGTTTCCTCGGCCTTGGAGCTTACTCCGGACACCCGAGCGATCACCATCGGACGTCCGGTGGCGGGAACACAGATCATGATTCTCGATGAGGCCGGCCGACGGTGCCCGCCGGGTGTGGTCGGCGAACTCTGGCTGGGCGGACTTGGTTTGGCGCGCGGTTATCGGGGCAATCCCGATCTTACCGCGGAGCGTTTCAGCTCACCGCCGCCGGCGGAAGGGGCCCGCTTCTATCGCAGCGGTGACCTGGGGTGCTGGATCGACGGAGAGATTCGCTATGCCGGTCGCGATGATGCCCAGGTCAAGCTGCGCGGGGTCCGCATCGAACTTGGCGAGATCGAAGAGGCGATGCAGTCGGTGGCGGACACGGGGGTGTGCCACGCCCGCGTCGAAAAGTCCGGTCAGGGAGCCGAACAGCTCGTGGGCTACTATGTGGCGTCGGCAGAGTTGTCTGAAGTGCGGATGCGGGCGGCCCTGTGGGCGCGGCTGCCCGAGGCCATGGTGCCCGGCCGGCTCAGACGGCTGGACGAGATGCCGCTGACCGTGAACGGCAAGGTCGACGTTTCGCGGTTGCCCAGGATTGAGGACGTCGCGGACGCGGCGAAGGAGATCGATGGCTGGCAACCGCAAAGCGAAGCCGAGCAAGTATTGGCGGAGACGCTGCGGGATGTGCTGCCGACCGCAGCTTTCTCCGGTTCGGCAAACTTCTTCAGCCTGGGGGGAGACTCGATCAAAGCCATTCAGGTCATTTCGCGGCTGCGGGCGATCGGTTGGGCTTTGGACATGTCCGCCGTTTATCGGGCGTCGGATATGACGGCGTTGGCACAGCACCTTGAACCGATCACGGCGGCGCTCGATCCCTTTGAAGCGACCGGCCCGATCCCAATCAGCGGGATGCACGCCTGGTGGCTGGAAAATTACGAAGGTGATGCCGTGGCCACGTTCGCGCAGGCGGTTGTTTGGCGTTTTGCAGAGCGACCGGATCCGGTGGCGTTGCAAATGGCCCTGCGCGATGTCGCGCTGGCTCATCCTGCGTTTGGGTTGCGTTTCCTGCGGAATGGCGAAGGGGTGGTCGAGCAGCGTTTTGAGCCTGGTTCCGCGGCGATCGCTTTCGATCATTCCGATGGGGTGGTCGAGTCATCCGCCGCCGTGGCGCGGGAATTGGCCGACCTGCTCGATGTTGGTGACGGTCCCCTGGGCGCGGCCCGTTTGGTGCCGCAGGACTCGGGCCACGCTTTGGTTCTCGTTGTTCACCACGCGGTGGTGGACGGGGTTTCCTGGCGGATTCTGGCGGAGGATCTCAAGACAAGTTACGACGCTCGCTCCCGGATGGGGGAGCCCAAGCTGGCCGCGCCGACCAATGCCTACCGGACTTGGCACGATCGCCTGTCCAAACGGGTTCAGGCCGTTTCGGCTGACGATGCCGAATTGGTCTACTGGCGCGGGAACGGCGAAGCGGAGCAGCCGCCCTCGGCCAAGGAACGCCGGACGTTGGCTGATTCGGAAGAGATAACGGTCAAGGTATCGTCTGCCGCCGTGTTGTCCTTGCTGGGCGAAGCGCATGACGTGTATCGCACTCAGGGCGACGAGTTGTTGCTCGCGGCGTTGGTGCCGGTCGTGGCGAACTGGTCGAAGTCCTCCTTCGTAAGACTTGAGCTGGAGCGGCACGGGAGAGCGAGTGAACCGGACATCAATTTGGGCAGCACGGTGGGGTGGTTCACGGCCTCGTTCCCCTGGCAGATTTCGCTGTCAGCCGGGATGAATCGGCGGGGACGCATTCGTTCGATCAAGGAGGCGCTCAGGGAGGTTCCGCACGACGGGGTGAACTACCGGTGGCTGCGGGCTGCGGGCAGGGTGCCCGCGGTCGAAGCGGACATTTCGTTTAACTTCCTGGGCCGATGGGAAACAACCGCAGCCGACGATGGGGCGTGGCGGTGGGACCTTGATTCCAGCGGCGCGGTGACCGATTCCTCCCATCCGTTGACCCACGCCGTGGCGCTCAACGGCTTTGTGGCGGAAGACGGCTTGGTGTGGCGGGTCCGGTTTGACCGGGAGCGCCATGATGCCGCGGCCATTCGCGATCTGCTGGACCAGTATGTCCAGGAGCTCGAGAAGTTGGCGGCGGAGTTGGCGGGCGGCGTGGTTGGCGAATTGACCCCGGCCGACTTCACCGCTCCCGGGCTTCGGTTGGCGGACTGGGATCGTGTGCTCGCAAAAACGGAGTGGGCCCCGGAAAGTGTGCGCGATGTCCGCCCGGTGACTCCGATGCAGGGCGGGCTGCTTTTCGAGGCCCTGCTGAATTCGGGCAGCGACGCATATTTCCAGCAGATGCGATTCACCCTGACCGGCGTGGATTCGGTCAAGGCCCTGGAGGAAGCGTGGCGGGATGTGATCCGGGCCCACGATGTATGCCGCACGGTTTTCATGGCGGGTCCGCACGGGCAGATGCTGCAGGTCGTGCGGGACGACCTGGAGGTTCCGCTCGACTGGCCCATGGGGCAGGATCGGGCGGACGAATCGGCCATAACGAAATTTGCGGAACAGGACCGGGCGTCCGGCTTCGACGTGGAGCGGGGGCCATTGATGCGGGTTGCCCTGTTTCATGTCGGCGAGGGGGCCGTGCAGGTGGTCTGGTCCCACCATCACCTTTTGATGGATGGTTGGTGTGTCGGCTTGTGGATGCAGCGGTTGCTTCTCGCCTACCAACATCGCGTGGGTTCGGCGGGCCCGGCGGCGGTGGTCGATCCTTCGCCGGTCCCATATTATCAGTGGTTGGCCGCTCAGGACACCGTGGCCGCGCAGTCCTTCTGGCAAAACGCCATTGGCGACCAGGCGAGCCTGACCTCGGTGACGCCCGAGTTTCCCGGAGCCCATCAGGATTCGCCGTATCGACTGGACCACGTGAAGCGGCGGCTTCCCTCCGAGCTGCACGCGGCGATCGAGGAGATGGCCCGCGACAGGCGAGTCACCGTGGCCACCATCCTTACCACGGCGGCTTCGGTCATGCTCGGGCGCTATACCAACCAGCACGATGTAGTCGTGGGCTCGGTGGTCTCGGGCCGGCCGGCGGAGGTTCCCGGCATCGAGGAAATGATGGGACTGTTCATCAACACGGTGCCGGTGCGTTCGCGCTGGGATGATCGCACGACTTGGATCGAGATCCTGCGACAGCGTGGAGCGGACGCGCGCGAAGCCGAGCCCCATCACCATTACCCGCTCGCCCGCATCCAGGACGACCACGCGTCTCTGGAGACTTTGTTCGATCACCTGGTGATCTATGAAAACTATCCGATGGATGAGGCGCTGCGTGATCGAGGAGAGTTGGATGAGCTGGGGATCGAAGGGATTTCCACTTACGAGCGCACCCACTACGGGTTGAGTTTCATCGCCCAGCCGGTTGGGGATTCGGTGGAGTTGGATCTCAACTACGATGCCGGCAAATACGAGCCGGCCCAGATCGAACAGTTGGCGCAATTGTGGCAGCAAACGCTCGAGGAACTGACCCGTCATCCGGAGGGGCGGATTGATGAAGGCGAGTGCTGGACCCCGCATGATCGCGAGTGGTTGACCTCAACCGCGAACGCAACGATCGCGGATTACCCGCATGATGCCACGGTTTCCGGGCTTGTGACCCAGGCCGCGGCGACCCATGCCGGGCGGGAGGCCCTCACCTTCGGGACGGAAACGATCAGTTATGCCGAGTTGATGCGGCGGGTGGATGCCCTGGCGGCCAGGTTGGCCGAGGCGGGCGCGACCCAGGGCGAACGCATCGCCATCGCGCTGCCCCGGGGACTCGAGATGGTTGTGGCGTTCCTGGCCGTGGCCAAGACGGGAGCAGCCTATGTGCCCCTGGACCTTTCCTATCCCGACGCCCGCACCCGCTTCACGGTCGAGGATGCGCAGTGTCTACTTGTGGTGGTGCCCGCGGCGACGGACTGGACGCTGACCGATACTCCGGCACTGGGCCTGGACAGCGTGACCGCGGATCAAGTGGCACCGTTCGTTGACCGGGCGGGGCCGGATGATCCCCTCTATGTGATCTACACCTCCGGTTCCACCGGCCAGCCGAAGGGCTGCGAGCTCACCCACCGCAATGTGGTGCGCCTGATGTGCACCGACGCCCCGCCGTTTCGTTGGGACGAAACCGATTGTTGGTTGATGATCCACTCGCCTTGTTTCGATGTTTCGGTGTGGGAGCTCTACGGCGCCCTGCTCACGGGTGGACGTGCGGTGATTGCGGCGAATGATGTCATCGCTGATCCGGCCCAGTTGGTCGAATTGGTGGAAACCGAGCGGATCAGCATCATGAGCGCAGCGCCGGGAGCGTTCTATCGTTTCGCCGCCGAGGCGGTGAAAGGCGCCGATGCGCAACGATTCCCCGCGCTGCGCTACGTCGCGTTGGCCGGTGACCGGTTGGAGTGCCACTACCTGGAGGACTGGCGCCGGTGCTTCGGTCTCGATCGTATCCAATTGTTGAATATATATGGCATCACCGAAACCACGGTGTATTCGACGGTGCATCGGTTGGGTGATCGTGATTTCGACGAACGCCGTGGCCAGAGTATCATCGGCCGGCCGATGGCCGAGACGGAGATTTGGGTGGTGGGGGCAACCGGGGCGGTGCTCCCGGTGGGGGCGGTCGGTGAGATTTGGATCGGCGGTTCGGGGTTGTCCCAGGGTTACTGGAACCGGCCCGAGCTGACGGCCGAACGCTTTGTCCCACATCCGGTGCGACCGGACGAGCGGGCCTATCGCAGCGGGGACCTGGGGCGCTGGCTCAGTGATGGCACGCTGGAATACCTGGGCCGGAATGATCACCAGGTGCAGGTCCGCGGTTACCGCGTGGAGACCGGAGAGATTGAGACGCGCCTGCTCCAGCACCGGGCGGTTGTCCAGGCCGCGGTGGTGCCGGTGCGCGAGGACAACGGGGCGGATGCGCTGGCCGTCTACCTCGCGGGCGATGCACCGGTCCCGCGGACGGAGTTGGTCGCGCACCTCGAGCAGACCCTGCCGCGCTACATGGTGCCGAGTTTCATTCATTGGATTCCCGAGCTGCCCTTTACGGCCACCGGCAAGTTGGATCGAGCGGCACTGCCGGGTCTGGTCAGGGATTCAGCGGAGGAGGACGCTGCATCCACGGCGGCTCCCCTGACCGGCACGGCGGCCGCATTGGCCGAGGTGTGGACGGAGGTGCTCGGTGTCGAGGTGGCCGATCCTGCCGCCGATTTTGTGGTGCTGGGTGGGCACAGTCTTCGGGCCATGCAGTTGGCCGCCCTTATCGATGAGCGCCTTGGCGTCCCTCTCCCCGTCGCCGATGTGTTCGCGTTCTCGCAGTTGGAAATTCAGGCAAAACGTCTGGATGAGCTGAAGCCGCCGGCCGCCGAGATCGATGGTGAGTTGCTGGCGATGCTGGAGGATCTGCCGCCGGACGAACTCGCCGAGCACCTGGACAACTGAGGAATGAGTAATGCGCGCGCCAAAGCCCTGGCCGAGAAATTGGCCCGGATGTCGCCGGAGGAGCGGGCGAAGCTGAAGGCGTTGCTCAAGCAAAAGAAGACCGGCAAATCGAAGACCGCGGACAGGCCAAAGGGAGTTGCTCCCCGCATCCCCGCGACGAAAGCGGAGAAGGATTATCCGCTCAGCCACGCGCAGCAGCGGCTCGCGGTGATTCAGGAGATGGAAGGCTCGTCGCGAGCCTATCACTTGGGTGGAGTCTTTCGATTACGCGGGGAACTCGATCTGGTCCGGGCTGAGCGGGCCATCCGCGCAGTGGTGGCGCGTCACGAAAGTCTTCGCACTCAATTCGACGAGGTGGGCGGAGAACTTCGCCAGCGCGTCGAGCCCGTGGAAAACTGGTACGGCTTTGCCGTGGAATCGTCCGCGGTGGAATCCCTGTTCGATTGGTCCCGGCACCGGCTGAATGAACCGTTGGACCTGGCCAGGGACCCGTTGTTTTCCGCCACGTTTGCCCGGGAAAAGGACGGCGCCTGGGGATTGTTGCTCAAGCTCCATCACATCATTGGGGACGGGGCCTCCATCGGGGTGCTCCAGCGCGACTTGCAACAGGCCTTTGCGGCGGGCGACGCGGAGGGCGGCGCCCTGCCGCCGTTGAAACGGCAGTATCGGGACTATGCTGCTTGGAGTCGGGAGCGGGCGGATTCGGCGGAGCTGGAGCCGCACCGGAACTACTGGCAGGAGCAGTTTGGGGAGCTGCCGGAGCCTCTCTCGCTGAACACCGACTTTCCCCGGCCCAAGGTCAAACGCTCCGATGGCGATCATCTTTTCCTCGAACTGAGCGCGGACGTGGCGGCCAAGCTGGAGAAGATGGGACAGGCGGCGGGCGCGACGCCGTTCATGACTTGGTTGGCGACGATATATGGCATCCTGGCGCGTTGGAGCCGGCAGTCCGACCTGGTGATCGGAACGCCGGTTGCAGGGCGGGAATTGCCGGAGTTGCAGGAACAGATCGGGTTTTTTGTAAACACGCTGCCGATCCGGATAAGAGTCGATGGATCTCAGCCGTTTGCCGCGCTGGTTGGTCAGGTGAAACAAACCGTGCTTGCGGGCGTGACCCACCAATCGTTCCCCTTCGATCGAATCGTCGACGAACTGCGGCTTGAACGGGATACGAGTCGATCTCCGTTGTTCGATGTCATGATGGCATTTGAGATGGCTGGCTCGGACAAGCTGCGCTTGTTCGGGTTGGTGGCGGAGGAGCTCGAAGTGTCGCAGGCCACGAGCAAGACGGATCTGACCTTTATCCTGGAGCGCCATCGCCACGGGCTGAAGTTGGACTTGGGATTTGCCACTTCGCTCTTCGAGCCCGCCACGGTTCGGCGCTTGGCGGAATCATGGCGCACGTTTGTCGAGTCCGTGGCGCACTCGCCGGATCAACCCCTGGCCTTGGCTGATATCCTAACGGCGACGGAACGCGAACGCGTTACCAGCGGTTTCAACCGCAGTGCCCGAGTGGAGTATCCCCGGGATGCCGACATCGTCTCACTTTTTGCCGATCAGGTGAGGCGGCGACCGGATGCGATTGCCGTTCAGGCGGACGGAGTGACGATGACTTACGCCGAGCTGAATCGCCGTTCGACGGAGCTGGCCGTTTATCTGGTGGAAACCCTCCGGGTCGATGCGGCGGAACCGGTGGTTTTGGCGACGGCCCGTGCGCCCTGCATGGTGGTGGGGCTGTTGGGCATCCTGAAAGCCGGTGCGGCCTACCTGCCCCTCAATCTGGACACGCCCGCCGAGCGGGCGGCCGGCATGGTGCGGGATGCAAAGGGTCGCGTGATGCTCCACGACGAGTCCGGGAAAGATTTTCTGGCCGACCAGCCGCTTGAGCGGGTTGATCTGACGGCGATTCCGTCCGACGCACCTCCCGCCGGTTGGCAACCCCCGCTGCGAACGGCGCAGAGCCTCGCCTACATCGTTTTCACCTCGGGATCGACCGGGCAGCCCAAGGGGACGCTGGTGGAGGATCGGGGGGTGGTGCGCTTGGTGCAAAATACCAACTACATCCGATGGGATGAGTCGGTCCGGATTCTGCAGACCGCGTCTTTGACGTTTGATGCTTCGGCGCTGGAGATCTGGGGCGCACTGCTCAACGGCGGCTGCCTGTGCATGCCCCAGGGCAACGCCTTGCTGGAACTGGAGGGCCTGGGCGAGTTGTTGCGCACGCAGTCCGTCAACACGCTCTTGCTGACCACCGGCTTGTTTAATCAGGTCGTCGAATTTGTGCCGGAGTCGCTGGGCGGCCTGCGCACGCTTTTGACCGGCGGGGAGAAGGCATCGCTGCCCCATGTGAACGCCCTGCGGCAGCGTTATCCCTCGCTCGACTTGGTGAATGCCTACGGGCCGACCGAGAACGCGACGGCATCCTCCTATTATTCGATCAAACAAACGGCGGAGCACGATGTCCCGATTGGCGGACCGATTTCGAACTCCACCCTCTTCGTGCTGGATGACCACGGCAACCCGGTTCCCGTCGGGGTGACGGGCGAGATCTACACCGGCGGCGACGGCCTGGCGCGGGGTTATTTGAATCGCCCTCGTCTCACCGCGGAAAAATTTGTGCCGCATCCGTTCGGATCAACCCCCGGCGAGCGGCTTTATCGGACGGGTGATCTCGGCTACTGGAATGAAGCGGGCCAGGTCATGTTTATTGGTCGAATGGATGACCAGGTGAAGATCCGGGGATTTCGGATAGAGCTTGGTGAAGTCGAAACGGCCTTGCAACGCCAGGCCGGAATTCAGCATGCGGTGGTCGTTGCGCGGCCCCTTGGGGGAACCCGCGAACTCGTTGCCTACTACGTCGCTGATACGGCCTTTGAAGGCGTCGCCTCGCTGCGCGGGGCGCTGGGCCGGGACCTGCCGAATTACATGATTCCCACGAAATGGGTGGCGCTTGACGAGCTTCCCTTGAATGTGAACGGCAAAGTGGATCGACGCCGTTTGCCCGCTCCGACGGGGGAGTCGGATGAGGCGGATGAAGCGGAGGCCGAAGCGCCCGATTCGTTCGAGCGTGGTTCTCTGGCTGATCAGATCGCCTCGATCTGGTGCCAGATCCTGGGCGTCGAGCAGTGTCGGCGCAGCCACAACTTCTTTTCGAGCGGAGGAGATTCGATCAAAGCCATCCAACTCGTGGCCCGCATTCGCCAGGAAGGGTTTGAGTTTAAGCTCACCGACGTTTTTGCCCAACCCGTTCTCGCCGACCTGATCATGCTGCTGGAAACGCGGCCGCGGCAGTCGGGCGGCGCAAAAGTCTTCGCCGCCTTCTCCGGCTCCAGTGCCAGCACAGCGGTGCAGCACTGGTTTGCGGATTTGTTTCCGGAGCCGCACGACCGTTTTTGCCAGACGGTGTTGTTGAAGCTCCCGGCGAATGTTCAAGCCGAACCCTTGCAGCAGGCGCTCACCGATTTGTTGGATCACCACGATGTGTTGCGGAGTTCGGCGCGGAAGACCTCGTCGGGCCTGGTGCACGAAGTGTCGGCGCCGGGAACCCATTCATTGATCTGGGCGGAGGAAGACTGGACCACGGTTGCAGCGGGCGGGATCGATGATCGCCGATGCGATGCGACCGAGGCACTGCTGGCGAAGATTGACTTGGGCCGGGGCCGTCTGGTGGCGACGGGGCTGTTTCGCACCGCGGGTGAGTCGCAACTGTTTTGGGCGATTCACCACTGGGCGGTCGATGGGATATCGTGGCGGATTTTGGCCGAGGATTTGCGAGTGGCCTACACCGCGCGGGTGGGAGGGCACACCCCGGAACTGGCGGCACGGTCGGCGCCGCTGGGCAAGTGGGCCGAGGCGTGGGAAGAGTTTGCCAATTCCGAATCCGCTAAACCCTCGCGCAGGTTCTGGGAAAATCAATTGAACGGCCTTGGCGAAACGGGATCCAAGTGGTTGCGATCAGAACAGACCCCGAAAATTGAGACCGTTCGCCGCTGGGCGCCGACCGGACTTTTCCAATCGGACCGGCTCGACGAGCTCGGGGCCGAGCTGCAGGATGTGCTCCTGGGATCGTTGGCCTGCGCCTGGGGGCCGTGGAGTGGCGAAACCCAATTGGCGCTCACGTTGGAGGGGCATGGCCGCGAGGGCTTAACGAATGGTCCGCCCATCGAACGCACGGTGGGCTGGTTCACCAGTCTTTACCCGCTGGTATTGCCGACCCGCTTTGCCGACTCGCGGGAAGCACTGCATACTGTGCGGGCGGAACGAGCGCGTTTGCCCGGGAACGGGGTGTCGTTTCTGCCGACCATGGGCGGAAGCGGGTTGCCGGGGGTGAGTTTCAATTATCTGGGTGAATTCGGTGGTGAAGCTGATGATTCCGACAACTGGCGACCGACGGTGGGAGCGGTGGCACCCGGGGTTGCGCCTCATCTGGGAGGGCCATTCGGGGTCGATTTGATCGTCACTCGCGTGGGCGACGAACTCGAAGTGCGCATTTGGTTTGATCCGGACTTGGTGTCCAAGGCCCAAATCGATGCCCTGATTGAGGGCTGGGAGCAGTGCCTGTCAGCCATGGCGGAGATGCCGTCCGACGGGTCGATGGGACCGGCGGACCTTACCCTGGCGGGTTGGCGCATGGAGGATTGGCGAGCCTTGTTGCAGGCAAATGATACGAATCCGCTGGCGGTGGCCGATGTCATGCCACTCACCCCGATGCAGAGTGGATTGTTGTTCCAATACCTGCAGGAGCCGTCGGCGAAGGCGTATTGTGATTTGGTTTCCCTGCTCGTCACGGGACCGATCGAACGGCCGGCGCTTGACGCGGCCTGGGTGGCCTTGCTCGAAACCTATCCGAACCTGCGCGCGCGTTTTTGGCACAAGGGAGTGGATGAGCCCGTGCAGGTGATCCGGCGGGAGCCGGCGCCGCCACCGGGCTGGCATGATTTTTCCCGCGATGATTCCCCGGAGAATTCGGCGGTGGCAAAGCGTGAGCAGCTTGCCGACGGGCGCTTCGACCTGGCGGTCGATGGTCCCCTGCGCATGGATGTGATTCGCCGGTCGGAACTTGAGCATGAATGGGTCATTCGTTTTCACCACGTCGCGTTGGATGGCTGGAGCAGTGGCCTCATCATGAACGAACTCAAGCGGCTCTACGCGGCGGAGTTGCGGGGTGAGTCGACAGAAGATTCCGGGAAGCGCCCTTCGTTCGCGGCCTATCTTCAGCGACAGCAGGCGGCCGATGTGTCGGCCAGTTTGGCGTATTGGCAGGAGCGGTTGCGTGACGCTCCGCCCGCGGCGGAGGTGCCGCCGGCGATCGCCCGCCTCGCGCGTTCCGGCGCGCCGGTTGATTCGGTTTCCGTGCAGATCGAACTGGCTGGCGCCGACTATGAGAAGTTGAAGGAATGGTCGGGCGACGGAGGTGTGACCTTGAACGCGGTCCTGCAGGCGGCTTGGGCGCTGACACTTGGGCAGTTGAATGCGTCTCGCGACGTGGTGTTTGGTGTCACGGTTTCCGGCCGCGAGGGCGGTGAGCCGGGAGTCAGTGAAGTCGTGGGCCTGTTGATCAACACCCTGCCGTGTCGGGCAAGTTGGGAAAGTGACGCTACGGTCGTCGATGTCGTGAGGCAGTTGCACCAGGGCGCTGCCGAAATGCAGGAACACGCGGGAGTCCCGTTGGCCGAGCTTCAGTCCATGAGCGATGCCGGCGAGTTGTTCACCCATTCGCTGATTTTCGAAAACTATCCCGACAGCTCGGACGAGCTGAATTTCGTTGATGCTGAGGGGAAGGAGTGCACCTGGCGCACGGAAGTGCTGGTGATTGACGATCCCATGCACTTCGAATTCGGCCTCCTGGTGGCCCCGGGCCCGCATGCACTCTCGTTGCGCGCGGTGGTGGATCCGGAGCTCTACCCGGAGGACTACACGCGCCGGCTGCTGCAGGATTTGGTGCGGAGACTGATGGCGATGGTCATGGCGCCGGATGTGAAGGTGGCGGACTTGCCCGAGGTGTTGGAGAGGCGGGCGGCGTCGGTGGTGGTATCCTCCACCTACACGGCCGAGCCGATTCTGCCCACACTTGCATTTTGGGGGAGGGAACTGAGCCTGCCGATCCGGTCGAGGTGTGCGTCCTTCAACCAGGTTTTCCAGGATCTCCTGGGCAGCCGGGAAACCTCGACCATTCGCGTGGTGCTGGCGCGGTTCGAGGATTGGTTGCCGGCTGAGGTGGCACAGGATTCCACCGAGGCGCGGGAGCGAGTGGAGACCCTGGCGGACGACCTGATCGACGGATTGCGCTCGGCGGTCGGCCGGGGGTTGGCGGAGCGGATGCTCGTGGTGGTTGGGCCCTCGGGGGGCGGTGATTTTGATGAGAACTGGCGGGATCGCCTGCAGCGTCGCATGGAGAAGCTCGAGCGGGTTGAATTTTGGTGGGGCGAACGCATTGCCGAGGATTACGGCTGCGACGAGGTGTTCGATCCCGAGGCGGAGGCTTTGGGGGCGGTGCCGTATACCGACGAGTTTTACGCGGCCTTGGGAACGCTGGTGGCCAGGGTGCTCGATTGCATGCGTCGTCCTCCGCTCAAACTGGTGGCCACCGATGCGGACGAAACCCTTTGGCAGGGCGTGGTCGGCGAAGTGGGGCGCGATGCGCTGACCTTGCCGGTGGCGATGACGAATCTGCAGACTCGGTTAAGCGAACTGGAGCGACGGGGTTGTCTCCTGGCGATCGCCTCGAAAAACGACGAGCAGGATGTGCGGGATGTGCTGGCCAACCATCCGGGCATGCACTTGCGGGAGGAGCACCTGGTGGCGATCAAGGCCAACTGGCGGCCCAAGGCGGACAACCTGCGCGAACTCGCGGCGGAGCTTAATCTCGGCGCGGACAGTTTTGTCTTTATCGATGACAACCCGGTCGAGCTGGCGGAGATGGCGGCGAGGTTGCCGGAGGTCGGTCGATTGCCGGCACCGCGGGATGAGCAGATAAACCATGCCCATTGGTCGCATGTGTGGCTTTTGGATGCGGCGGCGCCTTCCTCCGGCCTGGCCCGCACGCAAAAATACCGGGAGCATGCCGAGCGGGAGTCGGTTCGTAGTGCGACTTCATCGCTGGCGGCATTCCGGGCGAGCCTGGAACTCCACCTCGAATTTGCGGAACTGGAATCCGATTGGGAAAGGGCGTCCGAACTGACCCTGCGGACAAATCAATTCCATGCCGCGCCCACCCGATGGGAGGCTGGTGCGCTGCAGGCCTGGGCCGGCGGGGAGAGGGATCCCCGGGGTTTTATTGTGGGGGTGAAGGATCGATTTGGCGACTACGGGCAGTGCGGATTGGTACGATGGGAGCCATCCGATGACCGGGCACGGGTGACGGTGGAGACGTTTTTGTTGAGTTGCCGCGCGATGGGGCGGGGAGTTGAGCACGCGATGCTCCGGGAGCTGGCGGTGCGGGTGAAGGGGGACGGTGTCTCCCGCATCGGCATTCGCTACATTCGGATGGGCAAAAACCAACCCGCGGTGGACTGGTTGGAATCATTGCCGGGAGAGTGGCAGGAAGATGAAGGGGAGGGGCGCATTCGGGTGCTCTCCGTGGCCGAAGCCGCTGCGGTGGAAATCGCGGAAGAGCAGTCGGCGGCCCCGGCAAACAATGACGAGCAAGCCCTGGCCAGGGTGGCTTCAACCCGGGCGGATCGCTCCGCCGGGGGACGCCTTTATGAACGGATCGCCCGGGAGATGAATCAGGCGACGTTGATTGTTGATCGCGTGCGGGCCACTGTTGGCGTTGGCACGACAGTGCGACGTGTCCAGGCGACTGTGCCACCTGAAACCAGGACCGAAGTGGCTGTTCACGAGATTTGGCAGGAGGTGCTCGGTTTGTCGGCGAACGACTTTGGCGTCACCGATGATTTTTTCCTGGTGGGTGGCCACAGCCTGAAGGCGGTGCAGATGTTGTCGCGGTTTGATCGAGCCGGATTGGGCGAGGTCAGCCTGGCCCGTTTCTTTGCGGATCCGACGATTCGTGGATTGGTGGCCTTGATCAGGGAAGATCGCGAGTCATCGACGGAATCACCCCCGCGCGATCGGCCGGCTCCGGCTCCGCCACAGGAGGCCTATCCGCTCTCCCGCGTGCAGCGGCGATTTTGGGTGATGGAACAGGCGCGGGGCGAGGGACCGTCCCCGTTTCACATGATCGGGGCATTTCGACTCGATGCGGGCATCGAGCCGGATCGCCTGCGGGCGGCTTGGCATCACTTGGTGCTTCGTCATGAATCACTGCGAACCCGCATCGAGGCGGTGGACACGGAGATGTGGCAAAAGGTCGATCCCAGGGTGCTCGATGCGTGGGAGGTCTTCGCCGAATCCCTGGTGGAAATCGAAGCTTTCCGCGAGCAAACCAAGCAGTGGGCGATGGTGGGGTTTGATTTTGAGCAAGGACCCTTGTGGCGGGTGCGCATGGACCGGTTGGCCTCCGGTGAGTGGGGGCTGGCGTTTTGTTTGCACCACATGATCGCCGACGGCTGGTCGATGGGAATTCTTGCCCGGGAATTGAGTGAAGCTTACACGCGGGGCAAGGGGTGGGAGGCGCCAGCCCCCGGGCTGCACTACAAAGACTACGCCTGGATTGAGAATGTGACGCCCTGCCATGCGGGCGGTGAATTCTGGCGGGAAGCGATGAAGGAACTGCCGGTGCCGCTGGAACTGCCCAGCAGCCGTTCCCGGCCGGCCGAAAAATCGACTCGTGGGGCAATTCTACGATCACGAATCGACGCCGGAACGTGGGGGGACCTGTTGGCGGCGGGGCGAAACTGCGGGGCGACCCCGTTTGCGGTGGCACTCGGCTTGTTGCGGGTATTGATCCACAAACAGGCGGGGGTCGGCGATTCGATTATTGGGACGCCGGTTGCCGGGCGCAGTCAACCCGAGTGGGAATCGGTGGTGGGATGTTTTGTGAATCTTCTGCCGCTGCGGTTGAAGGTGGAGGAGGGCGACACGTTTGCCGGGGTGCTGCGCCGCGAAGCAGAAAACACCAAGGCGTGCCTGGCGCATCAAATGTATCCCTTTGATGTGTTGGTGGCGGAAGTGGCGCCCCGGCGCGATCCGGCCCGCGCTCCGTTGTTTGATGTCCTGATCGCATTTCAAAATGCCGGATCGACTGATCTGTGGTTGGACGGGTCCTGGGCTCAGCCGGTGGAGTTGGATTCGATTTCCAGCCAGTATGATTGGGCGTTGAACTGCTTCCCCACGGATGCGGGCGAGCTTGAGGTGGTCTGGGAATACGACGAAGCGTTGTTTGACGAAGCGAGGATGCGGCGTGTGTTGGCCCATTGGCAGGAACTCGCTGCGGCCCTGGCCCGGAACCCGGGTCTTGCGCTGAGTCGACTGCCTCACCTGTCAATCGACGAGCGGAGATCTCTCGAAACCTGGAGTCGCCGACCGGAGGATTGTCGGGAGGTCTCCTGGAATGTCGTCTCTCGGTTTGTCGAAGTCGCGAACAAGCGGGGCGCGGCGCTGGCGGTGAGCGACACCGCCGGAGCGTGGACCTATGCGGAACTCCGCTCGCGGGCCCTGCAGGTGGCGGCGGTCCTGGTGGCGAGGTTTGATGCCGGTGCGGCCATCGGCGTAATCGGGCCGAGAAACCGGGAATGGTTGGCGGTCCAGCTTGGTATTTTTGGGGCTCGCATGGCCTATGTGCCAGTCGACTCGAACTACCCGACGGAGCGCCAGAATCTGATCGTGCGGGACAGCGGCATGAAGCTGTTGATCAGCACCGGCGACGTGTCGGTTGATCAGCTCGACGTCAAGTCCGCCGCATCGATCTCGCTGCGCGCGGACGCAACGAGCTTTGCGCCGGTGCAGCCTTCCGATCTGGCCTATGTGATTTATACCTCCGGGTCGACCGGCCGGCCGAAGGGAGTTGAGATCACCCATGGCGCCTTTGCGGCTATGATTGCGGAGCAGGTGGTCGCCTTCGGAGTCATCGAATCGGATGTTGCCGGACAGTTTGCCTCGATGTCTTTCGATGCGGCGATGTCGGAGGTCTATCTGGCTCTTACCTGCGGGGCGCAATTGAGTCTGGCCTCGGAAGAGGCCAAGCAGGATTTGTCCGAATTGGCGGCATGGCTCGACCAGGCCCGCGTATCGGTGATCACGCTGCCGCCCGCACTTGTAGGGACCATGGCTCCGGAAGCCTTTCGTGGCGTCCGGACGTTGATCACCGCGGGGGAGAAAGCGGACCGCGAAGTGGTGGAACGTTTCCGCGGAAAGCTTCGTTACCTGAACGCCTACGGTCCCACCGAGGCATCGGTATGTGCGACGTTCTGCGATGTTTTTGCCGAGTCCGGATCTGGCGAGGATGTGCCCATTGGCTTGTTCCTGCCCTCGACGGCGGGACGGGTTTTGGACGCCCACGGCCGGCTCGCGCCCATCGGCGTTGTGGGTGAACTGGTTCTGGTAGGGCCGACCTTGGCGCGGGGATATCACGGCCAACCGGAGCGAACAGCCGAGGCATTTGCAGAGTGGACCGGCCCTTCCGGGCAAACCGAGCGGATTTACCGGACGGGAGACCGCTGCGCCTGGAGCGAGGAAGGCCGGCTGGTCTTCCATGGTCGCAATGATGAGCAGGTTAAACTCCGCGGATTTCGCGTTGAACTTGGGGAGATTGCCGATTTGGCGCGACGAGACGGAGCGGGCGACGACGTATTGGCGGTGGTGGAGAAGCCCGAAAACCAGCTCGTTCTCTATGGCGTTGGCTGGGACGAAGCTGCCATCGAAACCGTCCGGCAGCGGTTGGTGAAAAACCTGCCCGGCTACATGGTGCCGGCCGAAATCGTTGGGGTGCCGGCCTGGCCTCTCACCGTCAATGGCAAGATCGACCGCGGCGCGCTTCGCCTGCAGAGGCAGAGACTGGCGAATGCCCCCTCCTCGCCGGTCAACGAACTGACGGAGTTGGAGTTGATCGTGGGCCAGGTCTGGCAGGCCGTGATCGGCCAGATAAGAATCGCGGCGGACACCGATTTTTTCCGGGCGGGAGGCGACTCGATTCGGGCCTTGGCCATGATTGCACGACTGCGCGAACAGGGATGGACCGGATCACTGCCGAATCTCTTCCGGGATCCGCGACTGGGGGTATTTACCGCCACCTTGACTCCGGCCGCCGCAGCGCCGCCTTCGGCGCGAACGAATGTGTCCGGGCAGTTGTCGCCGATTCAGCAGTGGTTTTTCGATTCCCACCCGAAGGCGCGCTGGTCGCACTTTAACCAGGTGATCGCGCTGCGGGTGAACGCGAAGGTTGACGCAGCGAGGATGGAGCAGGCCTGGCGGGCACTGGGGCGCAGGCACCCCATGCTGAGGGCGCGGTTCAACCGGGAGGAATCAGGTGACTGGAGAAGAACGGTGGCGGCGATGGATCTGCCCTGGCCGGACGAGATCGTCTCCGGCTGGCCGGAAGTGGAAGTCCGCGTCGCCCGTGCCCAACGAAATTTTGACCTGGCTTCGGGACCGCTGATCCAAGCGGTGGCGGGTCGCACCACGGAGGGTTTGGTGGTGGTGCTGGTCGGCCACCATCTCGTGGTGGACTGGGTTTCATGGCGGCAAATCCTGGCCGATTGGGAGTCACTTTATCATGCCGAAACGGAGCCGGATCCCGCGTTTGCGCCGGATGATTTCGGACATTGGGCGGATGAGTTGAAGAACTGGGTGGACGGCGAGGATGCGCTTGCCGCTTTCGAAACCTGGCGGCAGCAAAATGCCAGAGTGCGGGCCGCCACGGACGGATTGGAGCAGATTTGGCCGCGCCGGGATTGGGGGGCGTATGGTCAGGTTGAGGTGGCGGGGGCTGACGTTCGCCTGCCGAAGGAGGGTGGAGTGTCGGGAGCCGAGCTCCGCAATCGGATTTTGGCAAGTTGGGTGCGGAGCCTGTCGAACCCACTCAGTGGTCACGAGGTGACGGTCGAGCTGGAGTCACACGGTCGCCGGTTCTCGCCGAACGGTCGATCCATCGAGGGGGTGGTGGGTTGGTTCACGGCACTCTATCCCATCGTGCTGTCGAGCGATGATTTCTCAGGCGAATTCGGCACGGCGACGAAGCGGGTAACCGAGGTCGTGGGCGGGCAGGACGAGGCGGGCGATGCGGCGCTGGCTTTCGCCACCCTGCGCGATGATGCCCCCTCCAAGGCGGAGTGCGCCTTGGGTTTCAACTTTTTGGGATCTTTCGACAAGCCGGTTGGAGATGGTGAAGATTCGGTCTTTGTTCTCTCGGATCGCGAATTCGAGGGATCGATTGATCCCGACTTTCCGCGGGATCATGCGATTGATCTCACTGCTTTTGTGATGGGCGGAAACCTGCAACTTCGACTGGCTGCTCCGCCTGCGATCATCTCGGCGAAGGAGATGAAAGCGTGTCTGGATTTCATGACCCAAGAGTTGGAGAATCGTTGAATGACCTCGACCGATCCCACAGATCATCTGGTGGTGGAGAACGCAGCCGGGCATCGCTCCATCTGGGCGACGGTGCGCGGTGAGCCTCCGCCGGGTTGGTTTAAAATCGGCAAACCGCGTTCAAGAGAGGCGTGTTTGGATTGGATCGAACAGAACGCCATGAAGCGGCCGTCCGCCGCCGGCGCGGCATCTCCCGAGGCGGTCGGCTCTCCCGGAGCGGCCGTCGTCGTTCCGTTTCCCAACGCTGATGCCGCCGAGCGATTGTTCGTGTTTCCCCACGCGGGCTCCGGAGTGAACTACTACCATTTTTTGGCCAAAGCGCTGGTTTCGTCCCGGTTCGAGGTTGTGCTGGTGCTCTATCCGGGTCGGGAATTGCGGACACGGGAGGATCCCATCGAATCGATGGATGAATTGGTGAGCCTTTTGCAAGAGGAGCTCGGGCCGTGTTGGGATGGGCGTCCGTTTCAGTTTTTTGGCCACAGCATGGGAGCCCTGGCCGCGTTTGAGCTGGCCCACCGGCTCCGGACGGAAAGGAAACCGGAGCCGCATCGGCTCATTTTGTCCGGCCGCCTGCCGCCTCATTCGGCAACCAATGTGCTGAAAATGGAGGGACTGTCCGATGCGGCGTTTTTGGACGCGGTCGGCCATCGCTACGGGGCGATTCCTCAGGCGATTCTCGAAAACGAGGACCTTTGCGCCCTCATCCTGCGGGCGATGAGAGCGGACTTCGTCTTGATGGAACGCTACCAATCCCGTGAAAGGGAAAAACTCACCCAACCGCTGTTGCTGGTGAATGGCCGGGACGATCGCTGGGTTGACCGCGATCATGTCGCCGAATGGGATCAGCATACCTTGGGACGGGTGACCAATCACTTCTTCGACGGAGATCACTTCTACCTGCCGCAGCACGTCGACGCGCTGGTTGACCTCATTCTCGAGGGCGACGGTCGGGTTAAGGAAAAACCGTAGCCGCATCGGGGCTTGGGCGCCTCTGGCGCGCCCGGCGACCACGTAGCCTTGCAGCGACCATCCTTTTGTGAGCGGCACGCCGGAGGCGCACAAGCTCAAGGACGGCTACGAGAGAACTTAAACCACTAGGCCTTCTCGAAGGCGTGGGTATGGTGTTCGCCTTCCAGAAACCTGCCGTAGTCCATCTTGAGGACGCGGTCCGCGTGGGAGAAATAGTTGTCGTCGTGCGTGACGGCGATGACGGCGTGTCCCTTGGCTTTCATCTCGGGCAGGAGCTGGGTGTAGAACAAGCGCCGGAAGTTGGGGTCCTGGTCGGCCGCCCATTCGTCGAAGACATAGATCGGCTTGTTATCGAGCTGGGCGAGAATCAAAGCAAGGCGCTTCTTCTGCCCGGTCGAAAGGTCGATGTTGGTGAGCTTGCGGTCGCTGACGTCGGTCTTGCCCGTAAGGTCCATTTTGGAGATGAGGGAGCGGACCTTGTCCTCGTCGATTTCGCCCACGCCAAGGATGCGCTTGAAAATGTGGAAATCGGTGAAGATGGGGGTGAAGAGATTGCGGTAGGAGGCCAGCCGGTCGTCGGTCACCTTCTCGCCGTTCCAAGTCAGATGACCTTGGTCGGGTTTGTAGAGGGCGGTTAGCAGTTTGAGGAAGGTGGATTTGCCGCTGCCGTTGCCGCCGACGATGAAAACGATTTCACCGGCCGCCAGGGAAAAGTTGAAGGACGGCAGGCCGAAGGTGTGTTTGCCGTTTTCCTTGTCCACCGGATAGGAGAACGCCATGTCGTGGCAGCCGATCGATTGGAATTCGATTTCCTGCAGGGGCTGGGTCTCGGCGTAGGCCTCGACCTCGTTGCGATGCGCCTCGATATCCTTTTCGAGGCCGTAGATGTTGTTGATCGCGGCTTCGGCGCGGGCCAGGGCGGGGATGGCCACGACCACGTCGCCGATGGGACCGGCGGCGAAGAGCACCATGGCGACAACCGGGACGACGGCGGAGATGTCGGCGGGCTGGAGGTTGGGCAGAAGGAAGAGCACCCCGGCCACGGTGAAAAAGAGGAAGGTCTGGCCGATGATGATCGACTGGTTCATGGTCTTGCCGGTTTTTATCCGCAGTTTGGCCGTGCGCTGGATAAGTCCCCACAGTTCCTCGCCAAAAAAGTCGTCACTCTTGCCCCGGCTGAGTTTGAGCTCCTTGTAGCCGTGGATCAGTCCGTTCAGGTTCTCGAAGAAGTCGTTCTCGTAGCGGGTGGCCTCGGCCAACTCGGAGTGCACCGTGCGGCTCTTGACCATGTAGAAATAGACGGCCGAGGTGATGAAGACGAAGGTGATGCCCAGGGCGGTGAGGGAATTGACCCCGATGATCCAGATTATAAAGACAAGCATGAAGCTCGAGGAGCTCGCGTTGATCACCGCGCCGGCCGACATGGAGAGGGTGAGGGCATCGGTCGCCAGCACCGAATAGACCCGGCCGCGGTCCATCTTCTCAAACACCATCAGATTGGTGGCGCGCACCGCCTTCATGATGCGCATGCGAATGTCGCGGATGATTCCCTCAATGATCGTGGTCGTGCGGTTGAGCACGTATTCCTTGGAGATCCAGAACCCCGCCAGGGCGAAGAAGAACAGCAGGAGTTCGCGCATCTGCAGTTTGCCCGGCTCCAGGCTGTTGGCCGTGGAAATGGCCACGCTGACGGCGTAGCCGTTGATCAATCCGGCAAAGACCGCAATGGCGACGAGTTTGCCGCGGAACTCGGGCGACTCGGTGCGAATAAAACTGACGAATGTCTTCACGGGTTGGTGGTGCCTTGGCGCCGGTCAAAAACCATAGCCGATCATCAAGTTCAGGGTGCGGATTTTCTGCTCGATAAACGCCTCGTTGGTATCCTCCACCACCTCGTATTCCAGGTTCAGTGAGAGGAACTCGGTGAGGTCGTAGCTGAGCATGGCGTTGAAACGGATGCCGAGGTTTTCCGAGGTGTCCGGGTCGACCTGCACCAGCAGCGTCTCCCGGAAGCGCCACCGCGGCGGCAGATTGTATTGAAATACCTGATATGCGGCGACCCGAAAACTCTCGTGGTCGACTTCGGTGAAGGTGTCGCCGGTGTCAACGATACGCGCTTCCGTGCGGTAGCTCGGGCCCACCCCGACGAGGAATCGGCGGTGCTCCTGGTCGATGAATCGGTAGGACGGGACGAGGAAGAAGTTGTAGCGATACTCGGTAAGATTGATGCGATCCCGCAGCCAATCGGCTTGGGTCAGAAGCATCCACTTGGCGTCCTCCTCGCGGTAGAAATAACGTCCGATGATCTCGGTGGATTTGTCGAGATCGGCGTCGAACAGTTTGGTTTCCTCAAAGGCGCCAAAAAGCCCGAATTCGTGGGGAGCCACTTTGTAGCCGAGGGTGGTCTCGACGTTGTAGGAATTGAGTTCCACCTCGCCGCGGAGAAAATCGAGGCCCACCTTGAGGTCGTAGGTCCAGCGATCGGGATGCGGGGAAATTGCCTGCAACCAGGCGGGTTTTCCGGAATCGCCTTCCGACTCGTTCCCCGTGGCGGGAACATCGGCCGCGGCGGGGCTGGCCGCCCCGCCTGGAGTGCCGCCCGGGTTTGCTTTCGTGATTGCGATGGCCGGCGATTTCGGCAGTTCGAGTCGTCCGAAGGAATCGGATTCAAAAACGATGGTGGTTTCGTTTTCGCTGATGAGTTTTCCGGTGAGGAGCTCTCCGTTGGGCATGCGAATTTCATCGGCCGCGACGACGGCGGCGAGAAGGGCGGCCCCGAGGGAGGTGAGGCAGCGTTGGACTTGGGCGGACGCGCTCATGGCATTGACTGGTTTTGACGGCCGAAGTCATCCTCCTGCACCGTCGCCCGGGGCGACGTGCGGAGCGGAATCTTCGGCGGCACAGGTTGGAGGAGGGATTTCATGCGATCCCATTCTTGTTCATAAAAGTCCTCAAAGTCGCCGAGATCCTTGAGTAAGATACTCGTCCCGGCCGGGGCGTTCATGTAGCTGGGACCAATCAGAATATCGCGGCTCACGAAGGGGCGGGAGGTCTCGCTGGAGTTGGCGTAGAAACTGTAGTTGGTATTCGCTCCCGCCATGGCGGGGATCAGGAGGTAGTTGATCAGAAATTTGGCGGTGGCTTGATAGGGCGACGCCTTCAGGATGACGAGGCTGTCGATCTCCAAAAACTTGGGGCCGGTCGGAAGCACAAACCGGATGGCGGGATTCTCCTCCAGGGCGTAACCGGCCGCGCCACTCCAACACGCGGCAATGAGGATTTCATTCTTGATCAAGGCAGTCGGCAGATCATCGGCCAAAAAGCGGATGCCGCGCTCGGCGCTGTTGGCGATCAATTGATCGATGATCAGCTCGACGTGCTCGGGGTTGGTGCTGTTGTGGTCGAACCCGTTTTGCAGGAGTTGGGACGCGATGGTGATACGGTTTTCGTCGAGCAACGACCGGTAACCATAGAGAATGAGGTTTTCCTCGCGACTCTCGGAGGTGAGTTCGAAATCCCTTGGCAGGGATCTGAGGTAGTTGCTGTTGAACGCCACTCCGAGATAACTGTAGAAGAACGGCACGGAATACTGGAGTTCACGATCGTATTCGGCCTGGAAGAAAATCGGCGCAACGTTACCAAGGTTGGGGATCATTTGCTTATCGATCTTCGCCAAGAGGTCGGCGTTGATGAATCGTTCCACCATATAGGAACTGGGCATCAACAGATCGAATGCTTCCGGATCGGCCCGGTAGCGTTGTTCGAGGTCCGAGTTGTTTTCAAAAAACGTGATTTCAAGCTCCACGCCGTAGTGCGTTTCGAAACGTTGCAAAACCTCGGGGTCGAAGTAGTCCCGCCAGATCAGCAATCTAAGCTTGGGGGCGAGTTCAAAGTCAGGCAAAGGGGGCAGTTCGATGTTGCGCCACGGTTCCTGGCCTTCGATCTGATTGACTCTGTCCCGGTTGCTGCAGCCCGGGAGGAGCAAACCCGCCAGGACCACAAGACCGGCGAGCCTGACCCCGCCAACGAAGAGGCCGTATCGTCGTGTCATGCCACGGGATTCGGTGGGCCGGGGGCTCATGGGAGCGGCGGTAACTGAATGGGCGCAGTGGGCAGAATCGAGGACGGCCGGTTCGGATTCGCGTCGTTGAACTGGGGGTTCTTGAATTCGTCCTCCTGGCTCTCCGGGGGCTTGTCAAGGTAAGGGGTGACCAGATCCGAGAGGCCAATGTTATCCTGTGGCGTGTTAAGAATGAGGGGCAGGCCTCCGTCGGCTCCACCAATCACGACCATTTTCGAATTGGGCGACTTGGACAGCTGCACGGTCGCATTGATGCCGGCAAATCTGAGGTAGTCGCGGAAGGAACCACCGGACGCGACTCTCTTCTGGAATTCCAGGATACCTCCGGCTTCGATCTTTTTGCGTTCGGCCTCCCGCTTCTCGCGCTCGACCCGGAATTCTGCCTCGAAGACCATCTGTTCCTGCACGAGCTTCAACTCGATGGCTTGGGCGACTTGTTCGGGCAGAATGATCCGTTTGATCAGCAGATCGTCGAGCGAGATGAATCGCTCGCTGATCTTGCCCATCGCGCCCTGCAGGATGAGATTAAGAATGTAGCCTTCGGAAGTATAGAGCTCCTGTGGTTCAAACTGAGAAACTACCGCGCGGACATGGGCCTGAATCTCCGGCTTCACAACCGTCTCGATATAGTCCGGGCCCACGACGGTGTGGAGGTTGGGCAGGGTGTTGGAGCGGGGACGGGAACGAATCGAGACCTCGATTTCGACCGGCAGGCCGTTTCTACAAAGGGCGATGATTTTATGGGGCGTCTGTTGCAAACGCATGTTGTAGATATACATGCGATTCCAGGGCATCACGATGTGGAAGCCCTCGCGATAGACGTAGTTCATCTGGGTGCCGCCAAAAAATCGCGCCCACAGGACCCCGGCTTCACCTGGCTTCAGGCTTACGAAAACGCGATTTATCAAATAGGGCCAGAAGAAGATGATGAGAAACCCCGTCACCAGCACGGTGATGATCACGTAGTTGCGCATTACCGGGATGCGATGCTTCAAGCGGGAGCGATAGGCTTTCCATCGCTGCTTGAGGCTGGGCTTGGCGGTAGTCATGGGCCCGCCATACTTCGCACATTGAACATTGGGTCAATTCGGTAGTCGGACGCGTGCGCGGCCCGGGCGATTTGTGGAGTCCTGTCCGGTGCCATAACTGAAAGGTAAATGTCTCGTCTGAAGCGGAATGTGGCTCGCCAACCTTCCGCCGAATGGACAAAAAAGAGCTCCTTTTGCACCTTCCGTCTCACCCCATATTTCGATCATGAAAAACAAGTCTAAACTTATACCGGGGATCGTTGCGCTCCTTGGGGCCATTTGGGTATCCTCCTCCGTCGTTTGTGCCCAGGTGGACAGCGACAGTCGGCTGGTCAATTTATCCGCCCGCGGGCAAGTCGGAACCGCCGAGGGGGCCCTGGTAGCAGGCTTTGTGATCGAGGGCATTGATCCCCAGCGGGTGCTGGTGCGCATCGCGGGACCGTCGCTGGGAGAGTTCGGCGTCGAAAATCCGGCGGCATCACCCCGGTTACAGCTTTATGCGGGAGAGACCCTGATGGCCGAAAACCAGGGCTGGTCCAATTCTGAAGATGCGGAGGAAATTGCCCAAGCCGTCGCGGTGGCGGGAGCGTTTCCTTTTGCCATGGGCAGCATGGATTCGGCGCTGATCGCCGAATTGGCTCCCGGTGCATACACGGCGGTGGCTTCCGAAATCACGTCCCCCAACGGGGTGGGGTTGATTGAATTGTATGAGTTGCCGTCCACGAGCGCGGCGATTTTGACCGAAGCCAAGCTAGCGGAGGTGGAGGCGATTGTGGACGCGGCGATCGCGGATTACCAAATCCCGGGAATCATGTATGCCTTTAAGTTCCGCGGCGAACCGGTTTGGGCGAATGCGCGCGGAGTCCAGGACACGGAGTCGGGGACGCCTCTCACGGCCGATCATCATTTCCGTATTGGCAGCGCTTCCAAGACGTTCATCGGCATGATGGGCCTTCGACTGATCGAGCAGGACAAGCTGGAGTTCGAGACGACGATCGATCAGATGCTGCCGGAGGGGATCCTGGATAATTACGCCCGCGATCAAATCACCGTCCGGATGCTTCTCCGGCACACTTCGGGGATCAACAACTACACCAATGATATTGAAGATTGGTTCCTGCCCTACATCCTGGATCGGACCCGAATCTGGACCGACGAAGAGTTGGTGGAGTTGGTGAATTCCAAATTCGATGATCCGAACCTTGGCATGGTCTTTACGCCGGGCGCCGGCTGGTTTTATGCCAATACCAACACCGTGCTGCTGGGCATGATCATTGAACAGGTGATGGGCCAACCCATCGCCCAAGTCATCACCGAGCAGTTCATCGCGCCGCTGGGCCTGCGCAGTACCGTGTATCCCCTGCCGGGCAACAGCACGCTGCCGGAGCCCTATGCCCGGGGCTACGTGAACTGGGCGAATTTCACCGGCGAGAGTTCGCTGCCCGCCACTGACCTGGATGTCTCCGTCTATGACCCGAGCGCGGCGGGGCCGGCCGGTGCCATCATCTCGACGGCCGGAGATTTGGCCCTGTGGATTGAGGCGGTGGCCACCAATCCCACGATTGGCGGGGGCGCGCTGCGCCGGGGCCACATCGATTGGAAATACTTCACTTCCTTTGCCGGAGGTGAACCCGGTGCGAGCGTGGGTTCCTACGGTATGAACATCGCCCACGAGCCTGACCCGAACAACAACGCCGACTATTGGATTGTAGGCCACCGGGGGCAGCTTTCGGGCTACGATACCGCGATGATGTATCTGCCCGAACAGGAGGTCGCCCTCGTGTTGGCGTGCTCTCGCTCCTTGCTTGTCAACGAGGCTGAGAACTGGCCGACCAACGCGCTCACCGCAGCCCTGAACGATGTGATTGCCGTGCTCTTCCCGGACCTTATCGCGGACAATCAAATCAGCTCATCAGCGTCTCCGGCAAAAGCGCTGCATCCCGCGGAATCACGTCCGGTGTTTCGCGCCCCGCTGACAGAATATTAAGGATCGGGTTGCCGCCTCTGCGAAGGTCCGGCCAGGCCTTGGGTTGAGTCTCTGGCGGGCCCTGCTGGTTATGGTATCGACAAACTGCGGTAGTTGTCGACCAAGTAGCAATGTCGCGCGACTGGCTGACGCACTTGGTTGTCAAAGTGTGGTGCCCTCAGTCCAAGTGCTCTCCACGCTGATGGCAGTGAGCACACCGCTGGCTGCGGCGCGGCCTTGTTGCACCAGCGAGGTAATCGTATCAACCGCGACTGACCCGATTCTGGCCGATTGGCGGGCGATTCCAGAGGTAGCCGGCGATTCATCCTCAATGTTGATGCTGGCGTAGGCGAGGTTTTGTGGGAGTTTAAACCCGGACTGCCGCAGGTCTTCCGCCAACCCGGGTTGCGCGGAAATGATCGCGTCGGGCTTGTTTTCGATGACCCATCGCGACGCGGCCCGGGCTGTATCTGGGGAGTGCACAGTCAGATTGGGGACGATATCGCCAGCGGAGACGCCGTGCCGACGCTGGCTGATAAAGTGAGCTGCTTCCCAAGCTTCATTGCTATGCCGTTCGGATTGACGGTTGAGCACGAGACCAATCCGGCGGTGCCCCCTGGCCGCGAGTTGCTGCCAGCAATTGGAAAGGTCGGCCTGAGGGTTGGATGATACGGAGTGGAATCCCGTTCGAAAGCAGGTGGGCTGAGTGGCCACCACACTGAAATTATCCCAGACGATACCCTCACCACGACCGATTTCCGTTCCGGGAGCGAGGATGACACCTTCGATACCTCGGGCCGTGAGAATCTCGTTGAGACGGGAGGGGGAAAGTTCGGCGGGACGGGTCGCAAAACTTTGCAGGGTGAAACCCAGCTCCTGGGCGCGGGCTTCAGCCGCCTCGAGCAAGGTGCGAGTGCTGGGAAGTTGATGCCGCGGGCCATCGGGGGGTTCGAGAGTCACGAAGGCCAAGGCGGCGAAACTGCGGCGCGACCGCACGGTGTTGCGGTAGGCGGCCAAGGCAGAGAGGGCGGGGTCAGGAACATAACCCATGCGGTTGGCAATTTTGCGCACACGCTTGATGGTTGCTGCCGGGAGGGCGTTGCTGCCTTTGAGGGCCATGGAAACTGCGGCGATGCTCAAATTGGCGGCATGCGCGATGTCTTTTTGGGTGACGCGTTTCAGAGTGACGTGGACCATGGTGGATGTGGGGTCAGTGGGCCGTTAACGAGGCGCTCGCAGCCGGCCCGGTGGGGTAGTTGGTTTCGAATTGGTCGATGACCTGGCCGGCCTCGAGAACGGTTATGCGAATTCGCTCGGGAATCTGTCCGGAATCCAGCGGAGGAATCTTGAGCCGGTGGTTTTGGTCCGTGGATGTGCCTGCTCCGATATGCACCGGCTGGCTGGCAAGCCCAATTCGCTGGCCTGCGGTGGAGTAAAGCGCGTGTTCCAAGGTCACCGTTGCATCGGTTTCGCGATGATTTACCAAGACGGTGCGAACCTTGAGGGATGCGGTGGGAGATGAGGATCTGCTGATCGTTACGTGATCGGTGAGCAGGTGGATGGGATTGCGAATCTTCAGCCACACGCTCCGCGACGGCCCGTCACCAGGAAATGAATCCACGGTTGCACCGGGTGGGGAGTGGCGAATCGCCAACACATTGTCGGACCCATTGCCGAACCTGAAGCGACGGGTGATATTGTATTCGGCCCCGTCAGCGGTCGGTGTTGCGAGTCCGAGGTCGTGACCGTTGAGCCAAACCCGGGAGTGGCTCGTGTCGCCGACGAACCGCAGATAGACTTGCTGGCCTTTGTATTCGATCGGCAGGGAGAAGTGTTTGCGATACCAATCCGGCAGATGGCCGGGGGCCTGTGATGAAGCCTCGGGTCCCGAAGCGGATAATTCCCTGTCATGAGGCAGGGTGACCTTGCGCCAGTGTTTGTCCTGCGTTTCAGGAAACCGGGCGGTCTCATCCTGTCCTCGTTGAAACAACCAGCCATTTTCGAATCGGGTGGTGAGCGTCGGGGGAGCGGTGGCATGCTCCGCTGGCAAATTTCCCACGACGCACCCAACCAACAGCCCCAAAAGGAGATCGCGGAAGCGGAAGGGAAACAGTTGTTTGGGAATCATTGCGCGAACGGACCCGGCGCGCAGGGACCGCAGTGTATAATCAAAGGGCTTCAGGGGTTTCTGGCAGCGGATGGCTCCTTGCCGACTGGGCTTGGTCGCCTTCGCTGATACTGATTCGGCACCAAATATATCAGGTGCGCAGCCCTTGGCGCTTTGGCTGTCGTCACAAAGACTTGGTGCAGGGTAATGGTATTATAAAATACTGATAATCAGAATTTTAATAGGGAAATCCCTCAGGCGAGGCTTTAGGAGTCGTAACATGAACCGCACGGGTAGCCCAATTCGCGTGCGACTCAGGAGTGATTTCGCCGGGTATATTGGCTGGGGGAAACCTTGAAGTGTTTCTTGAAAGCCGTGCTGAAGGAGCTCAGATCGGTGAGCCCGACAAGGTCGGCGGTTTCCGATACATTGTGCTCCCCCGTAGCCAGCAGGGCCGCCGCCTTGTTCATGCGAATGGAACGGATAAATGCACTCGGTGAGTCTCCCGTAATGGCCTTCATTTTACGATACAGGGTCATGCGGCTCATGAACATCCGATCGGCAAAGGCCTCCACGTCGAAGAGTGGATCCTCCAGTTGCTCCTCCACGATGGTCACGGCCTTCTCCATAAACGCTTCATCGACCGGATTGGTTGTGATTTCCCGGGCTACAACCGTTGCCGATTCCTTTTGCTGATTGAAGCGTTCATGCAGTTTCTGGCGCGATTCGAGCAGGTTGCGCACGCGCTGCTTGAGGATCGAAAGCCGCACCGGCTTCGTGAGGTAGTCATCCGCCCCGATTTCCAAACCCTCGAGTTCATGCATTTCCGACTTCAAGGCCGTGAGCATCACAATGGGAATATGGCTGGTGGATTCGTCGGTTTTGAGCCGTCGGCAAAGCTCCTTACCGTCAATTTCCGGCATCATGACATCCGTAATGACGAGGTCCGGAATGCGCCGTTGGGCGATTTGCAGGGCGACGGCACCATTGGCCGCCTCCAGGGCGAGGTAGTTTTCCTGCAGTTCGCTGGCCAGGAAAGACCGAATCTCGTCGTCGTCCTCCACCACGAGGATGAGTGGACGGCTGTCGCCCGGATCGAGAGAGTCTTCGTGGCGATCCGCCTCGCCTGCCGGTTCCGGCGTGGTGAGAGGGTTGACCACGGGATCGTTTTCATGGCCCTCCAGGTGTTTTTTGAGCGGCAGGGTGACGGTGAAACGGGTGCCCTGTTTGCGCCCGTTCACGATGGCGACCGGGCTGTCGACGGTGATCTTGCCTTCACAGGCCTCCACCAGGTTTTTTGTATAGGCCAGTCCGATGCCGGAGCCTCGCACCTTCTTGTGGGGCGCATTGCCCGCCCGGTAGAACACTTCGAAAATGTCGTCTATTTTGCCCAGCGGGATGCCGATGCCATTGTCCTCCACCACGAACTCGGCGGTCACGACGTTGTTCAGCTCGGTGGTTTTGAAGAACACCGAAATCTGGCCGCCCTTCGGGGTGTATTTGACGGCATTGCTGATCAGGTTGTTGAGGATCTTTTCGATGATCTCGGCGTCATACCAGGCGACACATTCCCGCGGCCCGTTCAGCAATTCGATCCGTTGGTTGCGGTCTTCGGCCAAGGGGCGCAGGAGGTGGAAGGTTTCCCGCACGCTGGCCGCAAGGTCGGAACGCGCAAGGTTGACCTTTATCTTGCCGGTCTCGGCGCGGCGGAAATCAAGGATCTGGTCGATGAGGGCGAGGGTGCGCTGGGCGCTTTTGTAGGCGATCTCGAGCGGGCGTTTGTCCCAGCCCGGAGGCAGTTTGGCCAGTTGGCTCTCCAGCGGTCCCAGGATCACGGTGAGCGGGGTGCGCAGCTCGTGGGAGATGTTGGTGAAGAACTGAAGTTTAAATTCCTCGATCTGAATAATGTGCCGGATGCGTTGGCGGAACAGCAGGTAGACGAGCAGGGCAATCGTTATGAGGGTTAAGAGGATGAGCGCGGCGAACCACGGCCGCTGCCAAACCGGGGGCACCACCACGAGACTTGCCCGGGAGCTGGTGATGCTGAGGTTGCCGTCGCGATCAAGTGCGCGGACTTCAAACGTGTGCCGGCCCGCCGGCAGGTCGAGCAGGGCGCGGGTATTACCCTCGGCAAATTCGGACCAGGGCTCGGCATTGAGGCGGTGCGAATACTTGAGCCGCTCCGCGGGGGTGGTCGACCATTTGTCGCGGCCGGTCCAGGTGATAAAAACGTTGGCCGGGGCGGTGGACCGGGGAATGTCCGTGTCGATGGAAACAACGGGGGGCGCGTCCTCCAATTGGTAACGCACCGTTTTGAAGGTGTCGTGCAGGCGCTTGGTCAGGTAGAAGCCCGGGTGCTTGCGGAAGAACCAGTTGCGGGTGCCGACGTTTACCCAGATGGCGCCGTCGGAGGACTGGGTGAGCGTGCCGGACTCACGGTTGAACCGCAGTTCGGGCGGCATGGCCTCGGCATACCACCGCTTGCCGTCGAAGCGGGAGATGCCCCGGTCGGTGGCGAACCACAGGTTGCCCGGCCGGAACTCGTCGCGCAGGATGAAGCTGACCTGGGAGCTCGCGATCTGCTGCGGGCCGCGGTGTGGTATCCATTCACCGGTTACGTTGGAGTAGAGGCCCCGTTCCCACAGGGCCAGCCAGACATGGCCGTCGTGATCGGAGGCAACGTGGTCGATCCATATCTCGTCCGTGAATTCCTCGGCGACAACATAGTCGGACTGCAGGTCGCCTGCCGTGTACCCAAAGGTCAGGCCGCCGAACCATAGATCCCCGGCCGCGTCCACCGTCACGCCGACGGGCCGGCTCGGCACCAAGGGCGGGGCGAGGTATTCCGCCTGATAGCCACCGGGCCGCCGCCGGTAGATCACCGCGCCCCCGTCCGGGGAAAGGATGTTGTCATGGCCGGATCCGAAAAAGATCGAACCATCGGGCAGGTGGCGGGCGGAAAGATGGCTGATGAACGAATTGAGCAGCGGGAATGTTTCCCGGGTCCACGTGCGGCCGTTGTAATGGCAGACGGCGGCGGTTTCCTGATGAGCCCCGGCGGCCCAGATGGTGCCATCGTCTGAGGCGATGATCACGAGGGGGGTGTCGATGACGTTTTCCTCGTGGTGCGTCCAGGTATCGTAGACCGTGTTCTGTTCGATGATTCTTCCATCGATGGACAGGAACCAGCGGTTGATGCCGCCAATATCACACTGAAAATGAAGACCGTGGTAGGAGTCCTGGCGCGAGCTTTGGTAGTCGATCTCGTAGACCTTTTCCCCTCGTCCGCCGATCACCAGCCTGCCGTTGGCGCGCAGGATGGCGAATGGGTTGTTGGTGGGAAAATCGAACTGGGGGTAGTCAATGACGTGCCAGTTTTCGCGACTGCGCACCATGATGGCGGTCTTGGAGGCAAAGGCCACGTCGTCTCCCGCCAGTGCGAAGGCGGCCGAATGGCCGTTGCCGCCGGACAGATGGCGCAAGTCATGGATTTCCCAGGTTGCGGACGTTTCGTCGAAGCGCAGGGGAGGATTCTCGGACTGCCAGTTGGTCACCCAAACCTCCGAGCTGCTGGGAGAGGCCACCAGCCACAACCGACCGGTCAATCCCATGTGAAACGGAAATTGTTGGATTTCCGAGGTGGGGTCGGGGCCTTCGGGACTGAATTGCAGTCGGCTGACGGAGTCGTTGGCGTCGGTTGAGAACCAGAGCCGGTTCTGGTTGTCGAACGCCACGGCGTTGAAAACGGCGTCGAAATCGTCGTAGCGGGAAAATCCGTCTGAGTGGATGCGATAGAGGCCCGAGCGGAGGGCAAGCATCTCATGACCGTGGCCGTTTCGCACAAAGCGGTTCCTCAGATTGTTGTAGGATTCGTTGTGCTCCAGGGCCAACTGCCAGACCCCCGCCCGCAAACCCCAAACTCCGCGATTGGTGTGGAGATAGAGATAGCCGTTCTGCGATTGGAATAACTGGTAGGTTTCCAGCGCCGGGTCATCCACGGGATACGGGATGTGGTTGATGCTGTAGCCGTCGTAGACCAGCAGGTCATCTTCCCCGGTAAAGATCAGGTTGCCCTCGGCATCCTCAACCCCCTGAAGCAGGAGATGCTCCCCGAGGGGCTCGAGTTCGTGCCATCGCCATTTTTCGGTTAAACTGAAGTCGACCGCAGGCTCGAAGGGCGCGGCTGGCATTCCACCGGCCACTAACCCGGCGGCTGTCAGCAGGTATGCTTTAACGTGGGAAAACATGCAGGGGTTAGGGTCAGGGCTTACCCGGGAAAGCGGTCGACAATATCCAAACCCGGCCGGTCAGGTCAACGGTTGCGGTGGACAGGCAAACCGGGAATGGGAGTCAAGGGTCGACGATTTGCCGCAGATCGAATCCCGACAGGTTGACCGGTCCCGGGGCCGTGGCCCGGAATCGCAATTCGATGACGGTTTCGCCGTCTGTTGTCAGGGGAGTCAGGGCATGGGTGGAGGCACCGCGGTTCGAGCCGCCGTCCCCCGGCCCTCCCACGCCGGCATCGGATACCTTGATTATGCCGCCGAAGCTGGGTTTGAAGGCCCGGTGCATGATCGCCGTGTCCTGCCGGGAATCGGAAAGGCTGATTTCCACGGGAGGCGCGCCGGAACGATGCCTGGTGGTGACGACGTGGTGCCATGTCTTCAGTTCATAGCGGCCGGCCGGAAGGTCTTCGAATCGCAGAATGATGACTCCTTCCTCGTTGGTCGCCACCGAGTCCTCGATCATGAACGACAAGTCTCCCGGTACACCCCACGTCCTGCTCCACTGCAACGGTGTGCCATTGCCGGAGATCGTGGCGCGAATGTTCGCGCCGTTGCCGGCTGCAAAAGTCACCGCGGTGTCGGGAGAGGCTCCGGGAGTTGAAATCATGATCTCGCGTTCGACTTCCCGGAAAGGCCGGTCCCAGACTCCGACGCTCCAGGGAGTCCACTCGTCCTCGATGTGTTGTTTTTTGTTGCCGAGATCAACCCGCAGCCGAACGGGTTCGTGAACCGGACGGGAATTCTGCGCCAACCAGTCATCGGTCCAGGCGGTGGTGGTCAGGGTGTCCCGGGTGGCGCCCAGATCACCCGAAGTTGCGGTCAGGGTGATGATGCCCGGAGTGGCGCCAACCCGCACCAGTACGGGTGCGTAACCATGCTCCCAGAAGACCGGGTTGGCCCCGATGGAAGCATCGCCCACGATTTCAGCCGGACCTTCCACGGCAAAGGTGACCAAGGGTGTTTCCGCATCGATGACTTGGCCGGTGGCGTCGTGCACGCTGGCGTAGGCCATCACGATGCTCGATCCGTCGGCATGGCCGGTGAAACCATCCGTATCAAAATGAACCTCGAGGTGATGGGCGGCTCCCTGCTTGCGCTGAGAGTGTTCGGCAACCACCTCGCCGTCGATGAGGCCCCGGACGGTGATTTCCCTCGTTTCCCAAGCGAAGGGAATCGCCAGGGAGGGCGACTCGAGGTGGGCGGTTTCCGTGGTGATGGACGGTTCGAAGATGCCGATGACCCTGCCGTCGTGGAGCAACTCCACCGCGTCGCAGTTGGTGAAAACGGTGACTGATCCTTCATGCTGCGCCCGGGAATCGCCGAGGCGAATCATCGGCTCGCTGGTCAGCTCCGACTTGAACCACCAGTAGTTGGGCTTGGGCAGGCGGAAGAGATCCCAGGGGGCGGCCGACCAGCGGGACATGTTGAGGTAGCGGGTGCCGCGTTTCTTGAGGGAGTAGTTGTCGTGGGCGCTCCACAGAGCGGTGCCGATAAGGTTGGGATCCCCCTTGTAGCGGGAGATGAATTTCTGGGTCTCGAGCGTGTCGACGGAACCACTGTGCTCCATGGCAAAGAGCAGTTCCTGTTCGGGCCGCACCGCGCCGCGATAATCCATCACCGCATAGAGGTCGGTGATGCCCGAATGCTGTTGTCCTGTCCACACGGTGGCGTTGTTCATCGTGATCCGGGTGGGGTCCTCCTCCTTGGCGGCGTAGTGCAGGCGTTTGACCGCGCCCCGGTGGTTGATCCCGGCCCCCCAGCCCCAGACGGAGGGATGATTGCGGTGATTGCGGATCGTGATGCGGAAGGATTCCTCCAGCCGGTCCATCCAGATCGGCGGTCCAAACTCGATCCACGAGGGCGGCTCCTCGACAATCAACATGCCCAACTCGTCGCAGGCTTCGAAGAATGAATTGTCATGCGGGTAGTGGGCGAGGCGCACGAGGTTGAAGCCGGCCCGCTTCATCTTGACGGCATCCATCCGGTGCAGGTTGTCCGGCACGGCGTCGCCGATGTAGGGGAACTGCTGGTGCCGGTTGACGCCGATGAGCATGGTGGGTTCGCCATTGAGCAGGAAACCTTCGCCGAGCCGGTGTTCAAACCAGCGCAGGCCGAGGGGTGTATCGCTCCGGTCGACGATCCCGCCATCGGCCACGATCTGGGTATTCACGCGGTAGAGGTAGGGATCGTCGAATGACCACAGGCGCAGGTCTTCGTCGATGCCGCCGGTTTGCAGCACCGTCCGGTCGGCACCGGCGGGAACCGTGACGTTTTTGGTGAGTTTCATCACCACAATGTTGTCCGCATCAAGCACGCGGGTGACCACCTGGGCGTGCCGGTCGGCCGGACCGGCGTTGCGCAACGTGGTGCGAATCGAGACCGTGGCGGTCTTGTGGTTGACGGACGGTGTGGTGACGAAGATGCCGGCCTCGCGGGCCTCCCACGGGAAGGTGATATGCATGTCATCCGTGATGTGCAGATAGACATCGCGGTAGAGTCCTCCGAACAGCACGTAGTCCCAGATGTGCCCATCGGGGGGAATCTCTTCGTCCCGCCGATTGTCGAGCCTGAGGGCGATCACGTTGTCAACGCCCGGATTGATGTGGTCGGTGATGTCGAAGTGAAACGGGGTGTAGGCGCTGGTCGCGTGTTCCCCGACATAGGTGCCGTTGACCCAAAGCTCGGTTCGTTGATGGGCGCCTTCAAACTCCAGAAACACGCGCTGGCCGGGCCGGACATCGGGCCGGATGGTGCGGCGATACCAGGAGATATCGCGGTGGAAGTGCGGCTGGTCCCGGGTCTCCTCGGTATCGTCGAGATTCATCGACGTGAGGGCGTAGGAGTGGGGCAGGGCCACGCCCTCCCACGCGGCATCGTCATAACCGGGAGCGAAGGGCGATCCCGGCGCGTCGCCGCGGTGGTAACGCCAGTCGAGGTTCAAGGTCGTTTTTTGGCGTTCGGAAACGTTGCCGGATTCCTGGGCCCAACTGCTGAGGCCGGAAAAAACCAACAGGGAGAGAAAGACAAAGCGGATTTGGGGTTTCATGACCTGGCCCCAAATTTAGATGGGTGAACGGGTGTCACCAGCCTGCGCCGGCCCCAAAAGGGGAAGTTGAAAAATTAAAGTGGAGAAAACCGGTCGGGTTGGCCGGGCTGGCTGGCTATGGTGAGGGCGTGAACCCATCCTGCGGGGTTGAATTTTGCCATGAAGAACCTGTCTGCATTGACCGCATTCAAAGGATTACTGCCGGTGGTCTGGTTGACCACGGGCCTGGGTTGGGCGGTGGGCGATGAGGCCCCCCGGTTCACCCCGGACTGGGATTCCCTGCAGGGATATCAGTGCCCCGACTGGTTTCGTGACGCGAAGTTCGGCATCTACGCCCACTGGGGGCCGTATGCCGTGGCGGAAGGGCCGGAGAACACCGATTGGTATTCGCGCAACATGTATCGCACCGGCACACAACCGAACCGTTTTCACCGGGCCAATTGGGGGGAACTGGATGAGTTTGGTTACAAGGATTTCATTCCGCGGTTTCAGGCGGAGAAGTTCGATGCCGACGAGTGGGCGCAGCTCTACGTGGAGGCGGGCGCCCGGTTTGCCGGCCCCGTCGCGGAGCACGCGGACGGATTTGCCATGTGGGACTCGGCCCTCACGCCGTGGAACGCCACGGCCATGGGACCGCAACGCGACATCGTGGCGGAGATGGAAACGGCGGTGCGGGCGAAGGGGCTCAAATTTCTCACGAGTTTTCACCACCATTGGAAGTGGGGCTGGTATCCGACGATGGATCAGTCGACGGACACGGCCAACCCGCAGTATGCCGCGCTTTACGGGCCGCCCACCCCGGCCACTGCGTTCGGTCGCAGGGGGTATGATCCCATGCGGCCCGACCCCATGCCCTCGGACGCCTTTGCCGCCGAGTGGCTCGCCAAGGTCGAGGAGGTGGTGAATCGCTACCAGCCTGACCTGATCTGGTTCGACAACCGCATGCAGATCCTGCCCGAAACCTACGTGCAGCGAATGGCCGCGCACTTCTACAACGTTTCAACCAAGGCCGGACGGGAATACGTGCTGACTTTCAAACGCCCCGACATGCCGCTCGGCACCGGCACCGTCGACTTGGAGCGCAGCCGGATGCCCGACATCTATCCCGAGCCCTGGCTCACCGACACTTCGGTGGCGAGCAACACGTGGGCCTGGTCGCATGATATCGAGTATTACTCCGCCACACGGCTCATCCACGACCTTGTCGACATCGTGAGCAAGAACGGCTGCATGCTGCTCAACATCGCGCCCAAGCCCGATGGCACGATCCCCGCGGAACAACAGCAGTTGTTGCGCGACATCGGCGCATGGCTGCGCATCAACGGCGAGGCCATCTACGGTTCCCGGCCTTGGAGTGAATACGGCGAGGGTCCGACCGAAACGCCGGTCGGCCATCTGGCCGATGAAGGTTTTGATGGTTTCAGTCCGGAGGACATTCGTTTCACCACCAAGGCCGGCCTGCTTTATGCCATTTCCTTTGGTTGGCCCGGGCCGCGCGGCGCGATCGAGATCGAGTCCCTGTCCTCCTTGGCGTGGGCCGAGACCATCGAGCGCATCGATCTTGTGGGCAGTGACGAGGTGATCGAGTTTGAGCGGAGCAAGGATGCGCTGCGCATTCTCCCCGCAGTGGAGCCACCCTGCGGACATGCCTGGGTTTTTCGCATTACCACCAAACGTCCCTGATCCATGATTCGACTCCCGTCCGGTCCGCTTCGCCGCCGGCTGATCGCGGCTTTGGCCATCCTGATCCCACCAAGTGGCGTGCGCGGATGCATTAGAGCACTTCAGCCCGAAGCCGTGCTTGAGCTTGTGCGCCTCCGGCTGTGCTCGTGAGCTCCAAAACGGCTACCGTTTTTCTGAAAATGCTCCATCGTATTGGAAGCTTGTGGGGTTTTCGGTGTAGCTGGGTTGGAAGCGGGTTTTTAAACTCTCCAGAGGCAAGCAACCCGCGGAATTCGCGGAAAGCGCTGACCGGAAAGTCGGCTCACGCTCCTCCGGAGTGTGACCCGGTCGGCGGAGAGGCACCACTCATTGTCGGGCATAAAGCCCGACCCACAGACAAGTTGCTTCCCTGATGTGGGTCGGGCTTTATGCCCGACAGACTGCGTTGCCTCTCAGCCTTCTGAGCCGTTGGCGAAAAGGTGGCCACTGCCAGGCCACGTTGTCGCCAAGCACGCCGGAGGCGCACAAGCTCCAAAGCGGCTACCGTTTTTCCGAAAATGCTTTAGTCGGCGACTTCCAGCACGCGTTGGGTTTCCTCGGCGATGCGCTCGCGTTGGGCGGCGTTGAGCTTGGACCGATAATACACTTCCGGCGGAAGGCCGTATTCCGAGTTCTTCAGGTTGCGATCCTCCAGGTCGAGGCTCAGGTCGCAGTCGAAGCGCACCAGAATGCTGTGCCGTTTTCCCGGTCCTCCCAGACTCGTGAAGTGCGAGAGCCCCCAGGTGATGCCGCGGCCGGTGTCGGTGTCCGTGAAGGCGTCCGGCACGAAGGGACCGCCCGCCCAAGGCACCATGCTGACGCTGGACGCCACGCTGAAGTTCACCCCATCCGGGGCGTATTGAATCGTATCGTGCTCATTGCCGTGCCGGATAACGATCGCTGCGATGCCTTCCCGGAAGGGGAACAACGTGGTTTCGTGGCCTGAGTTGATGACTGGATTGAGCGGATGCTTCCGAAAGGGACCGAGCGGGTGATCCGCGATCGCGAGACCTTGGGCGCGAATCAGATTGGGTTGCAGACCGAAGTCGGACTTGAAGTAGAGGTGGATCTTGCCGCGGTAAACCAGCGGGTAGGGATCGTGGATGGAATACTGGTCCCAACTGCCCTCCGGACCGTTGGGCACCACGATTTTGTGGGTCGGCGTCCACGGACCGTCGGGGGAGTCGGCCACGGAGACCGCAACGGGGCAGTCGTCGCCCCGCCGCCCCGAAACCTCCAGGAATCCCTGGTAATAAAGGTAGTATTTGCCCTCCCATTCGAGGATGTCGGCCGTTGACACCGAGCGCCAACCGACGTGGGGCTTGGCGGGCCGCGGCACCGCGACCCCCTGTTCCTCCCAATGGAAGCCGTCGGTGCTGGTGGCATACCAGATCTCGGACAGGTCCCAGTCCGAGGAGGGGATCGTGTCCGTGGCGGCGGCCGCACCACGCGGCGGTGTGGTGGTGTGGCGGCGTGTATACCAGACGTAGTATCTTCCGTTGGCCGCGATGACCTTGGAGGGATCGCGCCGGGTGATGGTGCCGTCGTGGCCGGCGTAATCGAGACCGGTCAATTCAGTGTAGCGGAAGGCGGTGAACAGCTCGTTGGTGCGGTAGGTGGGGGACTCGTATTGATCGTAGAGGCGTTCCATCGCCGCACTCAGCGGCTGCTCCGGTTTTTCCTCAGGCAGAAGAAAGGGAAATGGCGGCGGGTCGTCAGCGGGTGCCACCGCGGCCGCGGCCAGTAGGCCGACCAATCCGGCAAACCGGCATCGCAGGAAAGTGGTGGCGTAGCGGGAGGCGGTCATGCGTCGGAATTGCGCGGCTCAGTTGCCCCAGGCGGTTTCACGAACCTGCATGAGTGCGGGATACGATTCGTCGGTGTCGCTGACTTCCGCCTTGAGGTTGAGGAGCTGTTCTTTGAGCCGCCCGCGCACGTCGCGATAGGCAGGATCGGCGTAGACGTTGTGACGCTCATCAAGGTCGTTGCGCAGGTCGTAGAGCTCCCATCCCGGCCGCGTGGGATCCGGTTTGGCCCCGGTCGCGTCGAGGGCCAGGCCATAGAAGAAAATGAGTTTAAAATCCCGGGTGCGGATGCCGTAGTGCGCCGGGTTGTCGTGGTGGGCCATGTGCATCCAGTAACGGTAGTAGGTGGCCTGCCGCCAATCGGACGGGGTTTCCCCTTGGAGCAGCGGCACGACACTGCGACCCTGCACCGAATCCGGCACGGCGACGCCGGCCAGTTCGAGCAGGGTGGGGGCGAAGTCAGTGTTGTTGACGAGGTCAGTATTGATCGAGCCTGCCTCGATCATGGCTGGATAGCGCACGATGAAGGGCACCTGCAGTGACGGCTCATACATCCAGCGCTTGTCGATGTAGTCGTGCTCGCCGAGCATGAAACCCTGGTCGGAGGTGTAGAGGATGATGGTGTTGTCGAGTTCGCCGGTCCCTGCCAGATGGTCCACCAGCCGGGCGATGTTGTCATCCACACCCCGCACGGTGCGCAGGTATTTCTTCAGGTAGCGTTGGTAGGAGACGGTGAGGTATTCGTCATCGGGCAGGTCCGGGTTCACAAACATGTGGTGGCCCATGTTGCGGCGGGGGTTGCGCTTGCCGATGGAGGTGCCCGTGCCGGCAGTCGCGGCCGATCCGTGGTTGGGCACATCGCGCAGGCTGGCGGGTTCGGGAATGGTGACGTCGTCCCAAAGGAAGTCGTAGCGCTCGGCATTCTCAAAGTTGTCGTGCGGCGCCTTGAAGTGGTGCATCAGAAAGAAGGGCCGGCCCTGATCCCGCTGCTTGAGCCAGCGCAGGGACAGGTCGGTAATGACATCGGAGGAGTGGGTGGAGTTGTAGGTATATTTCGGATACATCAGGTTGTCCGGCCATTCGCCCGCACCCATCTGGCGGAAGGAGGGGCGGAAGTAGTTCCCCTGGCCGGGCAGCACGCAATAGTAGTCGAACTCGGCCGGCTCGTCGTGCAGGTGCCACTTGCCGATCATGGCGGTTTCGTAGCCGGCCTGCTTCATCAGGCGGGGGAGCATGTGGCGTTCCGGTGGCAGGGGGTCGAACAGGGTGCGCACCCCGTTGGTGTGCGAATACTGGCCGGTCAGCAAGGTCGCCCGGCTGGGCGTGCAGATCGAATTGGTGTTGGAGGCGTTGGTGAAATGGATGCCCTCGTTGGCCAGGCGGTCGAGCGTGGGGGTGGGATCGAGCGGGGCCAGGTGGCTGCCGTAGATCCCGACGGCAGCGGCGGCGTGGTCGTCCGACATGATCCACAGGATATTCGGCCGCTTGTCCGGCGAGGCTGCTGCCAGCAGGCCGGCAATGGCGGTGAGAAACCAGGAGAGCGCGAGGCGAGTTTTCATGGAAAGGGAGGGGAGGAAACCGATGGTTGGAGTTAACGCGAAGGGTTGGGCGCAACGGCGCCGAGCACCCGGGCCAGGTCGCCGCGGGCGTGGGCCAGGAAGGCCGGCCAGTCCAGCGCGCCGGGGCGGGACAGCATCTGGGAATGATAGCGGGCCTGGTTGTGGTCGACGTAGTCGGTGCAGTGCTCGTAGGCCGCGAGCGCATGTTGGCCGGCCGACTCACGCCGGTGCTTTTCCCGGGTTTTAAGGAAGGCCCCGTAGTCGGTGGCCGCGCGGATTTTGTCGGCGTAATACTGCCCCAGCAGGGCCATGCTGCGCATGTCGTCGAGCGCGGCCTGAAGGTCGGCGCCGTTGGTGGTCGAAGTCAGGACGTCGACTCCGGCGAGCGTCTTGCGGGCATCGTCGTCGATGCGGCGCGCCACCGCGAGCGGGGTGATACCGGTGGGCATGCTACCGGACAATTCGCCTTGCACAAATTCCCTGACGTTGAGCAAGCCGCTGCCGGGCATGGTCTCGCCTTTGGCGAAGGCTTCTATACCGCGAAAGCTTTCCTTGTGGCTGTTGGAGTTCTCCACGGACCATATGTGATCCCAATTGCGCCAGTAGAAGCGGTTGACCCGGGGGATGATTTGGGAAGCAGTCCGCCAGGTGTCGTGGAGTTGGTCGGCGTCGGTGCCCGGGTAGCGGTCGGCGAGGCGCGCCACAAAGAAATCGCGATCGAGGCCGGGGTTGTAGGCGAGACGTCCCCACAGCATGTGGGCATACCAGTGCTTGTGGATCTCGAGCTCGCGCGGAGACTTCGGCTGTTTGCTGATGAACTCGCGGCCCCAGACGTAGCCGTCGGACCCGAGGTGGAAGCCGGCGGTGGCATCCCGGTCAAAGTTCTGCAGGAAGGCGCGCACGTAGTCGGGGTCGCCCCAGCGGTGCACAAAAATGTCATCGTTGCGCAGGTTCCACCAGCTCTTGAGGCCGTGGGGTTTCATGGCCTCGACGAGTTCATCAGCAAAGGGGATTCGCGGTGAGGAGTAGAGACGGGCGCGGGCGTATTTGAAACTGATTTCAAACGAATCGGGGTAGGCCCCCCAGCGATTCAGAATGGAGTCGAAGTCGGAGTTCCACACGCGGTGGATGAAGCTGACCCGGCGTTCGGGTTGCCGGCGCTTGGCATCGAGGATGCCCTCGCCGTAGGTCTGCCACAACCAATCCTCGCGATGCACCTTGGGGCCCCTGGTGGAGGGGAAGTGTTCGCCGGCGGTGACCCCGATGCCCGTCACGTCCGGATAGGTCAACAGGAAGGTTTTCACCGCATTGCGCAGATAGCGGATGGTGGCGGGATTGTTGATATCGTGGGTGACACCGTATTTGCCCGGCTGCTCATCGGGCACCCTGGTGCCATAGGTGCGGTAGTAGTCGTGCACGGGTTGCGCGACGCTGTTGAGGCAGATGTTCCAAGTGATCCAATACACGTCGATGCCGCGATCGCGGGCGTGCCGCATGACGCGCCGCCAGAACTCGACCTTCTCTTCGATGGAGATGGTTTTGACGGTGCGCAGATTGTCCATGACACTGGCGGAAACGAGCTGGGGGTCGCCCCACTCGTTTTCCCGGCCGTTGGGCACCAGGGTGGTGATGCAGACGTCATCGAGCGCCGCATCAGGGAATGCCTCCGACCGCACCATCGAGGGGAAGGGGTGCGGGTTCCAGAAGCTGATCATGTTGTAGCGGTCGCGGGCCATCTGGTCGAAGAACTCCCGCCAGAATTCGAAATTCCACATCTCGGCGATGTTGCGCTGTGCGGCGTCGCCGGTGTCGTCGTAACTGGGGGTGCGGGCGTCGAGGGGAATGTTGAACTTGGTGCCACGCCGGGCAAGGTAGGGCTCGCCGGCGAAGCCACCTCCGAGAACGCCGGGGCCGTGCAATCGGATGCGTTCGGCGGCTTCCAGAAGACCATACATCAGGCCGCATTCATCGCCGCCGCGCAGGACGAGCGCGGCGCCGTCGAGGACGTAGGCCTGTTCGCCCAGTGTTGGGTCGATTTCCAGCCTGAGATCGGGTGCATCTCCAGCCTCGCTGAGTTCAACGAGGCCAAATTGGACGAGGGGAGAATCGACCGGTTCGTTCGCCTGCAGGACGACCGCGCACCATGGCAGGGTGGCGGCGCAGACGAAACAAAACAACCGGTGGAGGATCATTTCTTTTCGCCGGCCATCGCCTTGCGGATGTGGGATTCGCGACCTTCGACTTCGTTGTCGCGGTTGGCAAAGTGAGGATCCTCCCACTTCGGTTCGACGTTGTGTTGGTTCCACGCGGCGTAGAGTTCGTTCAACTCGGAGAACTTTTCCGGCATGGCGGCGGCGAGGTTGACGTGCTCGTAAGGGTCGGTGCGCAGGTTGAACAGGAAGGGTTCGGGTTTGAAGATGGAATGGACCAGTTTATAGTCGCCTTGGCGGACGGCGTAGCCGGCTCCGCCGGAGACTCGCCAGTAGAGTTCGCGGGCGGGCAGGGAGGTCGATTGACCGGTCAGCATGGGAGTCAGGTCCAGGCCTTCGAGCGCCAGTTCCTCCGGCGGCTCGATGCCGGCGGCGGCGAGCGTCGTGGGAAAAATGTCCAGCGCGCTGACTGGTTCGTCGAGTATGGCGCCGGCCAGGAAGCGGTCGCCCCAAGTAATGCTGAACGGCACCCGGATTCCCCCCTCGAAAAGCATGCCCTTGAAGCCGCGGAAGGGATGGCTGCTGGCGCCGTTGCGCATGGCACCATTGTCGGAGTAGTAGAAAATGAGCGTGTTGTTGTAGAGGCCCTCGTCCTTGAGTTTCCGGACGACCCGGCCGACTCCCTGGTCGAGTCCCACCACGAGTCCGCCGTAGGCGGCGCGTTTGCCATCCTCGATGTGTTCCGTGTCGTCGAGGTAGTCCCGCGTGGCGTGAATGGGGCCGTGCGGGGCATTGTAGGCGAGGTAGATGAAGAAGGGGTTGTTTTTTTCCCGCTCAATGAACCCGACGGCTTCGGCGGTGAAGTCGTCGGTGAGGTAGGTGATCTCGTCAAAGGGGACCGGTTCGCCGTTGCGCAGGATGCGATCCATCGGGGGGGATTTGGCCGACTGGTCGCCCCAGTAGCTCATGCCTCCGCCATACATGCCATACCAGTAATCGAAACCGCGTTGGTTGGGCCAGAACTTGGGAAAATCGCCCAGGTGCCATTTGCCGATGGCGGCGGTGGCGTAGCCGTGCGCCTGCAGGACCTCGGACAGCATGGTCTGGTCGAGAGGCAGTCCGGCCTCGGGATCGTCGTGACCATAGGGGGTGTTGTTCTCATGGCCGAAGCGTTGCTGGTAGCGGCCTGCCATGAGTCCGGCCCGGCTGGGGCTGCAATACGGGTGGGTGGCATAGCCCGCCCGGAAAATGGTGCCGTCGCGGGCGAGCCGATCGAGGTGGGGCGTGGGAATGTCGGTGGCGCCGTTGAAACCCACGTCACCCCAGCCCTGATCATCAGACAGGATGATGATGATGTTGGGGCGGCCTTGCCCGGCGATGATGCTGATGAAACCGAACAGGTGGCTGAGGAAAAGGAGGAGCAGGCGAGGTCGGGGCATATACAATGGAGTTATCCGTAGGCGCGCACTTCATAGATCCCCACAGTGGGACCGTTGCCGGCGAGGATCTCGATGCGCACGGCCCGGAGTTTGGTGGGAGAGAATCGGTGCCGGCGGATGCGTTGGTAATTATAGGCGGCGGAATCGAGCGTGACTTCCGAACCATCCGGACGTTCGCCGATGATGCGGTAATCGCGAGCGGTTTCCGGCTGGGGACCGGCCAGGGAGCGACTTTGGATACGCTTGGACACCGTCATGGTGAGTTGGCGGTCGAGGCCGGTATCGTGGGTCAACTGCACTTCCCGGAGCTCGACCGGCTGGCCCCAGGCGAGGCGCAGGGATGGCTGGTCGCCTTCAGTGGAGGCCATCCAGCGATGATTGGTTTTGCCTTTCTCATCGTAGGCTTGGCCCGAGAGCACGTTGGCGGGCGATGTGCCGGTTGCGGAGGTGGAAGCGCTGACATTGGCTTGGCGGGCAAGGTCGGCAGGATCTTCGTTTTTCTGTTTCAGGATGATGGCCCCATCGCGCAGGAGTTGTTGCTGAACCTCCTTGCGGCGGTTCGGATCGTTGCGCACTTGGCGGGGGGTGAGATCGTGCTGCAGGCAGACGTGCGCGGCGGTGCCGGCCGCCTGGCCTATGACCGAACAGGTCTTCATGACCCGGGTGCTGGTGAAGGCGACGTGGCTTGCGCTGATATTGCGCCCGGCCATCAAGAGGTTGGGCACGTTGCGTGAATAGAGGCTACCGAGGGGGATGTTGTAGGGGCCTTTGTGGGGGCTAGGCAGGAAAGGCCGTCGGTCCTTGGCATCGAAGCCGAGGGCGGGGTGGTCGTCGAGCTTCCAGCCGCCGAAGCCGATCGGGTCCTCGAAACGAGTGCCGTTGTTCTGCACGTCCTGCTGCAGCATCATCGTATCACCGACAAAACGCCGGGATTCCCGTTTGCCCGGGATCATGCCCACGGTCTCAAGGGCCCAGTTGTCCGCCTCGGCATATTTGCCGCTGTTCTTGATGAAGTCCCACACACCGAGCACGACCGCCAGCAGCTCGAAGCGGAGACGTTCGTTGTCGCGAATGGTGTCGTAGACGCCGCCGAGTTCGATCCACCAGTAACCGTAGTTCCACGTGTCCGGTGTAGTGGGGCGGGCATAGAGATCCTCTTCAGTGATGGAACGGGCCCAGGACGGTGGTTCGTAGGCGACGGGATGATCGAGTTCGCGGGCGGTAAAGAGGATGGAGGAGCCCTGCGTGGTGCCGGGCTCATCGTAGTCAGCCAGCGGTTCGCCAAACACCTCGGAAGACTCGCGACCGAGACGGAACTCGGCTCCCGCTTCCAAGCCCAGGCGGCCATCGCCGGTGCAGTCCATGAACAAGCGGCTTTCGATCCGGTAGAGGTGCTCGGTCTTGTCGCACCGCACCCAGGCGCGGCTGATCCTGTCGCCGTCTTTTTCGACGCGGTAGAGGCTGGCATCCAGAATCAGCCGGATATTGGGCTCCCGGATGACCTTGTCGTAGAGCATGAGGTCCCAGAGTTCCCAGGCGTAATGGCCGTTGTGCCAGGCGTTCTCCAGACAGAATTCCTCGATCAGGCCGCACTCGCGGAAGCCTCCCTGGTAACCGAGCGGGTGCATCTTGATTTCGCTGCTGGCGTTGCCCCCCAAGCGGCTGCGATCCTGGGCAAGGATCACCTTGCTGCCGAGACGGGCGGCGCTGATGGCGGCGCTCACGCCGGCAAGACCTCCCCCGGCAATGAAGAGGTCGCAGGCGAGGTTGACCTGGTGCATGTGGGGTTCGGCGGCGACGGCGCCGAGTTGCGCATCGTCAGGGGCGAGCTGGTCGATCCGGGGAGAGATCTGACCGCGGGCGACAAACCTGTCGGAGGCTCCGGAGAGGGTCTGGGGAGCCTTTACCATCAGGGTGTAGCCGGTTAGCCCGGCTGCCGTGGTGAGGAATTGGCGGCGGGTGGCGAAAGCTGTGGGGTCGGAGGGGGGCATGGGCCGGTTGTCAGTTTTGATAGTATTTCCAGAAGTCGAAGCCGTAGTTGATGAGTTGGTCGCCCGTGTCTCCGAATGCGACGGCGGCCCGGCGCATGCCTTGGCGCATCGTTGCGATCCGATCCGCATACTCGGGGTGGGCGGACAGGTCGCGGGTTTCCCAAGGGTCCTCCTTGAAATTGAAGAGCTGGGTGACCCGGGACCCCCGCACGGCATGGCCGTAGACCTGCTTGTCTTGGCCGGGTGCCCGGACATACTCGATGAGTTTGTAGTCACCTTTTCGATACGCGCGCTGGTAGTGCAGGTAGGCGTGGTAGGTGTCGTCCCGCACGCGGGCCTGTTCTCCGCGGAGGATACCCGCAAGGCTGGAGCCCGAGACGGAATCCGGGGTGGCCATGGCAGTGAGGTCACAGAGGGTGGGGAAGATGTCCTGGAGATAAACAACGGCATCGGATCGGCCCGTCCTGGCCAGGGCTCCTCCGGCGAAGATCAACGGCACATGCACGCCATCCTCGTCGTAGACGCTCTGTTTGCCCAGAAGGCCATGGTTGCCCACCGCCAAACCGCTGTCGCCCGCCATCACGATCAAGGTATTCTCGTAGGAACCACTGGCCTTGAGGGCGGCGATCATCCGGCCGATTTGGGCATCCAAGTGCGAGATGATGGCATAGTAGTCCGCCAGTTCCCGGCGGGCAATGGCCGGGGTGCGCGGCCAAGGTGCGAGTTGCTCGTCGCGCAGCACAATGTGGCCGTTGTCGAACGGGTGCTGCGGCGCATAAGAAGGCGGCAACTCGATTTCATCGACGGGGTGGAGATCCCGATAGGCCTGAGGAGCTTGCCGTGGATCATGGGGGGCGTGGAATGCCACGTACATGAAGTAGGGCTGGTCGCGATCATCGGTGCCGATGAAGTCGATGGCGGCGTCGGCAAATACTTCGGAAGTGTGCGGGCCGGTGTTTTCCGTGCCGATGGGCCCCCGTTGGTCATGGGGCGTGAGCCCCCGCCGAACCACTTCCCCTCCTTCGCCAAATTCCAGTAAGTAAGCACTTTCTCGGGTATACCGGCCGGCGGGGTTCCAGTCCCACAGCGGCATGCGGAATTGGTCCACCAAATAAGTGCCCAGTCCCATCAGGGTGGCTCCCGAGTTGAATGAGCGAGCCAGTGAGGCATGGTCCTGATGCCACTTGCCAACTACATGGGCGTGATAACCAGCCGCCATGAAAACCTCTCCCAGGGTGGTATGTTCCGGCGGTAGAGTATGGCCCGGCTGAACCAGTTCAAAGAGGTGCTTGCCGGTGAGCAGGGAGGCGCGGCTGGGAATGCAGGTGGCGCCGGAAAACGACCCTTGCAGATAGGCGTGGTCAAAAACAAAACCCTCGCGTACCAACTGGTCGAGGTGCGGGGTCTGCACGGCTTGCCCGCCGAGGGCGTGGATTCCCGTGTAACGGTGGTCATCGGTGAAGATGACCACGACGTTTGGTCGGTCGGCTGCAAAGGCCGCAAGCGAGAGCAGGATGAAAACCAGGGATCGCGGGAACATGGGGTTCAGCGGGTGGTGATGCCGGCGGGGCGGCCGTTGACAGTGGAATCCGCCAGCGTTCCGCCAGTTACGTTGTCGAACACGAAGGGCGGGCGGGCATCATCCCCCGCAATCTCAAGGTGGAAACCACGGACGTTTAAGCCGTTGATGTGGCGGGCGAAAATACCGGAGGCGGGCAGGGTGCCGACGAGGTAGAACTCGGGCCACCATCCGTCCAGGGTCTCGAGGGTATATTCCTTGATGGTGCGCCGGGCGTCCTCGGGGGTGCCGCCGCCGCTGACCACCATGCGCACATCGGAGAGGGAAATGTTCTCGATGCGCCCTTCCGGCAGGCCGGTAAGAAAGAAGGCCGAGTTTTTGTCGAGGGTGCGATTGTCGATGGAGATGTTGCTGAAGACGAAGTCGCGCATCTCGGCCATCGGATACATCTCCTCCGGGGCATCAACGTGGGCGCGCTGCTGGCAAAACGTCATGAAGACCGGTCGGGGCACCCTTTCCATGACAAGGTTGGTGAACACCATGTTGTGCATCGAGCCGCCTTCGTTCAGCTGGATCTTTAGGCCACTGTCCTCGATGTTGGTGAAAACACAGTTGGACACGGTGACATTGGCAAAGTCGCCCCGGGAAAGCAGGCCGATGCGCATGCCGGCCCACTTGCTCTCAAAGATGCAGTTGGTGATCGTGACATTGCGGCAGGGGCGGTCCGGCCGCGAGGCCTGCAGGCAGATGGAGTCGTCGCTCGTATCGAAGGAGGAGTTGGAGACCCGCACATTGGTGCAGCCGTCGAAATCGAGCCCGTCGCCGTTGCGGTTTACCCGGCTGTGGATGCGGATGCCATCGACGGTGATTTCATCGCAATAAAGCCAGGCCGAGACCCAGGCCGCGGGGTTGATCAGGGTGATGTCGCGCAGGGAAATGTCCCGGCATTCCAGAAAGCGCATCAGAAGCGGGCGACCGCCTTTTCGGGCGGTGAAGAACTCAGGGTGGCCGTTGCCATCGATGACCCCCTTGCCCGTGATGGCGAAAGACCGGGCCTTTTGCGCAAAGATCAGGCAGCGGTCCATGTGGCTTTCGTTTTTGTAGAGCATTTTGTGGGTGTCCGTGGCGTAGTCGGCCAGGTCCGGACTTCCTTGGAGCGTGGCCCCGTTTTCCACGTGTAGCGTTACATGGTCCTTTAAGTAGATCGTGCCGATGACCACAGTGTGCCCGGCGGGAATACGTACGGTGCCGCCGCCGTTGTTGGTGGCGGCGTCGATGGCGGCCTGGACAGCGGCCGTGTCCTTGGTGCGCCCGTCGGCGGAAGCGCCGTAGTCGAGCACGTTGTGAATCGCGGCCGAACCGTCGGCCAGCAGTGCGGTAAGAAAAAGCCCGATGATCCGAAGGTGACGTGGGGAGGTCATAGGAAGGTCGATGGGGTCGGACCACCGCGGGAGGCGGCGGATGGCGAAGGAAAACAGTATATTCTACCGTAATTTCCGCCGCCTCCCGAGCGGTTTTCGTATCATCGATTATGTCCCGGGTAACATTGGATTGCAGCCCGGGTTGGACGTGCGGGACACCGCCTGTACAGGGTCTGCATGCTTTGGTTTTAGCCAGCCCGGCGGCTGGCAAACAGGTGTTTGCATTGCAGCATCTAACCCAACGCAATCCTCAGCGGTTGGCACAACCCTTGCATTTGGTTCAAGCTAGGTGTCGAGCCCTTTGATTTGAGGTATCACTTAAATGCTTCAGTGGCTCGGGAGGCGTGGGAACATTTACAATTAAAAATCATAAATATTTGGTAATTAGACGTATAAGTATCGGTTACTTCATGCCTGACGTCTGTTACGAGTCACAAGGCAAGTGCGTGGGAGTTTCCGCTAGGATGGTAGGTGCCCCCAAGAAATCCCCACTGCCTCACTTCAGAAAACACCGCCTTGTTCAATTGCGAGCAGGGCTCGGCGGATCCCCCCGTTGACCGGTTGTTTTTCCCTCTCTCCTGAGACTGCGGGTTTTTCCCAGTGGGTATCCTTACCCGAATACCTAACCTCAAAATGAATAAAACCGCTATCTACAATCGAAACCCGTGGCGTTTAGCCGTCACGGTTCTGAGTTTGGCTTTGGTTTCTGCTCCATTCGTTCCTGCGCAAAGTGTCGAGGATCCCGTGGACGATGAAGACATCATTGAACTCAGTCCCTTCACTGTCTCCGCAGAGGAGAATCAGGGTTATCAAGCGACCTCCACCCTGGCCGGAACACGTATCAAAACCGACATCAATGACCTTGGTGCCGCTATATCGGTGGTCACCAAGGAGTTTATGGAGGATACCGGTGCCACCAGTTTGGAAGATCTATTCCAATACACCACCTCAACCGAGATTGGAGGCTTGGAGGGTAACTTCTCCGCCGCCAACATCGATGCAGGCGGAGGCCGGGTTGATCAGGACGAAACCCGCCGTGAACCGCAGGCCGGTGGCCGTATCCGTGGTTTGGCCCGGCCCAACTACACTCGCAATTACTTCACCACCAGCATTCCCATCGATCGTTACAACACGGGACAGATCACCATCAGTCGGGGACCCAATTCACTCCTGTTCGGGTTGGGTAGTGCCGGTGGCGTCGTTGATGCGGGCCTGGGCCTGGCTACGCTCGGCCGGGACAATACCAAGATGCAGTTCCGCTTCGACAACGAAGGCAGCACTCGCAGCGAATTCGATGTCAACCGCACCCTGATCGATGATCGTCTGGCGCTTCGCTTGGCCGGTGTTTACGAAGACAAGCAATTCCGCCAAGAGGAGGCGACCAAGCTGACCAGGCGACTTTATGGTGCGATCGATGCTGTGCTTTACCGGGCGAGTGATCGTGATGCGATCATCGGCGACACCAAGTTGCGCGGCAACTTTGAGATCGGTGAGGAGTCCATGACCCCGCCCGATGCGTTGCCTCCCTCCCAGGCTTGGGATTCGTTCTTCCGTCCTCCCCAGGACTTTCGTCCTTACTCGGGGAAGGATTACCGGCAGGGGTTTGACCACCTGACCGCGAACTGGGTCAAGTGGGGCACCTTGGATGCCCGTCGCATCGACAATGGCGATGGCACTTACACGCCGGGTTACAACGAGTTGGCCACCCCGTTGCACTCCACTCCGCACATCTTCACTCAATTGGGATTGGTGTTTGGCGGTGGTCCGGGTGAAGGGCCGACGGTGATCAACGCCGCCGAGAGCGTTGGTATCGAAGGCTGGATCCCCGGCGGCATTTCCGGCAGTTCGGCTTGGATGAACCCGTTCCTCAACACGCGGTCCTACCACGAAACCGATGGTTCGGCGGGGTTTAAGAACTTCTCCCTGATCAATCGGGACATCTTCGATTCGGAGAATCATCTGATCACCGGTTCCCTGCAGGAGATCGACAAGACCTACGATGCCCAGACCATCAGCTTGGAGCAGGAATTGTTCGGTGGTCGTGGTGGTATCGAGCTCACCTACGGCTTGGAATACTACCGCTTGGAACGCTACCAACCGTTTGGTGGCGGCGGTCGAAATCTTCCCATCTACATCGATACGACCGAGTATCTGAACGACGGGGAGCCGAACCCCAATGTCGGGCGCGCCTTCCTGCTTGGCCAGGGCGATATCGACGAATGGCGGCGGACTCATCGGGAGAACGCTCGGGCCACGGCCTTCTACAATCTCGATTTCACCGAGTTTGGCGACAACCTCATCACCAAGTTCCTCGGCCGTCATACCTTTACCGGCCTCTATCAGGAAGAGGACCGCGAAAACTATGCCGTGCAATATGGCATGTATTGGGGGCCGACCGGAGGCCAGGACTTCAAGCGCGATGTCTGGGGCCGCGAAGGCAATGTCAATGACACCTCGTTCGCCGGTCAGTTGGTTCAGTTTGCCTACATTTCAGACGACCTGCGCGGCGTGGAGTATGAGGATGTCCGCCTCTACCCGGCCAATTACCAGCGCGTCCGCGACGGCGACATCTACAAGATGCAGTATTATGATGCGCAGGATCGCGTCTACAAGAACGGCAACTTCCAGGTGAATCGCTACGCTCGCCGCGCTGGGCCCAACAACGCCACTCGCACCAACGTGGAGAGCGATGCCTTTGCCTGGCAGTCTTACCTGCTCAACAGCAATATCGTTGGCCTGGCCGGTTGGCGGACCGATGAGATATCCAGCTACGGAGCCAAGGTATGGCGTCCGGATGTCGGAAATCGCACCCTCGACGTGGACAAGGCCCTGGAGGTTGCCGATGACCCGAACAGCGTTCAGAAGGGGGACACGTTCACCTGGAGCGTGGTGGCTCACATGCCCCAGAAGTGGATCGACCGGGTGCCCTGGTTCTCGTCCATGTCGGCTCACTACGGGGATTCGGAAAACTTCAGCACGATCAAGCAGCGCAACGACATCAACAACAACCCCATCCCCAATCCCGCCGGGGTTACCGAGGAGATGGGCATCAGCTTGGGTTGGAATGATGATCGCTGGTTGCTGCGTCTAACGAAGTATGAGACGTCTCAAGCCTTTGCGGACCTCGCCAACGACCCGTCGTTTGGTTCGATCAACGAAATCACCCGGGCGCTCAACAACTATCAGGACGCCAAGGACAACGGCATTCCGTTCGATGAGTTGCCCAACACCGGCGACGTCACGTCTTACGACGATATGTTCAACCGGATCATTGGCCTGCTGCCGGCCGAGACCCAGGCCATCTATCAGTATGGTTACGATGCGGAGGCAGGTGAGTGGGACAATGAAAGTCAGATCGAAGGCCTTGCTGCCACCACCGACCTGGTGGCCGAGGGTTACGAACTCGAGCTCGTCGGGAATCCGACACCCAACTGGCGTGTCCTGCTCAACGTGGCCCAGACCGAGACCATTCGCAGCAACTCCGGTGATGCAACGCATGCGTTTCAGCAAAACCACCTCGCCGCTCTCGATGCGGCCGGACTCACCAATGTGAATGAAAGCCCCAATGGCATCGTTGTCATGGGAGCCCGCTACAACAACACATGGGTTGCTCCCTTGATCGCCCAACGCGCCAAGGACGGTCAAGTCAGTCAGGAACAACGCAAGTATCGCGTGAACCTCGTCAACAACTACAACTTCCGCGAAGGCCGCTTCAAAGGGTTTGGTGTCGGAGGTGCCATCCGCTGGCAGTCCGACATTACCACGGGTTACCAGGTCATCCTCGACGAGTTCGGCAACCAGTTGCCGGATCTCGACAACCCCTTCAAGGGGCCGGAAGAGTTCAATGCCGACGTTTGGGTATCCTACAACCGCAAGATTGGGGAAAAGCTCAACTGGAAGATCCAGTTGAACGTCCGTAACCTGATCGGCTCGAACGATCCGATTCCTGTCTTCACCAACCCGGATGGGCAGGACGCCGTCTTCCGTCTCGCGCCGGGCACCTCCTGGTTCGTCACCAACACGTTTACTTTCTAGGTTCAGTTAGGGGTAACAAAACCAACACCAAAGACGGAGCCTGCGGTAGCACTACCGCAGGCTCTTTTTTATTCAGCCGACTAAAACTTTTAGGGACAGGTTAAAAATTATTTGCATGGGTTTGATTTTGCCTTTGAGTTTTGGAGGTATGAGGCAGGCCCGGATAAAGGTGGATTCGTCCCAGCGTGCAGCGGTTTATCATGTGATGACCCGCACGGTGAATGGGGAGCACATGCTCGATGACCCGGCTAAAGAAATGCTAAGGAAACAGATGTGGCAGATTGCGGATTACTGCGGCGTGAAGGTCATCACTTATGCCATCATGGCTAACCACTTCCATGTCCTGGTGCGCGTACCCCAGAAACAACCCGTTTCGGATAAAGAGCTGCTGCGCCGTTATGCCGTTCTTTATCCCAAGCCCACTAAATACCAGACGGCCCGTCTCGAGGTCATTAGGTCCCAATTGGCCACTGATGGACCGGAAGCCACCGCCTGGCGCGACCGGCAACTCGCCTTGATGGGCGACATCTCCCCGTTCATGAAGTTGCTAAAGCAGCGGTTCTCTGTCTGGTTTAATCGGACTCACGACCGTTTCGGCACCCTGTGGGCCGAGCGTTTCAAGAGCGTGTTGGTCGAGGGGCGGATCGGCATTTTGCGCACGATGGCAGCCTACATCGACCTCAACGCGGTCCGCGCCAGCTTGGTCACCGACCCCAAAGATTACCGTTTTTGCGGTTATGGTGAGGCGGTTGCCGGCAACCCACGCGCCCGTGCAGGCCTGGCGGTGCTGGCCGAGCGTCGTGACTGCCCCTGGCGCTCCACTCAATCACACTACCGCCAGACCCTCTTCGGCAAAGGATCCGCTGCCAAACTCAACAAGGCCCATCTCGCCCCAGAGCAGTTTCAGCAGGTCATCCGAGAAAGGGGCCGACTGCCCTTGGCCTTGGTCCTGCGGTGCCGCGTGCGTTACTTCACCGATGGTGCGGTGCTGGGCAGCCAGGCCTTTGTGCAAGAGCAGCTCGCAGTGTATCGGCGAAAAACCGGCCAGCGCAAACACACGAGTCCGCGCCAAGTCCCGGCCATCAGCGATTGGGGGGACCTCAACACCCTTCGCGGCCTGCGACGCAGCGCAGTCATCCCGTAGTTTTTCGGTCAAAATTGGCGAGCCGTCGTTTGAACCTTTCGTTCCACATCCCTCGCTCGGCGGGCGCATGGTCCTCGTGTCGGTCAGCGCCGGAGTTGCCCGTGCCACGGGTTATTCAGAGGCCGAGACCAGGTCGATGCTGTCTCCCCGCAAGCCCTTCGCCGAGGCGGACACCTTGATGTTACCTGTCTCACCCGGCTTGGTCTGCACGATTACCATGCACAGGCCGTTGAAGGCGGCCCGGTGGTTGGCTTGGAAGGAATCCTCGGTGGCGGGAAAGCCATTGCCCACCGCCGCAATCTTCCCAGCGCCCTCCACTTTGAACCAAACCCGGTTGTCGGCCTCGGGACAAAAGTTGCCGCCAGAGTCCTCCACGCGGACCGTGATGAACGACAGGTCGTAGCCGTCGTTGGCGAGTTCCCGGCGGTCGGGGATCAGCACGAGCTGCGCCGGTTGGGCAGCAGTAGTAATCACTTTTTCGGCCACGGCTTCGCCGTCCCGTTAACCCACACTTCCGAGTTGTTCATCGCCCCGTCGAACTCGACGGTCACGACCTTGCCGGCGTAACTGGCGGGCACCGAGAAGTGTTTGCGATACCATGCCACGCCATGAAAGGGCAGGCCTCCGGCCCGGGCGTTGTATTGAATGCTGAAAGGGCCCTCGATCGCCCAATCGTGAGGCAGGCGCACTTTGCGCCAAAAGGAGTCGTTGTAATTAGCGGTTTCCGCACTGGCATGCTGCCCTTTCATAAACAGCCAGTCGTCGTTGAACGATTCACGCACCCGGGCGGCAGTTGCGATCAAGCTGGTGCACCCGAGCATGATGGTGAGAAGAAGAGCGGGAAGGGACGGATTGCGCATCGCGGTTCGAGGAGTGAGGAGTTCTCGACCTTTTCCGGTCGGGGTCCGGTGCCGAAGTCCAGGGGGGATAGGTCGAGGCCAAGGGAATTTGACTGCACCCATGCTACCAATTCGCCGTGATTCTTTGTTTGGCCATTGGTCACACGGGCTTTGCGCAACGTAATGTGACAAGGCCCAAGGATCTGCGTGGTCCCGATCGAGTGCCATCGGGGAGCATTCGCCCAATCACTTCCTTGCAGGCGTCGTCAACGGAACGATTTGGAGGCGCGGTGAGTGGCTGTTGGCCACGGGTCGACCTTCTTCATCGAAGATGAACAGGCCTATGCGTGTCCCTTCAGTGGGAAAGGTTGGCATGGTTTTGCGCAGCGAGATTTCCCTGATCTCACCGGAAACCAAATCACCAATGTAGTGAGCTCTAACATAGGCCCCGGCTGGAACGGGTTCTCGACCGGGAACCGGACGTTCCGGGAATTGGATGACAATCGCACAGTAGGCACCCTCAATGTTTGTTGAGGAAGTCAGCTTCACGGCCAAATCCAAGGTGTCCGCAACCGAGGGGTCGTCGAAGTCCCGGGAATTTACCTTGTCTGCCACGATCTCGCTGATGCCGTTCAACGGGTCCATGGCGGCCCGGATTGAGTCCGCTTCCCGCCGCATTTGGTTTCGGGACGTGTAGTGCGGCTTCAGATTCTCGATACGAACGAACGCGGTCGATTGGGCGGGCACGAGGCGCATGCTACAGATCGCATTGAGGGTGGTGGATCGGTCCTTGTCCGCATCGCGGTAATTGATCGCACGTTCGTCCACGCCGATGAGGGGATACTTCTCTCCTTCGATCACGACATTCAGGTTACTGCCCAGGAATTGATAGACATCGCCCTCCTGGGCCGGCATCCACAGCGCGATGCCGATTCCCAAAGTCAGTTGTCCGGCGAGTGTCCGCATGGCTATAGCTGGCGGTAGTCTGTCTTGAGGGCCTCGTGACCCACCGGGATGGTGAGCGGCGCGGTGTCCACGCCGCCCTTGGCTTCGGCGACCAAGCGCGCGCATTGATCGCGCAGGGTGGCAAGGATGTCGGCGTAGGCAGGATTGCCCGCCAGATTCACGGCTTCGTAGGGATCGGACGCGGTGTGGTAAAGCTCCTCATAAACGACCGGTTCCCCGGTGATTGTGGACGTGAGGTGCTTCCGGTAGGCACCCCGCAATTGATCTGAAACCTTGTAATAGTCCTTGGGGGCCGTGGCCTCGCGCAGGGCGCGGTTGTCGTTGCGGAAGTAACGAATGTAACGGTATTCCGCCGAACGCACGGTTTCACAGCGCGGATTGCCGAAGATATTGGACCAGAGGTTTTCGCCGAACGCATATTCGCGCCATCCGGCGGTTTCACCACGCAGCAACGGGGTGAGGTCGGCCCCCTGCATGGTCTTGGCGGGAGCGATGCCGGCGAGGCTCAGGATGGTGGGGGCGACGTCAATCGCTTGCACAAGTTCGGACAAGCGCCGACCCCGGTGACCAGCGGGCAGGCGCGGGTCGTAGACGATGAACGGGATGTGCATCAGCGCCTCGTAGCACAGCGATTTGCCGCCCAAGCCGTGTTCGCCACTAAAGAGGCCGTGGTCGGACGCGTAGATGATGATGGTGTTGTCCGCGATGCCGAGTTCCTCCAAGTGGGCTCGCAACTCGCCGATCATACGGTCGATGCCCTCGATCAACTGGTATTGCCGGATCACGCGATCGCGGACCGAGGCCGGTTCGTCCACCCAGTCGTATCCCGTCTGCCGCAGGTCGGCGAGGAGCAGGTCCGACGGGAGCTTGGGCTCGATGATATCAGCCTTGGCGGTGTAAAAGGGGGGCAGGGGCAGGGTTTCCTGCCATTCCCGATAGGCGGTGCGGTAAAGGGCATCATCCGTCGGGCGCTGCTCCATCGTGCGCACGCTCGCGCCATGGGGAACATTCAGGGCGATGGAGAGGCAGAAAGGTTGGTCGGATGGGCGCCGGGTCAGGAAATCGACCGCATTTTCAAGAAACCCCTCATTCGACTCGGGATCGAGAAAAGCGAGGGCGCCTTCGGTCACGATCTCGGGTTGAGTGTCGGCCGCGGCGTTGTCGAAAATTTCGTGATATTCCTTTGAGTAAAAGGAGAGGTGGTGATGCCCGGCCCACCAGAAGTCGAAGCTCCGCTCCATGAGTCCCGTGAAGTAACCCTGCTCGCCGATGGGCAGGTGGTTTTTGCCAATATAGCCGGTGAAATAACCGGCCTCTCGCAGCAGAACCGGATAGGATCGGGCCCACGCCTCGGGGGCCATGGCGGTCCCGGAGTTGAAGTTCACCCCGTGTCTCCGCTCAAACTGCCCCAGCATGTAGGTGGCGCGGCTGGGAGTGCAGATCGCCGAGGTCACGTAGGCTTGCTCAAACACCGTGCCGTCGGACGCCAAGGCGTCCAGATTCGGAGTGCGCACGATCGTGTTGCCCATGAAGCCCACCGAGTCCGCCCGCTGGTCGTCGGAAAGGATGAAGATGATGTTGGGCTTGGAATCGCCGCCGCAAAGCACGGATACAATCAGCAAAGGGAGAAAAATGAAGAGACGTGACTTCATGGAGAACGAGTTGGGAGAGCGCGGGGCGGGCCCGAGCACAATATGCTGAAAAACCCCGGTGGGCTCAGCAATCGATGGCCGTCATTAAACAATTAAATCCCCCCTGATCCGTGGCCAGCTTGGCGCCGTATTGGCCCGTCTATACTTAACAGTTTAAGAGTAGCCTCCCCTTGTGGATGACAGGGGTGAGATTTGGATGTTCTTGGCCCGCACCCCGGCTTCCCGGGGGGTGATCCGGTTACCATGCTTTCTCCCCTTCGATTCGCCGTCCTTGGCATCGCCGCTTTGCCTGCGCTTGCGCAGGAAGGGGTGTTGTCATTCAACAGCGACATCCGGCCGATTCTTTCGGACAAATGCTTCAAATGCCATGGTCCCGATGCGGAGAACCAGGAATCGGAATTCCGCCTCGACACGGCGGAACACGCGATGGCCGACCTGGGGGGCTACTTCGGCATCCAGCCCGGCGACACGGATGCCAGCGAACTGGTGAAACGGATCTTTTCCGAGGCCGAGAGTGAGATGATGCCGCCGGTGGATTCCAACCTCTCGCTGACCGAGGAGGAGAAACAAAAACTGGTGCAATGGATCGAGGAAGGTGCGGTCTATGAAAAGCACTGGTCACTGGAGTTGCTGTCGGACGCGGTGCCGGTGCCCTCGTCCCGGGGCGACTGGGCCCGCAATGACATCGACCGGTTCATTGAGGCGGGGTTCGCCGTTCGCGAAGTGGGGCCGGCGGCAGAGGCGAACCGGGAGAAGTGGCTGCGCCGGGTGACCTTTGATTTGACCGGCCTGCCGCCCTCGGAAGCAGATATTGAGGCGTTCCTGGCCGACGATTCCGTCCGCGCTTTTGAGCGGGTGGTCAACCGCCTGCTCGACTCCCTCGCCTACGCTGAGCGCATGACGACCGAGTGGCTCGACGTGGCGCGCTACTCCGACTCCTACGGTTACCAACGGGATGACATCAGGCTGGTTTGGCCGTGGCGTGACTGGGTGATTTCGGCCTTCGCTGAGAATATGCCGTATGATGAATTCGTGACCCTCCAGCTGGCCGGGGACCTGTTGCCGGATGCCGGCCAGGAAGAGACCTTGCCGACTGCCTTCAACCGGTTGCACGGCCACGTGAAGGAGGGGGGCATTGTGCTGGAGGAATACCGCGTCGAATACGTGGCGGATCGCACCCATACCTTTGGCACCGCCTTTCTCGGCCTGACCTTCGAGTGCGCCCGTTGCCACGACCACAAATACGATCCGATTACGATGAAGGACTATTACTCCCTGAGTTCGTTCTTCGCCAACATCGACGAGTCGGGACTGATATCCTATTTTACTGACGCCGCTCCGACGCCGGCCATGCCGTTGTCCAATCCCGAGGCCGATGCCGCCATGGCCCTGGCCAGGGAGGTGGAGGCGGTTGTGCTGGGTGAGCGGAAAACACTGGAGGAGGGGATGGCCTCCACGGATGAGTTCCGGGAGTGGCTGCAATATCATCGGCCCGCGGGAGGGGATCTGCCCGGGTTGGCAGGGCACCTGAGTTTTGATGTGTGGGAGGATGGCGGCAAGCTGTCCAATTCCGTGGATGTCACGAATCCGGCCCTGACTGGTGAGCGCAATCGGCTGGTGCCGGGCAGGTTCGGCCAGGCCATCGAGTTTGACGGAGACGAGGTTACCCACCTGCCAAATGTCGGCCACTACCAACGCGAGGATGCGTTCTCCTATTCCCTGTGGTTGTGGCAGAACGAAACGGCGCCGCGCGAAAACGTATACAGCCGGGGAGCCGGAGCCGATGACGCCGCGAGCATCGGTTATGAGTTTCTGTTGATCGACGGCAAACCCACGGCATCCCTGATTCACTTCTGGCCGGGCAACGGCCTGCGGGTGCAGGCCCTCGAACCCCTGGCTCCGCGGGAGTGGCATCATCTTGTGGTGACCTATGACGGCTCCAGCCGTGCGGCGGGCCTGAAACTCTACCTCAACGGCGAACCGCTCGCCACCCGCGTGGTGCAGGACCGCCTGACGCGTTCCATCTCCGAGTGGATCAAGATCAGCGAGCAAGAGAGCCACCGCCATCATCTGGTCTTGGGCCAACGTTATCGCGATCGTGGGTTTGTGAAGGGGCGGTTGGATGAGTTTCGCGCCTTCGACCGGGAACTCACCGCGATCGAGGCCCGCCAGTTGTTTGACGGCAAAAGCCTCGATCTGCTGCTGGCGAAGGATGCCACGGCGTTAAGCGACGCGCAGCTGGTGGCCTTGGCGGATTATTTTGCGGCCACCACCAGCAATGCCGTCCGGGAGGTTCGGGCCGACTTGCTTGCGGCGCGCGCGGATTGGAATCGAACCATGGATGCATTGCCCGCCATTTCGATCATGCAGGAAACGGACGAACCCAAGCCGGCCTACATTTTGACCCGTGGGGCCTACGACCAGCGCGCCGAGCAGGTCACCGCCGCCACCCCGGAGTCCCTGCCCGCGTTCCCGGCGGATGCGCCGCGCAACCGGCTGGGCCTGGCGCAGTGGTTGCTCGAGCCGAACCATCCCCTGACGGCCCGCGTGGTGGTCAATCGCTATTGGCAGATGATGTTTGGCCAAGGGCTGGTGCGCACGCCGGAGGATTTCGGCAGCCAGGGCCGGCCGCCCACGCATCCGCTCCTGCTCGATTGGCTGGCCCGGGACTTTGTCAATTCCGGCTGGGACATCCATCACCTGTTGCGGCAGATGGCCCTGTCGGCGACCTACCGGCAGAGCACGGTGATCAGCCCTGCCACACGGTTGCGCGACCCGGAGAACGTCACCTGGTGCCGCAGTGAACCGAAGCGACTGGAGGCGGAGATGATTCGCGACAACGCCCTCGCGGTCAGCGGGCTGCTGGTCGGCACCGTGGGCGGCCCACCGGTGAAGCCCTATGAGCTGGCGGTGGCCTTTGAGCCGGTCGAGCCGGACGAAGGCGACAGTCTGTATCGACGCAGTCTCTACACCCGTTCGAAGCGTAATTCGCCCGCCCCGGTGATGATCGCCTTCGATGCCCCGTAGCGCGATGTCTGCACCGTGCAACGCCCGCAGGTTTCCTCGCCCCTGCAGCCACTCATCACCCTCAACGGCCCCCAGTTCGT
>JANQKV010000064.1 GCA_028280945.1 Opitutaceae bacterium
ATCTGACCATAAATCATTGAGGATGTGCTCCAGTTGCTCGCGGTTTTCAGGACTCAAGTCTTCGCGCGTGTAGGGTTCGATCGCACTCTTGAACTTACCTGCCTTGGCGGTCTGCACTCCGATGCCGAAGCGATCAAAGAGTCCGGCATAAAAGGTGGGCTGCGAGGCCAACCCAGGCATCAGGAGAACCCCGTTGGGATCAAGCGCGATGTCGTCCGCCACACTGGCCACGTAAAGGTCCCGGGCATCGGGGTATTCGAGGTAAGCCTTGATGGGTTTCCCTGCCTCCTTGATGACCTCCAACCCACGACGCACCTCCGCCAGCGACGCAAATGAGGTCCCCAGTCCGGAGGGCGTAAACGACCCTCGAATGGCTACTCCGGCGATCCGATTGTCTTTCGCCGCTTCGTGCAGTGCCCGGGTCACCAGGCGGTGCTGAAACTGCCCCGGCAGATCCGTGCCGGAGAAAGCAGCCGTCAAAGTGGTGTCATCAAATTGGGCCGGCGCATCGGTGATGTTCATGCGCAAATCCAGAACCAGGTAGGAACCCGGCGTCACCGCTGCCGACTTGGGTTGGCTCAACGCCGCCACTCCCATCAAAAGCAGGAATAGCAGGAGCCCTCCTCCCAGGAACAAAATCATCATGCCGGCGAGAGTGCCGAGCAGGGACGCGAAGAAAGTTTTCATAGCTGCCTCAGCTTAGCCACCTGAACCGCGCCCGCCAGTGGTTTTAGACGATCGGTCGAGATAACAAATAAATGGCAAAGTCAGCGGAAGATTGCGCCGTGGCTCCGTCTCCCCTTCCTTCTGCCTCCTATGAGTGAAGACTCCGGCCTTCTCACCACCAACCGCAAGGCGTTGACGATCAATCTGGACGACCTTCGCTACGGGACCTTCGCGGAAATCGGTGCCGGGCAGGAAGTTTCGCGACTTTTTTTTCAGGCCGGCGGTGCTGCCGGCACGATTGCCAAAACCATGTCGGCCTACGACATGACATTCAGCGATGAGATTTACGGCAAGGCTCCCCGCTACGTCTCACGTGAACGCTTGGTCACCATGCTCGATCGCGAGTTTGAACTCCTGCATGAGCGGCTCGCGGAAAAACGCGGGGAGACGACCGGTTTCTTCGCTTTTGCCGACACCGTCGCGGCCAAAAGCTACCGGGGAAACAACGAGTGTCATGGCTGGATGGGAATCAGTTTTCAGCCCGAACCCCAATCCCCTCCCTCAAGGATCATCATGCACGTGCGCATGTGGGACAAGGACCACATCCTGCAGCAACAGGCCCTGGGCATCGTTGGGGTTAACTTGATCTACGGCGCTTTCAATTACCGGAATGACCCGGCCAAGTTGGTCTCCTCGCTGACCGACAACGTCGGCAATGAGCGCATTGAGGTCGACATGCTGAAATTCGAAGGGTCCGAGTTTGCGGAAGTGGACAATCGTCTGATGTCGCTGCTACTGGTGCAGTTTGGCCTGACCAATGCCGTAATGTTTGGGCCTGAGCACGAGGTGCTCCAGCCTTCCGAGGTCCTCCGCCGAAAGGCCATACTGGTAGAGCGCGGCAGCTTTCGTCCCGTCACCCACGTCAACGTCGACATGCTCAACTGTGCCTGCGCACAATTCATGCAAGAGCCCGCGGTGCAGGGCAAAGAGATGGTTGTGCTCATGGAAATCACCATGAACAACCTCCTGGCGGCCGGAGACATCGATGCGGAGGACTTCCTGTCCCGCGTGGATTTGCTCAGCGACATTGGCCTCACCGTGCTCATTTCCAATTACCCGGAATATTACCGGCTGACTTCTTACTTCCGGCGCTACACGGGCGAGATGATCGGTGTCGCCATGGGCATCGACAACCTTCTCGAAGTCTTTAACGAAAAATACTATGAGTCGCTCCAAGGCGGGATTTTGGAAGCCTTTGGACGCCTGTTCCGCAACGCCGTGAAGCTCTATATCTATCCGATGCGGCGCGCGGCCTATGAGACGTATCGCACGGGGGAAAGCGGGAAGGAAACGCCTCCCGGTGCCGGAGTCCCCAATGCGTTTGCCAACGACGTCCTGGTCACCGCCCGCAACCTCCAGGTATCACATCGCTTGAGCAATCTCTACGCTCATTTGATGGAGAACCACTACATCGACTGCATCGTTGGATATAACCCGGAGATCCTCGACATTTTCTCCCGCGATGTGCTGCAGCGCATCCAGAATCACGATGATAGTTGGGAAAAAATGGTGCCTGATCCCGTGGCCGCCGCGATCAAGCGCAACGGACTCTTCGGTTACGCGTCAGCCTGATTCGTTCACGCCCGGACTGGTGCAACCGTCACAACCGGCCGTTGAAACACTTGCCGGCAACCCACTCCCCGCTTCCTCTTACCGCGATGCAATTCCACAAGTATCACGCTCTCGGCAACGACTACATCGTTCTGGACCCGAAGGATTTCCCCGATTGGCCCGAGCCCACTTCCGCGCAGATCCGGGTAATCTGCCATCGTAATTTTGGCGTCGGCTCCGACGGCATTCTGTGGGGTCCCCTGCCCTCTGAATCAGGTGAATTTGGACTCCGGATTTTTAACCCCGACGGCTCCGAGGCCGAGAAATCAGGCAATGGCCTGCGCATCTTTGCCCGCTATCTGTGGGACAGCAGCCACGCCACCTCCCCGCAGTTTACCATCGAAACCCCGGGCGGCACGGTCACGGCGGACCTGCATGACGAAGGTAAGTTGATCACCGTCGACATGGGCCAGGTCAGCTTCGCCAGTTCCAAGATTCCGGTCGCCGGCGACCAGCGCGATGTGATCAACGAATCCATCACGGTGGAAGACCGGACCTTCACCTTCTGTGCCGCAACGATTGGCAATCCCCACTGTGTCGTGCCGTTGCCGCAAATCGACGATGCGCTGGCTCGTCGCTATGGCCCGGGGTTGGAGACCCACCCGGCTTTTCCCCAGAAAACCAACGTCCAGTTCCTCCAGGTGCTTGATCGCGCCAACATCCGGATAGAAATCTGGGAACGCGGAGCGGGTTACACCCTTGCCTCCGGCAGCAGCTCGAGTGCCGCGGCATCCGTCGCGCACCGATTGGGTCTCGTCGACGACAAGCTCACTGTCCACATGCCGGGTGGAGAGATTGCCATCGAAATCAACGCCGGCACCTACGATGTCCGCATGACGGGTTCAGTCACCCAAGTCGCCCGGGGCAAGATGGAAGCCGAGATTTTCTCGGTTAAGGTGTAAAAAAGACCCTGCCGGGGCAGGGTCGATGGGGTGAGCGCCGCAGGACGCTCAAAGCGATTCCAACAGATCAATACTTCACGCTGCAACCGTAAGGCTGGGTCGCGGAGCGGGCCGGCATCACGCCCGATTGAACCGCGTTGAGAGCAGCGGTGACGTAGTTTTCGGCTTTGGCAATGTCGCGGGTATTGGCCGAGGGGATGCTGTCGATCGCACCATTGTAGACCAAGGTGCCATCCGGGTTGATCACATACATGTGCGGGGTGGTCTTGGCGCCGTAGAGGCGACCTACGGTGCCGTCTTGATCGCGAAGATAGGCGGAGGGTGAGGCTCCGTTCTTTTCCATCCATGCCATGGCTTTGTCGGCATTGTAGTCTCCCTGGGCACCGGGTGATCCGGAGTTGATGACCAGCCACACCACACCGTCATTTGTGGCGGTTTCCTGCAGCGAAGGCATGTTGCCGCTGCGATAGTGTTTTACTACAAAGGGGCACTCGGGATTGACCCACTCCAACACGACGGTCTTGCCGGCAAAATCGGAGAGGTTGTGGCTGGAGCCCTCGAGGTCCATCAGCGTGAAATCCGGAGCGGCTGCTCCAATTTTGGCTTTGGCGGCGAAGGTGGGAACGGCAAACACCGCCAGCAGGCTGGCGGCGACGAAGAGGCGTTTGAGAGGAGAATTCATGTCGAAAAGAGGATCCACGCATCGTAATCCCTCCGCCGGGAAAATCCAGCTGCCCCGCTCGATTTGTCTGCCCCACCGGTCGCGACCTTACGGGTTGCCGGGGCATGCTCCGCCCCCCAACTTCGGTTCCTCGTGCTAGGCTGGACTGCCGACGTTTTCCGCATCCTCTGGGGGTTCCTCTACTGGAACTCGCGCAAAACAGTGTTTCGATGGCGCCGCGGCCAGGGAACATGTCCCTGTCAAAACGCTTCCGATTCCGGCCGGGCCGGGGAAACGGGCTGCGACCCGTCCCGGTATTTCTCCCAACCCGCGCGCTTTCGGGTGGTGTGCCCGCTGCTCAAGACCAACCCCGACGGGCTGCTCCGATGCAGCGTCGATCGGGCTGAGGTGCGGCCCTTCTGGGGGAGAGTGATCGGAGCGAGCATGCTCATGTTGCTGGCCCTTTACGCCACCGGAGTCCTCGCCGTATTCATATTATTACGACAAGTTGGATACCCGGTGACCGTTACGATGATTGGCTGGCCGCCCGCGTGGTCGGACATCAACTATGCCCGGTCTTCATATTTTTTACAGAACGCCCAGGAGGCCTACCAGGAGGGGGATTTGGGCACGACGGTGATGTCGCTGTCGCTCGCCTACGACTACAATCCGGACAACTATGAGGCCGGATTCTTCCTGGCGCGGCTCTGGCAAGCCGGCCGCCCGGAAGTGTCGAACCACCTCTACCAGAGCCTGATCATTTCCCACCCCGAGCATCGCACGCAAACCGCCCAGGCCTGGTTGCGGTCCCTGCTGCCGCGGGCCGATTATCCTTGGATCGAGCGACTTGCCACCAGCGCGTTGCGTTTTTCAGATGATCACGCCTCGGCTTGGTTACATGCATTGCTGTTCGCGAATGCGCGCACCCATGACGATGCTGTGCTGCAGAATTTGCTGGAGACTCCGGACACCCTGACTCCGGGCGTCGAAACGGTTCTACAGTGGGAGGAGCAAGTGCTCAGCCTGCCACCCCGTGTCGCCCGGCGAACGCTGCTTCGGCCGATTCCAGCCAACACGCCCAGTTTTGTGATTTACTACCAGATCAGGCGGTTGATTTCGCTGGGATATCCCGTCGACGCCCTGGACATCCTCAATGCAAACGAAACCCTGCTGGGCGACCGCGATCGCATTACTCTGCAGCTGAATGCTTTTGCAGAGGCCGAGTTTCGGCGCTCCTATGAAGGGCTGTTTGATCGTCTCACCCGACTGTCTCCCAGTCCGGTGCAGTTCGACCTGTTGAGTGCCCACTTGGTAACCCATCCGGATCCCGTGTTGTATCAGCGAGCCAAAAACAGATTGGATTCAACCCGGTTACCCAACGCCAATCAACGACTCCCCGCCATGCTCGCGCTGTTCTGCATGGCCGGTGTGCATGGTGATGTTGAATACCAACAATTCCTGGCCACCCAGATGCGAGAGATCACGTCGAGTCGCTTCGCCGTGCTGGATATCGCCATGGCCGTAATGGCGGATCCCGATAACCCTCAGGCGCGGATCGAAAACATCCTGCCCGCCTTGCAACCCATGTCGCTTGACCTGACCTACGCGATGCTGGAGCGATACGAACGAGCGGAATTCACCCGGTGAGTACACTACGCCCATGGAATGAGGTCAGCAAACTGGTGCGCGGCGGCGGCATCCAGGGATACCTCGTGGTTGGACTACTCTTGATCCTCCTGATCGCCTGGATCCAACTCATCTTCCCGCAATGGGCGGGCAATCCCGATCTCTCCCATGGTTTTTTCACGCCCATCCTTTTTGTTTTACTTCTGAAAGATAGCCGAATCCGCGGCCCCCTGCGGTTTTTGCCAACCGGCGCTGCGCTTTGGATGTTTTGCGGGCTGCTCGCCGCGGGAAGTCTGTTCGCCCTGCTGGTTTCTTCGTTGTTTGCAGCTGCCATTGACTGGAGTCACCCGCTCGTCCTCTTCCTCCTGGGAGCAAGCCTGACCGGTGCGTTGCTGGCCGCCTGGCTGTTCATCTCCTCAAACGCCATCCGGCTGATCCCCTTCAACTACGTCGCGGGAGTTGCCATTCTGCTTTGGGCCTTGAGCGTGCCGCTGCCTCCCGGCACCTATGCCGAACTCACGCTAACCCTGCAGCTGTGGGTATCCGACAAGGTTTTGGGTGCGCTGCATCTACTGGGAATTCCGGCCGTCCAAAATGGAAACATTATCGAGCTGGCACATACGACCGTCGGAGTCGAGGAAGCCTGCAGCGGAGTGCGTAGTTTGATTTCCTGCATTTACGCCGGCTTTTTCTTTTCGGCCGCATTTGTGAATTCGTGGATAAGCCGCGGGCTGTTGTTGGTGTTGGCTCCGTTGATCGCAATCGCGATGAACTTCCTGCGTTCCCTCACGCTTACCTTGCTGGCCAATGCCGGGGTGGATATCGAGGGCGCATGGCACGATAATACCGGGCTCGCCATCCTGGCGGTGACCGCGGTGATTCTCGGAGCGCTCGCTCTCGGGTTGGAAAAAATCGAAGGCCTGCGAAGCAGCACTTCAACCAAACCGGGACCCACTCCCTCCTCGGATGAAACCGTGTCGGCCGAGCTGGCGCGACCCGGGGCCCAAATTCTTACGGTGGCTTACACAACCGCCGTGGCCTGCTTGGCCGCCTTTGTTTTTCTGACGCGGCCCGCTCCTGTGAAAGACAGTGCTGTTCCCGATGTGCTGGCTTTCCTGCCCGCGAATCCTGAAGGTTGGAAAACCGCCACCAGCACCGGACTGTTCCGGTTCGCTGACATCCTGGAGACCGACAACCTTGGCCAACGCACCTATGTCCGCCAACTGCCAAACGGCGAACCGCTCCAAGTCACCTTCTACATCGCTTACTGGCGGCCCGGTCAGGCGGACGTAAGTGTCGTGGCGACCCATACCCCGGATGCCTGTTGGCCCGGAGCGGGCTGGACACCCTTGCCCACCGACGTGTCGACCGCCATCTTGCCGCTGACCGATCGGAATGCACACGAAGCCCAATATCGACTGTTCACCAACGAACGCATCCCCCAGCACGTGTGGTTTTGGCACTCGTATGACGGCGAGGTGATTCCGGAGTTCAATCCTCGTCGACCGTTGCAGCTCCTGAAGTCTGTTTTCGCCTACGGCGTTCGCAATAACGGCGAACAGCTGTTTGTGCGCATGTCGAGCAACCAGACTTGGGACGTCTTCGCGGATGATCCTTTGATTGCTGAAGTTTTCGACGGTTTACAGCCATATGGACTGTAGCTCCCCACGATGTTCAGACTCACCCAACAAGAACGTTTCGCCCTTGCCGTGCTTGCGAGTCTGATTGTGCTCGGCGTCATCGGCTTGTGGGTGCTTTAGTCCGCCGTTGATGAGCAACGCCGAAACGCCCCCACCTGCCCCGTCTCCCCACCGAGGTGGATCTTGGGTGAGCTGGGTTGTGATCGGACTGTCGCTTGCCACCACGCTCATTGGCATCGCCTTTGTTTCAGCCAACCATCGCTTCCAAGCCGCCCGGATCGAAGCTGAGCTTCAACTCCTCCAACTTCAGGTCCTCGAGCGCTCGCTTGAATCTGAAACCCTGATTTCCGATGAAACGCTTGCCCTGCTTCAGCGGGCGGAGACCGGTGAATCCCTTTCAGCCATTGCGATCCTCTCCGCGGAACTCGCCAACGGAGTCGAAGTCATCGCGAACGTCGTTTGGTCCGACTCCAACGGGGCCGGGCACCTCGTGCTGCCTGCCGAATTGGTCAAACGTATTCCCGCCGCCCGGGTCCGGATCTCCGGTCGACTGGAGGGCTCCGACAAACGCATTTTGTTGTCGCCGGTGCAGGCTGATCACCCGCGGATCATCGGTTTCAGGCAGACTCCGGTGGAGGGACAGCTCCAGTCGCTGGAGATCAGTTTCGTCGCCGTCGATGAGGCTGTTGCGCCAGTCGTGTTGGCCGGCGAGTTCACCCGCTGATCCGCGCTTTTTCCGGCCTTGCCTCCGCGCCGCGCTCCCTGAAACCTGCGCGGATGGTCATCAAACCCCGTGTTCGTGGATTCGTCTGCGTGACGTCCCATCCGGACGGTTGCGCCGCCCATGTCCAGCAGCAGATCGACTACGTGCAGTCGAAAGGCCCGATCAACGACGGTCCCAAAAAAGTCCTTGTGATCGGCTCATCCACCGGATTCGGCCTCTCGTCGCGCATCAGCGCCGCCTTCGGTTGCGGAGCAAGCACCATCGGCGTGTTTTTCGAACGCCCTTCCGAAGCGGACCGACTGGGCACCGCCGGCTGGTATAATACCATCGGCTTCACCGAGAAAGCCCGCGCCGCGGGTCTTTACGCCCGCAATTTCAACGGCGATGCCTTTTCGGACGAGATCAAGACCCAGGTGATCAACGCGATCAAAGAGGACCTCGGAACCGTTGATTTGGTGGTCTACTCCCTCGCCTCACCACGCCGCACCCACCCCGACACCGGCACCGTGCATAAATCCGTGCTCAAACCCGTGGGCACGACTTACTCCAACCGTACCGTCGACACCGACCGGGGGGTTGTAAGCGACGTGACCATCGAACCGGCCTCCGAAGCCGAGATCGCCGACACGATTGCCGTCATGGGAGGCGACGACTGGGAGCGCTGGATCAACGCGCTTTCCGAGGCCGGTGTGCTCGCTCCGGACGCAGATACGGTGGCCTACTCCTACATCGGACCCGAAGTCACCTGGGACATCTACAAAAACGGCACCATCGGCTTGGCCAAAAACGACCTCGAGGCGGCCTGCGCCCGGATCAAAGAAAAACTCTCACCCACCGGTGGCCGGGCTTTTATTTCGGTCAACAAGGCTCTCGTTTCCCAAGCGAGTTCGGCCATTCCCGTCGTGCCGCTCTACATTTCCATTCTCTACAAGATCATGAAGGCGAAGGGCACCCACGAGGGCTGTATCGAACAAATGCAGCGCCTCTTTGCCGAGCGTCTCTACAATGGCGCTGACCTCCAGTTGGATGAAGCCGGGCGAATCCGCATCGACGACCTCGAAACGCAACCCGACGTGCAAGCCGAAGGCACTGCCATCTGGTCGCAGGTTACCACCGAGAACCTGGAAGAGCTGACCGACATTGCGGGCTATCGAGCCGAATTTCTAAAGATGTTTGGATTCGGTTTGCCCGGCATCGACTATGAGGCCGACAGCGAGCCACACCGACCGATGATCTGATCTCAGGCCGCCTTTCCCGTCGGATGATGCGAAGCCGGGGCACCTGCCTCGGCTTTACGCTTTCCGCTCAGGCTTGGTTGATCAATTGATCTGCGTCTAATCTTCAACCTCGGCGACCACCTGAATCTCAACCGTCGAGTTTTTTGGCAAACCCGCAACCGCAACCGCCGCCCGAGCATGCCGTCCGACTTCGCCGAAGACTTCGATAAAGAGGTCACTGGCTCCATTGATCACCGCCGGACTGTCCGCGAAGCCTGACACCGCATTAACGTAACCCCCAACGTAAACGAGCCGCTTCACTTTTGTGAGGGAGCCCACCGCGGCCTTGAGGTTGGCCATGGTGTTGAGGGCGCAAATCTTCGCCGACTCGTAGCCCGATTCCACGGTTTGCTCATTCCCAACCTGACCCACATGGGTCATTTCGCCGTTTTGCACCGAGATCGTGCCGGCGCAGTAGAGCAGATTGCCCGTGCGCACAAAGGGCAGATAGTTGCCGCCAGAGGCCGGTGCTTCGGGCAGCGTGAGTCCAAGTTCAGCGAGTTTTGCTTCGGGGTCCATGACGCCAAAATGATCCGGCCAAACCGGGAGCCAAGTGCATAAAGTTAGATGCGGAAAGATTGCCGCTTTCGCAGGATACCAACACGGTCGCCGGCATGGACATCACTGCTTGGAAGACTTTAGCCGAACAAGGACCAGACCAAGCGGCTGATCGTTGGGTAAAGCAGAACTCTTCGTCGCTGACGAACCAAGCAGAATCCATTTGGGCATGGCGTAACCCCGATCTGAGCAGGGCTTTCACCCAAGCCCCAGCGGGACCGCTACAGGGCGTGCCCTATGCCGCGAAGGATCTTTTTAATGTCGCGGGCGAGATTACCCGGGCCGGCGGCAATCTTCCTCGTCGAAAGGCGCGAAAGTCCGGTCACGTCATCGAGCGGCTCCATCAACTCGGTGCCGTTCTGGTCGGCAAAACCCACCTCCACGAGTTCGCTTATGGACTTACGGGGGAAAATCCGCACTTCGGCCAGGTGAACCACCCCCACTTCCCCGGACATGATGCCGGTGGTTCCTCAAGCGGCAGCGCCGCCGCCGTCGCGGCAGGAGAGGTGCCGTTTGCGTTGGGCACCGACACCGCCGGGTCACTGCGGGTGCCGGCAGCCTATTGTGGATTGTTCAGTTGGCGAGGCGTGCCTCACCGTTCCGACATTGCCGACGCCTTCCCGCTTGCGCCGTCCTTCGATACCGCAGGATGGCTCGCTACATCGACTGCTGATTGCGCCCTGCTCTGGCAGCTGCTGGAGGGGGCCGAACAGACTGAATCGCCAGACGTCGAACCGATTGGAGCCTATCTGCCTGCCTCCGCACTCGGGGTTTCGGGTGAAGCCGCCCACCTCAAGTTGTTGGAGACCGTTGCCAGCCACTTGGCCACCACAACAGTTTCATCCACGGATGAGCTGGCGCGGGTCTGCCGTGGCGTTGATACGACCTATTCGATTCTTCAGAGCACCGAAGCCTTCACCGTCCATCAAGCCACTCTCGACTCCGCCCGCCACGCCTACGGAACCGCGGTCTGGCAACGCATTGACCGCGGGCGTCGATGGACTGCCCTCCAAATGGACGACGCTCGGATGCATGCCCTTCGCATTCGCGCCGCCTATGACAATTTCTTTGCCGAACACGATTTTCTCGTCACTCCGGTGTCACTCGCTCCCGCCCCGCGAGTCGGCGATACCGACCCTTCGCTTCGCGAAACACTGCTCAAACTCAACACCCATGTCAGCATCGCCGGGCGCCCTGCCCTGACCATGCCGATCAAACTCCACTCAGGTCTTTCGTTGGGACTGCAAGTGGTGTTTGACTCTCCCAAAGATCCCGCCGTGCCAACTGTCTTAAAACGGTGCGAAACCTGCTGATCCACCTCCATGATTCGTGCTGAAACCGATACTGACTGGCTCCTGATCACTCACCCCGACCACGCCAAGCTGGCGGGCGAATTTGCCGACGCCTGGGGCAACGATGTTTTCCTCCGCCCTGAACCCTTCACCTCCGTTCGCTACGCCATTTACCACCACGATGATGGTTGGACCAATCGGGACGCCAACCCTTGCCTGACCCCTGCCGGCATCCCGGAAGCATTTACCCGTGAGTTGGTGGGAGCCTATTCCGCCTTCGAGGAAATCGATCTGCCCAACTACCTGAAGGTGCGCGGTGAAGCGACGGCAGCGGTCGCCGCCGAGGATGCGACCGCGGGGATCCTGGTCTCGATGCACACGGTTAATTTGCTCACCGAACAGGCGGATACCTCCACGATATTGCCCGAGCACCGGGAAGCCCACGCCGACTTTGTGTCGGCCCAGCAGGCCTGGCAGACCAGCGAACGGGATCGCATGGGTCTGAACGCCGCCTTCCTCCAACGTGGCTTCGAATTTCTCCAGGCGTGCGACAACCTTTCGTTGATCGCCTGCTCCGGCTACGACGAGCCGCGTTTCCTGCGTCATCAACACCCGGACCGTGACGGCAAGCTGCACGCCATTGACTGCCGCCTGATAGAGCCAGGTGTGTGGTCACTCGACCCCTGGCCTCTGGGTGTCGCGGAGCTCAAGCTCAATCTGCCGGTTCGCACTCTGGCCAAAGACGCGTTTGCGGATGAGTCGAGTTATCGGTCAGCGTTGGCGGCGGTGACTCCCGAGATTCGCCAGATCCGAATCCAAAAAGCCTGACTCGCAGCGGGGAGAATCCCCCCTCGCTTTCACGGCCCTCCTTGGCACCCTCGGTGCTTCTACCCGCCTTCCTACCGCATGTTAGAACGATTGTTTAAACTCTCTGCCAACGGCACCAACGCGCCCCGCGAGCTCCAAGCCGGCATCACTACCTTTGCCGCGATGGCCTACATCCTTGCGGTCAATCCGGCCATCCTGTCCGCCACGGGAATGGACCAGGGTGCCCTTGTCACGGTCACTGCCCTGACTGCTGCGATGAGCACCATCTTGATGGCGGCGCTGACCAATTTCCCGCTCGCGCTCGCTCCCGGCATGGGAATCAACGCGTTCTTTACCTACACCATTGTGATTGGTGCCGGCGTCAGATGGCAGGAGGCCTTGGGCATGGTCTTCGTCAACGGGGTGATGTTCCTGCTGCTTTCCGTCACGGGAGTGCGGGAAAAAATCGTCAAATCGATCCCCTACTCGCTGAAAATCGCCATCACGTGTGGGATCGGACTCTTTATCGCATTCATCGGCCTGAAAAACGGCGGCGTTATCGTCGACAACCCGGCCACTTTCGTCAGCCACGGTGACTTTACATCCGGTCCGGTCATGCTGTGCCTGATTGGTATCGCCATTACCGTGGTTCTGGTCGCCCGGGGGATTCCCGGGGCGATCATTCTAGGCATCGCCCTCACCACCATCCTGGGCTTGTTCATACCCGACGGTGCAGGTGGCAAAGTCACCACCCTGCCCGGCAGCTTGGTGGACCTCCCTGCTTCCCCCGCCCCCGTGTTTCTGGAACTGGAGTTTGGGTTCATGACCGAGTCCACTGCCTTCCTCGCCGCCCTGCCGCTGATCCTGACTCTGCTGATGGTCGATATGTTCGACAACATCGGAACGCTCATTGGCGTAACCAAGCGCGCCGGCATGCTTGATGCCAATGGACACCTGCCCAAGGCGGGACGCGCCCTCATCGCCGATTCGATCGCGGCAATCCTGAGTTCACTTTTCGGAACCTCAACGGTCGTCAGTTACATCGAATCCGCCTCCGGGGTCGAGGCCGGTGGCCGCACCGGGTTGACCGGGGTGGTGGTTGCCGTACTCATGCTTCTAGCCCTTTTCCTGACACCGTTGATCCTGGCCGTGCCCGCGGCCGCAACCGCCCCGGCGCTGGTCGTGGTTGGTATATTCATGCTGCAGTCGGTTATCGAAATTAAGATGGAGGATTTTAAGATCGCAGCTCCCGCCATGCTGACGATTCTTTGTATCCCCCTGACCTTCAGCATCGCCGAAGGCATTGGCCTGGGCCTGATCGCAGCCGCCCTTCTGGCACTCAGCACCGGTCAGGCAAAATCGTTTCCGGTTACCGGCTATGTGATCGCCGGCATCTTCTTCCTCGAGTTCTTCCACATCTTCCCGTTTTCGGGTTAGGGAACCTCGCTCTTGAACTCCCGTCTCTTTCCCATGGCTTCATCATCATCCGCCACGCTGCCCGGCACCTCATCGGACAACGACCTGTTGTTCCCCAACATTCCCATGGAGTTTCAGCGACTGGTGGCCGAAATGCAGCATGCCACCGGCAGTTTGTTGCGGCCTGAATCGATCGACGATCGCCCCCTGCAGGGCACCACTCTCTACATCGCCACCTGCACCTTGGAAACGCGGTTCGGCACGTTCCGCACCCACATCTTCCAGGACATCATCGACAAGCACTACATCATCGCGCTGACCCATGGTGACATCATCGACGCCGACGTGCTTTACACCCGGCTGCACTCCTCCTGCGTGACGAGCGAGACCCTCCGGGGGTGCGACTGCGACTGCGTGCAACAGCTTGAGGGAGCCTTCAAAGTCATTTCGGCAAAAGGCAACGGCATCCTGTTTTACCTGATGCAGGAAGGACGCGGCGTGGGATATGTCGGCAAGTCCCGGGACCGCATGATGGTACAGGCTTCGTTGGACCAATTGTCCACCTTCCAAGCCTACGGTTCGATGGGCTTGAAAAAGGACCATCGCAACTACGACAATATCTCCGACATTATCAAGGTCCTGGGAGTCAAGGCTCCCTTCATTGTCCTCACGAACAATCCCGACAAGGTCAACGCCCTGCGTGACCAGGGTATTGAGGTTGTGGATACAGAGGCCCTCGAGTTCGAGCCCTCCCCGTTCAACCTCGCCTATCTCACGTCCAAGGCGGCCAGCGGCCATATTCTGAACCGGCCTTCCGCCACCCGGGTCAAACGCGCCCTGCCGCCGGAGCCGGTTGTGCCGTTCAAACCACACGCCCTGCCCCAGGCCAAACGCTTCATTTACTCAGCCAGCTACTTCCTGCCGATGAAGCCGGTCGACGACGACATCCTGCTCAATGACGAGCAATTCCGGGAGTTTTTCAGCGAAAAGAAAATCGAGGACTACATGGCGGAGGAAAATCCGCTGATCACCAACTACTCGTTGATCCGGGGAAATCGTTTCATGGTGCACATCCACGCGCGCAATCTCAAGGCCTACGGCGACGCTCACCCCGACGATCCGATCGTGGATTTGCTGACCACGCCCTACTGGTTTCGCGTGCACGTCTACTACGACATTGTCACCACCCAGGAGTTTGTGGTGCTCACCCACGGCACGGCGAAGATCTATGACATCCCGGTAGTGCGCCTCCACAGTGAATCGTTGTTCAACCGCTTCCCGCTGCGCACGGTGGAAAATCGCGACAAACTCAAGCAATCGGTCAAACACATCGTGACCTATGGAGTTGGCGCAATCCAGCTGATCTATAACGACGGCCGCGGCGCGGGTTTTGGTGCCTACGCGACCGACCTCATGCTGTCCGAGGCAGGCCAGGCGCTCTCCACCGACGAGGCCTACCGTCGGATTGGCGTCGATTATGACAGCCGTGACTACGAAGCTTCCATCACGCTGCTCAAGCAGCACCTTACCAGCGAGAAAATCCAGATGGTGATGAACTCACCTTCCAGCTTGGTCAAAAAACCCGAGTATTCCTTGGCCCTGCAGAAGCATAAAATTGGCGTCGAAAACTGGATCTTTCTCGACGAAGAAGTCGCCGATTGACCCACCGGCAGTCCTCGCCAATCCAGCCCAAATTCCCTCCGCATGCCTGACCCCCTCGGACACGAACTTCTCGCTGAACGTCTGGCACTCATTCCGGGCATTCTCAGCGACATGTTGGCCCGGGGGCCGGTCCCGCTGAACGACCAGACCCTGGCCGGCCGCCGTTTTATCATTACCGGGACTGGCAGTTCGGAAGCCCACGCCCGCTACCTGGCCACGTTGCTCAACCTCCACACCGACCGGTCGGCCGCCTACCTACCTCTTTCCGGATTCGTGGATGCACCCTCCGCCAATTTCACCGGCAAGACGCTGGTTGTCTTCAGCCAAGGTGTATCACCCAACGCCCAAATCGCGCTTGCTCGCAGCACCGATTTTGAGCACTTGATCCTGTTCACCGCCGCCACGCCCGAAACGGCGGAAGCAGCCGGCAAACCGGATCGCGCGCGCCTGCTTCGTGGCATCCTGGATTCAGGTGGTGAGTTGGTGGAGTTCCCGCTCGCGGAGGAGTATACGACGCTCATCCGTTTTGTCGGGCCGCTCGCCGGATACCTGGCCTGCCTGCAGTTCGCCGGGCAGTTTCCCCAGTCCCGGGCACCGTTGCCCTGTATTGAGACACTTCTGCCTTTGCTCGATGCACGCGCCCCCACTGCGTTGCGCGAGGCGATGTGTAATCTGCCCAGCGCGTTTTCCACCGGATTTAATCTGATCACCGCAGCGCCGATTTCCGATTACGCTCAGAACTTGGCCTGCAAGTTTATGGAGGGCCTGTTTTGGACCTGCCCCTCAATATCCGACTTTTTGCAGTTTGCCCACGGTCCCTTCCAGCAAATGACCGCTCATCCCAAGCCCGTGCTCATTTTGCAGGGCAACGGCCCCGGTGAAGCCGAGATGGTGAACCGCAGTGTCGACATGCTGCGCGGGGTCGGGGCAAGTGCCTACGTGGTGGCGATTGACGCACCGCCCCTGCTGTCGATTTTTGGATTTGAAGCCGCTTTAAACGATGCGGTGTTCGCCGCCATGCGCCATCTTCGCATCGATCAAGTGAACTGGCCGGGCAAAGGGCGCGACGATCAACTCTACGGCTTTTGCCCGGACAGTTGATTTTGATTCGAATCCTTCCCTATCATTTCGCCATGAAACTTCGGATATTTTGGGGAGTTCTGCTTGGCTGCGCGCTTTGCGCCTTTGGACGGTCTCAAGATGACTCCTCCGAAAGGGAAATGCCCAGCTACTGGGATCGAGCAAAACAAGCCTACGAGGAGCTCACCGCTGAAGACCGTGACCTTTCCGAGGAAACCAAAAACTGGGTAAAGGAGGATTTCGAACGAATCGGCAAATGGGAGTATCAGGTTGAAGAGGTACCGACCACCGGTGCTTATGCGATTGCGGTAGCCGGTTCAATTCAAAGCAAACTCAACGAGATGGGTAAGGATCGGTGGGAATGCTTCTTTGTTCGCGAAACCGAACACTCGATAATGCTGATCTTCAAACGGCCGACCATAAGCTACATTCAAAGGGCTGCTCGGTTGGACTGGAGTCGCTTTATCGGCGGCTCCGAGGGTGAACCCTGACTTGCCCTTCAAAGTAGTAGCGGTGGCGTCCTTAGATCTGCGAGGACGGTCAGCAACCGTCTTTCAGCACCTACTTGCGCGCTCACGGCATCTCGTAGACTTCGACCAGCGCAACCCCGGTGCCGTCGTCCGCACCTCGGCAGACCACGGTGTAAGCACCCGGCGCCAGCGTGATCAGGGCAGCGGCATCGCGGGAGCCGTTGGGGAACGCGAACGCGCCGACAGTCGAAAAGGCGTCGTTGAGCAGAGGCACGTCTTCGATATCACTGCTCCAATCGTCATTGAGCGCCAGGGAGTCCCCCGCGTCGTTAAAAACCTCCAACTGAGGATTCTCCAACGTGCCCTGCACCCCAAACTCGGCCAGCGCAGGTCCGGCCGCTCGCACCAGAAACGTTCGACTGGCGGGGCCCGACACAACGATTCCCGGGACCATCACATCGTTTCCCGCTCCAACCACCCCGCGATTCGAGAGGTTAACCAACCGTGCACCGGCCGAGCCCCCGACGTCGTAGATTTCGACCAACGCCACGCCCGTGCCATTGTCCTTTCCTCGGCAGATTGTGGTGTAGGACCCGGCTCCCAGTTCAACGATCATCGCCGCCGAAACCGCGTCCAAACTTCCACCGGATTCGCGCCCGTCCAATGAGAAGGCCCCCAATTGGGCCCCGACCTCAACGATGCGATTGGCGTCACCATCCGTGAGCCAGTCGTCCGCCATCGCGACGGTCTGGTTGCCCCCCGCGGTGCGAATGAGCTCCAGCTCCGGATCGGCCAGCACCCCGGTCACCCCAAAGTCGGCCAATCGCGGCCCCACCCCACGGATCAGCAGGGAACGTGTGCCGGTGCCCTGAATGACAAACCCCGGCACCAACAACGCATCACCCGTGCCGCTTTGCGCACGAGTGGAGATGTTGACCGCGCGGGTGGCATCAACCGCTGATTGGGAAATCACCTCGATGATGATGTCGTCGCTGGTGACCGATCCTTCCGCATTCGTCACCACCACGCTGAATCGACCGCCATCCCCGATTTGGAGATTGGGCAGCGTTAGCGTCGCGGCATCCGCCCCGGCAACCGGGGTGTCGTTACGACGCCACTGGTAGGTGAGTGTGCCGACTCCGCTGGCCACGACCGTCAACTCCATCGTGTCACCAACCGGCACCTGACCTCCAGTCGACACACTCTCGATGCGGGGCAACGATGGCAGGGTGGCGGAGAGAAACCCGTAGGTGAGCGCATTGGGCAGGTTGTTTTGCCAGACGGTGAACTCGCCGGTCTGGGGCACATTGCGATTGGCGAACCATGCCTCGTGGCCGGGCCAAGTCCCCGGTTCCGTCGCGGTCTCGGAAGGCTGCTCACTCCCCCGGGGGTCCAGACTCGGATAGGTCGTATCCCAAGCCCACCAGGCACTTGGCGCCATGCGCTGGGGAATCCAATCGTCCGGGAATCGCCACGGGCCATACGGGGTCATTCCGCGCCGCAAGCCGGGCCCGTCATAAAAATCATCCATGCAAAAGACGGCCGTCGGCGAACGCTCCCCCAATCCCGTGATCCAGGTCGTGTTCAGGGGGTTGTTCCCCAGAAAATAATCCGCCGTGGTCCGGCATCCCTCCAGGATCGCGGCCGCTTGGGCCGGGTGGGATTCGGCCAGGATCCGGTATCCCAGCACTCCCGGCTGAATCAACGGCGTGGTCGCCTGCCCCACCAGCATGGGAAAGAAAAAATTCCCTCCCCACCGGGCCGCTCGCCGATCGACCGTGTCGACCGTCACGTCCACGGCCGTATTCAGCAATGCACTACGCAAGCGATTGGCCAGATCCGCGTCACGCCCGCGGGTCATGGCCGGGTCGAGGTAAAGCGCAGCGGCGTTGAGCCGGGCACGGCTGAGCCCGCTCTCTCCCGTGGTGATATCCGCCAAATCAGCCCGGGCCAGGTTGTGGTAGCTCGTCTCTCCCGTTAATCGGTAGAGGGCCACCGCCGCTTCGGCCCGAAGGTTCGGCAGGGAATCGTGTTCGGAGCGGTTTTCCTCTTCGGCAGAAGTATTGGCCTGGGCCCAGGCAAACGCCTCGCGGGCCTCCTGCGCCCAGTCCACCCCGTCGGGGTCGTGTGCGCCGAGGGCCACGAGGATTTCCGCCATCTGCGCGGCCCCGGCGGCGTAACGATATGTCGAAAACGGGTCTTCTCCCGTCACATACCAATCCCGATCGGTATCCTGCCAGGAACCCCGGCCAATGCTGTCCGGCCGGTCGCTGCCCCACAGGTCACCAAAAACCCGGGCGCCAACCCCACCCGTCCCCCAACCCTGGCCGAGCAATTCCTGGCGTTGTCGGTGAAAAAATCGCAACAGCCACGCTCCCTCGTCCACCAGATCCGGAATGCCGTTGCGGCCGCCGGGCAGGTTCAACTCGCCATCGGAAAACTTGTCGGGATAAAGCTGATACAGGAGCAGGAGTTGAACGGGAATGTCGGTGTGGGAGATGTAGCCGTCCCAATCGCCTGCATCCTGATACCAACCCCAGGTCGCGGACAGATCTCCCCGGTAGCCTGCCTCGACAGCCAAGCGATCCGCTTCCCCGCCCCCATCACTGGTAATCTCGTAAAACTTTACCGAAGAATACTTCAACCTTCCCTGGAAACCGGGGGTGCCGCCCGCACCCACCGGACGGGGATTGTGCGGGGCGGGGCGCGTTTCCGCAACGTATGGAGGATTGAGCGTGATGCCGGATCGATTCTGCAACAAGCCATGCAGCGTGGCGTGAAAGGCCTCGCGATAAACGTCGGCATCAAGGGAAAAGGGAAAGGAACTGCCCACGCCCGGTATCACCAAGCGGTATTCGCCCGCTTGGGTGAAGTCACTGAAGTCACATTCCCAAACCGGGGCGCCGAGGAAACTCTGATTGGGTGTGTCGGTTTGGCCGGTTTCGACCTGATTCGCCGCCGCGCGGAATACGATCGTCCCCGTGAAGGCCACCGCCCCATCCGCGGCGTTGACCAGATGGAACGCTTCCCCCGCGAACCGGGAAAAATCGATCCCGCCGCCATCGCCCGCCCAATGATAAAGGTAACCGTATTTGGCCGTGGAAGCCGGCACGTATCCAAGCTGATTGACGTGCACCGCCTCCGATCTTACCGCCACCGGATCAAAATTCAGTTCAGCGGTTGCAACCGCCGTGTTCAATTGCGCGGCGTTCCAGGTGACCGTGTAGGTTTCCCCGGCCTGAATCGGCGCGGGCAGGGCCAGGTAAACCCAATGCTCTAGAGCTGCATAAGGGCTGGAGGGGCGGAACCCAAAACTCCCATCCCAATTCTCACTATTGTGAGCAAACTCGGTGCCCTTGGATTTACGATAGACCGCCGTCGCCGTCACTCCGTCGATGAACGCCGCATCGCCTGGGCTGGTGACGGTAAAAAGACCGGCCGACAATGCTTCGGTGGCCAAGGGCGTGATGATGACTTCGTCCGTGTCAAAGTTTTCTCCCGCCTCGTGATAGTCCACATGGCCATCATCAAAATGCAGCAAGAGCATTTGATCATGGATCGGCGTCAGACTGATCAACTCGGCCGCCATGCCAATCAAGGCGGTGCTTAAAGTCGCCACCACCGATGCCAAGGGGCGAACAAGTCCTCGATAAGGGGTCATATTCATGGGGTCGCCAAAGGTCGCTGCCCGTGACTTGCTCGCCAAATCCAAGTCGGTTGACCGTTGAGTGAATCGGTCAGCAGGTCCGCGTCCCGTTCCCGTCCATTTTTTCGTTTAAACCACGCGGTCCAAAATCGCCCGCAAACTCGGTCATATTTAATAATAAAGTTCCCCGGGGCTCCGCTAACCCGGACGGGGCCGCTAGGCGTAGCTTATCATGAAGCGCCCCGCCCCGAAGAAAACGATTCAGTTGATTGCGAACGGAGATCTACGGCTTTCCGCCAACCAAAAGTGCTGGCCCGCCCAGGAGTCCATGGAACGGCAACTCACCGCTGCGTTCGCGGAGTTTGGCTACGCTCTGACCCGGGTGCATGCTTATGACAAAAAGCAGAAACACGGGTTCATCGGTTCGCAGAAACAGGGCATGGAAGTCTTTGCCCAGGTCGACCCCAACATCCCCATCGTAGTCGCAGAAAGTGTCTGGCAGTATTCCCACCATATTCTGCCCGGGCTTATCTCCCATCGGGCGCCCATTCTGACCGTTGCCAATTGGTCGGGCACTTGGCCGGGCCTGGTGGGAATGCTCAATCTCAATGGTTCATTAACCAAGGCCGGAGTGAAACACTCCACGCTGTGGTCGAAAGACTTCACCGACAGATTCTTTAAATCCGGACTGCAATCATGGTTGAAGAAAGGCTGGGTCAAGCACCCCACCCGCCATGTCTCCAAACTCTCCAGGACCCGCGTGCCTGCGAAGGCACAGAAACTGGCCAAGAAACTGGCCGGCGACCTTCGCACCAACAAGGCCATCATGGGGGTCTTCGACGAAGGCTGCATGGGAATGTATAACGCCATCATCCCGGACGAACTGTTGTTTGCCACCGGTATCTACAAGGAACGCCTGTCCCAATCCGCACTTTTCCACGCCGCTTCCGAAGTCACCGAAAAGGAAGCGAGGGCCGTATATGACTGGCTGCGCCGCAAGGGCATGACCTTTCACTTGGGCCCCGATCCCGACAACGATCTTACCGAAGAACAGGTGCTTGCCCAATGCCGCACCTACATCGCCGCCCTGCGCATCGCTGATGAGTTTGGCTGCGACGCCATCGGCATCCAATACCAACAGGGCCTGAAGGACCTGCTTCCCGCATCCGATCTTACGGAAGGTCTGCTCAACAACTCCGACCGGCCTCCGGCGAAAGACTCCCGCGGCCGCATCATCCGCAAAGGCGAACCCCTGCCCCACTTCAACGAAGTCGACGAATGCGCTGGGCTCGACGGGCTATTGACCTATCGCATCCACCGCGCCCTCGGCCAACCCGTCGAAAACACCCTGCATGACCTGCGCTGGGGAGACTATGACGCGAGTGGTACTACGAAGGACTACGTCTGGGTGTTCCTCATTTCCGGCGCGGCGCCGCCCGCCCATCACATCGGCGGCTACAAGGGCACCGACTCACATCGCCAACCCTACATGTATTTCCGGCTCGGCGGCGGCACTGTGCGCGGCATCGCCAAACCCGGCGAGATCATCTGGAGCCGGGTGTTCGTCGCCACCGGCAAGCTCAAGATGGACCTCGGCCGCGCCAAGGTCATCGCATTGCCCGCCGGGGAGACCGAACGCCGCTGGCAGGAGACGACCCCACAATGGCCCATCATGCACGCGGTGACCTACGGCGTTTCCCGCGATCAGATGATGGCCCGTCATCAGGCCAACCACATCCAGGTCGCCTACGCCAATTCCGCACGCGAAGCCGATCTCGCACTCTACACCAAGGCTGCCCTCGCTGCTGAACTCGGCCTCGAGGTCTCACTCTGCGGCACCAGGGCCAACGGAAGTCCTTTCTGAGACTCCCCCCTTCCTGTGCCATGTCCTCCCCCCTGCATTGTGCCGCCGTGGATCTCGGCGCGACTTCCGGCCGCGTGATTGTGGGCACCTGGACGGACGGAAAGCTGGAAACACGCGAAACGTATCGCTTTCCCAATCAGGTCCACAGGATGGGTCCACATGACTATTGGGATATCCCCGGAATCTGGACCCATGTGCAAACCGGACTCGTCAAAGCGGCGGAGTCGCTGCCCAACGGCGAACGGTTGGCGGCGGTGGGTGTCGACACATGGGGATGCGACCATGTGTTGACTGATGGTGAGGGACGCATGGTGTTTCCCTCTCACGCTTACCGGGACAACCGCACTCAACCGGGTTTGAAACAGCTCCGCGACAACAGCGCGGATCATTTGCGCATTTATCAGAAGACGGGCATTCCCGGGATCTTCTACAACACGTCGCTGCAGCTCGCGGAGACCATGCGATCGTTTCCGACGATCACTTCGTTGGCCCGGCACTGCCTGCTGCTACCGGACTACTTCAACTTCCTGCTCTGCGGCCGAAAGTCACATGGGCTGGCGATTGCCAGCACCACTCAATTGTTGGGAACGGCGGATGACAATTGGTCGCTCGATGCATTGCGACATTTTAAGGTGCCTGCCTTTTGGTTCAGCACACCAGTCGCATCCTCCACGCGGCTGGGCCGGGTCAGAGCGATTGCACCGCTTCGTTTCGCCGAGGTCGTGTCGGTGCCCGGTCACGACACGGCGTGTGCGTTTGAATCGTTCCCCAGTTCCACCGACCACCACGACCTGTTCATCAGCACGGGCACCTGGTCGTTGGTCGGGTTCAAGAGCCCGGTGCCCTTGACAACCCCAGAGGCCTTGTCGGCCGGCATTTGCAGCGAACGTGCCGGCGACGGTCAGTTTCGCCCGCTCACCAACATCGTAGGGCTGTGGTTGTTGGAAAAGACCCTGGACGCCTTTGATGCCCGCCCTACCAATCGCGCTCAGTGGAGCGACCTGATCAACGCCGCGGCTGCCCTGCCAGCTCCGGTCCGACTGTTGGACATCCACCACAATTCCTTTGTCAATCCGGTTTCCATGCGCATGGCAATCGACCGACAACTGCGCCACCTGGGCGGTAGTCCTCCCGACAGTCTGGCTGGTTATGTGCGTTTGATCTGCGATTCGCTGGGCCGGGGTCATGCCGAAGCCATGCGCTCATTCGCGGGACTGGCCGGCCGGCCCTTTGATCGCATTCTTATGGTGGGGGGCGGAGCGCGCAATCGCCTGCTTTGCCAAGCAACAGCCAACGCGGCGGGGGTACCGGTCATCGCCCTCGAGGTGGAAGGAGCCGCCTTGGGCAACCTGGGCTCCCAACTCATCGCACTCCACGCGCTGGCATCGTTCGATGAATTCCGTGCGCGCATCATCGAACCCATCGCCTCAACCCGGTATCTCCCCCATGAACAAAGCTGAATTCAGCGAACAGTTTTCCGATGCGATCCTGATTGGCAGTGGAATCATGTCCTCGACTCTTGGTGTGCTGCTCAAACAACTGGCACCCGATTTAAACATCACCGTGTTGGAAGCGGCGGACCACCTGTCTCCCGAGGCCTCCGACGGTTGGCACAATGCCGGGACCGGGCACGCCGGCCTGTGCGAGCTGAGTTACACCCCCGACCGCCACGCCGATGGTCGGGTGAACGTTTCGAAAGCCATCGATGTCTTTCAAGAATTCGAAATGTCACTTCAATTCTGGGCCCACGGTGTGGAGGCGGGCATTCTCAAGGCGCCGACGACGTTCATTAATCCGGTGGCCCATGTGAGTTTCGTGCGCTCGGCGGAACAGGTCGCATTCCTGCGATCCCGCCATGAGCAGCTGTCGGCGCACCACTTCTTCGCCGACATGGAGTTTTCCGACGAGCGGGACAAAATATCGGCTTGGGCTCCCCTGCTGACCGAAGGACGCCCCGCCGAACCCATTGCGGCCACCCGGGTGGCCGGCGGGACCGATGTCGACTTCGGGGCCATCGCCCGGCAACTGCTCGATTGGCTGGACGCACAGGAGGGCTGCGAGGTATGTCCGGCCTGCCGGGTCACGAATCTGCAAAGAACCCCCACCGAAAGCTGGCGGGCAACCTGCCACGACCGCCTCCGGGGAAGCACACGCAGCGTGACCGCGCCCTTTGTTTTCGTGGGAGCCGGGGGAGGCAGCCTGCATCTACTGCAAAAGGCCGACTTGCCCGATGCCCAAGGTTTGGGCGGATTCCCAGTGGGCGGGCAGTGGCTGGTCTGCGACGATCCGGAAATCGTCGAGAAACATGACGCCAAGGTCTACGGCCAGGCGTTGGGTGCTGCTCCGACAATGGCCGTGCCTCATCTCGACACCCGGGTGATCGATGGCAAACGCAGCCTCCTCTTTGGCCCCTTCGCGTCCTGGACGACGAAGTTTCTCCATGAGCAAGGGCGCTGGACGGACCTTCCCCGTTCCATCAAATGGCACAATCTGCCGTCACTTCTCCGCGTAGGGGCGGGCAACCTCGATCTGATTCGTTACCTTATGCAACAAGGCACGCAGTCGATGGCAGATCGCATGGCGGCCTTGCGGGAGTTTTACCCCTCGGCCCAACCGGAAGACTGGCGACTCGAAGACGCCGGCATCCGCGTGCAGGCGATTAAAAAATCAGACGGCAAAGCCGGCATTGTGCACTATGGCACGGAGGTGCTGACAAGCGCCGACAACACCATGGCCGCCCTGTTGGGCGCATCGCCCGGAGCATCCACCTCCGTGCAGATCGTGCTCGATGTCATCGCACGGTGTCGGCCGGATTTGCTCGTCGACGGGAGGCAACAGAACCGACTGCGCCAGATTCTCCCCAGCTATGGCGTTGACCTGCGGACTCCTGAGTCAGCTACCCAGTTCAGCTTGTGGGCGAGGGCCACCCGGAAACAGCTGGCACTGCCGCACTAAACGAGCCGGATTTCTATCCGGCAAGGCGCCGGGGTTTCTCCGGTTAACAGGAAACCCCGGCCCGTGGTTGTTTGCACATTCTGGGCTGCCCCGCGTCCCTATCGGCTCTCAATCGCGAGGTCGTCGAACTCACCGCGGCAAAGATAGGTGTGGAGTCCCGGCAAACCTGTGGTGACCCCTCCGGGGGTGGCATCGTGGTAAGAGAAAACCAGGAACCCTTCCCAATAGGCCTTGATCTGCTGACCGGCCACTTCGAGTTCCATGTCGTAATCAAAACCATCCTGAAGCGCCTTGCCGGTCATATCCATCGTGCGCAGGAGCGTCTGAGTTCCACTGTCCACCTTGCGCAGGGCAAGGCGCGGCGTCCCGGGTTGATAGACAAATTCGTAGCGACTGTTGTCGGACGAATCGTAGCGCGAAACCAACCCGATACTGCCACCATTGGCCAAGTTCCGGGGGGTCACGGTGGCCCGCACGCTGTAATCGGTCTGGCCTCCCACCCAGTCGACATAACGGAAGGCCGAACCCGCGTTGCCGACGGTCTGCTCGAACTTTCCGGCCGAGTTGATGGTCCAGGATCCGTTGCTCGAATCCGACCAAGAGTAGTGGGGGGCGACGCCCGACTGGACGTCCTCGCTCGCCCGGCCTTGCTGAATCTTGAGCACATCAAGGTCAAAGTCGGCTCCCCAACCGAACGCGCCGCCCGCCCCTGCTTGCCCAACGTGTGTGCTGTCGGTCACCTCAAAAACAAGCTCGTGATCCACATAGGCCCGGATCAACGGCTCGGCGACTTCGAGCCGGAACTGGGCGGGATGGTTGAGCAGGCCGGTGTAGGCCTG
>JANQKV010000065.1 GCA_028280945.1 Opitutaceae bacterium
ACTTTTATAGTAATCATCTACTTCATCGCAGAAGACGTAGACTGACCCCATTCCTCTTCGACTTTCGTTTTCTTCTCCGGCGTTCAAATGAATGATAACATTACCCATTTTAACGCCGGCGTAGTATGGAGGGTCACCGAAAATGAATTCTTCTTCGAAGCCGAGTGCTTCAGTGTAAAATCGAATTGAATCGTTCAGGTTGGATACCTGAAGGATGGCTGATGCTGAGTTGGGTTTCATTTCAATTCTTGGTTAACGCTAAGGTGTCACGACGGAGAGGGCGGCAGCCCCCGGAGTTGTGACGACCGCCTGGTTGTGCTGGTCGTTTTTGATTACTGTAAAAACTTCATTCTCGCCGAATACATCCTCGATTTCTTCCATTCTGAAAAAGTCCTCGTCGGTTATGTGAGGTGCGTCGTCGCCGGAATTCTCGTTTCTTTTCCTTATTCTCTTCAGGCGCTCTTCTTGAGGACATGTCACGAGGTAGAACTCAAGGTCTAGACCTAGTTCTTTAGCTTTCCCGCGTATCTGATCTCTCAATTCTCGGGATCCCCAGCCTTCCATCACGATGTCGATCCCTAAAGCAGCAACTCTCTCCACTATTTTCCATGCCAATCGGTTCGCTCGGTCACAGCAGGCCGCATGTTCTTTCGCGAGTTGCTCCTGGCTGTAAGAAATAGCTAGGAGCTCGTCGTGGTTAATCCGATACGCTTTCAGTTCTTTCGCTAGCTTCTTCGAAAGAGTAGTTTTTCCGGCTCCTGTTTCACCGTCGAACGCGTGAATTTTTGGTCTCATCTATTTTTGCACAATGTTTGAGCTCAGACAGGGCCACTTGTGGACCTTGTCTGAGGCGATTGGTTGTACCTAACTTTCTGAAGGTAAAAGCGCTTTAATCGCTTTGCATTCTTTCTCCAGAATCGGTCCAAAGCAACGGGTGTCGTTCGCCGCCAGAAACGCCTCGGGGGAGGTATTTTGGTCCCACTGCCCTTTGGTTTTTAGGCCGTAGGTGACCGAACTTACACCACTCCAAATCATGGCAGAAGCGCACATCAGACAAGGTCTCTGCGTGGTGTAGATGTGGCAGTCTGTTAAATCCCCACCAAGCTTCTTTATCGCTTGGTGCATGACTTTCATTTCTGCGTGAGCGAGTGGATCTTGATCCGGGACGATGCTGGTGACGGCTCTGCAAATAATCCTTCCTTTTTGAACCACGAACGCGCCAGTAAATGTGTCGTTCGCGACGGCGTGTTCACGGGTATACGCGATGAGATCCTGCATTATCTGGAGGTCAGGGTGATCTAAATCTACGGCACTCATTCTTGTATAACGCTAAGTTGTGGTGATGGCGGTTGAGCGGAGCGAAACCGCCATCACCACAAACGCCTGGTTAGAATTCATTTTAAGATTTTCAGAATTCTTTCGAACAACGTATCCCATGGGCGTGCAGGCATGACCGGAAGACCAAATCTCATAGCTTCTTTTTCCAACCAAGAACCATAAAGTTGGCTCACTTTTGCCCTTTTCAGTTGCTCTCCCTGAAGCGGTTCTCGATTCGAATAGTTGTCTGCAATTTGCTGGTGATCCTCTTCAATAAGGAATACTGATCGTACTCGGTCGTTGTTTTGGAATTCGTCAAATGTTCGCTGAGACGCTAGCGACGGAAGGATGAAATCTCCTTCTAGCACTATGGGCATCTCAGAATCAATATGGCTGGCTATCACAGCTTCAAGCGCTGGAGACATAGCACGACCTACTTCAATTAACTGGTCCACTATTTGCCCAGCAGGAAGTTGATCCGCTTCGGGGTGGGTTTTCCAATAATGTAGAATTGGCTGCTCCTCAGGCGTGGTCATCTTTTCAAGCATCACCTGGAGATCATCGACTTCGGTAATGCCTACTCCAAAGTGATGCGCGAGTTTATAGCTGACTGATGTCTTTCCTGTCCCTGAAGCTCCTCCTATCAGCAGGACCGTCCAAGGAGGTTTGTTTGTAGTTTCTCCCATTTCTGTTTTCTCTAACGTTTGAGCTCAGAGACGGCGCGATAGCGACGTTGTCTGAGGCGATTGGTTAGGTCTCTTTTCGTTTTGCTTCATATTCGCCAATCAGACGTCCGAGTTTCTCTAATGTCTTGGGGCGGAGATTCGTGTCGGCATCACTCAGGACTTCGCGAACGATGTAATACTCTTCTTCATTCCTGATCACTCCCCGTTTGAGTATACTCGCTTCCTTTCTGCGCATTGCAGATCTCATCTGATCCAGTCGTGGAAGCCCAGCGGCAACGAGGCGGCTATCCAAACTGGCAGGAACCGATCCATGTTCCGAAGCCGTGATCAGATCGTTAATGGCCTGCTTCAAACCAGAGATGCTTCCCTTTTTTGAATCCTGTGCCTCTGGTCCCTTTGCGAACGAATCCTCAGGAATGCGCAGCAACTCGACCGCAGTGATTCGAAACCACTCATACAACTGTTCGTTCGTCAGTTTCATTACCTAACGCTGAAGCCATACGCGGAGGTCATCGTGGAGCGATGGCCGGAGTTGTCTCGAATGATTGGTTGGGGTCTTTCTTCAGTGAATGGGTGACTTTGAGATCAATGAACTTAGCTGCAGAAATCGTTAGATCAATTATAACGCCTTCGCGCTGAGCCAAATTCTCTTCACTCATGAAAAACGTGAGCTCAACGTGATGATGGGCTTTGTATTTGGTTTTGGGAACACTCGCGGGGACTCGCTTTCCAAACCGGTCGGTTACCTTTATTCGAAATGAAAGAGGAGGAATTGAGGCGGCCGATTCGATCTCCATAAGGAGGTAACGACGATCTAACTTACTTACTTCCCGAATAGAGGTTACCGACCATTCGTTGCCCATGGTGATATTTACGGACAGGATGATCGAACAAACTAACAGTGTCGATTTCATATGAATATCTCCCCAACGTTGAGGCCATGCACTCAGGAATGGAGCGAGGCAGCGAGCGGAGTTCCTGAGTTGTATATGCTGACTGGTTCTGATCTGTTTTTAAAATGGTTGGCCATTATTTATTTGTAGGGCATTTCTGCCTGAGCTTGCTCTTCTTGAATCTCTCCAAAATTCACGATTTTCAATACTAGCGATTAGGGCTATTGCTGCTTTGCTTTGTTGTGTCCATTCTATTTTGCCGGAACAGAGTATTGATTGGGAACCTTGTCCACCGTGTATCCATATTTGTACAGCACCGTTTGCTGGGATTGTAAGTGAGAGTGACGAGTCCGTGAGATTATCGGTATAATTTTGATAGTTAAAGTGCGCTTGTAGGTTGCCTCCGCTGGGATTATTGTCTCCATCAGTAACCAATATGCCGTTGTGGTTGTATAACGTTATTGTTATTTCGACGTTACTATCCGTAATATTGGAAACGTTGATTGATGTTCTTTTGAAGAGGTCTCCACTGCTAAAATAGCATTCCGTTGGTGGAATGTGAGCACTTCCAGAGTTCGCATGCGCGATAATTGTTTGCATGGAGCAGAATAAGACTAAGTATAAATATTTCATGTGTATTTTTTGCTATATTTCAGAACGTTTAAGCTCAGAGACGGCTTCTTGTGGCTGTTGTCTGAGGCGATTGGTTAGCTTTTTGGGTTTCAGGTTCATGGTGAAAGCTCTCCTGATCCACCTTTAGAATCCAAAATTCAGAATGCTTAGGATGGGGAGTCTTAGTAACAAATCCCCAAGCCACTAGCTCGCATGGTTGCCCGTCTTTATCAACGTCTGGCTCATATGCTGTAAGACTCATGCCTTCTCGTAGCGTGACCGACTGTCCGCCGGCGGTGCAGACCCTTCCGTCTGTTGAGAGCGACACTGCACCATCAAGAGCCATCATTTCGTTGAAATCGGTGAGTATCCATTCGCTCTTCATTTTCGGCTAATGTTAAAGGTGAGGCACGGCGGCCAGCGACTGTGGAAATGTGACGATATTCAGGACGGGTGAAGCAACAACGGCGGCCCTGGCCGACGTTATCTTTAATGATTGGCTAAGTTCTTTTAGTCTTTCGTAAAATACCAAACAACGAGACTGGAAGCGCACCCGATAAGAAATCCGAAAACGCCGTTTAAGAGTCGATTTCGTGTCGAAGAAGCGTTGCTGAGTTTTTGTCGAAGTTCGAAAATTTCGACAGCGCTGCTTTCCAGACGTTCTGCCATGACTTCGACAGCAATTCGTGTCTCCTCGATGTCTTCCGGAAGATCAAGAAGCGCCTCTTGTTTTTTGAGACGCTCTTCCTGCTCCTGTTCCCATTGGCGTTTTGATGATCCCATGTTTTGCAGAGCGTGTTATTGACCTACTTTGAATGTAGCATACCGCGAAGTGCACGAAGACATAGCATGAAGTGATTGGTCGTGGAAGTCTTTCCCGATTGGCGAACTGTATAACGCAAAATCTTTGAGTCTCTTTCACTAATTTTGCCAAAAGCTGTACTTAAACACGAATGCAGTGGTCGCGGACGAACTGGTGGTGATCCCTGGGAGAACGGAGGTGATGAACGGTTTTTTGCTCCTCAAACCGGGCGACCAATTGAAGCAGTTTGGGGCGGAGATGGAAGTGGATGTGCCAGATCATTCGATACATTTGCCACGTCATGGGCGCCAGGTTGCAGCCACTAGGTTTCTCGATGGTATCTGGTCGGCCCCATGCCTTGATTTGCCGTTTGGTGGCCCACCACAGGTGGCGCCAAAGCGGATGATCCACGACGATGATTGTATCGGCTCGTTCAAATCGCGCCTCAATGGATTCCCATGGTCCCCAGCCATCGATGAGCCAGCGGTTCTGATCGATTACCTGCCTCAACTCGTGACTGACTTGGTCCTCAGGCACGGGTGTCCAGTTGGGTTTCCATTGGAGACGATCCACTGCTACGTGAGGCAGGGCGTGAGCTCGGACGATGTGGCGGCAGAGGGTGGACTTTCCTCCGGCGGCGTTTCCGATGATGGCGGCGCGGCACATGGTTGTTTCTCCGGTATAAGGATGGTGGTGATAGGGGGAGGGACCCGAAGGAATTCGGAGAGGTGATATTATCGGTGTTCGGTGATGTGGACGGACTTGGCGATGGCGGCGTTGAGATAATTAGCGGTCGTTGCGTGATGGGTGCTCCACGACTGAAAGACGTAGGAAGCCCATGCTTCGACTTGTTCCGCATGTTGTTCCGGTCCTTGGGCGGCGAGGACATCCTTCACCGTGAGTTGCGTCATGTTCGTCGGCGGGTTGAGCCACGCAAATCGGGCCTTCTGCTGCGCCATGTGTTTCTTGACCGCGCCAAGTCGCGTTGCGGGAACTCGCATTTCGAAGTAGGCGTAGAGACTTCCTAAATGGATGTTGGCAGAAGAGATGGTTTGATCGCTTCTTTTGCCGGGGTGTTGCAGTGCGTAAGCGTCGACCGTGAGGTCGTGCAGTCTCATGTAGCGCAGGTCTTGGTATTCCCTGGCCAACAACTCGCCATACATCCGCCAGCATCCCGGGGATGATTCCAGATACGCGTGCGTTGGACCGGAGTCATCATCAGACTCCAGCCCGCACCACGGACATTTTTGAGGCGTCTTCATGATTTGGCAAAAGGGAGGCGTTGATCGGAGCGTTTCTAGAGGGTTGTTGAGTCCAGAGGCAGAGTAGGGTTCTTACAGAAGGCAAGGAAGGTGGCTGAGAGGCAGGGTGGGTTTTACAGGAGTTAGCGGAGTTTCGCAGAGGAACTTGTGCGCCTTTGGCGCATGGCTTTGTTCTCTACGTTTGCTCCTGTCGAACCGGTGTTGGGATGGCTCCATTGCCTCTTTGGGGAAGCGACCTTGAAGCAGGTGCTCAGTCGCCCGCCCGGGTTACGGTGCCTTGTCCATCAAGTAGTCGGCCACGGCCTGGTAGGCGGGGAGCGAAGTCGGGTCGATTTGAGCGTTTTGGGCAAAGGGGAAGGAGGCGAAACGCACAATGACCATCTCGGCGGTGGGATCGATATAGATGGTTTGGCCATACACCCCCCGGGCGGCGTAGGCTCCGTTGGCGTTGTGGAAAATCCACCACATGCTGCGGTAGCTTCCTCCCGGCAGGGTGGAGTAGCCAGCGGCTTTGAAGGCTTCACGGCTGCCCCCGGCCTGGATCCGATCGACCACGGCCTGGGGAAAGAGCTGTTGGTCTCCGACCCTTCCTCCGTTGAGCATCAGAAGTCCGATCCTCCCGAGGTCACGCAGCCCTGCGCTTAGCCCTCCGCCAGCAAAGGGGGTCCCCTTGGCGTCCACCGTCATGTAAGCGTCCTGTTCGGCCCCCATATACTGCCAGATTCGCTCTGACAGAAGATCGGCAACAGACTTTCCGCTGACCCGGGAAACGATCCATCCGAGAGCATCGGTGTTGATTGTCATGTAGTGAAAATGCTCTCCATGCGTGCCGTTGCTCTGCACGGTTTGGAGGTATTCGAAATAGCCGTCGGGGCCTTGGTAGTCCGCCGGTTTGGGCAGCGGACTTGCGGCCGCCGAATATATCCAGATGTCGGCCTCCGGATCGGAGTAGTCCTCGCTGTAATCCAGGGCAGTGGTCATGTCCATCACCTGCCGCACGGTTGCGTTGCCGAAGGCACTGTCGGTCAACTCCGGCACAATGCTTGATACCAACGCCTCGTCGTCGAGCTGGCCTTCCACCACAAGAATTTCGGCGAGCAGTCCGGTGAGGGACTTAGTCATCGACATGGCCGCATGTTTCCCCCGTTCGTCGAGGGCCCCGAGGTAGCGTTCATATACAACTTCACCGCGGTGCAGAACCAGCATGCCATCGGTGTAGTTGGTGAAAAGCGCTTCCTCCCAGGACTGTGCCTGGTCGCTGCCCAACGGCAGAAATGTTACCTGATCGATGGCGGGGTCCAAATTGTAGGAAAGGGGCATCGGGGCGCCGAGTCCGCGGCTGACCTGGGTGGTGGGCAGCAGTTCGCGGATGTGGCAGACTGTCCAACGCAGCTTCGGGAAGCTGAAATAGTTGGATTGCGGCTGCATGATGAGCTTTTCGGGCGGGGGCGGAAACCCTGCCATCCACCCGAGTTTTTGTGGATCCGAGTCGACGGCGTTGAGGACGGCGGGGGTGGATGCCGGCAGCGATGAGAGACCGGCCAGGGACAGGAGAGCCGCTAAAATACCGGTGACGCGACAGGATGTGGCAACGGGCATGACTTTAAGTGTTGGCAGGATTGTTGCAGGATCCCTGCAACAAGCACCTCCCGGGCAAAAAGTCCAAACCGCGGCTCCTATTCCGCAGTCGGAGAACCGGGTTTGGAGGCGCGTCGTTTGAATTTACTCCCGCCAAACTGCGAGCAGGCCTCGATTGGATGGCGGCGGGTCGGTTCAGTAGCCGGTGTCGATCACGTTGAGGTGGTCGATACGGGGAGCGGCGCCGGGGTTTAACGTGATGGAATTATCGCCTTCTTTCAGTTGGACGATGACACGATCCCAGACCCAGTTGGTCGAGCTGCCGGCGTGCATGAGGGCAAAGCCCTCGATCGGCTTGTCGTTGATCGACAACGCAGCGGCGATGCGGGCGCCGCCCCACCGTTGGGCGTGACGGATTTCCAACACGTAGGTGCCATCTCGTGGGGCGGTGAAGGTCCACGAGACCGACTTGGTGCGCTCGGCGTACTGAAAGTCGAGATAACCCGAACCGGTGTATCCGGGCAGTTCGTTGCCGACTGGGACAGCCGTTTCGATCGACTCGGCCTCCAGCAGGGTTCCGCCGGGGGTGGGTTGAAAATCGGGGAGGTCGGGGGCCACCCCGCAGATGGTGAGATCGTAGATCACGCTTTGGTAGGTATGGGCCAGATCAACGTAGCCGACGCGGTTGGTCCAGAGGGGGCGGATGTCGTAGAGGTGGTCGGCGGTGGCGGCGTAAAGCCGCCAAAAGTAGGCAGCCTGATTTAGACTCGAACTGAGATAGGAGAAATGCGCTTCTCCGAGGGTTTGGCGCATTTGGTGGAGGTGCAGGGCCGCGATGATCTTGTGGCCGTAGTGCAGTCCCAAATACGCCTGGGCCCGGATGTCCTCGACCGTGCGGCGCAAATCGCGGTCGCCGATGGCGTCAATTTCGTTGAGCAGGTCGAGCGCTGCCTTGGCGTGCTGGATCAACCGGTTGGCAACCTCGGGTGGTGTGGTCCCGGCGAGGGATTCCGCTTCACTGCTGACCCGGCGATTGGCGACATAATCGGGAATCGAAACATAGTCGGTGCCGGGATGCGGGGGCAGGGAGATAAAGCGGTTGACGTCGTGGAAACCGGTCGGAGTGCGGGCGGCTCCGGGAATGCTTTGGCTCGCTTCGATATACCATTGGAAGTCAAGGGCGCCCCAGTGGAACCCGGTGGTCAGCGGATAGGTCATGGCGGCGTGATTCCAAGCGGCAAACAGGGCGGCTCCATCGGCCTGAGGGAAACGTTCACCGATGAGGTCGGTGAGACGGTCGTTGCCGAGGTTTGGATCGTAGGCGAGCCGGCCCCACAGCAGCCAGTGATACCAGTGTTTGGTGAACTCCAACTCGCGAGGCCTGGCGGGTTCGGTGGAGAGAAGCTCGCGGGTCCACACCCACTGATCGGAGCCGTAATACATGCCCGCCGAAACATCGGCCGGAATGTTCTGGATGAACTCGCGCACAAAATCGGCGCCCCCCCAACGGAAGAGATAGTTGTCGTCGTTGCGCAGCGTCCAAAGGGTTTTTTGCGGCGGGATGTCTTCGACAAAGCCGTCTTTGAACGGCTGCACGGTCGAGCTCATCACGTGGGCCTGGGCGTATTTAAAGCTGAACAGGAAGTTGATGTTGGGTGCGTCGATGACCGGTTGGAATTTCCGGGCGATGTCGCGGGCCTTGGTTTGGTGCTGGCGATGGATGAGGGTGAACTCGCGGTCGGGATTGCGCCGGGCGACATCGAGAATGCCCTGGCCATAGGCGGCGAAGGCCCAGTCCTCCTTTTCGTCGAACGTGGCTCCCGGCATATTCTCACCGGTGGTCAGGCCAATGCCGGCCAGGTCCGGGTAGGTGTTGAACATGGCGCGGACCGACTTGGCAAAATAATCGCGGGTGACAGGATTGGTGATGTTGTCGGTGATGCCGTATTTGCCGTCGGTGCCGTTGACGAAGATGTTCCACGTGACGATGTAGAACTTGATGTGGCGAGCCTTGGCGTAAGCCATGATTTCCCGCCAAAAGGCGATCTTCTCGTCGATCGTCATTTTGTGGAGCACCTCGTAGTTGTCCACAATCTCAGGGGCATCCAGGCCGATGGCTTGAAGGGGATAATTCTCCTGCCACGTGGTGGTGGATTTCCGCACGTCGTCCAGGGCGACCGAGGGATACTCGGGCACACGCACCATGGAAGGGAAGGGATGCAGGCTCCACAGCGAGACCAGGTTGTAGCGCTGGCTCGCGAGGTAATCGAGATACTCGAACCAGAAGGCACGGTCCCAGACTTGTTCCATCGCGTTTTGGGCGGCGTTGGAGGGCTCGGTATAGGTGGGCGTGCGAACATCGAGGGAGATGTTGAACTTCACGCCTCGGTCGAGCTGGGCGGGGGATTGTGTGGTCGAGGTGATGCCTCCGACCCCGTAGAGGCGGATCTGCTCAGCGAGTTCGAGCAGTCCATAGGTCAGGCCCGCGTGGTCCGCTCCGTGTAGGGAAGGATGGGAGTCACTGGAATCCTGCAACGCAAACCCTTGGCCGGGGAGTGAGGCATCGATTTCAAGTTGCACGGAGAAGTTGGCCTTGGTGCCAGTCACTTCCTGGTAATCGTGTTGCGCCAAGGCGGCGCGCAGGTGACTTAAGCCGAAGGCCAGATCCGCTGCGTCGGTAGGCCCATCAATACGAAAGGAGGGGGCAGCTGCAGCATGAAGGATGAGCCAGAGAGAGGCACCAAGGGGCACAAGAAGTCGGGGGAGGGGCATGGTCTGTTAGCCCACTAAACACACGAAATCCACGAAAGGCTTGATCGGTCGGACCGTCAGTTGATTCCAGTCCGTCCTCCCGATGCATTCGAAGGGTTAATGTATAGTCTGCCGAGGTTTGAGCGGATGACGGAAACGGTCGTTCGATGGGTAATGCGTCTGCTCGTTTTTCTGGGATCGTTGGCCACGGCACTTTTCGCGACTTCGTCGACCGCGGAGTCTTCGCCCGTCAGGGGTGAAGAGGGAATTTCGGAACTGCGGTCAGCATTGTTGGACCGACACAGTTTTTCCCGAGGCAGTTTTAATCCCGATGACTTGGAACTGTTGGCGGGCAATGGGGAGATGGGGGGACTGGTCCGACGGGATGGGCTGGGACTGGATCGCATATGGGCGGCCGATCTTTGGGAAAACGAGTCGAATCGAATTCCGCTCTCGGGCTTGGGAATTTCGTGGCATGCGGTTGAGTTCAATGAGGCCAGTTTGGTTCGTTACAGTCAGACCCAGTCCCTGCGGGATGGGGTCGTGAGAACCGAAGTGAAACTGCGCGATGGCAGGAACTATGAGACCGAGGTGCTCTTTTCCGCAGCGGAATCACGACTGCTGCTGGTGCGGGTGAGGAATACCGGGAACGGCAGGAAGCTCAGCGGGCATCTCCATCTTCCCGTTGGTGACTACGTATACCTGACGGATTGGCCGGACTATCAGATGGGGTTGGACGACCGCCCGCGTTACCGGGTGAGGCAGATCGAAGACGGCAGCTGGATGGGTGTTGAAGACGAGGAGCACTTCACGCCCAGCTCCTGGACCCTGCGATCCAACCTCAATTTGGCGAAGGGGAGTGCCCCCGGTGAGCTTAAGCTGACTTTGGCGCCGGGCGAGGAAGTGGTTTTGCGATTTTCGCTGGTCACTGCCTGGCAGGCGGAGACGCATCAAGAGGCCAGTCGGCAGGCGGTTTTGCCGTCCACCTCCGATGCCAACATCTGGCGGCAACACTGGGAGGCTTGGCAGGCACAGTGGGAAAACACGCCTGTGCTGAAACTGCCGGATACGCGTCACGAGGAGCTGTTCTATCGGTCGGTATTCTGGCTGTATTGCACGGCGGGCAGTGAACGGTTTCTCCCGGGAGAAGCCCAATTTGGCATGCCCGCCTGGAACATGCGGCCGTTTACCTACGGGGCGGCGGGGTGGGCGACCCTGGCTTTCATGAACCTGGGGGATTTCGATCGGGCAAAGCGTATGTTGATGAATCATTTTAAACCCGAGGGTTTGATCGCCAACGCGAAGCTCTACCTGGAACCCTCGGAGTCCTTGCCGGCGGCCTTTAGTTTTGCCCATGAAGTCCGCACGGATGGCACCACCAACGGCGTCAACGACAACCAGCGCCATTTAAACGGCTTCGCGCTGGCGATGTATCACCGGTATTACCAACTGACCGGTGATGCGGAGTTTTTGGAAAACTATCTTTATCCGGTAGCTGCTGGGGTGGCGGAATACTGGAGCCGGCTGGCAGCATGGGACGAACAACTGGACGGCTATAAGTTTCCCGAGTTGAGGTCGGTTTCAGAGAATCTGGTGGAGGAGTCCGTGCTGGATGTCGTGCTGGCGGCCCGCTGGTCCTTGGACATCGCCGTGCATTATGCGAACCTGACGGGGCGTGACCCTGATGCGAAGGAGCGCTGGAACGAGGTGGTTCGGCAGATCCACATCCCTCAAAACACCCGGCACTATCTGGAGTTTTTGGGGGACACCGAATCCCGCGAGTTCAGTGCTTACCAGGGTGTGCGCGCGCCGTTTTACCTGGGATTTCCCGGGGTTGAAATGGCGACCACCGTGGACTCAGCCAAGGCGGTGCGCACCATTGATCATGCGTGGAACCGCAATGCGCGCGGGGAGGGCATGCTTGGTTTCATTGCGGCCTGGTATGCGCTCGCGGCGCTGAGCTTTGGTGAAGGCGATTTGGCTTTGGAGATGGCCGACCGGGTTTTTGATTCCTACGAGCCATCACAAACCGCCCTGAGTGAAGGTCCCAACAATACCGACCGGTTCTATTTCCTCACCACCACTGCGGCCTACCTGAACTTTCCCCTGCATATGTTGAATCATCGGAGCGGAAACGACCGCCGGGTGATTTCGGCAGTCCCCTCAACCTGGGGTGATGTGGAGTTCCATAACGTGCCGGTCGGATCCGGCGAGTTTGCCAGCGGTTTGGTGAGAGAGGGGAGTATCATTCGTTGGGACCGGTCGAAGGAGCGCTAAGGCGAGTGATCGGCTAGTCTAATAGTGCCCCCTTAACGTCGATTGAGATTGGTTCCAATGAAGGTGACATCTTAAACGTGCCGGGTTTCACGTCCCGTAGGTCCGATGCTCGGCAGTCCATTCCGCTTAATCGTCTCTTTCAAGCTGTTGGCGATGTCGCTGGTAGCTCTGTTGGGATGGAGCTTTACGGGGGGAGAACGAGCGGCAGCGCAAGGGGACTTCCCTCCAGTGATTGAGTTTCAGCGGGGACCGTCTCAGGCAACCCAGACTCGTAACGTTACCCTCGGCGCCAGTGTCCGAGGCAGCGGCCCGTTGCAATATCAGTGGTTCAAGGAGGGCATCGCGATACCCGGAGCCACTGAGCCTTCGCTGTCGATCGAGGACATGGCGATTACCGACCATGGAAATTACCATTTTGTGGTCTCCAACGCAGTGGGTTCAGCTCGAAGTCCCAACTATCCGCTGTTTTACGTGCCGTTGGATTTCCCCAGATTTTGGAACGACGAACGGAGGCATATCATACTGGGACTGGGCCCTCGATTTGTGCTGAATCCCTTGGTCAGGGGCCCGGCCGAAGACCTCAACTACCAGTGGTATCACAATGACGTGGCGCTGCCGGGGGAGATCGATCCGGCCATAACGCTCACTCGGGAGAGCCCCATCGGCAATTATCACTTGGTGGCCCGCAATCGGATTGGAGCGGGAAGGACACCCTATTATACGTTCGATATTGGCACGATCGATGTTCCCACCGCGGCTTGGACCTGGCACATAGTGCATGGGTCAACCGTCTACTTTTTATGTCCGGGAATTGATGTAATTCGCCGCTTCGATCTGGAGACGGAGTTATTCAAAAGTGACCTTGCGGTTCTAAATCCGGATGACCGATTCACGATCATCGATGATTGGATTTATTACACCACCGAGGATAACAGCGTGCGGCGGATGCGGATTTCCGGAGAAGAAGATGGTTTGTTGTATCAGTTCAATGACGCGTTGGCCCATTTGTTCGGTTGGGGACAATTTCTTTTTGTGCAACAGGCCAGAACCGCCGGTCCAATTCGGATCGACTTGAAAACCCTGGTCGGTGATTGGGTCGGGGGAAGCCTCTGGCCCCGGGATTTCTTTTCCAACGCAGTCGCCGCCCGTGGGCTCAACCGGGTATTTGCCGTCGGTGATCGGCTTCAATTCGTTGAGTTTGATGAGAATGCCGACCCGATTGACTTTGCCCCGGGGAACTCTCTCGATGCGATCAATGCACCCGACAGGGCATGGGTGTTGAGCGATCAGTCACTGATTATCAACGAAAGTGGCAGCTATCACCGAACGACGGATTTGCGTTATGCGGGCGCAATCGGGGTCATCAACGATCTATATGAGTTGGAAGACGGTGGCATTGTCATCGCCGATGATGACGGAGTGACGCTGTTGGACGCCGAACTGAACGAAACGGCATACCATCCAACTTCCTCTCCCGTCGAAGCGGTGGTCAAACACGGCAACCGGGTTTTCTTTTTCCGCCAGCCGCTCGGGCCCGACGACGAGATCACCGTCAACCAGACCTTCGCACACCAGTTCATTCCGCGGGAGAAGGCGCAAATACGTCCGCCAAACCGAGGACCTTTGGAACCGTCGTTTATATTCCAGGACAAGCGTGGTGAGTTGATCATGATCAATCCGCTTCACCGCAGTGTGGAATTCTGGTCGGCTCCGGGGCGTGGTTTTTCCGGTGCGATGACCCTTGCCGATTCCCCGACGCATGCGACTTATTCTGCGGCGTGGGATTCCCTGATTCTCGGATACGCGGACGGTCGCGTGACCAAGTTGGATCTTTCCTCCCGCTCGACCGAACAAGAGGAACCGTTTACGCATGCACCGTCCGAACTAAAGGGGTTGGCCGCTGCGGGAGATTATCTGGTTCTGGCCGATTTAATCGGGGCGCGGGAATCCCACCTGAGCTATGATGAAGATGGGAATCTGATCGACCAGCTCGAGTGGGGGGAAGAGTTCACCGTCGCATCGTGGAACCCGTCCTCGGGTCGCCTCTTCCACAACCCTGATGGTAATTGGAGGTTGAGTGCCACTTCGCTGAGCCCCGATGGAACCTTCGTGGACCATGAAACGGTTTCCCCAGGGCTTCTGTCTTCCAATCGAACCATAGCATTTTCTCCCTGGGGCGACGAGGTCCTGGTTAATTCCGGGCAGTTTTTCGACACGTCCACCCTGCAGTTGATCCACCAGCTGGAAAGTGACCTGGATGCGGCGGTTTGGCTGGGATACCGCTTGTTCACGGCGAAGGAGTTGGATGGCAAGGTTCAGATCACTCGTTGGGGAGGCAGCAATTATGGTCAGGATACCCAAGCCCTCATCGATGGAGTCGACCCCCGATTGTTTGTTTCACCGGACGGCGAACTTCTGGTGACTACCAGGATTATTGAACGCACTATCTTCACGGTTTTGGACGCGGATTTGAATATGCGCGTCCAGCGGTCCCATCGGGGAGGCGACATGCTGAATGATGACGTGCGTCTCAGCAACCTGTCCAGTCGGGTCAATCTGGCTTCGGATTCGAATCAACCATTGGTAGTGGGATTTGTGATACGAGGTAACCAACCGCTGCGACTCCTGTTAAGGGCAATTGGACCCGGCTTGGCGGACTTCGATGTCCCCGGATTTTTAGAGGATCCTCTAATTGAGATTTTTGATGCAAACACCACCCGATTGGCGACCAACGACGACTGGCATTCTCACAATCCCGCCGAGTTGTCGGATGCGGCGGCAGTGGTGGGAGCGTTCCCGTTGGAAGTGGGAAGTGGAGATGCGGCGATTCTGCTGGAACTGCCGGCTGGAGCCTACACGGCCCACGTCTCTCGAGCACGGGGAGGAGGTCAAAATGTCTTGATGGAAGTTTATGATTACAGTGGTGGCTTGTCATCCAGCCGATTGGTCAACATGTCCACCCGCACTGAGGCGGGAACGGGAACGAACGAGTTTGTGGCGGGATTTGTGGTTGCAGGCACATCGCAACAGCCCGTGTTGGTTCGGGCGGTAGGTGGTGCCCTGGGTGATTTTTCCGTGCCCAACCCGATGTCTGACCCACAGTTGGTGGTGCGCAACGGTTCGCAGCAGATAACCTCTCAAAACGATGATTGGCTTGGTGATTTTTACGTGAAGGAGGCATCGCAGATCACGGGTGCCTTCCCGATTCCGTCCCGTCACTTCCGGGATGCGGCAGTTTTGGATGAATTACCGCCCGGTCCTTACACGGCAACGGTTTCCAGTGCAAAAGCGAGCGAGCCGGGAACGGTCCTGGTGGAGATTTACGTGGTAGATTGAAAGCCACGTTCAAGCCCCCTTTGAGGGGACTGTTGTTCGAGAGATGGTAAGACGGGCCTAAGGGCTGTGATACGGTGGCCAGAAGGATCTGGGCTCCAGCAGGGCGGGTTGGCCGGGCAGCCAGGGTTCGGGTGCCACTTTGCCGTCGTCGCCTTGTGCCTTCATCCACGCGTCGAGTTCGCCGCGCAGGGTGTTGAGGATGTCGGCGTAGCCGGGGTTGGCGGCGAGGTTGTCCAACTCATTGGGGTCCTTGTGCAGGTCGTAGAGTTCCTCGCCCGGGCGGTGCAGATAGCGGTTGAGGATTAAGGACGCGCGGTGGTTGGTGGTCGCGGCTTCCTCCCATGACCAGAAGTAGGCCCCGGCATTGTCCTTGCGGTAGCGGTAGCTGTGGTCGCTGAAGATCCAGTTGGGCTGCAGGTTACGGATGTATTTCCAGCGATCACTGCGGACGGAGCGAATGGGATAGACGTTGGCGCGGCCATCGTTGTCGTGGGTCGTGAAGATGCGGTTGCGATGGGGAAGATCGGGATCCCGCAGGACGCGTAAGAACGATTTTCCGTCCAGGTTCTCCGGAACCCGGTCACCGGCGGCATGCAACAAAGTCGGTAACAGATCGATCCAGCTCACCATGGCGGCGGACCGCGAGCCGGCTTCGATATGGTCCGGCCAGGAAACGATGAAGGGTACGCGCGTGCCTTCGTCGTAGAGGCTCCATTTGCCAAATGGCCACTGGCCCCCGTGATCAGATGACATGACGGTGAGCACGTCCCTGCCCAGGGCCTCGGCCACGATGGCGCGCGAACGGGCGAAGTCGCTGTCGCCGGAGGTGATGTCCGTGTAGTAACGGGCGCGGAAAAGCCGGGTGTCCGGCGTGTCGACATGGAAGGGTGGAACAATGACGGCAGCAGGGTCGTAGCCGTCGTTTTCGGGCCAGGGCACATGGGGTGCCACCGTGCCGACGAAAAGCAGCACCGGGCGGCCGAGGTCACGTTGGTCGAGCCAGGAACGGATGGACTCGAAGTTCAGCCTGGGGTGCTCGAAGTGGTCGAAGCCGTGGCGCCCGGCATCCTTGCCGTGGGCGACCTTGCCGAAGGCCGCGACCTGATAGCCCAGGGCCTTGAAACGTGGAATGAGCGACATGGCGTCGTCGCGCATGTAGGTGTGGTTGGCCTCGGCACCGTTGTGAACGGGAGTAAGCCCTGTGAGCATGGCGGCGCGGCTGGGAGCGCAAGCCGGGGAGATTACAAAGGCCCGGTCGAAGGTCATGCCTTCGGCGGCAAGTTGATCGAAGGCGGGAGTGCGCACGTCGGTCGCGCCATAGGCTCCGACATCCCGTGCGCTCAGGTCGTCAGTAAGAAAAACAAAGATGTTGGGCGGAGCAGCGTGGGCCGGTGGACCGGCAAGGACCAAGTAGCAAGTCACAAGTAGCAAGACACGAACGAGGGGCATATTTGAAACGTGTGGATATCTGATAGTTTCAGGTGTCACCGGCCATGTGAATTGAGTTCCTGGTACTTGTTATTTGTTACCTGCCACTTCCGGTCAGATTTATTTTCTGACCGGTGAGGGACCAGGATTTTGGATCGCCGTTGGCTTTGGCGGGTTGGCCGTGGATGGTGACGTTGTCGAAGGTGATGCCGGTCACGTTGCCATCGTCTTCGGTTGTGATGAAGTGGCGGCCGTTCATCGCGCCGCGCACGTGGACGTCTTCAAATCGGAGGTTGCGCACGGTGCCCTTGACCCGGGTCAACCCCACCAGCATGGCAATGTCGCTGTCGATGAACACACGCCGCAGCGTAACGCCGTCAATGGTGCTCTCCGCGTTTTGGTTGCGCAGGTTGAGGATGGCTTGGTTGCGCTCGTCGGTTGTCTTGTGTGCGGCCTCGCAGGCGATGATGTCGATGTCCTCCGCGAGCACGCCGGTGGCACGCTGACCGGCGCCACCCCAGCCGAGTTGGAAGGGGGCACCATTGACCTGTTGGTAAATGACGAGGCGACGGGCGATTTGGTTGGGGTTATAGAACTTCACGTTGTCGTCGTTGACCTTCATGAAACTATCCTCGACGACCGAGCCCGGGCCGCCGCCCCAGCCGTCGGTTTGGTGCCAGAAGCCGAAGAGTTTGACGCGGCGCGTGGTGAGCTGACCCCGGGACAACACGCAGAAATGAGTGGGATTGGTGATGGTGATGCCTTCGACAAGCTGGTTGTCGCCCGGGCCGTTGAACATGATGGTGTTGTAGGGAATGCTCTGCGGTCCGGGGCGCCGGGGATAGCCGTAGCCGGAGAGGATGCCGCGGCCCCGCACTGTGATGTTCGATTGGGCTTCGGCGGTGATGGAGCCGATGACATAAGCGCCACCTTCGATGTAGACCGTCTGGCCGTCTTCGATGAGGTAACGCTCACCGATCTCATGCATCTTTCCCGCTTCGAACCAAATGACATTGGGGTCCTGGCGGTCCGGCACATCAACCTCCGGTGGGTCGGCAAAGATGAACAGCGGATGCTCTTTGGTGCCGGGGATTTTAACCCAAAACTGCCCGGGTTCGGAGACGGTGAAGCGAATGGTGTCGTCTGCAATAGTGGGGACAATCTCTCGCCGCAGCGGACGGATCTCCGTCCCGGCCGGGGCGAATCCAGAGACTTTGACTTCGACGGTGACTTCACCGTCGAACGAAAACGTCGTCCAGTGGTTGGTGTCGGACATGCGGTCCATCAGGTGCGGATCCTGATGGTGGTGCACGTAGGTGAACGATGGATGGCGCACGCCGTCCTGAATTACCGTCACTGCGTAATTCGGCGACGTGAAATCGTCATTGGGCGACGGATACGTCCAGACGGCGGCAAAAGCCGCCGCTGGAAGTGCCAAGGAGCAAATAACAAGTATCAGGAACCGGACAGATGAACGGCCCGTTGCCGTCAGATTGGTTGACGCGGGAATGGGAGAACGGGTTGTGAAGAGAGTGGTCATATCGTTTGTTACTTGATACCTGTTACTTGTTATTTTTCGCGCCGCTCGGCGCGAATTTGAGGTCGGTGGGGTTGGGGAAATCGAGACCATGTTCGGTTGCGGTGAGCAGGCCTGTTGTCGGGTCGAGGGCAAAGACGTTCACGCGGTGGGCAAAGCGATTGCAGACGATCAGCCATTTGCCCGAAGGATCGATCACCATGTAGCGGGGATGGTCGCCTCCGGTAGGGATGATTTGGATACGCTTCAGATGGTCCCCGTCGCCGACGGCGAAGACGGCGATGGTGTTGGGACCGCGGTTGGTGGCGTAAACGAAGCGACCGTTGGGATGGACTTTGACCTCGGCGCTGAAGTTCGTGGCCGTGTCATCGGTGGCGAGTGTGGGATAACCGGGGCCTTCGGTCAGGTGGCCGGTGGTGGCATCGTAAGTGTAGGGGGTGAGGCTGCCGTTGATCTCATTGATCACGTAGGCGCGAGTGCCGTCGGGATGCCATGACAGGTGACGCGGACCGGCGCCGGGGCGGGCGGTGATCGGCCGTTTGAGGGGAATGAGTTTGCCAGTCTCAGCGTCGAAGGCGTAGGCCCCAAGGCGATCGGTGCCACGGTCGGCGACGTAGGCGTAGCGGTCGTCCGGCGAGAGGTTGACCGAGTGGGGATAGGAATGGTCCTGGCGCTCGGGGTGAATGCTGGAGCCGGTGAGGGTCACTTCAGCGGCGATGGGGCCGAGGTTGCCGTTGGGTCGCAGAGGGATGGTGACTGCCGTGGGCGTCAGGTAGTTGGCCACAACGGCGAATCGATTGTCCTTGCTCAAAACCAGGTGGAGCGGAATGCGGCCGGCGAAGGCCCGGGTATCGATCAGCCTGAGTGAATGATCCGTCGCCACCGCATAGGATCGCAGCACGGCGGGGGTGTCGCTCGAGCCTTCATGGCCGCTGGCGTAGAGAAACCTTCCGTCTTGGGAGAGCTGGAAGAAAAACGGTTGGACTTCGGTGAGGCGGCGCGGCTCGGAAAGAGCGCCGGTGGCGGCATCGAACTCGGTCAGATAAAGACCGGCGGCACCTTCGCGGTCAGCGGAGCCGAGATACAGGGGTTGAGCGGAGAGAAGCACGGGCAACAAGAGGAGGAGGTTGGTGAGGTAACGGTGTGGTTTCATCTCCGGGTAGGGGGGGTAGAAATTGGGAAAATCAGAATGAGGAATGACGAATGGCCGGGTGATCGCGCGGAAGGGCAACTCATGGGCCCCGTCAGCGTTTGACTGCGGCAAAACTATGGCGAAGCCGAGGCTCTCGTTTTTACAGAAACGCAGGTCGTCAGGTATTCCTCCTGCACCGAGGCTTCGGCGGACAAGAAAGCCCGACCCACATTAGGAGAGGGGCGTATGAGTGGGTCGGGCTTTATGCCCGACAACGAATGGGATTTGCTTTTCACGTTTCTTCAGAGAGCTGAGCAACCAAGTCTTATCGAGGGGGAAGCGTTGTCGGAGCGGAGTTTGGTGAGATCGTAAAGGACCGCACATTGCAAAGAGGCCCTTTTACTGGGCCTTCTGGCGTTTCCCGGGCATGCGTTCGAAGGCGGTGCGTTCGGTGGCGTCACCTTCGTCGCCTTGTTGGGCCATCCATGCCTCAAGGTGTCGCCTCAGGCTGCTGACGCTTTTGAAGCGCCGTCCGTCATCAATCAGATTGTTCAGGCACCACGGATCCTCGACTACGTCGTAGAGTTCATACTCCGGGCGTCGCTGGTAGGCAGTGAATTGTTGCGCGGCAAACGGGGTAGTCAGGGCAGCTTCTTCCCAACTCAGGTAGGGAGCAAAGTTGTGTGTCACGGTATTCTGGAATGCGTCCTCATGGTGCAGGTTCCAGATCAGGCGAAACCTGCCATCGGAAACGGACCGAATGCCGTAGGCTTCGGACCCGCGGTGAATGCCGCGCGTGGTGGCCATACTGAAAACGAACTTGTGCGGCGAACCGGCTGCCGGATCCTGCCAAAACCGGGCGAGGGAACGGCCGTCGAACTCGGCCGGGTCAACCTCGCCCCCGGCGAGCTCGATAAAAGTCGGCACGATATCGACGTATTGCACGAGATCGGCGCGTTCGAGACCAGCGGGAACGCGGCCCGGCCAACGCACAATCTTGGTGGCCCGCACGCCCTGTTCGTAACAGGTCCATTTGGCGAAGGGGAAGTTGGAGCCCTGCTCGGTGAGGAAAACGACCACGGTGTTGTCGGCTTCGCCGGAAGCTTCGAGTTGGCGCATGACATCACCAAACTGTGCATCCATGTAGGTGATCTCGGCGTAGTAGGCGCTCAGTCCTTCGCGGGTTTCCGGAGTGTCGATCAGATAAGGTGGGACGGTGAGTTGATCCGGTGGATAGGCGGAGGCGTTGCCGCGATTCCATGGCGTATGGGGTTGGTTGGTGGTTACGATCAGGCACCATGGTTGGCCCGTGGACTTGGCGATGAATTCGCCGGCCAGACTGAGGTCGAGGTCGAGCCCGTCGCCATTGTCGTGATGGCGGCCGCCGAGGAAGGTAAAGGGAAACTGGCTGGCGGGCTTTTCGTGCCGCTTGCCCATGAGTGCAACCTCGTAACCAAGCTCTTGCAGATGATGCGGCAGGGTGCGCACATGCGGATACACTTCGGAGTGATTGGGATGGCCGCCATGGCGCACCGGGTGCAACCCGGTGTAAAGGCTCATGCGGGTGGGCGCGCAGGTGGGAGCCGAGGTGTAGGCGTGGGTGAACGTCGTGCCTTCAGTGGCAAAGTGGTCGAGGTGCGGGGTCTTGACGTCGGGACTTCCCGTGAGCCCGAGATCGTGCCAGCTCAAGTCGTCCGACATGAAGAGCAGGAAATTGGGCTGGTCGGCCGGGACTGCGGTGCTTCCTATCCAAAGAAAAACGACCGCGAAAAATCGGCGGAGAGGCAGCATTGTTTTTATGGCACGTTCCGAGCGAAGCGACATCTGAGGAGTGAAACGACAAGACGACCCACAAAAGCGGTGGGGCAGGGCTGTGATTATACAGAAGAAAACGAAGCTAACGAAGGTGGCTGAGAGGCGGGGTGGATTTTACAGGAGATAGCGGAGTTTAGCAGAGGAGTTTGTGCGCCTATGGCGCGTGGATCCGCTTCCCTCTGCTTGCTCCTGCAAAAACTGAAATCACTGATCAGTGTTCCTCGTCGCGGGGGCCGCCGCGGTGGTTGGGGAGGACGTCGTGGGTCCAGGCCCATTCCTCCCAGGCAGCGGCCATTTTGGCCACGCGCTCGGGATGTTCTGCGGCGAGGTTGATGGACTCGATACGGTCGGTGGCGAGATCGTAGAGGGTCCATTGGTCGCTGCCGATTCTTCCCAGGGCCTTCCAGTCGCCATGGCGCACCGCGCGGTCCTGATAGTGCTCCCAAAACATCCATTCGTGAGTGTCGCGGCTGCCGCCTTCCAACACCGGCATGAGGCTGTCGCTGTAAAGCGGCTTGATGTCGTGGCCATTGAAGGTCTCGGGGTAGCCGGCCTCGGCAAGTTCCAGGAAGGTTGGCATGATGTCGGTGAGGTAGGCCTTGGCGGGAGTGATCGCGCCGGGGGCGGTTTTGATGCCCTCCGGCCAATGCAGAATGGCGGGAGTCGCGATGCCACCCTCGTGGAGATTCGACTTGTAGCGGCGGAACGGGGTGTTGCCGGCATTGGCCCAGCCGGTGCCGATGGCGGAACCGCCTTCCGGATTGTGGGCGCTGCCCATGCCACCGGCGTAGGGGTCGTTGATTGAGTTCATCGTGCCTCCGCCGAGATCGTTGTAGGGCTCGGCGCAACCGCCGTTGTCGTTGAGGAAAACGATGAGGGTATTGTCGAGTTTGCCGCGGGCTTCGAGGTGGTCGACTACACGGCCGATATTGTAGTCCATGCGGTGCACCATGGCGGCGTAGACGGCCATGAAGTAGTCGAGTTTTTCGACCTGTTCGGGGGTCAGTTTTGTCCAAGCCCGCACGCCGTCGTCGCGCAGGGACAGGCCCCAGGATGGATCGACCAGGCCCATGGCAATCTGGCGTTGCCAGCGTTCGGCTCGAAGCAGATCCCAGCCGGTGCGATATCGTCCGACAAACTTGGCTATGTCCTCTTCCCGCGCGTGCAACGGCCAGTGCGGCGCGGTGAAGGCAAGATAGAGGAAAAACGGTTCGTTTTCGGGCGTGGAATCGATGAATTCTATTGCGTAATCGGTGAACGCGTCGGTCGTGTAGTAATCGTCGTTGGTGGGTTCGGGCTGATGGGTATTGTCAAGCATGACGCCGCGCTGCCCGCGGGGCCGGAAAAAGGACGTCGCGCCGGCAATGCTGCCGTAAAAACGGTCGAAGCCGCGTTGGAGCGGCCAGCGTTCTTCCTTATGATAACCCAAGTGCCATTTGCCGGCCAGATAGGTGTGATAGCCGGCCGGTTTGAGGGCTTCGGCGAGGGTCACGCAATTACGGTTGAGGTATCGCTTGTAACCCGGGTCGGCGTCCTCGGGACCGGGAGTGGGCGGCGGTTCGGCCAGGACGCCCACGCCGGTCTGATGCTGGACGAGGCCGGTAAGCAGGGAGGCCCGGGTTTGGGAACAGCGGGCGTTGTTGTAAAACTGGGTGAAACGCAGTCCGTTCCGGGCGAGGCGCTGCAGGGCGGGGGTCTCGATCTCGCCACCATAGGCCTGAAGGTCCGACCAGCCCATGTCGTCGGAGAGGATGAGGACCAGATTGGGCCTATCTTCGGCGAGGACCATGCCGGCGAGGCATGATACCAGGAGACTGGAAAGGACGGTTTTATAAATACGCATGGCGAATGAAGGCGGGGTTCGTTGGCGAAGATCGATCCGAACAGTCGAACCCAAACGAGTCGGCACCTTAATCGCATTATCGTAATTTGTGGCGTAACTCGTTTCGCCCGTCCAATCCGGACGCAGTGTGGTTCGGAATTCGCGAATGCCCCGGCAGAATTCTTGGAAACCTCTGACGGCCACCGGCGTCTTACTGACATGCCCGGTTTGCTTCGACGCCTTCCAGATGCCACCGCGCGACTCGATCGCCGCGGTTTCCTCAAACCCGTCGGACTGGGCCTCGCTGCGTTTTGCCTGAAACCGGGGTTGATGGCGGAGATTTTGACGACGCCAACCCTGAACGAGGGCCCCTTTTATCCGAACCCGCTGCCCTTGGATACCGATAACGACCTGCTGGTCATCGGCGATGCCCTGACCCCGGCGTTGGGCACGGTGGTGGAGCTTTCGGGGCACGTGTTGGATGCCCGGGGAGACCCGGTGCGCGGTGCCCTGGTTGAGATTTGGCAGTGCGACAACAACGGGGTGTATCTGCACCCGGGTTCCCGGAACCGAGGGAAACGCGATATCGCGTTTCAGGGCTATGGGCGGTTTGAATCGGCCGGGGATGGTGGTTACCGCTTCCGCACGATTCGGCCCGTGCCGTATCCGGGGCGCACGCCGCACATTCACATGGCGGTGACGGTCGCGGGGCGGCGTGCCCTCACGACGCAGATGTTTGTCGGCGGACACGAGATGAATGCGCGCGATATTCTCTATCGGCGATTGTCCGCCCGGCAACGCGAGCTGGTGACCGGTACGTTTGAGCCGGTCCCGGACGCAACGGTGCCGACGGAGCGCGTGGAGTTCGATGTGTATCTCGGACTCACCCCCGAGGATCCGTCCGAGGTGTAAGGGGCAGGGTGCACCCGCCGCAGGGCACCGTTCCGTCGAGCGGTTATGGCAGTCGTTTCAATTGACCGTCCGCCAACTGCAGGCGGTGGGTGCCGCTTGCCAAATCGAGGGCGAGAGGGGGGCTGCCGCCAAGCGGTATTGATACATCGGATACGTCCCGGGGCAGCTCGAGCCGGGCATCGGAACCCTCCGGAATGGTGAGCTCAAGGCCCACGCCGCCGGGCGTTCGCTCCCATCGGGAACTCAACAGCCCCTGCGGCGTCGGCACGGTGGCCGCGGCCCAGTCCAACTCGGTGGGAAACTGCGGACGAATGGTGACGCGTTTCCAGCCGGGAGACGTTGCCTTTTCGGTCGGCGGCAGAATGCCGGCGATGCCTGCAGTCAGGAATTCGTTGATGGGAGCGAACATCGCGTGGTTGAGGTCGAGGTCGTTGTCGCGACCATACCAGGATTGCCAGTGGGTGGTGGCACCCTCGGCCAGCCAATACCCCCATCCCGGGGCGGTGGGTTGGGTCGCGAGCTGATGCAGCAGGTCGGCTTCGCCGGCGCGAAGCAGCACTTTGACCAATGCCTTGGTGCCGACGATGCCCGTGCGCAGGTGTCCGTTGTGGGTCTCGCGGATATCGTGCAAGACGTGGCCGAGCACCTGGGCCTCGCGGCCTGCCGGCACGAACCCAAACTGCAGGGGCTTCAGGTTGGCGGTCTGGAGCGGAAAGTGGCCTTCGGCGGGTTCCACCTCATAGCGCCCGGCGTCGCTGTTGAAAAATGCCTCGTTGAGGCGCCCTTCCGCGCGATCCGCTCGGGCACGCCGCGCGGCGGCGTCATCGTCGTGGCCGAGCACTGCCGCCATTTCCGCGACCACCCGCTCGGTGCGGGCGTAGTAGGCCGTGCCGAGGAGTTTTTGCAGGTTGGGCGTGACCGGGATCGTGCGGTTCGTCCCGTCCGGCATAACTCCCGGTGTCATGTGGTCGGCCCAGCGCCCACCGACCAAACCGTCCTCCGCGGTGGATGCGAGGTAGTCGGCCCAGCGGCTCAACGGTTGGTAGTAGGTTTCGTAGACCGCGGGGTCGCCCGTATAGCGATACTGGTGCCAGGCGGCCAAGGGGTAGGCCGCTCCCCATACGGCGGTGGCGATTTGCGAGAGGTCGTCGAAGCGCATCGCGGGCACGACGTTGGAAATGGTGCGGCCGCCGCCGATGAGGTCCTGCACATCCTTCAGGTCGACCAGCCATTTGTCCCAGAGCTGGGCGATGTCGAAGATGCTGTAGGAGGCGTCGGCGAAAAGGTGGGCATCACCAGTCCATCCGTATTTTTCCGAGTTCGGATTGCTCATCGGAGCGCCTTGGATGATGCCCTTGATCGACCAAGCTGTGTTGAGATAAAGGCGGTTGAGGCTCTCATCCGAGCAGGCGAACGAGCCGACCCACGGCACGTCGGTATGCACGGAAAGACCCTCGACCGAAACGTGTTCCAAGGCCGCCCGGGCGGACTCCTCCACTTGGATGAAACGCATACCGGAGTAAAAGAACCGGGGGGTGTAGATTTCCTCCTCCTCACCGCCGCGCAGGGTGTAGCGAGTGATCACGTCGCGCTCGAAGAATCCGCCGCGGCCATGGAAGATGACTTGGTTGACGCCGCGGGCAGTGGCGAAGTCGCCCACGGTGTGGGAATTGTCCAGTGACTCGGATGCGCGGATGGTGACGACATCGCCCGGGTTGCCTTTGACCCGAACCCGCCAAATTCCGCCGATGTTCTGTCCGAGATCATAGATACGCACACCGCCCCCGAGCTCCCGCTCGGCGATCGGTTCAAGAACGTCCACCACGCGCATGGGCGGGTCGAGGCGCGGCGTCAGCTCGGCGGTGACGTCGTGGGAAACCACCACCGGTTTCCAAGCGTCGTCGTCAAAACCGGGGGTGCTCCATCCCGGCTGCTCGAGGCGGGCATCGTAGTCCTCCCCGCCGTAGAAATTGGCGTAGGTGAGCGGGCTGGTCGACCAGCGCCAGGATGAATCAGTCACGATCGTTTGGGTGCGGCCACTTGCGTAGTGAATTTCCAATGACAGAATGCCGAGCGGGGCCGGATAGGGTCCGGGGTAGCGGTGGGCCAGATTGTGAAACCGATCGAAGCGGGTGCGGGTGATGGCGGCCTGGCCTTCGCCCAACCACAGCCCCACGGTGTTGGCCCCGGGCCGGATATGACTGGTCACATCGAGCTCGGAGTAAAAAATTCTCCGCTCCGGCTGCGAGGGCCCCGGAGCCAAAAACGAGTCATCGGCCTCCGTGCCGTTGAGGAACAAGTCAACCGCTCCAACGGCGGTGAGTTTGGCAATCGCGCGAGTGACATCACCGTCAACGGCAAACTCGGTGCGCAGCAATGGGGTGCGGACATCGGCATCACTCGCGCCGATCCATAAAGCGCCCTTCTCAAGAGGTGATGCGGCGATGGCGATCGCGGTGAAGACGACGGAAATTGAAACAAGCAGGGGAAAACGTTTCATGGGGGCGGTTCTCAAGCCCGACAAAGCCGGGAATTCAGGATCTACGGTCGGGGGCGGGGGGACGCAGAGCCCGATCATGTTTGCGGTGACGTTGCGCAGGATTCAACCGCCCGGTCGGACTTGGCCGTGTGCATTTTTATGATGGGAGATACAAAAACCATATCTTCCCGGACGGGTGGGCGGAGGCGTGGCTTGGTCTACTTTGTCACCTCAAGTACAGTTTTGCGGTGGGATGGCGCCGCTCAACTCTGTTTTCTTTTATAAAACAGTGGGAGGGTGGCTCGTTATCCGGGAGGTGATTGCTCCTAGGTTTTCGACTGGGGCACGTAGTCTTCAGGAAGGTTGTATGCCGGGTCGGGCGCGTAGCGGCGGGGTTCGCCGGGGCGTTGGCGCTCCCAGCGGCCACCCCATGACGGCGCCCACTCCTTTGGCAGATGAGCTCTCAGCCTTTCGATCTGATCGGCGTATTCCGGGCGGTGGGCGATGTTGTTGAACTCGTGCGGATCGATGGCGTGATCGTAGAGCTCCTCTTCGCCGTCGTGGTAGCGAATGTAGCGAAAGCGCTGGTCGCGCAAGGTGGCATTGCCTTTGCCGTAGATGGTCAGCGCGGGGCGGTCCCATGCTGCCTTCGGATCGGAGAGCTGAGGGACGAAGCTTTGGCCGTCGAGCGGATGCCCGGGTGTCGGCAAGTCGCAGTAATCGGATAGAGTCGGATAGATGTCGATGAGGCTGACGGTCGCCGTGCTTTCGCCGACGGCCCCACCGGGGGTGCGCACCAGCAACGGCACATGAGCGGCCGATTCCCACAAGGTGCCTTTCTCCCATTTGTCTTTGCGGCCGCAGTGGAAGCCGTTGTCGGAACAGATGATGACGATGGTGTTGTCGGCGTGGGCGGAGGCATCGAGCGCTTCGATCACACGGCCAAGGTTCCAGTCGGCAAAAGTCGTATTGGCGCAGTAGGCCCGCAAAAACTCCCGCCAAAGATCAACATCCAACGAGCCGTCCTCGCGGGTGAAATTGTCATGATAGTCGGTCATGAACAGCCCTTCGGGCGGTATGTCGTCGAGGTCGTTTGTGGCGTAGCCGGCGGGGAGAGGCATGGTCACACCCTCGTAGAGGTCGAAGAAGCGTTTGGGGGCGGTGTAGGGCGTGTGCGGTCGCCACAGGCCGTATACGAGGAAAAACGGTTTTTTATGGTCTTCGTTGAGAAATTTGATGGCGGCATCGGCGTTGCGCACATCGGGGAAATCGCTGTCGGGCCGCGTCCACTCCTGAATGGCGTGGAAGCGGGAGCCAAATTGCTCAACGATTTTGGGATCCGGGAAGGGGCCAAATCCACCCTGGGGATACGGTGCGTTGACGAATGCGCGCTGCTCTTGCTCGGGGAAAAGCCGGGCGTGGAAAACCTTGCCGGCGCCCCACGAGGTGTAGCCGTGGAAGGCAAAATATTCGGGGAGCGACTGAATCTGACTGTTGAGGGAGCCGGGTTTGTTCCAGACGTCGGCACCGTTGAGATAGGCACCGTTGCGCCAGGCTTCCATGCCGCTGAGAAAGGCCGCCCGCGAGGGATTGCAGACCGGAACGGGACAGACGGCGTTGACGAAGTTGACCGACTCGGTCGCGAACTTGTCCAAGTAGGGCGTTTGGATCGGTGGGTAGGCGTCGAATTCGCGTGTCGCGAATCCGTTCATGTCATCGAGGATGATGAACAGAACATTGGGTTTCTCTGCGGCGGCGGGGAAAACGCACAACCACAAAAAAGCACCAGAAAACACCAGAGGTCTTAGAGACAGCATGGGTCGTTTTACAGAAGGGAACAAAGAGAACGAAGGTTGGCCGAGGGGCAGATTGATTCTACAGGAGGGAGCAGAGAAAAGCAGAGTGCTTGAGCGGTCGTCGGAGGCGCATGAACCTCAGGAACCTGGCTTTGTTTTCTTCGTTAACTTCTCTTCTGTGAAAACTCCTGCGGAATAGTTCAGTAACCCCGGTAGTGACTGCTCATCTCCGCCCACCAGGCCAGGGTGCGGGTGGTGAACTCGGCGACGAGGGCGGGGTGAGTATCCGCAAGATTGATACGCTCGCGGAGGTCGGTGGACAGATCGTGCAGGCGAACGCCGGAGCCGTCGGGGTTGATAAAAAACTTCCAGTTGCCCAGGCGCATCGCGAGCTGCGGGCTGATGTGTTCCTCCTTGCCGGGCTGGATGCTGCCGAAGGCACCGTATTCCCAGAATACCGGGATGTTCCGGTGCGCCGGTTCACCCAGCAGAACGGCGGAGACGTCGGTGCCGTCGTAGGATTTGCCGGCAGGTGCGGCGAGTCCCGCCAAGGTGATCAGGCTGGGCTGAAGGTCAAAGGCGGCGATCACGCTTTGATTGTCGGTGGTTTGGGCAGGCACGCGGCCGGGCCAACGGATGATGAAGGGCATGCGGATACCTCCTTCCCACAAGCTCCATTTGCGGCCGAAGAAGGGACCGGTGGAGCCTGGCGGGTTGATACCTCGGTTGTAGTAACGCGGCCAGTCGGTCGGGCCGTTGTCGCTCGTGAAGATGACAATGGTGTTGTCGGCGTGACCGGTGGTTTCGAGTTGGTCAAGCAGGCGGCCGATTTGACGATCCATCTCAACCAACACGGCGAAGAACTTTCGTTCCTCGGGGTTGTCCGTGATGTCGGCGAATTTAGCCGCATCCTCGGGAAGCGGAATGAAGGCGTCGTGTACGTCGTTGGGGAAAACTTCCAAGTAAAACGGACGATTGTCGTCGCGGCGGACAAATTCGATGGCGTGATCAATGTAGATCTGCGTGGTGTGGCGCTTTTCGACGTCGCGGATCTCTCCCTGACCGTGCGCCCTGCTGGCACTCGCGGCAGGCTCGTTGTTGAAGAGAATGCGATCGCCCAGGCCCTCGAAGGAAACGAGTGATTCGTCGAAACCATAAGCCTGCGGCAGCGGGGCATCACCCACGTCGCGGCCGCCGCCCAGGTGCCACTTGCCAAAATGGGCGGTGCGGTAGCCGGAATCCTTGAATACCTGCGCGGTGTGGATGGCAGCGGGGTCGAGGTAGTTGGCCATTTTGCGGTTAGCCTGCGCCTGGCGGCTGGCGAGGAACGACTGGATGCGCCAGCGCTGCTGGTATTGGCCGGTGCTCAGGGCCACGCGTGAGGCCGAGCAGATGGGCGAGTTGACGTAGAAATGGGTGAAACGCCGGCCCTCGGTCGCGAGTTGATCGATGTGGGGCGTCTTGACCGGGCCATGGCCAAAGGCGCTCACATCGCCGTAGCCCATGTCATCGATGAAGAAGATCAGGACGTTGGGTTTTTCGGCGGATGCGGAAAAGAGGAATAGCCACAGAGAACCACAGGAGAGCACAAAAAGTCTGAGGGGCAGCATGAGATGTAGGGACCGGAAGGGCTGATTTTTACAGAAGGGAACGAAGGTAAGGAAGGTGGCTGAGAGGCAGGCTGGGTTTTACAGGAGTTAGCAGAGTTTAGCAGAGGAGCTTGTGCGCCTTTGGCGCATGGCTCTGCTTTTCTCCGCGCACTCCTGTGGAGAAAACTCGCCTACAGGTTCGCGATGGCGGTGAGGTGGGCGGGGAGCCTTTTGACGGGGCGGACTTTGATCTCGCGGTAGTAAACTTCGGCGCCTTCGGACTGGATTTGAAACTGGCCTTTCGTCAGGGTTTTGCCGCCGCGTTGGCGGATGTTGTCGATGGCAAGGACCACATGGCCATTGACCAAGTGGATGGCTTGGTCGCCGACGGCATAAACCTCGATGGTCGTCCATTCGCCATGGGGATTTTCAAAGTCGGCGACACGACGGGCGCGGCCGGTTTGCTGATAACCGGCGGTGGGATGCCACATTGGCGGACCACTTTCCGGGCGCGTGATCCGTACGTCTCCGCTTGTGCCCGCCAGCATAAACAGGTCACCCATGTCGGTTTCCTGAACTTGGAATTCCACACAGCGTTTCCAGACGTTCCAAAACGCGCCATGGGGTCCAACACAGTGGTAGAGGAATCCGCTGTCGCGTTTGCGATCGAGCCGGGGCGCCCATTTCTGCGGTCCGAATTTAACCTGGGCGAAAAAGTGGAAGTTTTCAAATTCCCGCAGGGTGGTGAGGCCGCCATAGATTTCCCCGGTGATTTGGAGGACCGGTTCACCATCCTTGATCGCGACGGAGAACACATTCTTGGGGTCGTTGCCAAGCCCGAGGGGGGCACCGGCTTTGGCGTCGTCGTTTTGTGATGTGCCGGGTGGCAGTCCCTTAACGGAAGAATGCGGCACTCCCATCCAGACTTCCCATTGGGAAAGTTCGGCATCGAGGAGATGGGTCCAGTCCCTGCCGTGTTCGGCGAACAGCGAGGAGACCGGGAGCAGGGTGAAGACCGAACGGAGAATGAAGGAAAGGCGAAAAAACATGGGGATTGGTAGAACGCCGCGGACTTCTGCGCCCACGGCAGGCGAGTATTGACCTTCACGTCTCCGGACCAAAGTCCGGCCTCCCTGTCCGGTAATCCTGGTGGAGACTGTCGGGAATTCCGCCTGACAGAGCTCAGCCGGTCGCGGCTTCGTTCGATTCTTTGCTGTCGGGAGTTTCCCCGGCCTGCGCCGCGATGCGTTTTTCGGCTTCGAGGATGATTTCCTCGGTGCCGATGAACTTGTGGTCGTCGAGGCAGAGTTTGCGGCGTTTGCCATCCCGCTCGTAGATGGCGTAAGCGATGCCTTTGGCCTCCCATTTGGAGCGGTCCATGTCGACGATCTCATTGAAATTGACCGTCTGGCCTTCTGCGCCGGTGATGACTTCACCTTCCGCGCGCACGCTTTTGCGGTGCTGCAATACAACCCAAGTGGAAAAGATCACCCCGATGATGGCGAAGAAGCCGGCAATGTAGCGTTGACCGGCGAGGTCACCATCGGAGCGGTGCTTGGGAACCTTGGTCTTGAGGTCGTTCTCTTCGGCATGGCTCCGCCAGATGCGCTCAACCTCCGGATTCTTGTCGGTGGGTTCTTCATCTTCAGCGACGACTTCGGCGGTGAGCTCAACGAGTTTTTGGTAGCGCTGCTCTTCAGCGGGCCAAGCGATATAGCCATCGTAGGCAAACCACGCGGAAGATCCCCATATCATGAAGCCCATGAAAAACATGCGGCGGCGCCATTCCTTGGAAATGCGGGCGTGGACTTGCATGCGTCTGAGGGCAACGGGTTTGCTGGAAAAAGCAACGACGGGAATATCTTATGGGAAGAGAGCAGAGCGGGGAGACCTCCGCACCGTCGTCCTACCGAGGTGGGACTACGGCGAGGCACAGAGAGTGGTTTGAGAACCGATACCAGGGCGATGAGCTTGGTCGGGCGAAATGGCGGCATGTTTTTTGCAGAAAACGGAAAACAGCCCCACGGTTTCATTCAGTCATCGTTTGCCAGGCGGTATTCGCGAAAGGCGAGATGAGGGGAACGGCCATGCGAAATTGTTGAGTGAAAAACATGGCGATAAACTGCTCCTGCGGGTCGATGCGCAACCAAGTCGTCGCGGCGCCTCCCCACCCAAAGGTGCCGATGCTGGTGAGTTGGTTGTCGTGATGGGGATCGAGCTTAACGGCTCCGCCAAACCCAAACCCGTCGGACAACGCCGCGCCTCGGCGACCAGTTTTGGTGAAGCCGATCTGATTCATCATCATCGCCTCCACTGACTTTTTGCTGAGAACGGATTTTTCGCCGTAGCGTCCGTGATCGAGCAGCATCTGGGCAAATCGATGGACATCCAGAATGGTCGAATAGAGACCGCCGCTTCCTGAAGGAAATGATCGAATCCAGCCTCCGTTGGTGGCGGGGTCGATGGCGTAGACCAACTTGCCATCCTGGGCGTTGAAGACGGAAACCAGTCGCTCCCTTTTTGGGTGAGGCACCACAAAATGCGTATCGTACATCTCCAGCGGGTCGAAGATACGCTGTTGGAGGAACTCGTCGAATGCCTGTCCGCTGGCGACTTCAATCACTGCACTCAACACATCGATCGACAGGCTGTAGATCCACTCTTCGCCGGGGTCCTTCAGCAGGGGCAAGGGGGCGAGACGTTCGATCATTTCCGAAAAGGAGCGTGCCTCCAGGTAACGACTCTTTTCGTAAAGCTTGTCCAATTCGTGATTCACGTAGCGGCCGCGGGGAAACCCGGCGGTGTGCGTCAGCAGGTGCCTGATCGTCATGGTCTGCTCCGCGGGGCGGGTTGCCCACTCGTCTCCGCTCCTGTCGACCACAACCCGGCGATCGGCCAGCGCGGGCAGGTATTTTTCCACGGGATCGGACAAGGTGAGTTTGCCCTCCTCAATCAGAATCATGGCGGCGGCCGAGGTGATGAGTTTCGAAATGGAGTGGATCCGAAACATCGCGTCCGCGCGCATGGGCACGCCGGTGATGGCATCCTGATAGCCGTAGAGTTTGAAGTCGGCGATTTGGCCGTGACGGGAAATCAACGTGATGGCACCGGTCAGCGGATAGGATTGCACCGCGTCCTCGACGAATTGATGCATCGCCGCGAGGCGGTCGGTCGAAATGCCCACGGACTCCGGAGGCACGGTGTCGACCGCCCGGGTTGTGAGGCTGCCCATGAGCAACCCAAGGCAGAGCAGACGGCTCGAGGAAGCGGGCAGTCGTCGAAAGCGGGGAGTGCTTTTGAGATGAAGGGGCGGGTGATTCATGGGCCGGCGTTAATCGATAATGTTGTGGGCCATGATGACAGCGCTGTCCTCGGCGCCATCAATGGCAACAAACGGGTGCTCCACTTCAAACAGCTCGTTGTTATCCATGATGATGCGATCCGTCAGCTCCCCCTCCACGGAGAGCAATGTGCCGACAGGTTCGACGTGGCGGTAGTCCGAAAAACGAATGTTCGACGAGTTGATGAACCGGAACAGCGGCTGATCGTCGGTGGGTAAATCCGCCCGGATGTTTCTCAGGTGCGAATCGTGAACATCGTCAAACACGATGGCAGCCCTGGCATCGGGATTGCGCAGGAGCAGTCGCATGTTCTCGAAATGGATGCCCCTGGCGTGGCGCACATAAAAGCCGTGCGCGGGCAGGCTGTCGCCAAACATGCGGTTCTCCGGGTAGCCTTGGTTGTTTTGGGGCACATTTTTGTCGGTGTGCTCCAGGGTGCCGGTGCCCTTGGACTGGAAAATCACATCCCGGATGGTGACGTTTTCAACGTAGCTGCCAGGGATCGCGGTGATCGAGCTCGTGATCCGGCTCTCATTTTCCGCAATGATATTGCTGATGATCACGTTTTCCAGACTGCCGATGCCATCGCGCTCCCCGAGGCGAATGAAGATGGGCGTCTGAATGCCCTGCATGGTGATGTTGCTGATGGCGATTTGGTCCATGAACCCGCCGTCCACCACCTCCAGGGCGAGGCCGGAAATGCCCGTTGGTTTTTCGGTGATGCCTTCCATGCGGGTATACCACGGACGCGAGATATGATCCCGGGCCGGAGCGGTCATGGTGATGTTGGAGATCGTGATGTTGCGAAACCCGTAAGCGCTCCAGGTGCCGAATTTGATGATGTTGCACGTGCTCGCCAACCGGCAGTTGGAGATGGTGACGTTTTCGACGATGGTGCCGGGAGTCCAACTCTTGAAGCAGATTGCGTCGTCGCCGCAGTCGATAATCGAGTTGGTGATGACCACATTGCTGGCATCGATATCGATGCCGTCGTTGTTGGTGTTCACGTGCGAAAACAGGTTGATGCCATCGATGGTGATCCACTCGGATTTTTTAAGGCGAATGCCCCAGCGCGGCTGGTCACGCATTTTGATGTCGGTGATGCCGATGTGTCGGGATTCCCGCACAAAGATCATCTCCGGCCGCTCGACCTTCACCTCCCGTCCCCGGTTGTTGAAGTTCTCATGCCAGCCCTGGCCGTTGATCATGCCGGGTCCACTGATGCTTACGTTCTCGACCTGGTGAAGCATGAGAATCGCTCCGGTGAAATCGGCGGGATTGTTGGTGCTGGCCAGGATCACCGCGTTTTGCATCAGGTGGAAATCCACGTTGCTTTTCAGGTTGATCGTGCCCGTAAGGTAAGTCCCGGTCGGGACCAGCACCTGGCCGCCCCCGGCCGCGTGGCAGGCGTCGATGGCACGTTGCAGCGCGGGGGTATCCATGGTAACACCGTCTCCGGTGGCTCCAAAGTCCCTCACGTTGAATACGGCGGCATGGCTAGCCTGGAGTAGAAGGAAAAGGCACAGAAGACAGCGTGTTTTCATGAAGAGTGACGAGTGAAATCAGGGGGCGGAAGAACGGATTCGAAGCCGAATCATGTCCGACACGAGGGTAGACGGTGTTGGCGGCGAAAACCGTGCCGTCTTTCGTCAAACCGACGCTTTGGGGGTGCTTTTAAGGCTGGTCTGCGAATTCGCTACCGTTCGCAGCCTCAGGGACGAACCGGGAAGGACGGCACTGGCCAAAAACCGGCCAGGGCGTCTCGGAAATCTATGATAAGCGACGATCGCCTTGATTCAGTCGAATTGCTGAATCTCCTCGGGGCCGGGGTTGGCGTAGTGCGGATCTTTGGCGCGGACCCAGACTTCGCCGGACTCATCGGTTGTGATGTCCAGAGGGACCAGCGTGGTCCCTTGGCGGTTGATGGTGTAGGCGGTGTCGGAAAGGTCCATGTTCGGTGCTTCGGCCGGATCGACTGCCGGCTCGTTGGCGTTGAAGAATGCCGTGGTCCACCAGCGGTTTTGCTTGTCCTGAAACGGCGTGCCGTGGCCGAGGAAGCGGCCAGCGAAGCGGCGATCGCCGTAGGGACCGGTCAGGGCATCGGCGGTGGCATAGTAAAGGTTGTAGGTGCCGTGGCGCATCGTGTCGGTGGACCAGGCCGTGCCGAACCAGACGTATTTCTCACCGACCTTAACGACGTAGGAACCTTCGTGGCCCATGTGGCGATTGGAGGGACTGACTGAAACGACGTCGCCTACAAATCCGCTGAGGTCGGGTTTGAGCTGCAGCAGGTTCATGACCCCCCAGAGCAACCAGGGCGTGCCGTCATCTTCGATAAAGATTGCCGGGTCGTGTCGCGTGCCGAAGTCGGCCCCCATCGGTTCGTCCCAACCGCCCCGTTCCAGCGGGCCTTGTTTGCGCAGCAGGTTGGCGAAACGGTTGTTGGTGGTGTGCACCATGGCCCACTGGTCGCCGACGCGGTAGATTTCGGGAGCCCAGACGAGCAGTTGCCCGGCGCCGTGTCTGACCGGTTGCTCCAGATCAATCCAGGTGGTGTCGGAGAACTGCCAGAGGTGCGGCATTTTTTCCCAGTCGGCGAGGTCGAGGGAGCGCCAGAGGGAGATGGTCACCGTCTTGTCGGGCTCGTTTATCAGTGTGGTGCCGGTGAGGTAATAATAGCCGTCGTCGTGCAGGTAGATGTAGGGGTCGCGGATCCACTGATCGTGGATGTGCACGGCCCGATCGTGGGCCTCCAGGGCGGCGCGCACGTCATCGAGGTTTTGTTCGCCGGCGCCGGTGAGGCGTTTGATCAGGTCGGTCTCCGCCCTGTGGTAGGGCGTTCCATCGGGACGCAACACATCGTGGAACCAGAGATCGGGTTCGGGCATGTCCTCGATCTTTTCGGCGACGTGGCCGGAGGCGCGCAGAGCATCAACGTCCTTGTTGTGGCGGCTGGACCAAGGCCAGATGGTGCCGGACTTGCCGGCGACGAACCCCCAATTGATGGCTCCGATGCGTTGGCGATACAGGATGGGCAAGGTGCTCTCAAAGGTATTCCCGTTGGTGCGCGCCATGTATTCGGTGCAGATGATGGGACGACCGGGCGCGGCCAGGCGGGTGGTGTTGATGCGATCCTGGAAGGGACCGGCCGGGCCGTAACCGTGGAACGACATGATGTCCGAGTTGGCGTCGCCGATCGCGATGTTACGCGGTCCCAGGCTGCCGAGGCTGGTCGAGCAGATGGGTTGGCTCGGCACGATTTCGCGGGCCCACGTCCAGGCGTCGAGCAGGAGCTGGTTGGACTGGTCCTTCATGCCTCCGGCGATCATTTCGCCGCTGTCGCCGCCGGCGAGGCGGCCGCGGCCGGGCTCGTTGTAGAGCTCCCACATCAACACGCGGTCGTCGTCGGCGAAACGGGTGAGGGTGCCCTGCACATAACCCTTGAGGTTGGCCACTTCCTCGGGGGTCGCTTCACCCCGAGAATAACGGATGGCGAGTTCCCGGTTGGGGGAGTTGAGCCAGCCGGAATTGTGATAACCCTTCACGGGCAGGGGTTGGGGGCCTGACTTGGCACCGGGGGCGTGGCAGTCGTCGAAGAAGACGAAGCTCGGGCGAATGCCGTGTTTGGCGCAGAGATCGAGGAAGCGATCCATGCGGGCATAAAGCCCCTCGGGATCCTGAGCCCAGACGAGGTCATGCAGGTAAACGCGGTGGGTGTTCATGCCAAGCTCGGCGGACCAGCCGAGCTCGCGGTCGAGGGTTTCTTCGTCGAAGGTGTCGGTCTGCCACATCTCGAGTTGGTTGATGGCGTTGGACGGGTAGAAGTTGGTGCCGACCAGCCAAGGCTGGGCGTCATACCAGGTCTGCGCCTGATGCAGGGTCCAACGGCCGCGGACGAAGCGTTCGAGATCCATCCGATCGGTCACACGCAGGCCAAAGTCCTGGGCTTCGTCGGGACCGGGCAGGGCGTAGCGTGGATCCTTGGCGCGGATGTAGACTTCACCGTGGGCGAGCACACGCACGTCGAGCGGCACGAGGGTCACGCCCTGTTCGTTGATGGTCTGGGCATTGGCGCCGAGGTCGTGGGAAGTGATTTTATTGTCGGACGTCGGCGGGACGTTGGCGTTGTAAAACGCCGTGCACCACCAGCGTCCTTCTTTGTCCAGGAAGGGAGTGCCGTGGCCGAGGAAGCGACCGGCAAATTGCCTCGGACCATACGGGCCCATGGGATGGTCGGCGGTCGTGTAATAGAGGTTGTAGGAGCCCATTCGCATTTGGTCGGTGGACCAGGCGGTGCCGAAGTGGACATATTTGTCGCCGACCTTGGCCATGGTGGCTCCTTCATGGCCGATGATGCGGTCAGACGGGTCGATGCGAACGGGGTCTTTGGCGAAACCGGAGAAATCGGGTTTGAGCGGAGCAATCCAGGTATTGCCCCAGAGGAGATAGACGGTGCCGTCGGCGGGATCAGTGTAGAGCGACGGATCATGCCGATTGCGCATCAGGTCTCCCATGGGATGAGTGAACGGGCCGCCCAGCCCGGCATCGGTGGACACGGCGAGGTTGGCACCACGGGCGACGGGTGATGGAGAGGTGTGCACGATCACCGCCTTGCCGTTGTGCCAGGAAACCTCGGGCGCCCAGAGCCGCCATTCCTCGCGTGGTCGATTGGCAAATTCAGCGGGAAAGACATCCGCCCAATACCCCTCATCCATGGTGAAGGTTTCGGGCAGTTCTTCCCAGTGGGCCAAGTCGGTGCTGCGCCAAAAGCGGGCTTGGCTGCCAACGATGCTGGGGGGCGCACCGGGTTTGTTGATGGGATTGTCGAGCCCGGCGTTATAGCGATCCTTGGGCCAGCGCGGATCATCGCGGTTGGGTTGGGTTCCCGTGAGGTAGTAGGCCCCGTCGGGGCCGATCACGATATAGGGGTCGCGTATCCAGGTATCCAACACATGAACGGCGCGGTTGTGGTCGGCGATGGCCGCAAGTTTGTCGGACATGGCGGAAGCGGGAATCGATCCGATCATGATGCAGGAAAGCAGGGGGAGGAGGAGTTTGGGCATTTGAGAGTGAAAGGGTCAGGGGGTGTCGTCGGGGCGGTTGGCCATGGCATCGATCAGGGATTGGAGGTAGGCGACCTTGTCCGGGTGCTCTCCGGCCACGTTGCGGTTCTCGGAAACATCCGTGGCGAGGTGGTAAAGCTCGGGCGGATTGGTGGCGGCAAAGTTTCGCCCGCCGCCGTGGGGGAGGTATTTCCAGTAACCTTGGCGCACACCGATGGCTTGGCGGGCCCGGAGGTGGTGGTAGAAGAATGCCTCGCGCTTGATGAGTTTGGCGGGGTTGCGCAGGTGAGCGGAGATATCGACGCCGTCGATGGTGCGGTTGGGCAACTCCACTCGTGCGAGGGCGGCGATGGTGGGCAGGAAGTCTATGGTGGCGGCGATCTCATGGCTCTTGGTGTCCGCCGGGATGGTCCCGGGCCAACGCGCGATGGCCGGCACGCGATGCCCCCCTTCATAGGCGGAGAATTTACCGTCGCGGAGCGGGCCGGCCGATCCTGCATGGTCACCCATGCCGAGCCAGGGGCCATTGTCGGTGGCAAAGATGACCAACGTGTTGGCCGAGAGGTTCTGCTCGTCCAAGTGGTCGAGCAGACGGCCCACATGGTGGTCGATTTCTTCAATCGTATCGCCAAACAGGCCGCCGCGGCTGCGTCCCTTGAATTCCGCCGAAGCAAACAGCGGAATGTGCGGCATCGCCGGGGTGACAAAGGCAAAGAAGGGTTGGTTGGCTGCGATGGCGCGATCGATGAAGGCAATCGTTTCGTCGAACGTGCGCTGAGTCAGCGTGGTCTGATCGGCGGGATATTCGATGATTTCATCTCCGCGCATGATGGGCACCAGGTCGCGCAAACCTTGGTCCTTGATCGCCGTTCGGTCATTCAGATTCTCGCGGACGAAGGCCTGGTCGGCCTCGGTGCGTTCACGGTCGTAACCCTCGTGGAAGACAGCATCGGCGGCGATTGTTTGATCGGGGCCGATATACATGTCGTTGCTGTAAGGCACCCCCCAGTAGTAACTGAAACCGTGCGAAGTGGGCAGGGAGCCCGGCAGGTCGCCCAAGTGCCATTTCCCGATTAAAGCGGTCGCATAGCCGGCCTCCTGCACCATTTCGGCGATGGTGACTTCGTTGCTGTCGAGTCCGACCCTGCCTGGGAAATAGACCCCGTGCGTGCCGTTGAGATCGGAGTAGCGACCGGTCAGCAGAGCTGCTCGCGAGGCACTGCAAACGGACGTCGTGACATAAAAGTCGGTGAAGCGCAGGCCCTCGGACGCCATGCGATCGAGGCGTGGTGTCTCGAGGTTGGGAGCGCCGTAGACACCCACGTCACCGTAGGCCTGATCGTCCGTGAAGATTATCACGACATTGGGAGTGCTGCCGTGGGCAATGCTCAGCAGCATCGCCCAGATCAACGGCACGTAAATCCGGCAACGATCCGTCAAAAACGAGTGAGGTGGGGACATGGGTGATCGATTATTGAGGATACGGATCTTGCCTCAACCCAGAGTGCTTCGGCACGACAAGGTAAAGCTGATGATCGTAACATTATCCCGGGTTTCGGGGATAACTTAGCAGGAAATATCTGCTCCAGCTCAGTGAGACTGGGTTGGACGGGCGCCGACGTAGCGAGGGTTGGAGACGGGCAACGGCTGGCCCAGCGAGTCGAGCAATTCGGTCAGGCGATTTTGCATCGCGTCGGCCCGGTCGGGCCAGCGGGTGACCTGGTTGCTGGTTTCGCCAATGTCGGTAGCGAGGTTGTAGAGTTCGTAGACATCCTGCTGGTCGCGGCCGTTGAAGAAGTGGCGAACAAGTTTCCAGTCGCCATCGCGCAGCGCGGCGACCGGGCCGATCCGCATGTAGCGGGTGTAGTGAGGGTAATAGGTAAACCACTCGGATCGTTCGGTATCAGAATCTCCCAGCAACACGGGTGATTGATCCACCCCATCACAAGCCGTCCCGCGAGGGTGCTCGATTTGGCAAAGAGACAGGAGGGTGGGAAAAAAGTCAGTGCTGCCAAACAACGCATCCGAGGTGCTCCCCGCTGCGATGCGGCCGGGCCAGGAGACGATCAACGGCACGCGGGTTCCACCTTCGTAAATCGAACCTTTGCCCGCTCGCAACGGGTGATTGCTGGTGCCGGGAATGTGGGCGTAGCCCGTGGGTTCCGTACGCGGCGGCGCCCACGTGTTGCCGCCGTTATCGGAGAAGAAGACAACGATGGTGTTTTCCGCCATGCCGGTCGCGTGGAGGGCAGAAACGAGTTTGCCCACCACGTCGTCGAGGCACTCCACCATGGCGGCATAGACCGGGTGGTGCTGAGCGGCGTGGACGCGATCAACCGCTTTGGCGGCATACTTGGCAGTCAGATTGGCTTTGGAGGACCACGGGGAGTGGATCGAGAACGTCCCGTAGAATGCGAGGAACGGTTCTTCGTTGGCTGCTTGTTGCTCAAGAAACGAAACCAGTTCCGTTGCTATGCGGTCATCTGCATGCTCGCCGTCCTCAGCCGGAAGCGCCGCGTCGGACGCGTCGTCGATGCCCCAGGGGGCAAAGTAGCTGCGATCGATCATGCCGTTGGCGTTGAGCGGAATCGTCAGGTCGAACCCTTCGTGGTCGGGACCAAATTCCCCGTCGCCAAGATGCCACTTGCCGAAGTAGGCGGTCGTGTATCCGGCCGCCTTGAATACCTCGCCCAAGGTGACGGTGGTGGGAGGCAGCCGGGTGGCCGTCAGGAGTTGTTGGGCGGGGTCGGTGGGGCGGGCGTCGTCGGCCAACGTGCTGGTGAAGCGAATGGCGGCGAGGTGGCCTCGAGCTTGAGTAATGCCGTGGCGCCCGGGGTAGTCTCCGGTGAAAATGCTCGCGCGAGTGGGCGAACAGATGGGCGACGCGGTGTGGGCGTTGGTGAAGAGCATGCCGCGATCACGCAGGTTCTCAAGGTGTGGCGTCTCGTAGAAATCGCTCGTGCCGTAGAGTGTGGTGTCGCTCCACCCCAGGTCGTCGGCGAGGATGAAGAGGATGTTGGGTTTTTCCGCGACGGCGGAAAAACCAAGTAAGAAAGAGGAAGTCAGAAGTAAGAAGGAGCGGAGGTCTTGCATCGGGGTTAGATAAAATAATGAACCGCAGATTTCGCAGATTGGCGCGGATGCGGTTGGACTGAATCGCTTCCTTACTCTTACTTGTTCTCAAATTCCGAACCGGTCGGGGTTTTGGGGATTATGAGTATGAGAAGGAGAACGAGTATGATTGGGAGCGGGTCACTCTTGAGGATCGGGTTTGGGGGCTGAGGGGTAGGCGGCGAGCAGGCCGTCGTAGAGTTCGCGAGGGATGGCGAGCATGCAGCCGTGGCGCGCTTCAGCGGGCACGTCGTAGGTTTGGACCCACATTTCATACCACGGGCCCGCGAGGGTGCGGGCGGTGGAGATGCCGTATTGTATTCCCGGATACTGCTCGTGGTAAAGGAGCCAACCGGATTGGCCGGCATTGGGGATCAAGGTGGGCGCTTCGTGATAATTGGAGGTGATGGGCGGGCCGGGTTCGGTCCAAGGCCCGAGGGGCGATTCGCTTGAGGCAATGCGAATGGCCTTGCCGGTGGCGTGGTCGAAGGTGGGGTATTTCTCGTCCTTGAGGATGGCGTAGTAGGTCCCATTTTCTTCGCGAATAATCACGTCGATCGTGGCCATGTCGTATTGAAAAAGGCGTCGAGCCTGGGACCACTCGACAAGGTCGGGTGAGGTCATGACAAAGGTGCGCATGTCGGACCAAAGGTGCTCCTTCACGCCATCCACCATGTTTTCCGGTCGGTTTCGGCGGGCGGCGTGCCAGGTGAGATAGAAGAGATTCGAGACGTCATCCCAAAACAACTTGGGGGCGCCGAGTGACGGGATGCCGCCCGTGCGTTCGCCGACGTTGAAGTGATTGGCATCGAGTTCAGGCCCGGCCTTCCACGAGATCAGGTCAGAGGACGAAAAGAAAATGACACCGGGGTTGTCGGGCTCCCGCACGCCCACCAGCCAGTAGATGCCGTCGGACCCCTGCATGATATCCGGGTGGCCGCGGTAGGTCTCGTCCATTACGCGCTCGCCGTTGTTGAGCAGTGTCCAGTGGAGCCCGTCGGTGCTCACCGAATAATAAAGCCTGCCGTAATCGGCCTTGGTCATGTGGGCGAAGAGGTAGGCGTCCGCGGCAAAGACCGCAGGACGGCTAACGAAGAGAGCAGAAAGGAGCAAGAAGTAGAATAAGGAGCGCATGGTGGGGATAGCAGGAGGCGCTTTTCACAAGGAGGGAGCAGGGGAAAGCCGAGCGGAGAGGCACGGCTTTCCCCTACGGAAGGCAACAAAGAGAACGAAGTTAAGGCTCCGCCAATGTGCCCGTTAGCCTGGGATAGCCCGCGTGAAGAGAAAACTCGATGGAGTGGTCTCTGCAGCTCTCAGCTCCCTTCTGTGAAAGAACCGGCTGAGTGGAACGATAACTGATTGTCGGGCGTAAAGCCCGACCCACAAGGAAGCTGTTCCCCTGGGGTGGGTCGGGCTTTACGCCCGACACCTGGCGTTTCTGTAAAACTCAGTTGGAGTGAATTGCCGGCTTAGTCAGTAGGATCGATCCGAGGCCAGTAGGGATAGATGGGGCGGCCGGAATCGTCGGCCGGAACGGGGGGAGCTTCGTCGAGCACGCTGCGGAGGAAGTCGCGCACCTCCTGTTGGGATTCATCAAGGTTTCCGGACCGGTCGTGGGCCTCGTCGAGATCCGCCGTCATGTCGTAAAATCGATTGTCGCCATACAGCTTGTGTTCACTCGTGCGGACAAAGACCTGGGCCGGAAATTTGCCGCGGCCCCAATAGGGTTGGTAGTGGGACATGACGAAGTGCTTCGGCCGGCCCGGCTGTCCTTTGAATACCGGTACCAGACTGAGCCCATCGATGGTTTCGGGGAACGCGATATCGTGGCCGGCCAACTCGGCAAGGGTCGGATAGATGTCGGTGAAATCGACCAGTTCATTGGTGACGGTGCCGGGCTGAATTTGGCCGCGCCAATAAGCGATGAAGGGCACGTTTGTCCCCCGGTTGGTTTGGCCACCCTTGCCGCCGCGAATATCGCGGCCCTGCCAGCGTGAGGTGATTTTGGTGTCGGTGCCATTGTCCGCCGTGAAAATGATCAAGGTGTTGTCGAGTTGGCCGATTTCCTCGAGGCGTTTCACGAAGCGACCGACGATCTGATCGAGGTATTCGACCATGGCGACAAAGTTGGCTTTTTTCGCGGCAGGATCGTCGGGCTCCTGGTTGGCGGATTGGTCGCGGGGCGCGTCACCAATGGTATCAGGAGTGGGCACGAACGGGTCGTGCACAAGGTTGCTGGGGTAGTAGACGAAAAACGGTTCATCTTGATGCCGGGACATGAAATCGAGCAGGAATCCACTCATGATGTCGGGTCCGTAGAGACCGGAGTTTTCCTCCATGGACACCATCTTGCCGTTGATCTCCAAGGGAGGACTCCAGAAGCGTTCGCCGCCGCCGCGATTGAGGTGCTTGTGGCGAGTGACCTGCCAAAGGCAGGTTTCGTCAAACCCGGCGTGGAGCGGGCGCATCGGATCAAGGGCATCGGAGAACAGTTCGGGGTAGTGAATGCCGTTCAGTTGCCACTTGCCGGCGATGGCGGTGCGGTAGCCGGCTTCCTGCATGAGGTGGCCGATGGTGTGCTCGCCGGTGGCGAGTCGTCCGAAATGGGTGTAGTTGCGGAAGTTGTGTTTGCCGGTCATCAACATCACCCGGGAGGGCGTGCAAATCGGCGTGGAGTAGGCGTGGTTGAACCGCATGCCCCCGGCCGCCAGACGATCCAAGTGGGGCGTGCGGTAGTCCTCCCCGCCGTAGGAACCGAATGCCTCCCAACTGACGTCGTCGGCCATGATGAGCACAACGTTGGGCGGGCGGGCGGTGGCGACTGTCGCCGCAAGGATGAAATAAAAAGTTAAAGGTAGTACGTTGGGGCGAGGCATGAGGCGGGTCTTTCTCATTATTCCTTCTCCCAGCAGCAGCGATCCAGGGCAATCAAGAGAAAGATAATGATAAAGAGGAAAGAGAAAGAGGGCGATTATTTGCTCTTCCCGATGATCAGCCGTTGGTAGGAGGTCATGGGATGTTCACCTTCTCGAGGGGAGTCGGTGACTTCCAGAATCACATGCAGGGTGTTGTCACCCAAGTCCGGCGGGAGGGTAATCGTTGCATGGTTCGAGTGGGCGTTGGTGATGAGTCCGGTGGTTTCGCCACGATAGGTACCGGCTTCGGGGTAGATCCACCAGGTTACGTGCAGGGAGTTTCGATCGGGATCAGAGACCTCGACCGAGAGGTTGATGGTATCATCATTGCGGGTGGCGGTGGCGGCGTGGATGACCGGTGCGTGATTGGCGTGGTCGAAATCGTTAAGGCACCAATCGGCGCGCGCAGCAAAATCACGAAAGAAGGCATCACGCCAACGCCAGACCGGAGCGAAGTTGTGTTCGGTATAGGTCGTGCCGGATTCCGGGTCGGTCCACGTGTCGTTGAGCTCATCAAACATGTGGAAGTCGCCGTATTTCTCTTCATCGACGCGCACATCGCGGTGCTTGGACCAGACATTTCTGGTGCGAGTATCACCGTAGCGGCCTCCCCAGCCGCCCCACGTGGGCTCGTCGGGGTTGTTCAGGCCATTCGGCAGGAGACGCAGGAAGGGAATGGTGCCGCCGCCTTCGAGAAAGGACACGCCACCGCGAGGGAATTGCCGAATCGGCCACCGCTCCATGAGCGGGCCATGGTTGCCCTTCAGGTGCATGAGTGCCCATTGGTGTTGGCCCAGTCCTGAGTATTCGTAAGGCGCCCACGTGTAGGGGCCGAGTTCGTTGCGCCGGCCGCGGTTGTCCTCGCCGCCATCGATGCTGGGACCGCCATAGGCATAGGTTTGGTAGTTGGAACGAATCCAGTGGACCGCGGGCCAGCGGTTGACGATCCAAGCTCCGGCGTTGTCCTGGGCGCCGTTTTCGAAAGCGCGGATTTTCGCGAGAACTGCGGCAAACTCCTCCGCGGGCAGGCGTTCCTCCAGATCGAGCAGGGTTTGGGCGAGGGTATTGCTGCCGGCGTTGATGATGATGTGCACCGGTCGAGGATCATCGCGCAGCAGGATTTTTTCGATCAATCGGGAGCCGGGGGAAGCGCGACCGGGACCCGCATCGGCGATACCATAGCGTCGTTGGCCGGCGGCGACGGTAGCCTGAAGTTCGCCTGCGGAGGGCCAGCCTTCGGCGTGAAGACGCAGGTTTTCGACGACGCGGTCATAGCCGTCGATGAGATGAAAAAAGAGCTCGGGCTGCGGGTCCTTGCGGAGGAATTTTCCGGTCACGGCAATGAGGCCTTCGATGTCGAGCTCGTTGGCGTAGAGCAGCAAATGAACCATCTGTTGCTCCTCGTCCGGCTCATTGCCCATGTCAGCGAGGACGATGACGCGAGGGGCGGCTGGCGCAGCAATGACCAATGACGAATGATCAATGACGAATGCTAGCAGCACGCAGATCAGGCAGGAGTTACGGGTTTTCATGCGGTGGAGGGTTGTCGGGGGGTATTTCTACGGCGGTGGCGGGGATTGCGTTTTCGATGAAATCAAGGTCGGCTTCGACGAACGGGAGCAGGCGTGACCATGAGAAGATGTGGTCTTTGAAATCGCGGCGGAATATGGCCTCTTTTTCCGGTCCGTGGCGCGCCCACATCGGATCGCCTTCATAATAGTAGTGGAGGTGGGTGAGGGGAACTTCGCGGTAGATCCGGTCGCCGAGTTGAGCCAGATCTTTCCAGTGGCGAACGCCGGCCGCCATGTGCTCGCGGGCGGAGGTGCGGAGAGATTCGTCGCCGGTGTGCTGAAAGAGCGCAAGGTCCACGCCTGCCTTCAGTTTGGTCGAGAAATACCAGCCGAGTTGAGCCCACATCATGATGTCGGTGGTTTCCTGGCGCAGGGCTTCATTGCTGGATTCCAGCCAAAGCGGATCGATTCCGCGATAGGCTGAGGAAGCCTCGGAGGAAACCAACTCGGCGAGCGCCACCGGCGTGAGCAGGTTCGCGTCCCAGCCGGCGTTGCTCACCACTCGGTCCACGTAGTCGCTGATGGATTCGTAAGCGGGATCGAGGGTGTCCTTGGCCATCAACATCTCGAGCGAGAGGAATTCGGAGGAGTCGATGCCTTCGCGGGCGAGGAAGCCTTCGGCATAGAAACTCTTGTCGTTGTTGATGTCGACAAACGAGGTCAGGCGCAGGGGCACACGCGACACGTGCCGCCAGGCGTTGAACAGGAGGGGACCGATATCCGGCCCGTAGCGATTGATGAAGGAGCGCACGAAGACACTATCTGGGGTGGTTGGATCGTAGAGCAGACGGCCCCAGACTTCGTAGAACAGCCACTGGCGTTCAAATGCGTAGTCCCAGGGACGGTCTTCGGCTTTGGTGAAGTAGTCGAGCGCGGGAATGTAGCACTCGCTGCCGATGAAGTAGCCATTGGTAGAGGCGGGATCGGAATTGCGGGCGATGACTTCGCGGACGAAATCGGGTTCGCCCCAGCGCAGGAAGAAGAAGTCTTCGTTGCGCATCATCCACGCCATGCGGAAGTTTTCCGGTGCCGGGTTGGCGTAGGCGTCGGAGAGTGAACCGCCGTGGACCTTGATCAACTTGGGCGAAGAATGGGCGTGCGACCAATTGAACTTGGTCTCAATGATGATAGGCGTTTCGACACCTGCGATGGATTCGAGGGCGTTGCGGGTCAGCTCTTCGGTTGGGCGGCTGGTGGTGCCGCCGTTGGAGAGACCGGCGGAGAACGGCACGCGGTGGATCAGGCGCGCCGGGCGATCGGCCTGTTGTACGCCGGCGACGATGGCATCGAGCACCCATTGCTGGCGAAACTCGGCGGTGACGCCGCCCATGGCCTCGCCAAGACTCAGACCGATGCCGGTCAGGTTGGGGTATTCGTTGAGGACCTGGGTGACGGACTCGCGGTTGTAGCGCAGCACCATTTCCTGCTGCTCGGCGGTGAAACCGCGGGCGGTGGTGATGTTGGCGCGGTTCGACCAGCCGTGATGTTCGGCAAAGGCGGGGGAAACAAAGATGTTCCAGTTGACGAGGTAGGTCTCGATGCCGCGCTCCTTGGCGAGGCGGAAAATGGTCCGAAACAGCGTCTGCCATTCGGCCAATTCCTCGTCAGTGAAGGAGCAAGCCTCGGGAAAATTCTCGGCCCGGATCAGGAAGGGCCATGGGTGCAGGTTCCAGAGCGTAAGCGCGTTGAAGCGATTGCGTGCCATCATATTGAGGAAGGCCTCCCAGTAGGCGGGATCGCGGCAGATCTCGTAGTGCTGGGTGATGGCGGGATTGGTCCGGTAGGCGTCCCATGGCAGGTTGAATTTGATGGCGCGGAAATCGTGATGGGGTGTTCCGTAGAGGTTCGTGGATTGCAGGACGCGGTCGACCCCCTCGTGGGTGATGCGGTCTGCCAACGAGAACAGCCCATACATGACGCCAAATTCGTCAGTCGCGTAGATGCCGACCGATTTGCCCATTTTTTTGTGGGCGCTCACCTCGTAAGATTGGGATTTCGGCCAATTGCTGGGATCGATGTCGATGATAATGGGCAACTCCTGCCCGTTCAGCGCTTCCTCCACGGCGGTGCGACCGAGCTGGATCGCAACGGAATCCGACGTCTCGGACGCGGAGAGGACTGAACCGCAGATTACGCTGAGGGCACAGAGGAGGGACGGGGTTTTCATCAGCATGAAGGAGCCGCTCTTTATCTTTCCTCCTTATCCTTATCTTTCGTCAGGGTGAGCGTGCTGCTCGGCGGTTGGGAGAAAGAGAAGGAGAAAGATCCGCTGGCACTGGCTTCGGGCGGTTGGGAGAGAAATGGATGGGTCAGGGGGTGAACCGGATGTTGGAGGTACTGTTGGGATCGATGTCGAAGTTGGCCTGAACGGGGGCGGTGATGACTTTGCCGCCGATGGTCAGGTTTTCGAATGTGATGTCCTCGAACCGTCCTGTGTCCTCCAGGGTCTTGATTTCGTTGGATTGCAATACCGGCCCCTCGACCTCGATATCGCGGAAAAGCAGGCCATGGATGGTTCCCGAGGTGGGCGAGCGCGACCATGACGTTTGCAAGGCAGTCAGTTTCACCAGTCGGAAGATGGGCCCCTCGATCCGAATGTCCTCGAAAACGAAGTCGGAAAGGTCGGCCGATCCGCCGTGGATGGAGCCGAAGACTGCCCGGTTGTTGGCGTCGCGGTAGTGTTCGACACGGATGACGTCGATGTCGGAGACGCGGATGCCGGAGGCATTGGTGTTCAGGTTCCAGCTCAGCTGGAAGACCATGCCGTTGTCCATCTGCCAGACGACATTTCGGCGCACGATCATGCCATCGTAGTAGAGTTTGAACGTATCGTCGCTGACCTTGAAGAAACTGTCCTCGACAATGCTGTCTGCGCCGATGCCGAGTCCATCGGTGCTCCACCACCAGGCGATCATCTTTATGTTGGAGACGTGGTGTTCGCGGCCGCGCAGGAGTAGGTTGTAGTGGGGCGAGTTGAGGAAAGTGATGCCCTCGACACGCACGCGGTCACTATCCCCCCGTAGTTCGAACAGGTGGGGAGCGGTGTAGGTGTTGGGTGGATTGGGCGGATAAACCGAGCCGGCGAGAATGCCACGACCGGTTAGTTGGACGTCGGGAGCATTTGCCCCTTTGAACAGTCCGTAAACCAAGGCGCCGGGAGCGAGATAGATGATGTCGCCCGCCGCGACGGGCTGGGTTTCATTGCCCAGGTTGTAGACGCCCGGGCCGAACCAGCGCACGTTTGGAGCATTACGGTCGGGAATGTCGGTCTCAGGAGGATCGGCGAAGATGAGCAGCGGGTGGGCGTCGAGGCGGCCGTTAATCTCGACGGCAAATTGGCCCGGGCGGTCGAGAATGAACGAAAGGCTGCCGTCCGAGTGCAGGTCGGGCGTGATTCCGCGGGATGATGGGAGGACGCGGGCTTTTGTAACTGGTCCAGCCGTGGCCCTTACCGTGACTGTTACCGCCCCTTCGAAGGCGAAACTCGTCCACGATGTGTCGTCGTGTGGATTCGTCGCAATCTGCTGCGCCCGGGTAAAGAGCACCGGGCTTGCCGACTTGTTGTCGCCTTGAGTGAGCGTGACCTCGTAGTGGGGCGACCGCAGGCTGGGATCGGGCAGTGGGTAAGGCTGAATGGAGGCGCTGGCTACGGAAAGAACTGCCCACGAAAAGGCACTAAAAAGCGCAAAAAGATGGAGAGGCAGCGAGGTTTTCACAAAAGGTAACGAAGGAAAGGAAGGTGTTTTTTCTTAGAGGAGAGAACCGAGGGAAGCAGAGGAGTGGCTCTGCTAAACTCTGTTTGCTCCTGTAAAGAACGGTTTCAGCCAGCTTTTTTCGCGGCTTGGCGTTCGGCGAAACGCACGTCCTTGATGCCCCAGACGAGGTAGACGGACAGGAGGCCAAAAACGAAACCGATGGGAAAGATCACCCGGTAGTTGTTGCCGAAGAGTGCGATCAATGCGCCGCCGCCGGCGGCGGCGACGGTGCGGCCCAAGGCCATGCAGATGTTATAGGCCCCACTGATTTGGCCAATGATGTCGCGGGGGATAAATTCGGTCAGATAAGCCTTTTGGCATACACCGCTGACCAATTGACCCAGACCAAAGAACAGGAACACCGGCAGCAGGTCATCGGCGCCTTCCGCGAACCATCCCAGCACGCAGCAGGTGAGCATGCTGCAATAACCACAGATGAGCGCAATTTGCTTGGGCAGGTATTTTTCCGCGATGATGCCGATAGGGATGGCCAAAAAGAAATTCAGTGCCGGCATCCAGCTCCAGATGCGCCCGAATTCGCCTCGGGAAATCAGCAGGGTGTCGACCGCGAACAACACGAAAAATCCCTGCAGGATGTTTTGGAAAAGATATTGGGTGAAGCCGAGGCCACCGAAGCGACGGAGAATGGGATCACCCAAAAAATCCTTTACGTAACGGGCCGGAGTCAGGGGCGGACGCGCCTTGGGTATGACTTTTCTTTCGTTCAGGAACAGCGCCGGCAAGGAGACCATCGCCACCTGGCAGATTCCCCCGATGGTGTAGAGCACGCTGTCACCAAACTCTTCCAGGATGAACCCCATGCCGTAGCGGTTGAACAACCAGCCGGTGGCCTGGGCCGACATCAGCATGAGGCCAGCCACAAAAGTGCGCATGGAGGGCGGGATCAGATCGGCCAGCAACGGGTGGTCCGAACCCCACAGCACGTCCTGAAAAAACTGATACGTGGTTACGAGGATGACCAACTGAATCAGGCTTGCCGACTCCGGTACGAAAACGAGGCAGAAGCCGACGATGGGCGCGCAGGTCACCAGGAAAAAACCGCGGCGTCCGATGGGGGTCCAGATCTTGTCGCTGAGGATTCCGACCAGCGGATTGGCGATGAAACCGAAGAGTGGATTGAGCGCGATGATGAGCCCGATGATGAACGCGTTTTCGGTGAAGGTTCGGATCGTGGTGGGCAGCAGGTTGCCCGAGATGTTTTCGGTCACCACCAGCCCCGCCCACATCGAGCAGAGGATAAAAATGGTGGACCACTTTGCCTGTTTTGGAGCGGCGTTTTGGTCCTCGGTCTCGGCGCGCGTTGCCGTTTCCTCGCTCATCGGGTGCGTCTGTCGCCGGGGATCCAGTTAGGGTTTTCCAATCGGGCGGAGGTGAAAAAGGTTTCAAACTCCGCCACCAGTTCTGGGTGCTTGGCCGCGAGGTTGCGGGACTCGCCGGGATCGCTCGGCAAGTGGAACAGCTCCAGGGGCCCGTCCAGATTGGGGCGCACGGCCTTCCACTCCCCGCGCCGCGCCGCTTGCACGTATTTGCGTTCATGGAACTCCCAGAAAAGGAAGCGTTCACGAGCAGCAGGCTGCTTTTCGCCCCGCCATGCGGGAGTCAGGTCAAGGCCGGTGACGTGGCCCGGGATGGCGCCGGATTCCCCCGCGGCGGAAGCGAGAGTGGGCAGAATGTCCTCGAATGACCAGGGCAGGTCACTCGTCACCCCGGCGGGAATCTGCGCCGGCCACACGGCGATGGTGGGCACACGAATGCCGCCTTCATAGACGGAGCGCTTGAAGCCGCGCAGGCTGCCCGATGAGTTAAAGAAAGCTGGGTTGCCGCCGACTTCCTGGTGCGGACCGTTGTCGGACGAGAAAAGAATAAGCGTATTTTCGGTTTCGCCGATGCGCTCAACGGCATCCACCACGCTGGCGACGGAACGGTCCACGATCTGAACCAATTCAGCCCAACGCTGCTGGGCGACCGGCCAGGGCTCGTCGGCGAAAGCCTCTTCGTTTTCGACCTCGAGTCCCATGGGTTTGCGTTCGTTGTTGGCGTGGGGTGGGGTCAGGCCCACATAGAGGAAAAACGGTTCCTCGGCGTCAGCCTGGCCTTCGATGAACGCAACCGACTCATCCTGGGTCAGCCGAGGGATGAAATCCACTTTCACGGTGGCGGCTCCCGCGCCGCGGTGGTCCTCGTCGGGGACGGCGTTGCGCAATTCGACTCGCTCTTCGTTGCGCCAGATGAACGTGGGCCAGGAGTTGTGGGCGTGCCAGTGGTTCAGGTAACCCCAGAAGTAGTCGAAGCCTTGCCGCCGGGGCAGACCGGCGGTGCCGTTGCCCTCGGCTTCACCCAGTCCCCATTTGCCAATCATCGCGGTGTTGTAGCCGGCATTCTGCAGGATCTCGGCGATCGTCGTATCCTCCTCGCGCAGGGCAACGGCGGCGGGATCCAACCCGCGGCGGAAGTTTCCCCGAATCCATGTTTGGCCTGCGTGCTGGCCGGTCAGCAATACCGACCGCGAAGGCGCACACACCGGCGACCCCGAGTAGGCATCGGTAAAGCGCATGCCTCGGGAAGCCAGCCTGTCCAGATGGGGTGACGGAAAGGCGGTTTGTCCGTAGCAGCTCAAGTCACCGTAACCGAGATCATCGGCGAGAATAATGATGATGTTGGGCTGCTTTGCCCCGAAGGCAAAGCAGCCAAGTAACAGGTAGCAGGTGCCAAGTAGCAAAGATCTGATGGGAGGCATGGAAATTGTGAAAAATCGGGACTGGGGTCCTTTTGTTACTTGTTACCTGTCACCTGATACTTCGTCCGGCAAAGTGAGCTTGGCCTTCCTCGGGGGTGCGGTTGATGGCGGGGAAGTGGCTGCGGAGTTCGGCAACGATGGCCGGGAGGTCGAGATCGGCGGCGCGGGCGGCGTTGGACGAATGCAGCAGGTTATACCATTCGTAAGGATCCGCGTCGTGATCGTAGAGCTCTTCCCCGCCATGATTCCACCGCAGGTAACGCCAGCGATCCGTGCGTACGGTATGGTTGTTGAAATGCCACGTGCCGAGGGCGGGGGGACCATTCC